>NZ_JCALCP010000003.1:0-504908 GCF_059812405.1 Mycobacterium sp. NGS57 | reverse complement strand
ACCCTGCCGACGCCAAAATCGCTCGCCGTCGGCCGCGCGACGTGCCCAGCCGCGGGTCGCGGTAGGGTCGAGGGGATGTGTGGAGTCACCGGTGAGGTTCGACTCGACGACCGGGTTCCCGACGTAGCGGCCGTATCTTCGATGGCCGCGGTGATGGCACCCAGGGGGCCGGACGCGGCGGGTGCCTGGTCACAGGGCCGCGTCGCGCTCGGTCATCGTCGCCTCAGAATCATCGACCTGACCGAGGCCGGCGCGCAGCCGATGGTCGACGCCGAACTGGGCCTGACGATCGCCTGGAACGGCTGCATCTACAACTATCAGGAGCTGCGCCGCGAGCTGACCGGGCACGGCTACCGGTTCTTCTCGCACAGCGACACCGAGGTGCTGCTGAAGGCCTACCACCGCTGGGGCGACGACTTCGTCAGCCACCTGCAGGGGATGTTCGCGTTCGCCATCGCCGAACGCGACAGCGGCCGCGTGCTGCTGGGCCGCGACCGGCTCGGCATCAAGCCGATGTACGTCACCGAGAACGCCCACCGGATCCGGTTCGCGTCGAGCCTGCCGGCGCTGCTGGCCGGCGGCGGGGTGGACACCCGCATCGACCCGGTCGCGCTGCACCACTACATGACGTTTCACTCCGTGGTGCCGGCGCCGCTGACCATCCTGCGCGGCGTGCGCAAGATCCCGCCCGGGTCGCTGGTCGCGCTCGAACCCGACGGCCGCCGCGTCGACACCACCTACTGGGAGCCCGACTTCACCCGGCGCGGCGAGCGCTCCGACTGGTCCGAGCGCGACTGGGAGGACGCGGTGCTGGCCGCGCTGCGGATCGCCGTCGAGCGCCGCCTCGTCGCCGACGTGCCCGTCGGCTGCCTGCTGTCCGGCGGCGTCGACTCCAGCCTGATCGTCGGGCTCCTCGCCGAGGCCGGCCAGCACGGGCTGTCGACGTTCTCCATCGGCTTCGAGTCGGCCGGCGGCGTGGCCGGCGACGAGTTCCGCTGGTCGGACATCATCGCCGAGCGCTTCGGCACCGACCACCACCAGATCCGCATCGGCACCGAACGGATGCTGCCCGCGCTGGACGGGGCGATCGGCGCGATGAGCGAGCCGATGGTCAGCCACGACTGCGTGGCCTTCTACCTGCTCAGCCAGGAAGTGTCGCGCCACGTGAAGGTCGTGCAGTCGGGGCAGGGGGCCGACGAGGTGTTCGCCGGCTATCACTGGTACCCGCCGATGGGCGCGCCGGCCGCGGCGACGCTGGACGGCGCCGTCGCCCAGTACCGCGGCGCGTTCTTCGACCGCGACGCAGCCGGCGTCCGGGCGATCGTGGGGCCGGGCTACCTGCCGCAGGGCGATCCCGCCGAACGCTTCGTCAGCGAGCACTTCGCGCGCGCCGGCGCCGAGACCGGCGTCGACCGCGCGCTGCGGCTCGACACGACGGTGATGTTGGTCGACGACCCGGTGAAGCGGGTAGACAACATGACTATGGCCTGGGGACTGGAGGGGCGGGTGCCGTTCCTCGACCACGAGCTGGTCGAGCTGGCGGCCACCTGCCCGCCGGGGCTGAAGACCGCGCATGACGGCAAGGGCGTGCTCAAACAGGCTGCGCGACGGGTGATTCCGTCGGAGGTCATCGATCGGCCCAAGGGTTATTTCCCGGTTCCCGCACTGACCCACCTGGAGGGGCCCTACCTGGATATGGTTCGCGACGCGCTCTACGCGCCGGTGGCCAAGGAGCGCGGGCTGTTCAACTCCGACGCCGTCGACGCCCTGCTGGCCGATCCCAATGGCCGGCTGACCCCGCTGCGCGGCAACGAACTCTGGCAGATCGCGCTGCTGGAGTTGTGGCTGCAGCGCCACGGTGTCACCGGGCAGGCCGCATGACCGTCATGGACCACTCTTCGGAGGACCATACCGAGGCCATCACGCTGGGTCTGCATGACGCCTCGCCGCCGGAGCTGGTCGAGGCGATGTCCAAGGACGTCGAACTCGAATTGGGTTGGGGCCGACTGATTTTCGGCCAGACCTTCGCCGACGCCCACGAGCTCGTCGAGGCGCTGCGCCGGGAGGGGCCGGGGCGTCGCGACATCTGCATCTATGCGCGCGAATCCCACGTCGTGGTCGCCGAGGCGCCGACCGAGCTGTTCATCGATCCCAGCCACACCTACCGGCTGCGCTTCGCCGATTCGCTGAAGCCCGAAGACCTTTCGCCGGCGCCGCTGGGCGTGACCGTGCGCCCGCCCAACGAACCGGTCGACGCCGACGCGATGAACCGCGTCTACGTGCGCTGCGGCATGGTCCCCGCCGGCGTCGACGTGATCTGGCACAACCAGCTCAACGTGCCGGCGGTCACCTACCTGCTGGCGGTGCGCGACGCGGACGGCGCCGTGGTGGGCACCGTGACCGGTGTCGACCACGAGCTGCTGTTCTCCGACCCCGAAGAGGGGTCGAGCCTGTGGACTCTGGCCGTCGACCCGGCCGCCGGGCTGCCCGGCATCGGCGCCGCCCTGACCCGGGCTTTGGCCGAGCATTTCCGCAACGCCGGGCGCGCCTACATGGACCTGTCCGTCGCGCACGACAACGCCGCCGCCATCGGGCTCTACGAGAAGCTGGGCTTCCGCCGCGTGCCCGTGCTGGCGATCAAGCGCAAGAACGCGATCAACGAGCCGCTGTTCAGCCCGCCGCCGGAGACCGTCGACGACCTCAACCCCTACGCGCGGATCATCGCCGACGAGGCGCTGCGCCGCGGGATTTGGGTCGAGGTCCTCGACGCCGAGACCGGGGAAATGCGCCTGACCCACGGCGGACGCAGCGTCATCACCCGCGAGTCGCTGTCCGAATACACCTCGGCGGTCGCGATGTGCCGCTGCGACGACAAGCGCCTGACGCGGCGCCTGGTCTCCGAGGCCGGCATCACCGTGCCCCGCGCCCGGCTGGCCACCTTCGATGACGGCGACTGCAACTTTTTGGCCGAGGTCGGCGAGGTCGTCGTCAAACCCACCCGCGGCGAACAGGGCAAGGGCATCACGGTGGGCGTCACCGCGGACAACGGACCCGACGACCTGAGCGCCGCGCTGGCGCGGGCACGCAAGCAGTACCCCGACGTGCTGATCGAGCAGCGGGTGGCCGGCGACGACCTGCGCCTGGTGGTGATCGACGGCCGCGTCGTCGCCGCCGCGCTGCGGATGCCGCCGGAGATCATCGGCACCGGGGAGCACACCGTGCGCGATTTGATCGCGGCGGAAAGCCGGCGGCGCTCCGCGGCCACCGGCGGCGAGTCCAAGATCCCGATCGACGACCTCACCGAGTCGACCGTCGCCGAGGCCGGCTGGACGCTGGACGACGTGCTGCCCCAGGGCTCCCGGCTGCGCGTGCGCCGCACCGCCAACCTGCATCAGGGAGGCACCATCCACGACGTCACCGCCATCGTGAACCAGGAACTGTGCCGGGTCGCGGTGACCGCCGCCGAGGCGATCGGCATCCCCGTCACCGGCATCGACCTGCTGGTGCCCGACGTCACCGGCGCCGAGTACGCTTTCATCGAGGCCAACGAACGACCCGGGCTGGCCAACCACGAACCACAGCCCACCGCAGCGGCTTTCATCGACTACCTGTTCCCCGGCCACCCCGGCCAGCCACCGGCCTGGACCCCCGAGGAGTCACGCTAGGTGAGCGAGGGCGTGCAAACCGGAACCATCACCACCCAGGTGCCGGCGCGCCTGGACCGATTGCCGTGGTCGAAGTTCCATTGGCGGGTCGTCATCGGTCTGGGCGGCGTCTGGATCCTCGACGGGCTCGAGGTCACCATGGTCGGCAACGTGTCGTCGCGCCTCACCGAGAAAGGCAGCGGCATCGCGCTGGACGCCGCCCAGATCGGGACGGCCGCGGCGTTCTACATCGCGGGCGCCTGCCTGGGCGCGCTGTTCTTCGGCCACCTGACCGACCGGTTCGGGCGGCGCAACCTGTTCATCCTCACCCTCGCGGTGTACCTGATCGCCACCGTGGCAACGGCATTCGCCTTCGCACCCTGGTACTTCTTCATCGCGCGGTTCCTGACCGGCGCCGGGATCGGCGGCGAATACGCGGCGATCAATTCCGCGATCGACGAGCTGATCCCCGCGCGGGTGCGCGGCCGCGTGGACCTGGTGATCAACGGGACCTATTGGCTGGGTTCGGCCGCCGGCGCGGCCGGGGCGCTGCTGCTGTTGGACACGTCGAATTTCCCGGCGAACATCGGCTGGCGCCTGGCCTTCGGCATCGGCGCGATCTTCGGCATCTTCGTCCTGCTGGTCCGGCGCAACGTTCCGGAGAGCCCCCGCTGGCTGTTCATTCACGGGCGCGCGCAGGAGGCCGAGCGGATCGTCGGCGACATCGAAGACGAGGTGCAGCACGCCACCGGCGAAGCGCTGCCCGAGCCCGAGGGCCGCCCCCTCAAAGTCCGCCAGCGCGAGACCATTTCGTTCCGCGAGATCGCCAGGGTGGCCTTCACCCTGTACCCGCGGCGCGCGGTCCTGGGCCTTTCGCTGTTCATCGGGCAGGCGTTCCTCTACAACGGCGTCACCTTCAATCTGGGGACGCTGCTCAGCGGCTTCTACGGCGTCCCGTCGGCCAAGGTGCCGCTGTTCTTCATCCTGTGGGCGCTGAGCAACTTCGTCGGCCCCCTGGCGCTGGGGCACCTGTTCGACAGCGTCGGCCGCAAACCGATGATCACCGCGACCTATCTCGGTTCGGCCGTCGTGGCCGTCGGCCTCGCGGTGGTGTTCGTGACCGGAACGGGCGGCGCGTGGGCGTTCATCGCCGTGCTGGCGGCGGCCTTCTTCCTGGCGTCGGCGGGTGCCAGCGCGGCGTATCTGACGGTCAGCGAGATCTTCCCGATGGAGACGCGGGCGCTGGCCATCGCGTTCTTCTACGCGGTGGGCACCGCGATCGGCGGCATCAGTGGCCCGGTGCTGTTCGGGCAGTTGATCAATTCCGGCGACCGCGGCCAGGTGGTGTGGTCGTTCCTGATCGGGGCCGCGGTTATGGCCGCCGCGGGGCTGGTCGAATTGTGGCTCGGCGTCGCGGCCGAGCGCCGCCCGCTGGAGGAGCTGGCGCTGCCGTTGACGGTGGCCGACGCCGAGCGCGAGGACGAATCGCAGTAGATAATCGAAGCCATGACGCTGAGCATCCCTGCGGTTAGACCACCGAGCCTGCGCTGAGAGCGTCGAAAACGCGAAAGTCGCGCCCTGGTTGCAGTCTCGGCGACATCAGTCGCCCACATCGGGCCCCGGACTCACTGCGCGCCAAGCACGCAACACGTCCTCGACGAGTTCGTGCACCCGATCGCGTGCGGCTGCGCGGTCGGCGCCTGCCATCAGCAGCTGGTCGTAGTTCGTGTCGACGTGCCGGACGGATGCCTTAACCGCGAGGTGGATAGCGTCGGGGTCAAGCGCCCGCGCTGCGGCGGTTCGCCCAATCCGGCCACTGCCGCGCGTTGCCGCATGCCCCGCTATCTCGTTGGCCCTGGCAGGCGGACAACCGGGGAACAGGTCACGGATCGCGGCGGCGAACTCGTCCTGAAGGCGCACGTCCTCGGCCGCGCGCCGCGCCTCGTCCCGATCTCGGCGGCGCGAGCGTGCCTCGGCATCGGATAGGCACTCGGCTTCGGCTCGCTCGAGGGCGTCCGCCTCCACCAGAATCCCTTGGCGCTCATAGCGATTGCGGGCACGGCTCCAACGCACAACCACCGCCGAGAGCCCGCTGGCTTTCTTGGCCCGCCTGGTCAGCGCCGCGTCGCCGGCCGGCAGGAAGATGAGGTGACCGAGGTCGGCGCAATCAAGGCAGAGCGGGCCGCGATCTTCCATCCTCAAGAAGCCCTCGCCGTCGCCGCAGGCCGCGCACGACCACTTTTTCACGGGTGCGACCACAACCAGATCCGGTGAACGGGGCTTGGCCATAGGTTTGCACGATAGCGCTCGATGGCGACGCCGAGCCTGCGCTGAGAGCGTCGAAAACGCGAAAATCACGCTCTGGTTGCAGTTTCGGCGCGCAATTACCCGATCAGCTTGGTCAGCCAGGTCGGGTCCTGATAGTTCACCGACGTGGCGCCGTCCCACACGAACGGCGTGCCGTTGGCGTTGAACCCGGCCAGCGTCGCGTCGCCGGCGGCGGCCTTGGCCTTGGCGGGGCTGACGTCGTCGCCGGTCTTGATGCAGTCGATCACGCTCGGGGCGACGCCCACGGTCTTGGCCAGCTGCGCCAGTTCGCCGTCGGTGCGGTCCTCGGGGGCGTTTTCCGCCGGCTGGAAGTTGCTCGCGAACAGTCCCGAGTAGAAGCTCAGGTAGAGCTTCGGGTTGTTCTGCGCCGCAACGCAATACGTGGCCGCCACCGCCCGGGTGGAATAGGTTTTGCTGCGCGACTGGTCGTCGAGGAAGTTGAGCAGGTGGTAGCGCACCGCCAGCTTCTTGTTGTTGACCGCGCTGTCGATGTCGGCTGCGTTCGAGCGGATGAAGCTGCCGCACGGCGGGCAGATCGGCTCGTTGAAGATGTCGATCGTCACCGGCGCCACCGAGCTGCCCACGGACACACCGTCGTCGAGCACGCGCAGCTCGACCGCGTCCGGCGCGGGCGGCGCCGACGTCGGCGCGGAGCCCGGGGAGGCCGGGGACGACGACTTCCACGGTTGGGCGGCCACCACCGCGATCCCGCCCACGACGGCCACCACGACGGCCGCGGCCGCGCCCGCCCACAGCCACGGCTTGCGGCTGGGCCGCGGCGGCGGCCCCCAACCGCCCATGCTGCCCATATCGCCGGTGCCCCAGCCGGGTGTGCCGGGCCATCCCGTCGGCTGCGGGGTCCAGCCCGGCGCCTGGTTCGCCATGAGCGGCGCCGGCGCATACCCGCTCGGCGCGTGCCCGGCGAACGCGGCCGGCAGCCTGGCCACCTGGCTGCGCTCCAGGATGTCGGTGGCGCGGTCCTGGTCGGTCGTGCCCAGCGCCGCGTAGGCCGCCGCGGACAAGTCGCCGCAGGTGGCGTAGCGGGCCGCGGGATCCTTGGCCATGCCGCGGGCGATCACCCCGTCGAAGGCCGCCGGGATGCCCGGGCGCGCGGCGCTCGGGCGCGGGATCGCCTGGTTGAGGTGGGCGCCCATCACGCCGACGGTGTCGCCGGTGTAGGGCGGGGACCCGGTCAGGCACTCGTACAGCACGCAGGCCAGGGCGTAGATGTCGGCCCGGTGGGTCACCTCGGATTCGCTGAACCGTTCCGGGGCCATGTATTTGACGGTGCCCACGGTGGTGCCGAACTGCGTCAGCTTCTCGTCCGACGTCGCGCTGGCGATCCCGAAGTCGACGAGGTAGGCGAAATCGTCGGCGCTGACCAGGATGTTTTCCGGTTTGACGTCGCGATGCATGACGCCGGCGGCGTGCGCGGCGTCGAGCGCCGAGCCGATCTGGCGCACGATCGCCACCGCACGCGGCGGGGACAGCGGCCCGAACCGGCTCAGGGTGGTCGCCAGGTTGGTGCCGTCGATCAGGCGCATGTCGACGTAGAGCTGCCCGTCGATCTCGCCGAAGTCGTGGATCGGCACCACGTGCGGTTCCTGCAGCCGCCCCGCGGTGCGGGCCTCGCGCTGCATGCGGGAGCGAAAGACGGGATCGGCCGACAGCGCCTGCGACATCAGCTTGAGCGCCACGATCCGCTCGCGCACCGTGTCCTCGGCCTCGTAGACGTCGCCCATGCCGCCGCGGCCCACCAGCCGCCGTAGCCGATACGGCCCGAACTGTGAACCCTCCCGCGAATCCGCGGTCGTGTCACCCATCGCCGACTCCTCATCCGCCGCGCACCGCAAACCGGTGCCGCGCCAGGCCTAAGGCTAATGGCTTGAGCAACCGCGCGGCACGCTGAATTGCCAGAAAGCCGCCTAATTCGCGTCCGGCTGGCTACCGTCCGATTCGCGTTCGCTGAGCCCCTCGCGCGACAGCGCCCGGAAGAAGCCGTACGCCTGCATCCCCGCCGGGCCGGGATTGTTGACGATCCAGTCGTTGATCTTTTCCAGCGCCCCGGCCAGGTCGTCGCGCCGGACCCGGATCAGGTACGTCTTGCGGTCGTCGCCCGGATCGTCGATGGACTCTGCGACGGCGATGGGGTTGCGGAAGGCGTAGGCGATCCCGTGCACGGCGTCGTGGTTCAGCACCCAATGCAGTTCGCCGGGTCGCAGCCGGTCGACGGCCAGATTGCGGTACGGGTCCGCGCCGTTGGAATCGCTCACGGGGCCGCTGGTCCTCCTTCCGGTGCTCGCGAGAGGACGGACGGGCCGAAGGTTGTGTCGCGCAGGCAATTCGAGGAGATCGTACTCAAGCCTTCATCATAGGAACCGCCTCGACGCGCCGCATGCCGAATGGCCGACTGAACCGTCCCCGGTGCGACGTAACGTAGCGGCCATGACCGAACGCATCGAGACCCGCCGCACGATCAACGCCCCGGCCGTCGACGTCTTCGCGGTGCTCTGCGACCCGCAGGGCCACGTCGCGATCGACTCCTCGGGCATGCTGCAGGACGCCGACGGCGACCCGGTGGCGGCCGCCGGGGACAGCTTCGTGGTGCACATGGACCGCGAAGCGCTCAACGACTTCCCGGATTTCGGCAAATACGACGTCACCGTCAGCATCCAGGACTTCCAGCGGGATCGACTGATCTCCTGGACGGTTCTGGGCAAGATCCGCCCGCAGATCGGACACGTCTACGGCTATCGGCTCGAGCCTGCCGACGACGGCGCCGCGACCGAGGTCACCTCGTTCTACGACTGGTCGGGCATCGACCCGAAGTGGCGGGAGGCGGGGATCTTCCCGGTGCTGTCCGAGGGCGCGCTGCGGGCCACGCTGGGCATCCTCGACCGCACGGTCCGCCGGGGGTACCCGCGGGCCTGAGCTCAGCGGCGGTACCTCAGGAAGAGGTAGTCGCCGTGCGTCAGCGCGTGCTCGAGCCGCAGCGCCGTCGGCACGGCCAGCCGTGACGTCCGCCGCGCGCCGACCGGCTGGCTGCCGGCGAGTCTGGGCGCCAGCGTCACGCAGATCTCATCGAGCGCGTCGGCGTCGACCAACTCGTCCAGCAGCGTCGGGCCGCCCTCGCACAGGATGCGGTGCATGCCCTGCGCGCGCAGCAGCGCGACGGCGCGGGCCACGTCGACGGAGTCCGCGCCCGCCACCACGGTCCGCATGTGCGGGTGCCGGGCGGCGGACCCCGCGCAGGTCACCAGGATCGGCGGCTGGTCGGGGTCGCTGAACAACCGCTCCGGCAGGGCGCCGGTGCGGCTGACCACCGCGATCGGGGGCGGCGCGGTCCGGCCGTCGGCTTGCGCGTCGGTGAGCCGCACCGGGCCGTAGTTCTCGGCGCGCGCGGTGCCGGCGCCGACGAGGACGACGTCGGCGAAGCCCCGCAGGATTCGCAGCAGTTGTTGATCGGTGGGGCACGACAGCGGCCCGGCGCGGCCCGCGAAGGCGGCGGCGCCGTCGGCGCTGAAGATCATGTTGGCGCGCACCCCGTCCGGCGGGTCGGCGTAGAACGACGCCAGTTCGGTGACGTCGCCGACGGCGCCGACCCGTACCGACGGCACGGGTCAGGCCTCGTGGCCGGGTTGCAGGTCGCGGACGTCTCCGAAGGAGACCCACTGCTCGAGTTCCCGAGGCGGACGGCCGTCGACCGGTTCCAGCAGGTGCCCGACGTGGTCGCCGAGGGCGAAACGGTCGAGGATCTTGCCGGCGAACCAGGCGGCCGCGTCGTCGAGGATGGGTAGCTGCGCGGGGCCGGGATGCCAGGAGCAGCGGTCGAACTTGTCGACGCTGTCGCCGGTCTGGGTGCCGAACAGCTCCGCGACCTCGAGGTGCTCGCGGTCGAACACGTGCACGGCCAGATGGCTGGCCGACGAGGCCACCCGGAAGGTGTGGTTCTTGGTGGACAAACCGACCAGGAACCGCGGCGGATGAATGCTGGTCTGGGTGGCGAACCCGACCAGGCAGCCGGCCGCGACGCCACCGGCCCGGGTGGTGACGACGTACATCGGATAGTTCAGCAGCGCGACGAGCTTTTCGAACGCTTCCGTTCCGGACTCGGCCATCCGCTCAGTCTTCCCGATCGGCCCGCGTGGGAATCGCGCGCCGGATCACATAGGCGGCGATGCCGATGCCCAGCACCGCCGCGCCGGACAGCACCGACGTCAGCGGCAGCGCGAACGCCAGCACCACGCACCCGGCCAATCCGATCACCGGGATCGCGCGAAGCGGCCGCCCCTCGTCGGGCCGCAGGGTGAACGCGGACGCGTTGGCCACGGCGTAGTAGATCAGCACGGCGAACGACGAAAAGCCAATGGCGCCGCGGAGATCGGCGACGGCGGCCAATATTGCCACGACGACACCGATCGCCAACTCGGCGCGGTGGGGCACCCGGAACCTCGGGTGCACGGCGGCCAGGGCGTGGGGGAGGTGGCGGTCGCGCGCCATGGCCAGCGTGGTGCGCGAGACCCCGAGGATCAGCGCCAGCAGCGAGCCCAGCGCCGCCACCGTCGCGCCGACCCGCACGACGGGCCCGAGCCAGCCGATGCCCGCCACCGCCTCGGACAGCGGCGCCGCGGCCTCGGCGAGGCGCCGCGGCCCCAGCGCGGCGAGCGCGGCGACGGCCACCAGCGCGTACACGGCCAGGGCGATGCCCAGTGCCAGCGGGATGGCCCGCGGGATGGTGCGGGCGGGGTCACGCACCTCCTCGCCCAGGGTGGCGATGCGCGCATAGCCGGCGAAGGCGAAGAACAGCAACCCCGCGGCCTGGAACACGCCGCCGGCGGTGACGCCGCTCAGGCTCAGGTGATCGGCGCCGGCGTCGCGCGAGGTGAACGCGGCGACGACGACCGCGGCCAGCACCGCGAGCACCAGCGCCACGACGACGCGGGTCAGCCACGCCGACTTCCGCACGCCGGCGTAGTTCACCGCGGTCAGCGCGACCACCGCGGCGACCGCGACCGCGTGCGCCTGCGACGGCCAGGCATACGCGCCGACGGTCAGCGCCATCGCCGCGCACGACGCGCTTTTGCCGACCACGAAGCCCCAGCCCGCCAGGTATCCCCAGAAGTCCCCGAGCCGCTCGCGGCCGTACACGTAGGTGCCGCCGGAGGCCGGATAGCGGGCGGCCAGGCGCGCCGACGATGTGGCGTTGCAGTAGGCCACCACCGCCGCCAGCGCCAGGCCCGGCAGCAGCCCGGCGCCGGCGGCCCGCGCGGCGGGCCCGAGCGCGGCGAAGATCCCCGCCCCGATCATGGAGCCCAGCCCGATCACCACCGCGTCGAACAGGCCCAGGCTCCGGTGCAGCTCGTCACCGGTCGCGGGGCGGGACACCGGCTCTCCTTCTTGCTCGAACAGTCTTCTTGCCGAACAGTCGACGCAACGGCTAGCGGAATGGCTGGTTCGCGCGCACCCCGCGATACATGCCCCATCGCACGACCCACGGCATCACCACGCGTTCGACCGACCAGGGCGGGAAGCGGAACGCGTGGCCGGTGGGCAGGAACACCTCGAGCCCGTCGGGCTGGATGCCCAGCAGCGAGCCCCATCGCCGGGCCGGCGTCCGCAGGGTGCGCAGCTGCCGGCCCGCGATCTCGGCGCGAATGTTGTTGGCCACCAACGCGTCCCCGCGATTGCGCGCGGAGCTGCGCAGCGGGTCGGTGGCCGCGACGTCCCCGACCGCGAAGACGCCCCGGTGACCGGGCACCCGCAGCTCCGGTGTCACGCGCACGAATCCGCGCTCGTCGAGCAGTTCCGGCGGCAGCCACCCGGTGTTGGGCCGCACCCGGCCGATCGCCCACAGCACGGCGTCGGCGGAGCTCGGGGGTTGTCCGGTGCTCCAGTCCACCGGTTCGGCGGTGATCTCGTCGCCAGGGAAGCCGTCGGGGACCGTGGCGCGGTGCCCGGGGTGCAGGCCCACGCCAAGGCCGATCAACCGGCCGCGGATGCGGTTCCAGATCGCCGGGTGGTACTCGCCCAGGGCGCGCTCTCCGGGGAAGTACAGGTCGATCCGCTTGGCCGGCCAGGTGGTGGCCAGGTTGGCGGCGCTGGTGATCGCGGCCGCACCACCGCCGATGACTATCACGGAGGTCGCGGCGGCCACCCGGTCGTGGGCGGCGCGCAGGTCGGCGCCGATTTCGGCCGGCGACTGCAGCGTCGGGCGCCGCCAGAATCCGTTGCTGACACCAGTCGAGATGACCAGCGCGTCGTATTGTTCGACGACCGTCGTGCCGTCGTCGCGCCGGCCCACGACGGTGCGGGCCGCCAAGTCCAGCTCGACAAGGGCGGCCTGCACCGTGCGCACCCCGTCGAGGCGGCGGAACTTGTCGAACGGGATCCAGTAGTCGCGGGCCCAGTCGGCCGGACGGGCCAGGCGCACGCCGAGTTCCTGGCCGCTCACCAGCGCGGGTTTGGCCGAGATTCCGACGACGTCGGCGTGCCGCGCGAGGCGGATCGCGGTGAGCACACCGACGTCGCCCAACCCGGCGATCACGACGCGCTTGCGGCTCATGTGGTGATCACGCTCGGGTGTCGAACTCAGTTGGCTTCTGCGGCTGCCCTTTTCGGCCACCGGAGGCCTCCTTCTCGGGTGATGCCCAGTTGCCTGCGGACCCGGCGGCGCGGTGGGCAAACTGTAGCACCGCGCCCGCACCGATGACCGCCCGCGCGGCGAACCGGCCAATCGGAGGAACATCTCGTTGCTGATACCACGACAAAATCGGCCCGCGGTGCGATGATGGGCGTCACCATTGATCGCTGGAGACCATGACGACACCCATCCCGCCGGGCTGGTACGACGACCCCGAGGACCCGAACGCGCAGCGCTATTGGGACGGGCAAAGTTGGGCGCCGCACCGCCGGCAAAAGCCGGTCCCGCCGCCCCAGGCCGCGTATCCGCCCCCGTACGCCCCGCCGCTGCCGCCGGGTCAGCAATCACCGTGGCTCCCGGCACAGCGACGATCCCGAACTCCGCTCATCATCGCGGGCGTCGTCGCCGCGGTCCTATTCCTTGTCGTCGCAGGCGTGTTGGCGTTTGTGTTCGTCTTCGGCAACAAGACGATCGAGCCAAGTTCGGCCGCGAAAGCCATCGCCGACGCGGTGACGCAGCACACGGGCTTCACCCCGACCGATGTCAAGTGCCCCTCCGGCGTCGAGGCCAAGGTCGGCGGGACATTCCACTGCCACTTCACCGGTCCCGACGGCCCCTACACGGCGTACATGAAGATCACCAAGGTGGACGGCGATCGTGCCGAATTCGACATCAAGACCCAGCTCAGCGAGGACCCGCCACCGAGCTGAATGCTATGTCGCACAGCGGATTTCAGCAATGCTGCGGTCAGCACGGGGAATGGGATGCTTTGGCCGCCGCCATCCGCCGCACCGAGGTCTCGATGTCGCGCATGTTCAGCTCGCCGGCGGCCAGCGCCGACTGCAGCCGGTCGAGCACGGCCGGCACCGCGGTGGTGCTGACCCACAGCGCCCTGTCGTTTCCGGCCCGCAGGGCCTTGAGCACCGCCTCGGAGATTCCGTAGCGGTCGGTGATCGCCCGCATACTCGACAGGTCGTCGGTGAACACCGGGCCGTCGAATCGCGGCCCACCGTAGCCGGTTCCGTTGCGCAACAACGCGACCGCCGCCGCGCTCAGGCTCGCGGGGTCGTCACCGGTCAGCCCGGGAACCTGCATGTGGCCGGTCATCACCCCCACGGGTGCCTGCGACACCAGCGTCCGGTAGGGAACCAGATCGGCGCCCTGCAGCCGGTCGAGCGGCGGGGTGACCACGCCGGCGGCATGCGAGTCACCGGACGCGTGGCCGTGGCCGGGAAAGTGCTTGAGCACCGGCAGGATCCCGGCGTCGCGCAGGCCGCGCGCGTAGGCGCCGGCGTACTGCGTGACCACCGCGGGGTTGTCGCTGAACGAGCGGTCACCGATCACCGTGAGGTCGGGCGCGTCGGTGACGTCGACGACGGGCGCAAAGTCGATGGTGATCCCGAGGCGGCGCATCTGGCGTCCGCGATCCAGCGCCAGCCGGTAGACCTGGTCGGGCGTCTGGTTTCGCGCCAGGGAGCGGGCCGACGGCGCCGTCCCGAGCAGCGCCGGCGAGGACAACCGCCCGACCCGGCCGCCCTCCTCGTCGACGCTGACGGCCAGGCGCAACGGCCCCGCCGCACCGGCGATCTCGGCGAGCGACCCGTCGGTCAGCATCGACAGGTTGGTCCAGCTGGCGACGAAGATGCCCCCGACGTGCTGGTTGGCGACGACCGCGCGGGCGTCGGCCGCGTCGGTCACGCCGACCATCAGCAGCTGGGCGAGTTTGTCGCGGGGCGACATCGACGCGAGCAGCGGCGAGATGTCGCAACCGGGGGAGGCCGGGGCGGCGCCGGGCGCCGGCGTCGGCGAGGGCGCTGTGTGGGGGGCGCGGTCGAGCCGCAGCCCCACCAACAGGGCGACGGTCACGACGACAGCGGCGACGCCGGCGACGATCGCGGCCCGTGACCGCCGGCTGCCCTGCGGGGGGCTAGCCGGGGTGGAATCGGTTGCCGCGGAGATTGATTCGTCGTCGTCGCGATCGCCCATCGAGATCCCATCCGTCAGTTGGACTGGGCTAAAGCCTGCCACATCCCCTGCACGGCGGCGTCGCTGATGGTGGACGCGCGCGCTATTCTCGCTTTCACGGGTGCAGTTCAGTCAACCGAGAGGTTCTGCCCATGGCGACGCCCAACGAGCCCGGCTGGTACGACGACCCACAGGACTCGAACGCCCAGCGGTACTGGGACGGCCGGCATTGGACGTCGCACCATCAGCGAAGGCCGAGCGCGCCGGCCCCGCGACCACCCGTCATGCCTCCGCGGCAGCAGCAGCCACCCGCACCGCCGCCGTCCGCGGCGCCGACGCAGGCCGTGCCCCTGTCGCAACCCCCGCCTCAGCCGCCGCGCGCGGCCGCGCCGACGCAGCCCGTGCAGCCGCCGATGCCGCCGCCGATGCCGCCGCCCCCACCGCCCAATCGGCCGCCGCCGCCGGTCCATTCCGCCCCCGGTGCGCCGCCGCCGGGCCCGCCCGGTCAACCCCAGCCGCGGCCCCGGCAATGGTCCTCGCCGGATCCCCAACCTCCGAGCTCCGGCGCGGCGCCGGCGTCCGACGGCCTCGCGACGGTCAGGGGTGCCGCCGCAAAGGTGTCGGTCACGGCGTGGATTGTGCTCGGGGGACTCGTCGCCACCGTCATCTCGATCTTCCTGCCGTTTGCGACGGTCAGCATCAAGCTGTTCGGGCACACCCTGGACTCGCGTGAGGTCTCCGCCACCGGGGAGGCGAAGTTCGTCGTCGTCGTGCTGGCGGCGATCGCCGTGGGGTTGGCGCTTCCCGCCCTGACAGGATCCTCGATGCCGGTCGCGCGCCTGATCGGGCTCAGCGCCGTGGTCGGCCTGCTCGGTGCGCTGACGTTCGTGTGGTTCTACACCGTTTCGAAAGAAAACCGGAAGGGTGAGGGCTTCGCCAACGTCACGCCCTCATACGGGTTGATGGTCTACGCGGTGGCGGTCATCGTCACCGCCGTGGGCGTCGTGCGACTCTGGCTCGAATACTCCAAGGCGCGCAAGCAGACTCAATAACAACGCGGCCGCGATGTCCCAACCAGCGGTCCTCGCCGCACAATCGCCCCGCCCGAGTTGTTAACCTGGCGAAATGGACGAGCCCAGCGACAAGTCGGTGAAGTCGGCGCTCGCCGCCACCAGCCGGGCGCTGCTGTGCATGATGTCCTACGAGGAGGAGATCTCCGGCTATGACCTCAAGAAGTGGATCGACTGGAGCGTCGACCTCTACTACTGGAGCCCCTCCTACAGCCAGATCTATACCGAGCTGAAGAAGCTCGAGGGCCTCGGCCTGGTCACCTCGCGCGTCGAGCGCGACGAGGGCACCCGCAGCCGCCGGCTCTACAAGATCACCGAGGCCGGCATGGCCGCCGCGATCGAGTGGGTCAACGACGCGCCGGTGGACCCGCCGGTCCTCAAACACAGCGTGTTGTTGCGCGTGACGTTCGGTCACCTCACCAACCCGGCCCGGCTCAAGGAATTACTGCAGGAGTACGTCGGATACGCGGAGGCGCGTCATCGCAAGGCCGTCGAAGACGCCGACGGCGCCGAGATCGAACCCGCGTGGGCGTATTCGGTGATCGCGCTGCGCTGGGCGGCGAAGTACTACGCGGCCGAGCGCGAGTTCGCCCTGGAACTCATGAAGGAACTCGACGAGGCGGACGCCGTCCTGAAGAAGGCCGCGAAGGGCGGCTTCGGGAAACCGCGCCCCACACCGGGTTACTGGCGCGAGATCGAAAAGCAGGTCCAGGCCAAGCGCGACGCCGACTAAATGCTTGCCGCGTCCAGCGCGGCGATGTAGCCGTACACCAGGCCCTGCGCGATCGTCGCGCCCGCCCCCGGATACGTTGTGCCGAACGCGTTCGCGGCGGTATTGCCGATCGCGTACAACCCAGCGATCGCACCGCCGTCCTCGCGCAGCACCCGCGCCCGCGCGTCGGTCTCGAGCCCGCCGCACGTACCCAGATCGCTGAGCACCATCCGCACGCCGTAGAACGGCCCCCTGACCAACGGGCGCAGGTTGGGATTCGGCTTGACCGTCGGGTCGCCGTAGTAGCGGTCGTAGGCGCTGCGGCCCCGACCGAAGTCGGGATCCACACCGGCGGAGGCGTTTTCGTTGAAGCGGGTCATCGTCGCGAAGAACTCCGGCACCGGCACCCCCATCCGCGCACCCAACTCCGACAGGCTATCGGACCGCACCGCGATGCCGGCGTCGTACCATGCCTGCGGAATGCGCATCCGCGGAAACAGTTCGGCGCCAAAGACGTAACTGTTGCGGTACTGCTGATCGAAGACGATCCACATCGACTCCACCGGGCTGCCGGAGCGTTCCAGCTCGAGCAGCCGCTGGCCGAACGACATGTAGTCCGAGGACTCGTTGGCGAACCGGCGCCCGTGTTGGTCCACGATCAGGGAGCCCGGCAGCGACCGTTCGGCCAGCATCACCGCGGGCGCCTTGCCGGGCAGGGGTGAGATGGCGGGGAACCACCATGCCTGATCCATCAGCGCGATGCCGGCGCCGAGTTCCTGCCCCGCGCGGATCCCGTCGCCGGTGTTGGACTCGGCGCCCAGGCTGACGTTGGCGCCCAGCGATTCCGACTGGAACTTCCACCGCATGTCCATGCTGTGGTCGAAACCACCGGTGGCCAGCACCACCCCGCGCCGCGCGGTGATCGTCACCTCGCGCCCGCCGTGATCCACGACCGCGCCGGTCACACGTTCGCCGTTCACCAGGCGCAGCAGCGTGGTGTCGGTCCACACCGGGATGCCCGCGCGCAGCACGCCCGCGAACAACCCGGCCATCAGACCTTGGCCGCCTGCGGCGTAGCGGCGGCCCACCAGCCGGCCGCCCACGCCCTGCGCCACCCGCTTGGCGAACGTCGGAATCCCCTTGCGCGGCACCCGCGCCACCAGATTCATCCACCGGTAGTCCGCACCCGTCGTGGGTATCGAGACGCCGGCCTCCAGCACGCCGGGGCGCAGCCGGGTGCGGTACTCGCCGAGCACCGACGTGTCCAGCGGGTGACACTCGCAGGTGCGCCCCGCCGCGCTGCCGCCCGGTTCCTCGGGGTGGTAGTCGGAGTAGTCGCGGGCCCAAAAAAGCCGCAGCGGGGTGGTGCGGCCCAGCATGTCGACCGTCGCCGACACGTAGTCGAGGAACCCCGCCGATCGCGGCGCGGGCGCCGACCCGGCGACCACCGAGTCCAGGTAGGTGGCGGCGCGCTGCACGGTGTCGCCGGACGCGCGCAGCACGGGGGAGGCGGGCAGCCACAGCGCGCCGCCGGAGCGGGCGGTCGAGCCGCCGACGTAGGACGACTTCTCGACGATCAGCACCGACAGCCCGCGCTCATGGGCGGCCAGTGCCGCGGCCATGCCGGTGCCCGACCCGATTACCAACAGATCCACGGTTGTGTCGGCGACCGGAAGTCCGGAGGGGATCGTCCTGCTGTGCGGGGCCACGTCGGAAACCGTAGGCCGGTGCGGCGAGGAAAATGAAGTGTCGTCCTGATCAGTGGAACGCCTCACCCCGCCAGCGCGGCGGCGGGAGTTGAATCGTCGTCATGACGTCGCACACCGAGGTCGATCAAGTTCGGCTCATCGAAGCGCAGGCCGCGCCGACGAGGTTCGCGCGTGGCTGGCATTGCCTGGGTCTGGCCCGCGATTTCGCCGACGGCAAACCGCACGCGGTCAACGCCTTCGGCCAGAAGCTCGTCGTCTTCCGCAGCGGGGACGGCAACGTCAACGTGCTCGACGGCTACTGCCGGCACATGGGCGGCGACCTCTCGCAGGGGCAGATCAAGGGCGACGAGATCGCCTGCCCGTTCCACGACTGGCGCTGGGGCGGGGACAGCCGCTGCAAGCAGGTGCCCTACAGCAAGCGCACGCCCCGGCTGGCGCGCACCAAGGCGTGGACCACGCTGCAACAGGACGGGATGCTGTTCGTGTGGAACGACACCGAGGGCGAACCGCCGCCCCCGGAGGTCACCATCCCGCGCATCGAGGGCGCCACGAGCGACGAGTGGACCGACTGGCACTGGTACACCACCGTCGTCAACAGCAATTGCCGCGAAATCATCGACAACGTCGTGGATATGGCGCACTTCTATTACATCCACGGCTCGCTGCCCACCCACTTCAAGAACATCTTCGAGGGGCACGTCGCCACGCAGTACATGAACGGTGGCAGCCGGCCGGATATCGGCAGCCCCGAGGGGTCCCAGCTGCTCGGTACGACGTCGGTGGCGTCCTACTACGGCCCGTCCTTCATGATCGACGACCTGACCTACCACTACGAAGAAGGCGACGCCCAAACGATTCTCATCAACTGCCACTATCCGATTGACGCGAATTCCTTTGTGCTGCAGTACGGGATCATCGTCAAGAAGTCGGAAAAACTGTCCGGGGACGAGGCGATGCGGACCGCGATCGGCCTCGGCGACTTCGTGAAAATCGGCTTCGAGCAGGACGTGCAGATCTGGCGGCACAAGGCGCGCATCGACAACCCGCTGCTGGTCGAGGAGGACGGCCCGGTCTACCAGTTGCGCCGTTGGTATGAGCAGTTCTACGTCGATGCCGCCGATGTGCAGCCGGATATGGTGGACCGCTTCGAATTCGAGCTCGACACCACCCGGCCGTACGAGGCGTGGATGAAAGAGGTCGAGGCGAACATGGCGGCCCAGGCGGGACCGGTGTGATGCCGGTCCATCCGGACAACCGCCTCGACGACATGCCCATGATTCCCGTGGCCTGCCGCCGCTGCGGCGCGCGGGTGCTGGCGCGCAAGAGCACCTGGAACCAGACCAGCGTGCAGTGGAACTCCGACGCGACGGCGCGGTGCGCCGAACGCGCCGCGGCGCAGCAGATCTCGGCCCCCGGCGGCCGTGGCGTGTTCCTGGTGTGCTCGGCATTGGGTGCGTCGATAGTGGACGCGGTGCGGCACGGTGCCTTGACCATTGTCGACGATGCCGTTCAGATCGGGACATGACGAACGAGTCGGCCGCACAGCGGCGCCGTTCAGTTACCGAAGATGTCAAGTGGTCCGACGTGAGCGCGGTTGATCTTGACCCGCTCTGCTAAGCACCATGATCCATCGGGTCGGCGCCGCCAGGTGTCGTGATAGTCGCCGATGGTATAGAACCGCTTCGTCGCGTCGGCCGTCGAGTTCAGGTGCACATCACGGATGTACGCGCGACTCACTGCGGTGTCTCCCGAGACATCGACGACGACGTTGCCCAGGAGGTGCTGGGTGGGGCCGCACTTGTCGAGGAACCCGCGAATCATTCCGATGATCGTCCCGCTTCCCTGCAGCGGCCCGGTTCCGAAATCGCCTCGCACATCGTCGGCAAGCATCGAGGCCATCGTGTCCCAATCGCGGTTGTCCATGGCCCTCGCGAAGAGATTCAGTGCGCGCTCGACGTCACGTTCATCGCAGAGAGCCTGCAAGCGTTGCACATCCATGTGGCTACTCCCTGGCATCAGGCGTGCGCGCCGCCGTCGATCCTGATCTCGGTGCCGGTGATGAACGCGCCGTCGTCGGAGGCGACCATGGCGATCGCGGCCGCGACCGCGCCCGGGTCGCCCAGGATGTCGTTGTCCTTGCCGTGCAGCAGCGGGGTCTGCTTGGCCCACAGCCCCACGTCGTAGCCTTCGGGCATCTTGTCCAGGGTGCTCAACGCCAACGCTGTCGCGACACCCCCGGGCTGGATGTTGACCGCGCGCAGACCCTGCTTGGCGTATTCGAGCGCCAACGAATGGGTCAGGGACAACACCCCGCCCTTGCTGGCGGCATAGGCGAGCATGTACGGGTGCGCGAAAGACGCTGCCGTGGAAGTGAAATTGACCACCACGCCGCGCCCGGAATCCAGGAGGGCCGGCAGCGCTTGGCGAATCATGAGAAAGGTGCCGGTGAGGTTGACGGCCAAGGTGGCGTTCCAGTCGGCGAGCGTGTGCTCGTGCGTGTGCGCGCAGCGCTGGATCGCCGCCGCATTCACCAGCACATCGAGGCCACCGAGGTCGGCGATCGCCGAGTTCACCCCGGCGACGACGGCCTCCTCCGAGGAAATGTCGAGGCACGCGGTGGTCAGCCGCTCGCCGGTGCCGGCCCCGTGCGCGGCCGTCGCGGTACGCTGCAGGCCCTCGGCGGAGATATCGCAGGCGACGACGGCGGCACCCTCGTCGAGGAGCCGCGCCACGGTCGCCGCTCCGATGCCGGACCCGGCCCCGGTCACGATGGCGCGACGATCGGCGAAACGGGTCATCGCGCTGCCCCTTTCGGTCATGCCAGCTGGAAGGCGCTGATCGGCGCCTCATCGGGGTAGACGGACGGGCCACCCAGGTCGTAGGCGGCGTTGAGTTCCCGGATGAACGCGGCATCGTGCAGCGGCTCGCTCGGCACGTCGAGCTTGATGCCCCGCGCGTGGACGTCGTCGACCATCATGTCGATGGCCCGCTCGACGGTCAGGTCGTCGGAGCCCTCCATGTTCTTTTTCAGCTCCTCGAAGTCGGAGAACACCTCGGCCGACCAGTGCACCAGAAACCGCAGCTGCTCGGTGTGGTGGCGCGCGATCACCTCGTCACCGTTCTTCAACAGCCACTGATCGCGGTCGTCGGGATCGCCGGCGAACACGGTGTCGAAGGCCAGGCCGGCCGGGATCTGTTGGTCGAGTGGCCCGTTCGCCTCGCCGCGGTGAACCATCATCTCGTTTTGCACCACGACGCCCCGGTTGTAGATCGGCGGCAGCACGCGTCGCGGTGCGTGCAACGGGCCGTCGGGCCAATAGGTGAACCCGCTGCCCGCGTCGAGCGAAAACCAGGTGATCACCTGGGCCATTTTGATCAGGTAGTCCTGGAACAAGCCGGACTTGCCCATCACGCTGGTCAGCCACGTCGGCGCGTTCTCGTGGCGCACGCCGCGGAAACTCGGCGAATCGAGGTGCCCCGGATCGCGATTCGCGCACGGCCCGTTGATGTTGAACAGCATCAGTTGCGGCTTGGCGTACTCGGCGTTCCAGTAGCCCTTGGCCATCTCCAAAAACCGGGCGTTGTAGAAGCAGTCGTGCAGCTCCGGGTAGAGGACCGAACCGTAGTTCGCGAGGTAGCCGCGGAAGGTGGGAGTGAGAAACAGATCCAGCGTCGGGGTGAACCCGTCGGGAAAGACGCCGCTCATCGTCGCGATCAGTTCGTCGGCCGACGCGAAGTGCTGGGCGATGATCAGCTTCCACGGGCCCCGCGTTCGCACCACGTCGAGCAGGCGGTCGCGCTGATCGTCGGTGTAGACCTCCGCGATCTGGCGCGGCGGTGCGGCCGGGCGCAACACGTCGGACAGTTCCATCCGGCGCTCTTCGGTCAGCATCGGTCGTCTCCTTCAGGTTGTGAATTGCAAGGGATGCGCGAATTTGGCCCGCAACAGCGCCCCGAGTTCGGCGATGGCCAACCGGCCCCGCGCCGTCGCGTCCGAGCGCATCAGAAAGCCGTGGTACATACCCGGATACCGCGTGCTGGTGGTCTGCACGCCGGCGTCGCGCAGCCGGTCGGCGTACCGCTCGCCCCAGTCGCGGATCGGGTCGCAGCCCGCTGTCACGACGACCGCCGGCGGCAGGCCGGACAGGTCGGTGGCGTAGGCCGGAACGAGGTACGGGTCGCGCGGCGGTGTCGCCGCACCGTCCGCAAGGGTGTTCAGGAAGTCGATGTCGTCGCGGCGCAGCATCGGCGCGTCGGCCAGCAATGCGATTGACGAAACGGTCATGTCGCGATCCAGACCGGGGTACAGCAGCACCTGCGCGCAGATCGCGGGGCCGCCGCGATCGCGGGCGGCCAGCGCGACCGCCGCCGCCAGCGAGCCGCCCGCGCTGTCACCGATCACGGCGAGACGGCTTGCGTCGACCCCGATTTCGCCGGCGTGCTGCGCCACCCAGCCGGTGGCGGCGCAGGCGTCGTCGAACTGCGCGGGAGGCGACGACTCGGGCGCCAGTCGGTAGTCGACGGCCACCACCGTCGCCGCGCAGGCCGACGCCAACTCGCGAGCGAGCGGCTCGAACGAGTGGTTGGAGCCCATCACCAGCCCGCCGCCGTGGAAATAGACCAGCACCGGTGCCCCGGAATCGGTTGTCGGGCGGTAGATCCGGACGGGGATGGGCCCGGCGGGGCCGGGCACGGCGGCCTCGGTGACGCGCGCCATCTCGGGCATCGCGTCGGGCAGCGGCGCGGATTCGAGCGCCGCCCGCACCGCGGCCAGGCCGCGCCGGCGCATGGGCGGGATGTCGCCGAGCGAGGCGACACGCGCGGCGGCGTCGGGGTCGAGGGCGGGAGTCGTCATCGTCTCAGCGCCGGGGGGTGTTGCGCGGCAAGCACATTCGCTCGTTCGGCCATGGCCGCCGCGACCGACGGCTGGGTGAGCAGGTAGAACCGGCCCTCGGCGGCCTGCTCGAACACCGTTTCGGCGGCCGCCAGCGGATCCATGGCCCCGGCCTTGATGTCGAGCATGGCGGCGCGCTGCCCTTCGGCGGCAGCGGCGCCGGTGGCCGCCGACGGGTCCACCCCGCCCGCAGCCTCGAAGATGTTGGATACCACCGCGCCGGGCAGCACGGCCTGGACGTGAACGTGGTGGCCGTGCCCGGCCGACTCGACGTCCAGGCGCAGGCACTCCGTCAGCGCCAGCACCGCGTGCTTGCTGGCGATGTAGGGCGCCTGCAGGGGAATCGCGACAACCCCGCCGACCGACGACAGGTTCCACACCCATGCCCGCTCGCCGGCGGCCATCATCCTGGGCAGGAAGGCACGCACGCCGTGAAAGACGCCGCTGATGTTGACGTCGACGACGCGTCGCCAGTTGTCCACGGGCGTGTCCCACAGGTAGCCGAACTGTTCGACTCCGGCGTTGTTCACCAACAGCCGCACCGCGCCGACATCCCGGTACACCGTCTCGGCGAGCTCCTGCACGGCGTCCGGGTCCCGCACGTCGCACGTGACGGCCACCGCCGTCGCACCGGCGGCGCGAAGCTCCTCGCGCAGGGCCGCGACGGTGCCGGTGTCGACGTCGGCGAGGATCACCGTCATCCCCAATGCCGCGGCGTGGCGGGCGATTCCGGCGCCGACGCCGGAGCCGGCCCCGGTGACGACGGCAACCCCGCCGCCGAAAACCTCCCGTGCGCTCACCGGATTAGGAGGCGGTGGTGGCGGTGTCTGCGCCGCGCTCGGAGAGCAACACCGAATTGGTGGTATCCAGGACGATGTCCATCTCGGTGAACTCCAGCCCGCGGGCGCCGCGCCGCACGCCGACGGTGGCCACGCCGCTGGACACGGCGAACGGCAGGAAGTTCGCGACCTGGTTGACGAAGATGTAGAAACGCGCGCGGGTGACCTCGCCGTCGGTGCCGGTGCGGTGCACGTTCGTCGCGTGGTGGCGCAGCGGGTAGGGGCTCTGCTCGCGGTGGGCGGACAGCCAGTCCAGCACCGCCGCGCGGCCACGCAGCTCGGGCGACATCAATTCCTCGAAGGGGCTGGCGCCCGAGTCGCTTCGGGTCACGTACCGCACGTCGTCGGCGTAGCGCGCCGCGAGCTCGTCGTAGTGCGCCTCGTCGTAGTGGTACCAGAAGCCCGCGACGAACTCCTGCAGGTCGGGCAGCGTGATGTCGGTGCTCATGGCGGTGAGTCAACCCCGTTGTGGTGCGCGCAGTGCCGGCGATGCCCGGTCAGTGGAACATTCTCTGCATCCCCCGGCGCGGTGCCCCGATACTCGTGGCATGACAGCTGCTGCCCCGGTGGATTCCGGCGAGTTGCGGGCCAACCTGTCGCAGGCCGATCCCGGGGTGCTCGTGGCGGTGCTGGCGCAGTTGACCGGTGACCATGCCGTCGTCGACCGGTTCGCGCCGAGGATTACCCACGTTCCCGACCCGCCGGAGCAGGCCGGCGTCACCGATCCCGAGACGGCGGCCGAAATCGTCGAGGCGGTCGTGGCCGCCGTGCGGTCGAGGTCCATTGGCGCCGTCGCGCGCGACGCACCCGCTGATGCCGGCCTGTTCGCGCGGATCGCACCGCTGGCGCTCGGGGGGACCGTGGGCGCCGAGTACCTGCCGCTGTTGTTGGAGCAGGGCGGGTTTCAGCCGCGCCAGCCGGTGCTGCCCCGCACGGCCCGGCTGCCCGAGGGCTTCCGGGTCGCGGTGATCGGCGCGGGGATCGCCGGGCTGACCGCGGCGCTGGAATTGGCGGACGCCGGTATCGACTACCAGATCTTCGACCGCAACGACGAGGTCGGCGGCACCTGGTACACCACCACCTACCCGGGCATCGGCGTCGACACGCCGTCGGCGTATTACTCGCTGTCGCGAGACGTCAAGGGAGATTGGTCGAGCTACTACCCGATGGGCGCGGAGTATCAGGCCTATCTGGTGGCGGTGGCCGACAAGAACAACGTCCGGCAGCGCACCCGATTCGGCACCGAGGTCGAAGCGCTGTGGTGGGACGACGAGCGCCGGCAATGGCAGATCCATGCGGTGGGCCCGGGCGGCGCCCGCGACGTGAGTTACGCCGACGTCGTGATCCCCGCGGCCGGTTACCTTAACCGGCCGCGCTGGCCGGATCTGCCCGGCCGCCAGACGTTCTCGGGTGTCTCGGTTCATTCGGCCGAGTGGGATCCCGGGCTGGATCTGACCGGCAAGCGGGTGGCCGTCATCGGCGCGGGCTGCACCGCGGTCCAGATCGTCGACGCGTGTGCGGACAAGGTGGCACACCTGACGGTGTTCCAGCGGCAGCCGCACTGGGTGGCGCCCCGGCGGCGGCCCTCCGATGACGTGCCCGGCTATCAGCGGTGGCTGGGCACCCGGCTGCCCTTCTACGCCAACTGGATCCGGCTCAAATCGTTCTGGGGGACCGCGGACAACAACTACCCGGTGATCCTCAACGAACCCGAGTGGGCGGCCGAGCACCTGTCCATCTCGCCGGCCAACGACGTGCTGCTGCAGTTATGCCTGGGCTACATCGACCGGGTATTCGGCGCGGGCAGCGAGCTGGCCCGCAAAGTCACCCCCGACTTCGCGCCGTACGGCAAGCGGATCATCCGGGATCCGGGCGGCTACTACGCGGCGCTGGCGCGCGACCACGTGGACGTCGAGGCCGGCGAGCCCGCCCGGGTCACCGAGGCGGGCATCGTGACCGCCGACGGCCGCCACATCGACGTCGACGTCATCGTCTACGCCACCGGCTACCATCTGGATTTCCTGTCGACGGTGGACATTCGGGGCCGGCACGGCAGGCGGCTGGCCGATGAGTGGGGCGACAGTCCGCGGGCGTACCGCGGCGGGACGGTGCCCGGATTCCCCAACATGTTCATCTCGTCGGCGCCCAATTACAGCCCGGGGCACGGCGGCGGGCACAACTTCGGCGTCGAGGTGATGGTGCACTACGTCATGGAATGCCTGCAGTTGATGGCCCTGCGCGACGCGTCGGTCATCGAGGTGACGCAGCGCGCGTACGAGGAGTATGTCGCGCAGATCGACGCCACCATGGCCGGCACGGTCTGGTGCCACACGCCGAGCGCGCACACCTACTACCGCTCGGGTGGGGGGCGCATCGTGATCTCGTTCCCGTACCGGTTGGTGGACGTGTGGCATGGCCACCGCACCCCGGTCGAATCCGACTTCGACCTGCGGTGAGCGAATTGCTCGCCGGCAAAACGGCTTTGGTTACCGGAAGCAGCCGGGGGATCGGGCGGGCGATCGCCCAGCGACTGGCCGCCGAGGGCGCGACCGTGGCGGTCACGGCCCGATCCGAGTCACCGTCCTCGTCGGTGCGCGGGGGTGGTGCCGCGACGCTGCCGGGCACCATCGGCGAGACCGTCGAGATGATCCGGGCCGCGGGCGGCCGCGCGTTCGGGGTCGCGGCCGACCTGGAGGACGCCGCGCAGCGCGACGGATTGGTCGCGGAGGTGCTGCGGCAGACCGGCCGCATCGACATCCTGGTCAACAACGCCGGGTTCGCCGACTACGCGCCGATCGACGAGATGAGCCTGGAGACGTTCGACCGCACCGTGCAGCACTACCTGCGCGTCCCGTTCGTGCTGACGAAAGCCGCTGCGCCGCACATGCGCCGGCAGGGTGCGGGCTGGATCGTCAACATCGGCTCGGTGACCGGTGTCGCCCCCGCGCGGCCCTACCGCGACTACAACAAGACCTCCGGCGACGTGGTCTACGCGTCGGTGAAGGCCGCGCTGCATCGCTTCACCCAGGGCGTGGCCGCGGAGTTTCTCGATGCCAACATCGCCGTGAACTGCGTGGCGCCGTCGACGGCGGTCCGCACTCCCGGTGCGGCGCAACTGATCCCGGCGTCGTTTCCGACCGAGCCGGTGGAGTATCTGGCCGAGACGGTCCTGGCGATGTGCCGGCTACCCGCGGCGGAGCGAACGGGGCTGGTCGCGTTCAGCCTGCACTATCCGTGGTCGCAGCGACTGGCGGTACACAGCCTGGATGGCACACGGTTGTTGCCGCCGCTGGAACCGCCCGCGAGCGCCAACCCGAACATCCTCCCGGCGGGGATCTAGCTGAGCACGGCATCGGTGATCGCGCAGAAGCTGTGGCAGACGCGGTCTCGCACGATCACCTCCGGGCACTCGGGATCGAACCAGCGATCGACCACCGCCCAGTGGATGGGGTGCATCAGGTAGGGGCCCATCAGTCCGTCGACGTCGCTGAACTCCTGCTCGAATACGTGCGTCCACTGCGTCGTTCCGATCGCATGGTCGACCCGGCTGAGCTGCCACGCCCGGATGGTCCGCACGTAGCGCGGCATCGAGGACAGCTCGCGCTCGAAGCGCGCGACGGTCGGGGCGGGGTTCTCCGGCGCCACGCGAAGTAACAGCGTCCGGTAGACGGTGCCGGCAGTGTCTCCGCAGCGCTGGGGGACGCCCGCGTAATCGACCCCGTTGACCCGGGTCACGGCGGGGTCTTCCAGCAGTGCGGCGAATCGCCTTGGCGCGCAATCCCATTCATCCCTGGTGGCGAAGCTCAAATGCGCGAGGATGTCGCCGCCGTTGCGGCTGCCCGGCAGCGTGGGCCGCACGACCCAGCGCAGGGCCCCGGCTTCGGCCGCGGCCGCGCTGAATTCGCCGACCAGCCGGTCGCGATCGGCGGGGTTGACGTCGACCAGTCTGGTGACGCTATACATCGCACAGGCCGGCCACGTCGTCGGCGGCGGCGGCGAACGACCGGGACCGTTCCTGCACCAATTCGCCTACGCGCGACCACCATTCGGCCAGCGTGGGATCGGGGCGTCCTTGCCACGTCATTTGCCACCACGCCTCGGGACCGGGCAGGGTCCAGGTGATGGTGATCGTGTTGACCTGGTCGTCGCCCCAGATCGGCGGGCTGACCAGGACGTCGCGCAGCGTCATTCCGCGGGCGCGCCCCCCGGGGGCGTAGTCGGCGAGGTACGTGTCGACGAACCGCCGGGCGCACCCCGGGCGGGTGACCACCCGGTCGATGACGAACACTTGGCCGTCGGCCATGGGCTGCGTCAGGCGTACTGCAGCGCGGGACGGGGCGCGGGCCGCAACGGGCGCAGCGGCTGCAGGGCGGGCGCGGGGCCATCCTCGACGTTGCGCCAGATGCCCATTGCCGTCATCCGCACCGGGGCGGCGAGTCGTTGGTCGAACATCATCCGATTCATCGGGCCGCACACCGACACCGCCGCCCGGGCCTCGCCGGGGGCGCCGATCGGTGCTGCGACGCAACCGAATCCGAGTAGCGACTCCTCGCGTTCGAAGGCGATCCCGTGGGCGCGCACCTTGGCCAGTTCGACGGCCAGTTGCGTGCCGGTGCCGATCGAGTACTTCGTCTTGCGCACCCGCAGGTCGAGCTCGGCATCGTCGTCGCGGTAGGCGAGTATCGCCTTGCCGACCGCCGTGCAGTGGGCGGGCTGGCGACCGCCAACGCGCGTCGGGATCCGCTGGTCGCCGATCTTGTCCAGGTAGACGACGTCGGGTCCGTCGAGGACCGCGAGGTGCACGGCCAGCCCGGTCGCGCGGTGCAATTCGCCCAGCAGTGGGCCGGCCGCGCGCACCAGGCGATCCTGATGCACGGCCAGCGACCCCAGCTCGACCAGGCGCATGCCGAGCTCGTAGTCGCGGCCGTTGCGGCGCAGCCAGCGCAGCTGCACCAGGCGCTCGAGCATCCGGTGCGCCGACGAGCGGGGCAGACCGGTGCGGCGGACGATCTGGGCCAGCGTCAGCCGGCCCGGCCCATCGAAGGCGTCCAGGACCAGCGAGATGCGGTCGATGACGGCGGTAGGGGTGCTCGATTCGGCGGGTGCTGACACCGGTCCTCCTGGCTGGCATATTCCTATTAGGAATATAGTTCTAGCACACGGGTGTGGCCGCTGTCACATGACACGCGAACATCGAGGTTCCGCGGACGTAACGCCACGGCGAAATTCGGCGGGAGCCTTCGCCGCAGCGTTACGCCCGCGACAGAACGAGGGACCTCAGCCGCGGGCCGCGGAGCGGCCCGCGCGGCGGCCGTAGAAGCTGCCGTCGCCCAGCGAGACGCCGCTGGCATAACCCCAGGCGGCCAGGCCGGCGGTGCATCGGCCGGCCGCGTAGAGCCCGGGGATGGGCTCGCCGCTGACGTGCAGCACCTCGGCGTCCAGCGTGGTGGCCAGGCCGCCCAGCGTGAACCCGCCGGTGTTCTCCCGCAAATCGATGGCGCCGACGGGGGAGCCGATCGGCTTGATCCACTCCGGCTTCTTGTGCAGCAGCGGGTCCTCGCCGCGGGCGGCGGCGTCGTTGTACGCGGCGACCGTCGCCTGCAGCGAACCGGGCGCCAGGCCCATGTCGGCTTCCAGGTCGGCCACGGTGTCGCCCACCCAGGTCGCCGGCCGCAGCATGAATTTCGGTGACCACGACGCCATCGCCTCCTGCTGCGCGTCGTCGTCGATGATCAGGTAGGCGACGTTGTCCTGCTGGTAGAGCGTGAGCTGTCCGATGCGGCCGGGGTAGGTGTCCTCGGGGACGTAGCGCTGCCCACGGCCGTTGACCAGGATGCCGCGCACCAGCTGCTGCGGGTCGACGAAGATCGCGACCTCGGTGGCGTCCATGTGGGCGAGGTCGGCGCCCAGCGCCTGGGCCATCCGGATCGCCTGGCCGTCGTGCTGCTCGATCGACGCGGCCGGGCGCCCGGCGATCCGCGGCGCGTAGCGCGCGACCATCGCGTCGTTGTAGGCGAAGCTGCCGGTCGCCAGCACCACCCCGCTGCGCGCCCGGATCGTGATCTCGTCGCCGTACCGGCGGGCGCGGATCCCGACGACCCTGCCGTCGGACTCCACGATCAAACGCTGCGCCCGCACGTCGTAGAGCGCCCGCGCCCCGGCCGCGGTTGCCGTCTCGACGAGTGGCTTCATCAGCATGTAGCCCGCGCTGGCCTCGCCCTGCTTCTTGTTCTGCATCTGCGGGACGTGCCCGCGCGGCGCGGGCGTGGCGATGATGTTGAACGGGTAGGAGTTTTCGCCGCCGCTGTACATCAGGCCGTGATCGCCCATCGGCTCCCAGCCGGGTTCGGCGAAGAACTCCGCCTTGAACGGGACGCCGCAGCCGACGAGCCAGTCGAAGTGGGCGACGCTGCCGGCGCAGTAGTCGGCGATCCTGTTCTCGTCGGCGCCGGGACCCATCGCCACGTTGAGGAACGCCGCCATATTCTCGACGGAATCGTCGAAGCCACAGGCCTTTTGCAGCGCGGTGCCGCCGCCGAGATAGATGAACCCGCCGGCCATCGCCGCCGCGCCGCCCCAGGATCCGGTGCGCTCCAGCACCAGCAGGTCGGCGCCGGACCGGGCCGCCTCGACCGCCGCCGCCGCTCCGGCGACCCCGTAGCCGGCGATGACGACGTCGGCCTCGTCATCCCAGGAGGTGATCGACGACGCCGGCGCCGGCGTCACGTCGGAGTCGGATGTCATGGGCATTACATCCGCATGGCCGCGGGCATTTCACCGACCCACTGGTGGCCCCAGTAGCTGTCGGCGGTGATTTCCTCTGCGGTGTAATACCTTTCGTCGACGCGCATGCCGTCGGTGCCGAACTCGATGTCCCAGTCGCCGGGCGCGCGGACGTAGAACGAGACCATCTTGTCGTTGGTGTGCCGCCCGAGCGTGGAGGACAGCTGGAAGCCTTCGGCGTTGACCCGGTCCAGCGCCTGCCCGACGGCGTCGAGGGAATCGACCTCCACCATGATGTGCACCAGTCGCGGGTCGCGCTGATGCGCGGCGGGCACGATCGCCAGGCTGTGGTGGCGCTCGTTGATGCCGAGGAACCGAACCCGCACGGGGCCGAACTCTTTCGGCAACGGCACCCGAAACGCGCCGCGCGAGCGGAAACCCAGCACCTCGGTGTAGAAGTCGAACAGCCCGTTGGGGTCCGTCGCCGGAACCACCACGTGGCCCATGCCCTGGTCGCCGGTGACGAACCGCGCGCCGAACGGGGTGACGACGGGGCTGTGGTCGAGCACCGCACCGTGGAACACCTCGAGTGTGGTGCCGGCGGGATCCTCGAAGGTGATCACCTCTTCGACGCGGCGGGCCTCGGCCTCCTCGGTGGACAGCTGTTTGTAGGCCACGCCGGCGCCGTCCAGGGTGGCCTGCACGCGCTGCAGGGCCGGGTGGTCGCGCACCTCCCAGCCGACCGTGAGCACCCGGTCGGTGTCACCGGGCACCACGATGAGCCGGGCCGCGCGCTCGTCCATCCGCAGGTACAGCGCCGACGGGTCGGGGCCCTTACCCTCGGCGAAACCCAGCACACCGAACGCGAACTGCCGCCAGCGGTCGATGTCGTTGGTCGAAATGGTGATGTAGCCAAGGCTTTTCAGGTCACTCACCGTCAATGCTCCTAGTTCGCCGTTAGATGAGGGCCCGCAGCGGGCCCTCGGGCGGGTCGATGCCGATCGAACTCAGCGCCGACGCGTGATACGTGGTGCCGGGCACGTGGATGGCGTGCATCTGCCCAACGTGCACGTCACGCCAATACCGCTGCAGCGGCTTGTCCATCCGGGCCGCGTTGCCGCCGGAGCGGGCGAAGATCTCGTCGACGGCCGAGACCGCGCGCCATACCGCGCGAACCTGGGTGCGGCGCCCGGCCGCGCGGTCGGCGAACGACACCTCCTTGCCGGCCGCCACCATGTCGTAGATGCGGTCGGCGTTGGCCAGCAGCTCCTGGCGGGCGGCGTTGATGTCGGCGGCGGCCTCGCCGATCGCGTGCATCACGTAGGGGTCGTCCTTGATCGCGGTCCCGGTGGCGCCCACCCGGCCCCGCTGGTAGTCGAGGTGCGCGGCCAGCGCACCCTCGGCGATGCCGATGGTCGCCGCGGAAATGCCCAACGGGAACATCGTCGACCACGGCATCAGATACAACGGCTCGGTCATGCCGGCCTCGCGCTGGGCCGTGCCGTCCATCACCTTCGTCGCGTCCATCGTCCGGTAGGTCGGGACGAACGCGTCGGAGACGATGACGTCCTTGGAGCCGGTTCCGCGCAGCCCCACCACATTCCACGAGTCCTCGACGATCTCGTAGTCCTTGCGCGGCAGGATCATGTGCAGCATCTGCGGCGGCATCAACGGGATGCCCTTGTCGTCACCGAGCATGGCCCCCAGGATGATCCAGTCGCAATGGTCGGTGCCCGAGCTGAACTGCCAGCGGCCGTTGAAGATGTAGCCGCCGTCGACCGGTTTGGCCACGCCCTGCGGCGCGTACGGGGATGCCATCCACGTGTCGACGTCGTCGGCCCAGATTTCGGCGGCGACCTTCGGGTCCGCATAGGCCAACTGGTAGGGATGCACGCCCACCACGCCGACGATCCAGCCGGCCGCCGGATCCAGCGCCGCGGTGGCCATCGTCGTTTCGGCGAACTCGCGGGGGTGGACCTCGAAGCCCTGGTACTGCTTGGTCTGCAGCAGCCGGATCAGCCCGGCGCCCTTCATCAGCTTGACGGTGTCGTCGGTCAGCCGGCCGAGCCGTTCGGCTTCGGCGGCCTGGTCGCGCAACTGGTCCGCCATCGCTACAACCCGGTCGAGTACCCGGTCGCTCATCTCGTTGTCCTTACCTGTAGGGGCCCCCTAATGGTTTACCGCAGTTGGTGCCGAAGCCGAAGGCGTTCCCGGTGAGCGGACGCAAATCCCCTACCGTGTGTGCTTGTGAGCAATCTCGTCAGGGCGCCGCGATGACGGGGCTGGCCGGCAAGGTGGTGGTGGTCACCGGGGCCGCCCGGGGCACCGGGCGCGTGCATTGCCAGCGGTTCGCCGACGAGGGCGCCGACGTCATCGCGCTCGACGGCCCGGCCGTCGCCGACGACTTGCGCGGCACCGCAACCGAAGTCGAGAACCGCGGCCGGCGCTGCGCGACCGGCCTGGCCGACGTCAGCGACCTGGAGGCCGTCGCGGCCGCGGTCGGTGCCGGCGTCGCCGAGCTGGGCCGCCTCGACGTCGTCGTCGCCAACGCCGGAATCCACCTGCCGGGCGCACCCTCGTGGGAGCTCGACCCGCAAGACTGGCAACGCACGCTCGACATCAACCTGACCGGCGTCTGGCACACCGTCCGGGCGGCGGTGCCGCACATGGTTGATCGGGAAGGCGCGGACGGCGGGTCCGTCATTATCATCAGCTCCACCAACGGAATTCGCGGGACCGCCAACGCCGCCCACTACACGGCGAGCAAGCACGCCGTGGTCGGCCTTGCGCGCACGCTGGCCAACGAGCTCGGTCCGCGAAACGTCCGGGTCAACACCGTGCATCCCGGCGCGGTCGCGACCCCGATGGTGCTCAACGAGGCGACGTTCCGGCGCCTGCGCCCCGACCTGGACAACCCCACCGCCGCCGACGCCGCCGAGGTGCTCAAGGCGCGCAACCTGCTTCCGGTGCCGTGGGTGGAGCCCGTCGACGTCGCCAACGCCGTGGTGTTCCTGGCCTCCGACGAGGCCCGCTACATCACCGGCACCCAGCTCGTCGTCGACGCCGGCCTCACCCAGAAGGCGACGTGACCGGAGCCGCCAACAAGTGAGGGGCACCAGCATGAACGATATGGACGAACTGATGGTCCGGCTGCGCCGGCTCGAGGACGACCGCGACATCCGGCAGTTGATCGCGTCGTACGGTCCGGCGGTGGACGCCGGTGACCCGGACGCCACGGCGCGGCTGTGGGCGAGCGACGGCGTGTACGACGTCGACGGCCGGCGGATGGAGGGGCGCTCCGAGGTTCACGCCATGGTGGCTTCGGATGCCCACCAGGACCTGGTGGCCAGGGGATGTTGCCACTTCCTCGGGCCCTGCGTGGTCACCGTCACCGGTGACGAGGCGGTGGCGGTGTGCGAGTCGCTGGTCCTCATCCGCGAGGGCTCGGAAAGAGGGGCCTACCGGGTGTGGCGGGCCACCGCGCACCATTTCGCGCTGCGGCGCACCGACGGCGGCTGGGAGATCGCCACCCGCACCAGCCGGGTCCTCGACGGCAACCCCGACGCGCGTGCGCTGCTGACGAAGGGCCTCGCGGGCTAGCGCGACAAAAAGGCCAGCACGGTGCTTTCGAACGCCTCCTTGGCCTCGATCATCGCCCAGTGCCCGGAGTTGGGGAAGATGTGTAGCTCCGCGTTGGGAATGGTGCGCATCGGGATCAGGGCCATGTCGGGCGGGCTCACCCGGTCGTCCCGGCCCCAGGTCAACAGGGTGGGCGCCGTCAGCTTGTGCATCACCGCCCACGGCATCGGCCGGTCGGAGGCCGCCATCGCGGCGTTCATCGCGGCGAACGCCGCCTTGCCGTACATGCGGCGGGCGGCCTCCAGGGCCGTGGGATCGGTCGCGAGCTGCCACCGTTCGTCGATCAGCTCGTCGGTGACCATCGCCTGGTCGTAGACCATCGACTTCAGCCAGTCGACGAGCCGCTGCCGGGTCGGATCCTCGACGAACTCCTGCAGCAGCCGAATGCCCTCGCTGGGGCTGGGGCTGAAGATGTTGGTGCCGATGCCGCCGATGGTCACCAGGCGGCCGACGCGGTCCGGGTTCTGGGTGGCGAAGTTGATGCCGACGGCGCCGCCCATCGAGTTGCCGACGATGTGCGTCTTGTCGACGCCGAGCGCGTCCAGGAACGGCGCGACGGCGCCGAACGCCGTGAGCATCGGGTGACCGCCCAGGTCGTCGGTGACCCCGAAGCCGGGAAATTCCAGGATCAGGCAGCGGAAGTGCTCGGCGAACGCGGGCAGCACCCCGCGAAAGTTGCGCCAGCCGGTGACGCCGGGGCCCGAGCCGTGCAGGAACAACAGGACCGGCTTCGAGTCGGGGCCGCAGTCGTAGTAGCGCAAAGCGCCCTTCGGGGTGCTGATCTCGCGCAGGTCTTGCTCGACGGTCGCTGGAGAAGTCACGGCTGTCACCCTGCCATGCCGCCGCGGCGATCGAGAGCGGTGTCCCGCCGACCGGTCATTGGCCGCGCCGGGCCATGGTCGAGCCGGCCGCCGCCCAGTCCGTCGACACCTTCCGGTGCTTGATCAGCCAGGTCCCGCCCTCGGGTGCCAGGGTGTCGCGATAGCGGCCGAAATGGTCCAGCCCGACCTGGGTGACCACGGTGAAATAGGACGAGACCTCCGCACGTTCGGGCGACACGGCGGTGAACAACACGTTGGCGACGTTGTGCCGGACGATCGGCTTGACACCCGCGGCGCCCGCGGCCACCTTCCCGGTGACGCCGCCGAGGAACGACGCGATCTCGGTTCGCCCGCGCAGCGGCTCCAATCCGCGTATCTCGAGGACGCCGTCGGCGCAGAACGTCTCCGCGAGGCCCTCGAGCCGGCCGCCGTCACCGGACCAGTTGTACTGCGCGAGCGTGTCCCGGATCTGCTCGCGGGCAATCAATTCCCACATCTCCACCGTCGACTCCTTCCCATTTCGCGGGCGCTACTCATTAGGGCGAGGCGGGACGATTCGTCCAGTCCCGGCCGGGCCGCCGCGACGAGCGGAACCAGCCGCCCGCCGCGCCGGTGCCGCCGTCGGTGGGGATGGTGTGGCCGGTGACGAACCCCGCCAGGTCCGAGGCCAGGAACAGGATCACGCGGGCCTGGTCCTCGGGCAACCCCATCCGGCCGACCGGAACCCATTGCGGCCACTGCGCCTGCTCCTCGGCGGACAGCCACTGCGAGTAGGGCACCTGCAATGATTCGGTGACGTCGGGGCCGATCGCGTTGACCCGCACCCCGTCGCGTCCCACCTGCACGGCGAGGCTGCGGGTGAAGTGGATGACGGCGGCCTTGAAGGCGGCGTAGACGGGATCCTCCGGGTAGCCGCGTAACCCCTCGACCGACGAGACGTTGACGATCGACCCGGCCCGTCGCTCGATCATCGCCGGCAGAAACGCGTGGGTGACCAGGAATACGTGGTGCAGGTTGATGCGGTACAGGTCATCCCACAGCTGCGGGTCGGTGTCGACGAAGTCGCCCGGGTGGCGCAGCCAGTGGCCGACGTTGTTCACCAGCACGTCGACCCGGCCGTAGCGATCCAGCGCCGCCCGCGCCAGGCGGGCGACCTGGTCCGCGTCGCGCACATCGGTCGCTATCGCCAGGCCCGCGCCGCCGGCCGCCGCGATCTCGTCGACGACCCGGCCGGCGAGCTCGGTATCGATGTCGGCGATCACCACCTGAGCGCCGTGCCGGGCGAACAGGCGCGCGGTCGCGGCGCCGATGCCGCCGCCACCGCCCGTGACTACCGCGACCCGGCCGGCCAGCAGCGCGTCGACACCCTGTCCCATGGCTCATATCTTGGGGCACCCGCGGCGCCCGGGCTCGCTACCCACGTCCTTCGCGGGCAAAACGTGACAAAGGTGACATTTGCTGCGGATTTGCCCGTCGTTTTTCGCGCTCGATGGCGGGTAACCGTCGTTTCTATAGGAGTCGAATGCAAATGGTAGTCAGAGCAGGGTCAGAGCGTTTGTTGCCGAGCCAGGCGATGAATCGGCGATACCATCACCGCCACAGCGCCCAGTCGTTTGCTGTGTCCATGGCGAGCCGGTTGATCGTGAAAAACGTGGTGCGCGCGTGGGCCGTTCAGCCGAATCTGCATTGGCCCTTCGAATACGTGGACGGACTGGCGGGATTGGTGCCACATTTCGGTTCCGCGGCCAAGATCGAACCGATGCGGCTGGACAACTGCGCGGCCGAGTGGGTGCGCGCGCCCGGCGTGTCGGGCGAACGCGCGATCCTCTACCTGCACGGCGGCGCGTTCATCACCTGCGGCCTCAACACGCACCGATCCCTGGTGACCCGGCTGTCCAAGGCGGCGGACGCCGCCGTGCTGGCCGTCGAATACCGCAAGCTGCCGACGCACCAGATCGCCGACGCGATCGAGGACGGGATGAGCGGGATCCGCTGGCTGCTGGACCGCGGTTACGACGGCGACACCCTGGTCGTGGCCGGCGACTCGGCCGGGGGATACCTCGCGTTCATGACCACGCTCGCGGCCATCCGCGCCGACCTCGTCAGGCCCGCGGCCGTCGCGGCGATTTCGCCCTTCACCGACGCCGATCCCGCCCGCAAACTCAGCCACCGCAACGCGCGGCGGTGCTCGATGTTCACCCGCGGGGCGTTGTCGATGTTCGCCCAATACCTCGGCGAGGCGCGGGTCCCGGCGGGCGGCGGAGCCAGCTGTCGGGTCGAGTCGCCGGTGGACGCGGATCTCGGGGAGTTGCCCCCGGTCACCATCCACGCCAGCAGCGATGAATTGCTGCGGCCGGACGCCGAGTTGATGGCCGAACGCCTGCAGGACAGCGGAGTTCGATGCGAGCTGCATTTGTGGGACGGCCAAATTCACGACTTCCCGCTGGCGGCCGACGTTTTGCCGGAGGGCCGGCAGGCCATTCGCTACATCGGCGATTTCATTAAGAGGGTCACTGACGAGAGCCGCGGGTTGCCGGACAACTGGCGGCGCTCGGCAAGGCGCCGTCACGCTCATCTCTCCGCCGCGGCGGGATGACCCGGCAGCCGTAGACGACCCGTCCGGACGGCCGGCGTTCGCTGATTTGGCGGCGACGACTTGGGCTGCAAGCGGAGCTAGGGCCAGCACAGGCCGATACAGTTGGTCATCGTGACCCCACCTGCCCCGCCTGTGCTGACCGTGCGATACGAGGGATCCGAGCGCACCTTCGCGGCAGGCACCGACGTCGTCATCGGGCGTGACCTTCGCGCGGACGTGCGCGTCGCACACCCGCTGATCTCGCGCACCCACCTCATCGTGCGATTCGACCAGGGGCGCTGGGTCGCCGTCGACAACGGCAGCCTCAACGGCCTGTACGTCCACAACCGCCGCGTGCCCGTCGTCGACATCCAGGACGGGTTGCGCGTCAACATCGGCAACCCGGACGGCCCGTCGCTGACCTTTGAGGTCGGCCGCCACCAGGGCTCGGCCGGACGGCCGCCGCTGACGACGTCGATTCCGATCTTCAATCCGGGCAGCGCACCCAGCGGCCCGGTGCCGCATGCGGCGCCGCAGACCCCGTCGGGCCCAGTGCGCCAACCACCACACGTGCCCAGCGGGCCGCAGCCGACGCACCCGCCGAGCGGGCCGCAGCCGGTCCATCCGCCCAGCGGCCCGCTGCCGCGCTATCCGAGCGGCGGACACCCGGTCGGGCCGCCCAGCGGACCCCAGTCGGCGCCGAAGATCTACCGGGCTCAACCCGCGCACGTGCCCCCGGCCGGGCTCGGGACCGGCCGGGTCGAGCAGCCCACGGCCGGCGAGACGGGCCGCATCGGCGATTCCACGAACATCGCGACCTCGATGATGAAGATCCTGCGGCCGGGCCGGGCCGCGGTGGAATCGACGCCCGGGTCGATCAAGATCGGCCGGGCCAACGACAACGACATCGTCATTCCCGAGGTGCTGGCCTCGCGTCACCACGCCACGCTGATCCCCACGCCGCAAGGTACGGAGATCCACGACAACCGCAGCATCAACGGCACCTTCGTCAACGGCGCACGGGTCGACTCGGCCGTGCTGCACGACGGCGACGTCGTCACGATCGGCAACATCGATCTCGTCTTCGCCGGCGGCACGCTGGCCCGCCGCGACGAGAGCGCCACCGCGACGCGCAGCGGGGGCCTCGACGTGCGCGGGGTGACGTGGACGATCGAGGGCACCAAGGTCCTGCTGGACGACATCTCGCTGGGCGCGCAGCCCGGAACGCTCACCGCCGTCATCGGTCCGTCCGGCGCGGGCAAGTCGACGTTCGCGCGGCTGGTCGCCGGCTACACGCACCCGACCAAGGGCACGGTGTCCTTCGAAGGCCACAACGTGCACGCCGAGTACGCCTCGCTGCGCAGCAGGATCGGGATGGTGCCGCAGGACGACGTGGTGCACGGGCAGCTGACGGTGCAGCAGGCCCTGATGTACGCCGCCGAGCTGCGGCTGCCGCCCGACACCACCAAGGACGACCGCGCGCAGGTGGTGGCGCGGGTGCTCGAGGAGCTCGAGATGACCCAGCACCTCAACACCCGGGTCGACAAGCTCTCCGGCGGTCAGCGCAAACGCGCGTCGGTGGCGCTGGAGCTGCTGACCGGGCCGTCGCTGCTGATCCTCGACGAGCCGACGTCGGGCCTCGACCCCGCGCTGGACCGGCAGGTGATGACGATGCTGCGGCAGCTCGCCGACGCCGGCCGGGTCGTGCTGGTGGTCACCCACTCCCTGACGTACCTGGACATCTGCGACCAGGTGCTGCTGCTGGCGCCCGGGGGCAAGACGGCGTTCTGCGGGCCGCCCGGCCAAATCGGTCCGGCGATGGGCACGACGAACTGGGCCGACATCTTCAGCACGGTCGCCAGCGACCCCGACGGCGCCAAGTCGCGGTACCTGGCGCGGACGGGGCCGCCCCCGCCGCCGCCGCCGGCCGAACGGCCCGCCGAGCTGGGCGACCCGTCGCACACGAGCCTGTTCCGGCAGTTCTCCACGATCGCCCGCCGGCAGGTGCGGCTGATCGTCTCGGACCGCGGCTATTTCATATTCCTGGCGATTTTGCCGTTCATCATGGGCTCGCTGTCGATGTCGGTGCCGGGCGATGTCGGCTTCGGCATCCCGAACCCCATGGGCGCCGCGCCCAACGAGCCCGGACAGATCCTGGTGCTGCTCAACGTCGGTGCGGTCTTCATGGGGACCGCGCTGACCATCCGGGACCTGATCGGTGAACGGGCGATCTTCCTGCGCGAACAGGCGGTGGGCCTGTCGACGACCGCGTACCTGCTGGCCAAGGTGTGCGTGTACACCGTGTTCGCGGTGGTGCAGTCGGCGATCGTGACCATCATCGCGCTGCTCGGCAAGGGCGGCCCGACGCAGGGCGCCGTCGCGCTGGGCAGGCCCGGCCTGGAGCTGTTCGTCGACGTCGCGATGACGACCGTCGCCTCGGCGATGCTCGGGTTGGTGCTGTCGTCCATCGCCAAGTCCAACGAGCAGATCATGCCGCTGCTCGTGGTGGCGGTCATGTCCCAGCTGGTGTTCTCCGGCGGCATGATTCCCGTCACCGCCCGCGTCGGGCTCGACCAGATGTCGTGGGCGACCCCGGCGCGCTGGGGCTTCGCGTCGTCGGCGTCCACCGCCGACCTGATCAAACTGGTGCCCGGCCCGCTGACACCGAAGGACTCGCACTGGCGTCACACGCCAGGGGCGTGGTGGTTCGACATCGGGATGCTGGTGTTGCTCAGCGCCGTCTACCTGAGCTTCGTGCGCTGGAAGATTCGCCTCAAGGGCGGGTGATCCGGGCTTTGCGTGTTAATTCGCGAGCCGAACCACATCGCGAATTTCGACGCCGGAATTCGCAGCCTGGTTCGGCTCGCGGACGTTAGGCGCGCTTGTGGACCACCTGGTCGGCGGCGGCACGCATCCGATCCGACAGTTCCAGCAGCGCATGTTCCCCGACCCCGTGCGGCACCGTGTAGGCCAGCTGTCGTAGTTCAACGGCGCAATCGCGCAATTCCTGGCGGAGTTGAATCTCAAGGGCGGGCATGACCACTCCCGGTAGGACGGGCCGAACAAAAAGGGGTGTTCGACAAATTGTCGCAGCCCGGCCCCGTATTTGCGATAGCTGCGCGGGGGTATTTACGAGAGATTTACAGGCTCGTTCAAGGGTGGATCACGGGTGGGCCGCGACGAACGTGTCGTTCGGTACCCCGGCGGCGAGCCCCTCGACGTCGAAGGGCCGGCTCAGGCGGGCACGCAGCTTCTCGGGACCGACGAGCAGGCTGATCTCCGCGGTCTGGCTGGCGAACAGGCGCCCGAAAATCGGGTAGAGCCAACGCATTAGCGCCCGCTCCGCCCGCGTGCAGCGCGCCGCGCAATAGCCGACGTGACCGAGCTCGTCGGTGAGGATCTCGCCGTAAAGCCGCTCGATCCGCGCGGCCACCTCCGGTTCGTCGGCGAACAATTCGACGCCGACGCGGCGCAGCTCGTCGAACATGATGCAGCCCGCCATCTCCCCGGCGCCCACGAACGGAAACCCGAATCGCTCGGGCAGGAACACCTCCATCTTCACGAATTGGCGCATCACGAACGGCGGCACCACCACCTGGAAAGGCAGCCCGAAAATGTCCAGCACGTAGGCCAACAGGCGGGTGTGATAGTGCTCCTCGAGCGCGAGATACACTCCTTCGGGCGGCTGGTCCGCGCCGCCGATACGCCCGTAGGTGTCGCCCAGGTCCACGCCGAACCGCTCGGCCTGGTTCAGCTTGGCGGTCGCCAACAGGAACAGCATTTCGCGGTCGAGCCCCGGCTCGGGCCGTCGCCGCCGCAGGTTTCGCTGGAACAGCGTCTGATCGATGGCGCGCGCGGAGCGAACGGGGTTCTCCTCCAGCGATCCAAAGAAGTCTTCGCGGTTGGAGAGCCGGCGATGCAGCAGATCGGCCTCGCCGTCGCGCCGGCTCAAATAGGCCTGGTAGCCCTCGATGCCCGTGCCGCTCATGGTGCCTCCATTCCTGCAACGATGGTCTTCACGTAGCGATCCAGTAGTGCGGCGCGCGGCTGCGACGCCGCCATCGATCGCGTCGCCGTGACCAGCAACGCGAACAGTCCGGTCAGGAAAATGACGCCGAGCTCGCCGGCATCCCCGTCGCGAGACGCGCGCCCCGCGGCCTGCGCCCCGGCGATCGCGGCGATGACGAACTGCGCCAGGGGATGCTCGCCGGGCCCGTCTTCCACGGGCCGCGACGCGGAGAAGTGCAGCCCCAGCATGTCCCGGAAGACGACGGGCCCCAATCGCCGCTCGGCCGCGAGGACCGCGCCCACCAACGACGTGAGCAGCGTAAGCAAGTCGCCGCCGTCGCTGGTTTCGGCGGCCAGTGCGGCCGCGATGCGGGCTTCCTCGACCCGCTCCAGCTCGACGAGCACGTGCTCCTTGGTGGGGAAGTGGAAGTAGAACGTGCCGCGCGCGACCCCCACGGCCGCGGCGATCGCGGCGACGTCCGTCGCCGCCAGCCCCGACCGGCCGATCTCGGCCACCGCGGCGTCGAACAGGCGGGCCCGCGTGTGCAACCGCTGGGCCTCCCGCACGCTCGTGGCCTGGGGAGCCGACGTCATCGAGGGCACGCCGGTCAACGTACCCTGGCTCACTGACACTCGTCAATGACGGGCGTCAGCGGCGCACCCGGGCGTAACGTCGGTGCGTCGATCAGCGCGCATTTCCGCCGCGGCGCTACGCTGGCGCGGCCTGCAGAAGGGGTCAGGGATGGATTTCGAACTCGACGCCGGGCAACGCGCCTGGCTGACCGAGGTTCGCGAATTCCTGCAGCAGAACGTCACCGCCGAATTGCGGGCCGAACTGGCCCAGCACGATCTCGAGTTCCCCGGTGGCGAGGTCGCCCGGTTCCGCCACAAGATCGGCGAGAAGGGCTGGTTCGGGCTCAACTGGCCGCGCGAGTACGGCGGGCTTGCCCTCGGCGCGGTGCATCAGCACCTGCTGATGAGCGAGTTCGAATACTGGGGCGTACCCGGACCCGACCTGACCGTCACCTCGGTGGCGCCGATGATCATCCGGCACGGCACCGAGCGCAACAAAACCGAATGGCTACCGCTCATCGCTCGCGGCGAAATGATCTGCGCCGTAGGCTATTCCGAGCCCGAGGCGGGCACCGATCTGGCCAGCCTGCGCACCCGCGCGACGCTCGACGGCCAGGAGTGGGTGATCAACGGCACCAAGACATGGAACAGCGGCGCCCAGCGCGCCACCCACGAGTGGCTCTGCGTGCGCACCGACCCAAATGCGGTGCGCCACCGCGGGATTTCGGTCATCATCGTCCCGATCGACAGCCCCGGCGTCCAGATCCGCCCGCTGTACGCGTGGTCCGGCTATCGCACCAACGAGGTGCACTTCGACGACGTGCGAGTCCCGGCCACCAACCTGATCGGCGAGGTCAATCGGGGCTGGACCTACGTCACCGGCGCCCTCGACCTCGAACGCGGCGCGCTGACCAACGCCGGCGACCTGCGCCGCGCCGTGGACGAGTTGCGCGCACTCGCGCGCGCCCCGCGGCGCGACGGCACCGTGCCCGCCCGCGACCCCGCGCTGCGCCGCCGCCTGGCGCGGGCCGAGGCCGACGTCGAGGTCGCCACGCTGATGGGCTACGAGGCCGCCTCGATCCTCGACGGCGGTGTCATCCCGACGGTCGAGGTCAGCGTCGAGAAGATCTTCACCAGCGAGCTGCGCCAGCGCATCGCCGAGTTGGCGCTCGACCTCCTCGGCCCCGACGGCCTGCTGGCGCATCGCAGCGAAAACGCGCCCCTGGCAGGCACATTCGAACGGCTTTACCGCGCCGCCCCGCTGATGCGTTTCGGTGGCGGCACCAACGAAGTCCTGCGCGACATCATCGCCCAGCGCGGCCACGGGATGCCCTCGTATGGACGTTAGGCCCACCGCCGAACGGCGTGAATTCGGTGCGGCGTTGCGCAAGCTGCTGGCGTCGGAGAGCCCCGACCGCAGCACTGTGGCGCTGGAGAAGGCGCTGTGGAAGGCCCTGGCCGACGCCGGCGTGTTCGGGCTGGCCATCTCCACGCAGCACGGCGGTTCCGGCGGAACGCTCGACGACCTCGCCGTCTTCTACACCGAGGCCGGGCGCGCCCTGTGCCCGACGACCGTGCACAGCACCGTCGAGGCCGCGCTGGCGATCGAGCAGCTCGGCTCGCCGGCCGCGAAATCCGCGTGGCTGCCCGCGCTGACGAACGGCGGCCTCCGCGGCAGCACGGCACTGTGGAGCGCCCGCGACGCCGCCGTCGTCGCGCCCGTGCTGCGCGCCGAGCCCGCCCCGGCCGGCGACTGGCGGCTGACCGGAACCGCGGACTACGTCGCCGACGCCGACGTCGCCGACGTCCTCGTGGTTTCGGCCACCGCGGCCGGGCGAACCCTGGCCTTCGCCGCCGAGCCGCGCATGGACGGATTGTCCAGCGCGGCGCTGGCCATGACCGGCGGGCACCGGGCGTTCACCGTGCGCTTCGACGACGCGCTCGTCGGTCCCAATGCGCTGCTGGGCGATGTCAGCCAACCGGGGCTGCGCCGGCTCGCCAATGCGGCGGTCGCGCTGGGGTCATTGGACTTGGTGGGGGTCGGGCAGGCGGTGCTGGAGCGCACCGTCGCCTACACGAAGCTGCGCCACCAGTTCGGCCGCCCGATCGCGTCGTTCCAGGCGGCCCAGCACCTGATCGCCAACATGCACATCGCCTTGGCCGCAGCGAGATTGGCCGCGCACTCGGCGGTGTTCTGGCTGGCGCGCGGCCGCACGGCCACGCGGGAAACCGCGGTCGCGCGGATGCATGCGGCGACCGCGGCCAGGCTGATCACGCTGGACGCCCACCAACTGCACGGCGGCATGGGCTACGTCACCGAAACCGACTTGCACCTGTGGACCGAACGGGCGCGGCTCGGCTCGACGCTGGGTGGCGGCGCCGACGTCGCCGCGGCATGGCTGGAGGAGGCGATGGATGAGTGAACTCAGCCTGATCGACGCCGAGTCGGCGGCGCGGGTGGGCACCGTGGCGGCGTCGGCCACCGGCGAGGTGAACCGGCGCGACTGGCAGCGGTGGGCCGCGGCGGTGGGGGACCGCAACCCGCTGTGGTTCGACCCGGAGTACGCCCGCGCCAACGGCTTTCGCGACATCGTCTGCCCGCCGCTGTTCCTGCAATACGTCGTGCTGGGCGTCACGCACCTCGACGCGCTGCGGCCCGACGGGTCCTCCGGCGCGGTATCCGGCAGCCTCGCGTTTCCCCGCGCGCCCAAGCGGATGGCCGGCGGGGAGAGCTTCACGTTTCACCTGCCGGCGTATCACCGCGACGAGATCGAGATGGTGCGCACCATCGAGTCGATCGTCGAAAAGCAGGGCCGCTCAGGTAAATTCGTCCTGGTCACCTGGCACACGGTGTACCGCAACCAGGACCGCGATCTGGTGGCCGAGGCCTCGACGTCGATGATCGCCCGCCCTCAGGAGCCTCGATGACCGATCCACAGGTGTTTTACGACGATGTCGGCGTGGGCGACGAGATCCCCACGCTGACCGTCACGGTCGACGAAACGCAGCTGTTCCTCTTCAGCGCCGCCACCTACAACGCCCACCGCATCCACTACGACAAGGACTGGGCCCGCACGGTGGAAGGCTACGACGACGTGTTGGTGCAGGGCCCGCTGCAGGCCGCGCTGCTGGCCCGCGCGATCGGCGAGTGGATCGGCGGACGCGGCAGGCTGGTGTCCTTCTCGGTGCAGAATCGGGCCGTCGCGCACCCCGGCCTGCCACTCACCTTCCACGGGGAAGTCACCGCCAAGCGGGTCGAGAGCGGCGCCGGGCTCGTCGATCTCGACATCGCCGGGCGCCGCGACGACACCGTGCTGATGCCGGGCAACGCGACCGTCGAGCTGCCCCGCCGCGGAACGGCGTCGTGACGGGGCTGCGCGGCGAGGCGGCGATCGTCGGGATCGCCGAGCTGCCCGCCGAACGCCGCCCGGCCGGGCCGCCCCTGTTCACCCTCGACCAGTACGCCGCGCTGGCCAAGACGGCCGTCGAGGACGCCGGCGTCGAACCCGCCCGCGTCAACGGCCTGATCACCCACGGGGTCGCCGAATCGGCGATGTTCGCGCCCGCCACCCTGTGCGAATACCTCGGCCTGGCACTGGATTTCGGCGAGCGGGTGGACCTGGGCGGGGCCAGCTCGGCGGGCATGGTGTGGCGCGCCGCGGCCGCCGTCGAGCTCGGCGTCTGTGACGCCGTGCTGGCCGTCGTCCCGGGATCGCTGAACGTGCCGCAATCCGCGAAAGGCCCGGCGCCCGCGCCGAACTGGTATGGCGCGTCGTCGAACAACTACGGCTCGCCGCAGGCCGAGTTCGAGATCCCGTACGGCAACGTCGGCCAGAACGCCCCCTACGCGCAGATCGCCCAGCGTTACGGCGCCGAATTCGGCTACGACCCCGCCGCGGTCGCCAAGATCGCCGTCGACCAGCGCGCCAACGCGTGCGCGCATCCGGGCGCGGTCTTCCACGGGACCCCGATCACGGTCGGCGACGTGCTCGCCAGCCCGATGATCGCCGACCCGATCCACATGCTCGAGACGGTGATGCGGGTGCACGGGGGAGCCGGCGTGCTCGTCGCCAACGCGGACATCGCGCGCCGCGGCCGCAACCGCCCCGTCTGGATCAAGGGCTTCGGCGAGCACATCGCCTTCAAGACCCCGACCTACGCCGAGGACCTGCTGTGCACGCCGATCGCGCGCGCCGCCGACAGGGCGTTCGCGATGGCCGGGCTGGACCGCTCCGACGTCGACGTCGCGTCGCTCTACGACTGCTACACGATCACGGTCCTGATGAGCCTGGAAGACGCCGGCTTCTGCGCCAAAGGCGAAGGCATGTCCTGGATTACCGAGCACGACCTGACCTTCCGCGGGGACTTCCCGCTCAACACCGCAGGCGGTCAGCTGTCGTTCGGCCAGGCCGGCATGGCGGGAGGCATGCACCACGTCGTCGACGGCGCGCGCCAGGTGATGGGCCGGGCCGGCGACGCGCAGGTGCGTGACTGCCACACCGCCTTCGTCACCGGCAACGGCGGCATCATGAGCGAGCAGGTCGCCCTGCTGTTGCGGGGGGACTGACCATGGACCGGCCCCTGCCCGAGCCCACCCCGGTGTCCCGGCCCTTCTGGGACGGCCTGGCCCGGCACCGCATCCTGGTCCAGTACTCGCCGTCGCTGGGCCGCTACGTCTTCTACCCGCGCACGCTGGCGCCGGGGACACTGGCCGACGACCTGGAGTGGCGCGAAATCGACGGCGCCGGAACGCTGTACACCTTCACCGTGGCGCGCAGACCGACCGGCCCGCCGTGGGCGGATGCGCTGCCGCAGCTGCTCGCGGTGGTGCAGTGGGACGCCGGGCCGCGGATCAGCACCGAATTGGTGGACGTCGACCCGGGCGACATCAGGATCGGGATGCGGGTCGAGCCGGTGTTCTACGATCTGGAAAGCGGAATCACCTTGCTGAGGTACCGGCCGGCGTGACGTCGACGGCGGGATCGGAGACGGACATGGACGACCCCATCGACGGCACGGTCCGGTCGATGCTCGACCAGCTGAACGCCGGATTCCCCCGTGTCGAGACGATGACGGCCCCGCAGGCGCGCGCCGCCGTGGCCGAACGCCGCGTGCCGGTCAACAACATCGACGACGTCCGCGTCGCCGTCGATCACGCGATCCCCGGCCCGGCCGGCGATATCCCGGTGCGCATCTACCACCCGCACGGCGACCCGCCCGGGCCCCGCCCGGCGATCGTGTTCTACCACGGCGGCGGATTCGTGTTCTGCGACATCGACTCCCACGATGGTTTTTGCCGGGCGCTGGCGCGCGGCAGCCAGGCCGTCGTCGTGTCCGTCGGCTACCGGTTGGCCCCCGAAAACCCCGCGCCCGCCGCGGCCATGGACGCATACGCGGCGTTCTGTTGGGTGACCGAGCACGCGGCGGCCCTCGGCATCGACGTGGCGCGGACGGTGGTCGCCGGCGACAGTGCCGGCGGCAACCTCGCGGCCGTCACGGCGATCCTGTGCCGCGACCGCGGCGTCACCCCGCCCGCGGCCCAGCTGTTGCTGTACCCGGCGCTCGACCCCGCCTGCGACACCGACAGCTACCGCCGCTACGGCAGTGGATACTTCAACACCGGCGCCGCCATGCGGTGGTACTGGCGCCAATACCTCGGCGGCACAGCGAGCTTCGACCCGCCCCAGCTCGTCGCCCCGTCCCGCGCGGACTCCCACGCGGGCCTGCCGCCCGCGGTGATCGCGACCGCCGGCCTGGATCCGCTGCACAGCGAGGGATGCGACTACGCGCGCCGCCTGCGCGACGCCGGGGTGCGCGTCGTGCACCGCGACTTCCCCGGGCTGTTCCACGGCTTCATGACGATTCAAGCCTTCCCGCCGGCGGCCTCCGCGCGCGAATTGATCTGCGGTGACCTGCGGGGGCTGCTCGGCGCCACACGCTGGGGGGCGGCATGACCGACGTGCTCGTCATCGGCGCCGGGTTCGCGGGGCTGTACGCGGTGCACCGGGCCGCGTCGGCGGGCCTGTCGGTGCTCGGCGTCGAGGCGGCCCCCGACGTGGGCGGCACCTGGTACTGGAACCGGTACCCCGGGGCCCGGTGCGACGTCGAAAGCGTCGACTACTCCTACTCATTCGACGAGGCGCTGCAACAGGACTGGACCTGGAGCGAACGCTTCGCCGCGCAACCGGAGATCCTGGCCTACCTGCGCCACGTCGCCGACCGCTTCGGCCTGCGGCGCCACTACCGGTTCGGTGTCGACGCGGTCGGCGCCGACTTCGACGACGGACGCTGGCGCGTGCGCACCCGGGACGGCCGCACGTACGCCGCGCCGTTCCTGGTGTGCGCCACCGGTTGCCTGTCGGCGCTCAACCGCCCCGATATCCCCGGCGTCGACGACTTCGCCGGCGACGTGTACTTCACGGCCGCGTGGCCGCGCGAGGACCCCGACCTGCGGGGCAAACGGGTGGGCCTCATCGGCACGGGTTCGTCCGGCATCCAAGCGGTGCCGATCGTCGCCGCACAGGCCGAGCGGCTGGTGGTGTTTCAGCGGACCGCGAACTACAGCATCCCGATGCCCAACCGCCCGTGGTCGCCCGAGGAGCAGCGACAGATCCGCGCGGATTACCCCGAGCGCCGGCGGAATTCGGCCTACGCCCCGGCCGGCACACCGCACGGCACCTATCCCAAGAAGGCCGTCGACACTGAGCCACGGGAGCGGGCCGACGCGCTGTGGCGGCGCTGGCGCGAGGGCGGTGTGCTGTTCGCCAAGACCTTCCCCGACCAGAACAGCGACCTCGCGGCCAACGACATCGCCCGGGAATTCGCCGAGCAGCGGATCCGCGACATCGTCGGCGATCCGGCCGTCGCCGCCGACCTCATCCCGGTCGACCACCCGATCGGAACCAAGCGGATCTGCACCGACGCCGGCTATTACGCCACCTTCAATCGCGACAACGTGCGGTTGGTGAACCTGCGCCGCGAGCCCATCGACGCGATCACGCCCGGGGGAGTCCGCACCCGCGCCACGACCTATCCGTGTGACGTGCTGATCTTCGCGACCGGCTTCGACGCGATGACGGGGGCGCTGACCCGCCTCGACCCGACAGGACCCCGGGAAGATCGGCTGCGCGACGTCTGGGCCGACGGCCCCGTCACGTTCCTCGGCCTGATGGTCCCGGGCCTGCCGAACCTGCTCACCATCAGCGGGCCCGGCAGCCCGTCGGTGCTGGCGAACATGGTGCTGCACGCGGAAGTTCAGGTCGATTGGGCCATCGAGCTGATCCTGGCGGCCCGCCGGCTCGGGGTGAGCGAGGTCGAACCCCGTCGCGACGCCGCCGACGCCTGGACCGGCCACGTCGCCAAGGCCGCCGACGGGACCCTGTTCCCCAAGGCGGCGACGTCGTGGTATCTCGGCGCCAACATCGACGGCAAGAAGCGAACTTTCATGCCGTACGCCGGGGGCTTCGGCAACTACCGGCGCCACTGCGACGCCGTGGCCGAACGGAACTATGCGGGGCTGGTGTTCACGACCCGATGATCGAGACCGTGCAGCAGCTGCTCCGGCAGCGCAGCAGCGACGACACCACCGCGATCGCCCACGGCGAGCGCACCTGGACCTGGCGGGAACACCTGGCCGAGGCCGAGGCCGAGGCCGCGGCGCTGATCGGCCTCGCCGACGCCACGCGCCCGCTGCACGTCGGCGCCCTGCTGACCAATTCGCCGGCGATGCTGCGCGCGATGGCGGCCGCCGCGCTGGGCGGCTACGTGTTGTGCGGCATCAACCTCACCCGTCGCGGGCCCGGCCTGATCGCCGACATCCGGCGCTCCGACTGCCAGATCCTGCTGGTCGATGCCGAGCACCTGTCGCTGCTGGACGGCCTGGACCTCAACGGGATTCAGGTGATCGACGTGGGCTCGGCTCGCTACGCCGACGCGGTGGCCCCCGCGCCACCGCTCGTCGCGCATCGCGAGGTCGGCACCGCCGACACCCTGATGATGATCTTCACCTCCGGCACCAGCGGCGACCCCAAGGCCGTGCGGTTCGCGCACGGGATGGCGATCATGTGCGGCGCCAGCCTGATCTACCAGTACGACGTCACCGCCGACGACGTGTGCTACCTGGCGATGCCGCTGTTCCACTCCAACGGCATCGCCGCCGGGTGGGCGGTCGCGATCGGCAGCGGCGCCACGATGGTCCCCGCGAAGTTCTCGCCGTCGCGCTTCGTCGACGACGTGCGCCGCCACGGCGTGACCTATCTGAACTACGTCGGCAAGCCCCTCGCGCTGATCCTCGCCACCCCCGAGCGCCCCGACGACGCCGACACCCCGCTGCGGATCGCGTTCGGCAACGAGGCCACCGATCGCGACATCGACGAATTCGCACGGCGTTTCGGTTGCCGCGTGGTCGACAGCTTCGGCTCCAGCGAGTTCGCGGTGATCGTCGTGCGCGAGGACGGCGCCCCGCCCGGCTCGATCGGCAAGCCCTACCCCGGGGTGAGCATCTACCACCCGCGGACGCTGACGGAATGCGCGGTCGCGCGGTTCGACGAGCACGGCGCCCTGGCCAATTTCGACGAGGCCGTCGGCGAACTCGTCAACACCCAGGGCGCGGGACCGTTCACCGGCTACTACAACGACCCGTCCGCGACGGCCGAGCGCATGCGCCACGGCATGTACTGGTCGGGCGATTTGGCCTACCGTGACGCCGACGGCTGGATCTATCTGGCCGGCCGCACGGCCGACTGGATGCGCGTCGACGGTGAAAACCTGGCCGCCGCGCCGATAGAGCGGATCCTGGAACGGCTGCCGCAGGTGAGCCAGGTCGCGGTCTACGCCGTACCCGACGAGCGGGTCGGCGATCAGGTGATGGCGGCCCTGGTCCTGCGCGCCGGAAACGGCTTGGAACCCGAGGATTTCGAGAAGTTCCTGGCCGCCCAGCCCGACCTGTCGCCGAAGGCGTGGCCGCGCTACGTGCGCATCAACGACGACCTGCCGGCGACGGCCACCAACAAGATCCTCAAACGCGAGCTGATCGCCGCCGGCGTCACCGCGCAGGACGGCGTGCTGTGGGCGCGCGAACCGCGGGGCAAGACCTACGCTGTCGTGCAGTGACTCAACCGGATTCGGCGGGATTGGGGGCTTCTCCGAACCGGGCCAGCACCAGCGTCGCGAACACCGCCACCACGAATCCCGCGACCACCAACCAGCCGAGACCCGCGCGGGCGGTGTCGCCCAGCCACACCACCCCCACGACGGCCGGGGCGATCGTCTCACCGACGACCATGGCGGCCACCGTCGTGGTCACCGAGCCGCGCTGCAAGGCGGACGTGAGCAAAAGAAACCCCGCGACTCCGCCCCCGGCCGCGGCGTACAGCGCCGGTTGGGTATAGAAGGCGGCCTTGGTCGGATCGACGACGTGGATCAGGCGCACGCCGATCTCCACCACCCCGAATCCGCTCCCGGCGCCGAGCCCGAGGGCAAGCGCGCGCTCACGATCGCGCAGTCGGCCCGCCGCGCCACCGCCGACGAATATCGCGGCCACCACACCGATCAGCGCCCAGCCGAGCGCGGCCGGGGCCTGACGGAAGTGCCCCGGTCCCGCCGCGCCGGCGAGCACGGCGAGGCTCACGCAGACCACCCCGACGGCTGTCCACTCGACCGGCGAAAGCCGCGCCGACAACACCCAGGCGGACACGATGCCCGTGACCGCGATGGAGGCCGCCAAGGCCGCGGCCACGACGTAGATCGGCACCAGGCGCAGCGCCATTACCTGAAGCAGAAAGCCCAGGCCGTCGAGGCCTACCCCGGCGAGGTAGTGCCACTGGCGGACGGCCCGCATCAGCAGTACGGCGTCGACACCCGAGGTGGTGGCGGACTCCACCGATCTGGTGGCGACCGCCTGCAACACCGTGGCCGTGCCGTAGCACACCGAACAACCCAGCGCGAGAACGAATCCGATGAGCACAGACTGACAATAGCCGCGTAGCTGAGTGGGCGACGTCGTGCGAGCGCGCCGATGTCGGCGGTCGCCGAAATGTTGGCAGGCCATTGAAGCAGGCCGCCGCCGCGACCAGCGGATGGTTGGTTTAGTGAACGCACGTATACCAACTAGCCCATGGCGGTGACGGCGAATCAGCGATCGAATCAGAGAAGTTTGATTGTCGACGTCGATTTCAGTGTACAAATGGGTACTCAGGACGGATGGCGGAACGCGGAGCTCGTCCCGAGGTCCCACGGGGTCGGCGGTTGTTATTGCGCGCAGTCCGGCGATTGTTCAGCCCGCTGCAGCCGGACGACTACCTGGAGATGATCAATCCGCTGTGGACGACCAAAGAGCTGCGCGGAAAGGTGGAGGTCATCGAGCCGCAGGGCTCGGAAGCCGCGAGCGTGCTGATCAAGCCCGGGTACGAATGGCCCGGGCACAAACCCGGCCAGTATGTGCGTCTGGGCGTCGTTGTCGACGGCGTGTACCACTGGCGGGCGTACTCGCTCACGTCTGACCCCGCACCCGAAGACGGTCTGATCAGCGTCACCCCCAAGAAGGTGGACAGCGGTGTCGTGTCGCCGTACCTGGTGGAGAAAATCCAGCCCGGGGACCTGGTCCGGCTCGGCGAGGTCGAGGGCGTGTTCACGCTGCCTGACCCGCTGCCGTCCAAGCTGCTGTTCATCAGCGCGGGCAGTGGCATCACGCCGATCATGAGCATGCTGCGCAGCCTCGATCATCACGGCGAGCTGGGCGACGTCGTGGTGATCCACTCCGCTCGCACTCGCGACCAGGTGATGTTCCTGCCGGTACTGGAAGACCTCGATCGTCGCCACGACGGGATGCGCCTGGATCTGCGCCTCACGTCTGAGCGGGGCCGGCTCTCGCCGGGCGACCTCGACGAGGTCTGTGCGGACTGGCGGGAACGCGAAGCCTTCTGCTCGGGTCCGGGCGAAATGCTCGACGCGCTGATCGAACACTGGGAAGGCCACGGTGATCCGAATCGCCTTCACTTCGAGCGATTTCAGCCCAAGATCGGCGGGGACGCCGCTGCCGGCGAAGGTGGCGAGGTTCGATTCCTCGACAGCGAGAAGACCGTCGAATGCGATGGGGGCACTTCGATTTTGGATGCCGGCGAGAAAGCCGGGCTGAACCTGGCCTATGGCTGTCGAATCGGCATCTGCCATACCTGCGTAGGCACGCTGAAATCGGGCAGGCTGCGCGATCTGCGCTCAGGTGACGTCATCGGGCCCACCGGGCAGGACGTGCGGATCTGTATCAACACCGCCGAAGGCGACGTCGAACTCGAACTTTGATCGAAAGGAGTCGCAGTGACCGCTACTGTGGAAAACCCGCTTGCCCACCTTGGTGAGCAAGAGCGGGAAAAGCTTGCCAAGGAATTGGACGCGATTCACGACGAGGTGTTTGCCGATCTCGGCGAGCGCGATCGGCGCTACATCAAGACGGTCATTTCGGTGCAGCGGCAGATCATCGTCGCGGGCCGCGTGTTGCTGCTGGGGTCGCGCTCGAAAACCGCGTGGGTCCTCGGCACCGCGTGCCTCGGTATGGCCAAGATCCTGGAGAACATGGAGATCGGCCACAATGTGATGCACGGTCAATGGGATTGGATGAACGATCCCGATATTCATTCCTCGGTGTGGGACTGGGACACCGCGTCGACGGCGGAGGCCTGGAAGCACTCACACAACTACATCCACCACACGTTCACGAATATTCGCGGCAAGGACAAGGATCTCGGTTACGAGATCATGCGCATCGACCCCAATCAGCAATGGCGCTGGGGCTACCTGTTTCAGCCGTTGTACAACGTGCTGCTGACGGTGCTCTTCGAGTGGGGAGTGGCGGTGCACGACATGGACATCGAGGCAATCCGTGCGCGGGAAAAGCCCTGGTCCGAGGTGCGCAAAGACCTGAAAGGCATCGGGGTCAAGGCGCGCTCACAGATCATCAAGGACTACCTCGGCTGGCCGATCATCAGCGCCGGCGCATTCGGGCTGCTACAGCTCGCGTTACGCGGCAGACTCGACCAACCCGCGGAGTCCCGTGTCGGCCGGCGGCTGCGGAGGGTGTCGCGCACGGGACGGTTGGGCGCTGCGGCGACCTTCTTCGACCGGGTTTTGCCCGGCGTGGAAAGCACCTTTTTGCGCACGCTGGCCGCCGACGCCCTGGCCAACGTGATCCGCAACGTGTGGGCACACGCCATCATTTTCTGCGGCCATTTTCCCGACCAGACCTACACATTCAGCCAGGAAGAAGTCGAAGACGAGACGCGGGGCGACTGGTATCTGCGCCAGCTGGTCGGCGCGGCGAACATCGAGGGCAGCCCGGTTTTTCACGTCATCAGCGGAAACCTCGGGTACCAGGTGGAGCACCACCTGTACCCGGACATGCCGAGCAGCCGATACTCGGAGATCGCACCGAAGATCAAGGACATCTGCGAGCGTTACGAGCTGCCGTACAATTCCGGCCGGTTCTCGAAGCAGTGGTTTATGGTGCACCGCAGCATCTTCCGATTGGCGTTCCCCGGCGGCAAGCCCCGGCCGAAGCCGGGGCCGTACCACAGCGCGGACGGGCGGCCCGGGCCGGCCGGCTCCAGCGAGGCGAGCCGGTTCCGGGAGCGTGTCCCCGCCGAACACCCGGTCGCCGGCCCCGAGCACGAGTCCAGCGGCGTCGATGTGCAACCACCGCCCCGGGGCAAGGACTGACGCGGAACGGCGCATGCGACGTCAGCCGGACGCGCTAAATCGAGATGCGATGAACAGCCGCGGCGATCTCTTCCGGGCAGTCCTCTTGGAGGAAATGCTTGGCCGGCAACAGGATTGGCTCGAGCACCCCGCTGGCCCGCTGAGCCTGCATGCCATAGCTCCGCCACGGCAGCATCGCGTCGCGCGCGCCCCACACGATCTGCACGGGGTAAGGCGTATCGCGGACGGCGTCGACGTAGCGCCGTTGCTTTGCGGCGGTCAACTCGAAGCCGCGCATGATTTTCAGAAACGCCCTCCCGGCGTCGTCACCGAACAGCAGCGGGAGCCAGCACGCGAGTTCGGCGGCCGGGACGCGGCGGCTGACACCGACAAGTCGCATGATCGACAGGAAAGCGCCCGGCACGCGCATCGAGGCCAGCCAAGCCTCTCCGATGCCACGGTGCGCGAACGGCTCCATCGGCCACGGCCGGTGGAACGACTCCACTTCGATGATGGTGTTCAACAGGGTCAGTGAGAGAACCCGCTCGGGTACTGCGGCGGCGACCTCCAAACCGATCGGTCCGCCGATGTCATGCACCACGAGGTGAAACCGGTCCAGTCGCAGGGCGTCGATGGCCGCGAGTAGCCAGCGGCCGAGACCGGTCCAGCTGTAATCCGCCCCGGCGGGGCGCTCGGCGAAGCCAAGCCCCGGCAGATCGACCGCGACACCGCGCAGGCCCCTGGCGGCCAATTCCGGCACCACCTTGCGGTACAGGTAAGCCGATGCGGGAACGCCGTGCACGCACACCACCGCGGGCGCGTCGCGCGGGCCAGCGTCAAGTGCGAACGACGAAATTCCGTCGGCGCTGAAGGTGCGCCCGGTCGATCGGTACCGTTCGAGCAACCTGGTCACCGCTGTGGCGCTCATAAGTTCTTCATACCGGACGGCGCGCCGGCGGTGTCCGGAAAGCATCCGCCCATCTTCTCGACCCATTGGTGCGGGGATTTCCTATCATTCGGGGATGAGCGCTAGCGGGCTGGATACCGAGGGCTCGCCGGCCTTCGCCGACGACGACCCGCCCTCGTTTCGCGCCGCCGGCTGGTGGTCCGATTCGACGCTGTCGGACGCGGTACGTCGAAACGCCGAAGCCACCCCGGACCGCCCCGCCTACGCCGACCACCCCGACGGAGCGCTGAACTGGCGCGAATTCGACCATGCCGCGACCCGCCTGGCCGAACAACTGGCCGGGGCCGGGGTGACGCGCGGCGATCGGATCGCTGTGTGGCACTGCGATTCCGCGGCCATCCACGCGCTGTTCGTCGCGATCGAACGGTGCGCCGCCGTCGTCGTCGGGATCGGCGCGCGGGCCGGGACCCGCGAGGTCGACGCCATCCTGCGCAACGCGCAGCCCCGGCTCCTGATCACCGATCCGCAGCGCGCGGGCGCCGCGGCCGAGGTCACCGGCGGATCGCCGCTTGTCGCGCTGGTTCTCGATGGCGACCTGCGCGGCGCCGCTACCCATCCCAGGGCGTTGAGGGCGGATACGCGACTGGGCGCCGACGACGTCTTTCTCATCAACTCCACGTCCGGCACGACCGGCCTGCCCAAATGCGTGGTGCACACCCAAAACCGTTGGCACTACTTCCACCAGAAGGCTGTCGCCAACGGCGCGCTGACGCCGGACGACGTCTTCTTGCCGGTCATCCCCACGCCCTTCGGCTTCGGCATCTGGACCAGCCACGTCACCCCGATCTACCTCGGCGCCACCGCGGTGCTCCTGTCGCGGTTCACCGCGCGCGCGGCGTGCGAGGCTATCGCCCGCCACCGGGTCAGCGTGTTGTGTTGTGTCAGCACGCAATTGACGATGCTGATGGCCGACCCGGCGCGCCGCGACTACGACCTGAGCTCGCTGCGGGTCGTCTTCGCCGGCGGCGAGGCGCTGCCCTACCGGCCCGCCGCGGAATTCGAGGAACTCACCGGCGCGAAGATCCTGCAGTTCTACGGCTCCAACGAGACCGGGATGCTCAGCGCGACGACGCTCGACGATTCCCGCGAACGCCGGCTGCGCACCGGCGGGCGAATCGTCCCCGAGATGGCGGTGCGTCTCTTCGACGGGGACACCGACGTCACGCAGACGGGTCGCGGCCAGCCCGCCTGCCGGGGCCCGGCCACCAGCCTGGGCTACCTCGGCGGGACGGACCATGACAAGTTGTTCACCGCCGACGGGTGGATGCGCATGGGTGACATTTGCGAGATCGACGCGGAGGGCTACCTGACGGTCACCGGCCGCACCTCCGATTTTATCGTCCGCGGCGGCAAGAACATCAGCGCCACCCAGGTCGAGGACGCCGCCACCACCCACCCGGCCGTCGCGGTGGCGGCGGCGGTCGCGATGCCCGACCCGGTGTTCGGCGAAAAGGTCTGCCTCTACGCCGAACTCGCCGACCCGCAGACCCTCGACCTGCCCGGCCTGGTCGAGCACCTGCTGGCGCTGGGCGTCTCCAAGGAGCTGCTGCCGGAACGGCTTGTCGTGGTCGACGAGCTGCCCCGATCGTCCGGCGGCAAGATTGCCAAAGGCCAGCTCCGCGAGGATATTCGAAGCAGGATGGAGGCCGATCATGAACGCTCCTAACCCGCGGCGAGGCGGACTCGAAGCCTGGGCGCCCTCGGTGGTGCCCCCGATCGGGGTCGAGCTGTCCGACGAGCAGGCGCTGGCCGTCGCCTTCCGCCACCTCGCCGGCATCGGCTTCGCCGAGAACATGGCCGGGCACATCACCTGGCAGCCCGAGGGCCGGACGGACATGCTGGTCAACCCCTGGGGGCTGTGGTGGCAGGAACTCACCGCCTCCGACATCTGCGTCGTGGACAGCCAGGCGCGGGTCATCCGCGGCCGCTGGGACGTCACCCCGGCCATCCACATCCACACCGAGCTGCACCGGGTCCGCGACGACGCCCGCGTGGTCATCCACAACCACCCGTACCACGCGTGCGTGCTCGCCGCGCTGGGCCGCCTGCCCGAGCTGGTGCACCAAACCGGCTCGCTGTACCTCGACGACCTGCGCCTCGTCGACACCTACGACGGCGAGATCGACAGCCCCGCGCGCGCCGCGGAACTGGCCGCGCGCATCGGGGGCGCCAACCTCACCATCCTGGCCAACCACGGCGTCATCGCCACCGGCCGCACCCTGCCCGAGGCGGTCTACCGGGCGGCGTCGATCGAGCGGGCGTGCCGGCTCGCCTACGACGTCCTGCTCACCGGCCAGGAGCCGCTGAAGATGGACTGGTCGGACATGGCGGGTATGCAGCGGTCGCTGATCGAACGCGCCGCCGACGTGTACTGGGCGGGCGCGGCCCGGATGACCGTCAAGGCCGATCCCGAGGTGCTCGGGTGAAATCGATCGACGACCTGGCCGGGGACCTCAGCTTCACCACGGCCAAGACCGGCGAGCAGCGCACGGTCACGTTCCTGCCGGACCCGCCGCGGGCGAAACGCCGCTACACCGTGATCTCGGCCGACGACCACATCGTCGAGCCGCCGGACACCTTCGCCGGGCGGGTGCCGCGCAGGTTCGCCGACCGCGCGCCCAAGGTCGTCGAGACCGGCGACGGGGGACAGACGTGGGTCTACGACGACCGGGAACTGCCCAACGTCGGGTTCAACGCCGTCGTCGGGCGCCCGGTGGCGGAGTACGGTTTCGAACCGGTCCGATTCGACGAGATGCGCAGGGGCGCCTGGGATATCCACGCGCGCGTCCAGGACATGGACCTGAACGGGATCTACGCCTCGCTGAATTTCCCGTCGTTCCTGCCGGGGTTCGCCGGGCAGCGGCTGCAGCAGGTCACCACCGATCGCGACCTGGCGCTGGCGTCGGTGCGCGCCTGGAACGACTGGCACCTCGAGGTGTGGGCGGGGTCGTATCCGGAGCGGATCATCCCGTGCCAGCTGCCGTGGCTGCTGGACCCCGAACTGGGCGCCAAGATGATCCACGAGAACGCCGGGCGCGGGTTCCACGCCGTCACCTTCAGCGAGAATCCGGCGATGCTGGGACTGCCCAGCATCCACTCCGGTCACTGGGATCCGATGATGGCGGCGTGCGCCGAGACGGGCACGGTGGTGAACCTGCACATCGGATCCTCGGGTTCGTCGCCGTCGACCACCGACGACGCCCCTCCCGACGTCCAGGGCGTGCTGTTCTTCGCCTACGCCATCTCGGCGGCGGTGGACTGGCTGTACTCCGGGTTGCCCAGCAGGTTCCCCGATCTCAGGATCTGCCTGTCCGAAGGCGGGATCGGCTGGGTCGCGGGGCTGCTGGACCGCCTCGACCACATGCTCAGCTATCACGCGATGTACGGCACCTGGCAGGCGCTCAACGAAAGCTTGACTCCGGCCGAGGTTTTCACCCGAAACTTCTGGTTCTGCGCGGTGGAGGACAAGTCGTCGTTCGTGCAGCGCGACCGGATCGGCGTGGACAACATCATGCTCGAGGCCGACTACCCGCATTGCGACTCCACCTGGCCGCACACCCAGGACACCATCCACGAGCAGATCGGCGACCTGCCGCCGGACGTGATTCGTAAGTTCAGCTGGGAGAACGCCTCTCGCCTGTACCGCCATCCGGTGCCGGCCGAGGTCCAGCGCGACCCCGAGGCGTTCTAGAACGCGAAGCGGTTGAGCACGTCGAAGTCTCGCATCGGGGTGGCGTTGATCGCTCGCCACACCAGCCGCACCGGCCTCGAGGGGATACGTTCGTAGAGCGCAATCACCGGAGACCGCTCGACGAAGCGCAGCCGCGGGTTCCATTGCTCGAGTTCGCGGACGTCGCGAATGCCCCACGTGGTGATGCCCTTGGTGAGCACCTTGGACAGGCGCGGCCCCAGCGGCGACGTCGTGTCGAACAACAACTCGCCGCCGCCGAACCGATCCGTGAGGCGCTGCAACAGCGCACGCACGCCGGGTTCGGCGAGGTACATCAGCAGCCCCTCCGCGACGATCAGCGTGGCGCGATCGGCCGGTATCTCGTCCAACCAGGCCGGATCGGTCACCGACGAACCGATCATCCGATAGCGGTCGCGGTCGTCGTAGAGCTTGCGCCGCAACGCGATCACGTCGGGCCGATCGACGTCGAACCACTGCACGGTCTCGGGGGGACGCAGCCGGAACGCCCGGGTGTCCATGCCGCACCCGAGGTGCAGCACGACGGCGTCGGGATGGCGGCGCAGGAAATCGGTGCTCCACTCGTCGAGGTGGGCCGCACGAACGCTGACCAGATACTGGTTCGTCCCCGGCCGCATGGTCCGGCGCATGCGGGCCCAGTCGTAGTCGATGCGGTCGACGGCGTCGGCGGCGGCCGTGTCACCCAGAATCGGCGCGGGCGAGCGGCTTTCGTACGCCCGTAGGTACAGCGTGCACAGGTTCGTCCATTCCACCGATCCCCACGGCACGTCGCGGAAGTCGGCCTTGCCCGTCGCGCTCACAGCCCGGACGCCAGCCGGCGCAGGATGTCGGCGGTCGGCTCGGCGGTCGCGCGCCGGTATCCGGTGCCCGCCCACAGATGTACGTACTGGGGTTCGTCCGCCGCGGCGGCCGCCTTGCGCATGGGGCTGGTGAGATGGTGCACGGCCGGGTAGCCCAGCGGCGCCTGCGCCTCGTGGGCGTCGATGAACGCGTTGCGCAGGCCGCGCGCCGGGCGGCCGGTGAAGGCCCGGGTGAGCACCGTCTCGGCGAACGCGGGATCGGTCAGCGCTGCCTGATGGGTGGCCGACGCGCCACTCTCGGTGGCGCGCAGCAGGACCGTCCCGACGACGGCCGCCGCGGCGCCCGCGCGGATCACCTCGGCCACCGAGTCCGGGGTGGCGATGCCACCGGCGGCCAGCAGCGGCAGCGGCACGGCTGCGGTGACCCGCCGGACCAGGTCGGCGATCGGCACCGACGCCACCGGGTCCCGCGGCGACAGCGTGCCGGAATGCCCGCCGGCGGCCGCCGCCTGCACAGCGAGCATGTCCACCCCGGCGGCGTGCGCGCGGGCCGCCTCGTCGGGCGTCGTCACCGTCTGGACCACGACGGAGCCGGCCCGCTGCAGCGCGACGATCACGTCGCGCGGCGGAATCCCGAAGGTGAACGACACCAGCGGCACCGGGTCGTCCAGCAACAGCGCGATCTTCTCGTCGAACCCGTCGGTGTCCTCGACCGGATCGGCGGGCAGCGTCACCCCGAACCGGTCGGCCTCCTGCTGGACGATCGCCGCGTACGCCCGGTAGCCGTCGGGGTCGACCGGCAGCGGGTTCGGCGCAAACACGTTGATCCCGAACGGGATTCCCTCGGCCCGGACCGTCCTGATCTCGGCCTCGACCGCCGCCACCGCCTTGTAGCCGGCTGCCAGCAACCCGAACGCGCCCGCCCCGGTCGCCGCCGACACCATCGCCGGCGTGGTGGGGCCCCCCGCCATCGGGGCGGCGACGAGCGGAATGGACATCCCGAACTGTGTCAGCACACGAGCCAGCATTCCATCCCGGCGCCGGACCTGAAAGGATGCTTCAGCGTGAAGCGACCCAACTTTCTGGTGATCGTGGCGGACGACCTCGGATTCTCCGACATCGGCGCCTTCGGCGGCGAGATCAACACCCCGAACCTGGACCGGCTGGCCTACGCCGGCGTCCGGTTCACCGATTTCCACTCCGCCCCGGCCTGCTCGCCCACCCGGGCCATGCTGCTGACCGGGACCGACCACCACATCGCCGGGATCGGCACCATGCTCGAGGTCGCCGCGCCCGGATTCCGGGGCGCCCCCGGCTACGAGGGCTACCTGAACGACCGCGTGGTTGCGCTGCCCGAGTTGCTGCGCGACGCCGGCTACCTGACGCTGATGTCGGGCAAGTGGCATCTGGGCCACACCATCGACAGGTCCCCGTGGGCCCGCGGGTTCGAGCGCTCGTTCGCGTTGCTGCCCGCCGGCGCCAGCCACTACGGGGGAGCGGCGGGCGGCGGGTTCTCGCCCGTGCCAACGCTTTACACCGAGGACGACCACTTCGTCACCGTCGGCGACGACTTCTACTCGTCGGACTCCTACACCGACACGCTGCTGCGCTACTTCGACGAGCGCGACGCAAACGACGATCGGCCGTTCTTCGCCTACCTGCCCTTCCAGGCCCCGCACTGGCCGTTGCAGGCGCCCGACGAAGACGTCGCGACCTATCGCGGCCGCTACGACGACGGGCCCGACGCGCTGCGCGAGGCCCGCCTGGCCGCGCTGAAGAAGCTCGGACTGTGCCCGCCCGGCGTGGTCGCGCACCCGGTGGTGGCCGACGGTGCGCCGGAGTGGGGCGACCTGAGCGACGACGAGCGCGCGCGGTCGGCGCGCAGCATGGAGGTCTACGCGGCGATGGTGGACCGGATGGACCAGAACATCGGGCGGGTGATCGACTACCTGGACCGCACGGGTGAGTTGGGCGACACCGTCGTGATCTTCATGTCCGACAACGGCGCCGAGGGCGCGATGGTCGAGGCGATGCCGCTGCGCGGCCCGGAAATCGTCGCGCAGATCGAAAAGAACTGCGACAACAGCCTCGACAACCTCGGTCGCCCCAATTCGTTCATCTGGTACGGCCCGCGCTGGGCGCAGGCGGCCACGGCGCCGTCGCGGCTGCACAAGGCCTTCACCACCGAGGGTGGCATCCGCGTGGTGGGTTTCGTCACCTGGCCGGGCTTTGCCCGGCAGGCCGAGGTCGGCACGGCGTTCGCCACCGTCATGGACGTCGCCCCGACCGTGCTCGAGCTCGCCGGCATCACGCATCCCGGCACCGCCTACCGCGGCCGGGACGTCGAACCCATGCGCGGCCGGTCCCTGGTGCCGTATTTGTCGGCCGGCAGCGAGGCGGTGCACGACGCGCGGACCGGAACGGGCTGGGAGTTGTTCGGGCGCAGGGCGATTCGCCAGGGTGACTGGAAGGCCGTCTACCTGCCCGCGCCGCATGGTGCCGGCGACTGGCAACTCTACGACCTCTCCGAAGACCCGGGCGAGATCGACGACCTGGCCGGCGCGCGGCCCGACAAACTCGCCGAGCTGCTGGGGCTGTGGGACCGCTACGTCGAGGAGACCGGCGTCGTCCTCGATCCCGTCTCGGTGTTCGACGTGGAGCTGTGATGGCGCAGACGACCACGTGCGCGGTGATCGGCGGCGGCCCGGCCGGGATGGTACTCGGGCTGCTGCTGGCCCGCGCGGGCGTCGAGGTCACCCTGCTGGAAAAGCACGGCGACTTCCTGCGCGACTTTCGCGGCGACACCGTACATCCCACCACGATGCGCTTGCTCGACGAGCTGGGCCTGTGGGAACGCTTCGCGCAGCTGCCGTTCACCGCGGTCAGCAACGCGAGGTTCGAGTCGAACGGGCGCTCGGTGACCTATGTCGACTTCGGCCGTTTGCGCCAGCCGCACCCGTTCGTCGCGATGGTGCCGCAGTGGGACCTGCTGAACCTGCTCGCCGAGGTCGCCCAGACCGAGCCGGGCTTCACGCTGCGGATGAAGACCGAGGCCACCGGCCTGCTGGCCGACGGTGGCCGGGTCACCGGGGTGCGCTACGACGGCCCCGACGGGCCCGGAGAACTGCGGGCGGAATTGACCGTGGCGTGCGACGGCCGCTGGTCGATCGCCCGCCGCGAGGCCGGGCTGCGGACGCGTGAATACCCGGTGAACTTCGACGTGTGGTGGTTCCGGCTGCCGCGCGACGGTCCGGCGGAATTCTCCTTCCTGCCGCGGGTGGGCCCGGGCAAGGCGCTGGGCGTGATCCCGAGGGAGGGCTACGACCAGATCGCCTACCTCGGCGCCAAGGGCACCGACCCCCAGTTGCGGGCGCGCGGCATCGAGGCGTTCCGCGACGAGGTCGGCGCGCTGCTGCCCGAATCTGCGGACGCGGTCGCGACGCTGACGTCGATGGACGACGTCAAGCATCTCGACGTCCGGGTGGATCGGCTGCGCCGCTGGCACACCGACGGGCTGCTGTGCATCGGCGACGCCGCGCACGCGATGTCGCCGCTGGGTGGCGTCGGCATCAACCTGGCGGTCCAGGACGCCGTCGCGGCCGCCACCATCCTGGCCGAACCCTTGCGGCGGCACCGGGTTACGGATCGCGACCTGGCCGCGGTGCGCCGCCGCCGCTGGTTCCCGACCGTGGTGACCCAGGCGGTGCAACGGGCGCTGCAGCGCCGGCTGCTCGGCCCGCTATTGCGCGGCGCGGACCCGACGCCGCCGGCCGCGCTGTTCGAGCTGGTTCGGCGGCTGCCGTGGCTGTCGGTGCTGCCCGCGTATTTCATCGGTGTCGGGGTGCGGCCCGAGCACGCGCCGGCATTCGCGCGCCGCTAACCCGTTGGCCCGGGGTCTATTTCGGCGAGTAGCCGGCGGGCCGATTCGACGCACGGGCGAAGACGGTCGATGGGCGTGACACCGGCCAGCGCCAGTGACCGCCGCGGCACCTCGATTTCGATCACGGTATCGGGTGGCAGCGCGGCCAGGATGTCGGCGAGCGGCAGTTCGCCATCGCCGGGGACCATGCGCTCGAACATGGCCTCTGTCATGTAGTTATCGCCGCTCGGGCGCAGCGTCGTGTCGTTGAGTTGGGCGTAGCCGATGTGGTCGGCGTCGATGACCGCGAGATCGGCTGCGCCGGAACCGGATCGGACCAGGTGCATGGTGTCGATCAACATACTGAACTCGGGGCGGGCGACGTGCCGCACGGCGTCCAGCGCGGTGGGCACGTCGCCGATCGTCAGACCCGGCACCGGCTCCACGACGGTGTGGATGCCGCGTTGGGCGGCCAGGTCGGTCAGGATCGCGAACTGGTCGAAGGTCCGGCCGCGGTCGGGGTCGAGGCTGACGGTGTTGATCCGGGGCACGTCGAGTTCGGCCAGCACGTCCAGATCGTCGGCGAACGCGCGCGCCTCGGCGTCGGGCGTGATCAGAAACCCGTCGCCCAGCGAGATCGCCACCCCGCGATCGCTCATGGCCGCACGCAGGTCGCGCCTGAGCTTCGGGTCGTGCAGGGAGAAGGGCTCGTAGCCGAGCGGAACCAGCGGCAGCCCCCGCACGACGGCCGACAGGTACCGGCAGCCGAGATCCGCGGTGAGGTTGACGAATTCGACTGGCGGAAGCCCGAATCCGTTGAGGAAACCGACGCCGAGGCGGTCCATGTTATGCGGGCCGGCCCGCCAGCTGGGCCAACTGGTCTGCGGCCGGGGCGTTTTGGGTGGTCAGCGCGATCTTGCCGGACGTCACCGGTTCCTCGATCGTCGGGGCTTCCAGGACCAGATCGTCGCGGACGAATGCGACGTGGTCGTGCAGGTGCGCGGCGGTGAATTCCGCCCAGGCCGCCGCGGACGGCGGATCCAGCGTCAGGGTCACCTGGTAGAACCCCGACGTCAACGACGTGGGCGGGTCCACATGCGTCAGGCCTAGCCGCATCGACTCGGGCCCGAGCGTGTAGACGGTGGTCCGGACCAGGTCGCAGGTCACCAGGGGGCTCGCCGGCGCGACGGGCGCATTGGTGGCGGGGCACTTGTCGGGTGTGGTGGGCTGCGATTTCCGCACCGCCCGGATTGGCAGCGGCCGGATGGCGGTCGGGGGCGGTGGCGGCGTCGTCGTCGTTGCGGCCACCGCGCTGGTGGACTTGATGGCGGTCGGCGCCGGTGGGCGCGTCGAGTGACAGCCACACGCGAGCGCGCCGATCAGCAGGATGCTTGCGAGCGTGCGGGTGCGCATCGGATCATTCCAGCACAGTCGCCGCACCCTTTACGGACACTACGAATATAGAGTAGGGTCCGGTCCAATCTGCGATGGACACACGACGAAAGCCCAACCCCACCGAACGCCGCCGCGACCTGTGCGACGCGGCGATCCACCTCTTGGCGCACGACGGGGCGAAGGGGTTGAGCCACCTGAAAGTCGACCGCCGGGCCGGGGTCCCGGACGGCACGACCTCCTTCTACTTCCGCACCCGCGCGGCGCTGCTGCGCGCCGTGGCCGAGCGACTGGCCGAGCTGGATTTGGCCAGCCTGCAATCGATTGCGGACGGGGCGGGCGGTTCCGGCGAGCGTCCGCCGTCGCCGTCGCGGCTGTCGCAGGTCGTCATCCAGGCCGGCAGCGAGCCGCAGCTGTCGCGCACCAAGGCCAGGTACGAGCTGACGATGCAGGCCACGCGCGACCCGGCGCTGGCCGCGATCCTGCAGCAGGCCACCGACGGGTTTACCAAGCTGCACCGGGAGATCCTGGTGCAGCTGATGCCGCACGGCGCCGACCTGGACCCGGGCGTGGTGGAGGACCTGAGCAACATCACCCTCACGTTCATCAACGGGCTGCTGCTGCGCTTCGCCCACGGCGACCGGATCATCGACAGCCCCGAGCAGCTCGATGCCATCCTGGCCGCCATCGCCACCGGCATCCTGAAGACATCGGCCAGGGGCCGCCTGACCGATGCCGCGCCCTCGTGAGGTTGGGGATCGCGGGGTCTTGCCAGGGCACCCGCCGTATGGTTCTCTACGAGAATAGAGTGACCCGACATGGTCAAAAAATGGCAGCGGTAGGAGGGATTTCGTGACGGCGAGCACTGACAGCGATGTCCATTTCGACCCCTATGACGTCGAGCTGATCGTCGACCCGTATCCGATGTTCGCCCGCCTGCGCGACGAGGCGCCGCTGTACTACAACGCCGAATACGACTTCTTCGCGCTGAGCCGCTACGCCGACGTCACCAAGGCGCTCGTCGACCACACCACGTTCAGCTCCGCGCGGGGCGCGATCCTCGAACTGATCAAGGCCAACCTCGAAATCCCGCCCGGCATGCTGATTTTCGAGGACCCGCCGATCCACGACGTGCACCGCAAGCTCTTGTCTCGCATGTTCACCCCGCGCCGGATCGGGGCGCTCGAGCCGATGATCCGCGACTTCTGCGCCCAGGCCCTCGACCCGCTGGTGGGGTCGGGACGATTCGATTTCGTCACCGACTTGGGCGCGCAGATGCCGATGAAGGTGATCAGCATGCTGCTCGGCATTCCCGAAGACGACCAGGAGTACATCCGCGACCGCGGCAACGCCCAACTGCGCACCGAGGCCGGCAAGCCCATGCGGGCCGCCGAGCAGGGCCTGTCGGTCGGCGAGCAGTTCGAGGCCTATATCGACTGGCGCGCCGAGCATCCGTCCGACGACATCATGACCGACCTGCTCAACGTCGAGTTCGTCGACGAGAAGGGTGCCACGCGGCGGCTGACGCGCGAGGAGATCCTCGTCTACCTCAATGTGGTCGCCGGCGCGGGCAACGAGACCACCACGCGCCTGATCGGTTGGGCGGGAAAGGTTCTCGCCGAGCACCCCGACCAGCGTCGCGCCCTTGCCGAAAATCCTCGGCTCATCCCGCAGGCGATCGAGGAGTTGCTGCGTTACGAACCGCCCGCGCCGCACGTCTCGCGATACGTGACCCGCGACGTCGACTTCTACGACCGCACGGTGCCCGCGGGCAGCGTGGTGATCATGCTTCTCGGCGCGGCGTGCCGCGACGAGCGCCAGTTCGGCTCCGACGCAGACACATTCAACATCCACCGCGCCGCCCGCCCACACCTCGCCTTCAGCGTGGGCACGCACTTCTGTCTGGGCTCCGCGCTGGCCCGCCTCGAAGGCCGCATTGCCCTGGAGGAAATTTTGAAGCGATTCCCCGACTGGGAGGTCGATATGAGCAACGCCAAGCTCAGCCCGACGTCGACGGTGCGCGGCTGGGAGTCCATGCCGGCGCTGGTGGCGGCATGACCGGCCGCGTCGCGGGCAAGGTCGCGCTCATCAGCGGCGCCGCCCGGGGCCAGGGTCGCAGCCACGCCGTGCGATTGGCGCAGGAGGGCGCCGACATCATCGCGTTCGATATCTGCGGACCGATCGACAACATGGCTTACCCGCATTCGACGCCGGACGATCTCGCCGAGACCGCCGACCTGGTCAAGGCCCTCGATCGCCGCATCGTGGCCGCGCAGGTCGACGTGCGGGACTACGACGGGCTCAAGGCCTTGGTGGACAGCGGGGTGGAGCAGCTCGGTCGTCTCGACATCATCGTCGCGAACGCCGGCATCGGCACCTTCGGCAACAAGTTGCACAAGATTCCGGAGAAAACCTGGCAGGACATGATCGACGTCAACCTCTCCGGCGTGTGGCACACCGTGAAAGCGGGTGTGCCGCACATCCTCGCCGGCGAACGGGGCGGCTCCATCGTGATGACGGGCTCGGTCGGATCGCACAAGGCCATGGCCTACACCGGCCACTACATCGCGGCCAAGCACGGCGTGCTGGGATTGATGCGTTCGTTCGCGGTTGAGCTGGGCCAGTACAACATCCGGGTGAACTCGGTGCACCCGAGCCAGGTGAACACACCGATGACGATGAACGAGATCACCTACAAGCTGTTTCGGCCGGACCTGGAGAATCCCGGGCCCGACGACTTCGCCCCGTTCTCGCAGATGACGCACATGATGCCGGTGCCGTGGGTGGAAGCCGTCGACATCAGCAATGCCGTGCTGTTCCTCGCCTCTGACGAATCCCGTTACGTCACCGGCGTTTCACTGCCCGTCGACGCGGGTGCCTTACTCAAATAGGAGACAACTAATGCCGGAATACGACTACGAGGAATTGAAGAAGGAAGCCGAGCAGTACATCAGGTTCGAGAAGGACAAGAAGAACCGGATCGCCTACATCACCTTCGACCGTCCGCAGGCGCAGAACTCCACCACGTTGGGAATGCGGCAGAACTACGCCGACCTGATCCACAAGTGCAACGTGGACGACGACGTCAAGGTCGTCGTGATCCGCGGCGAGGGCGAGGATTTCGGCAGCGGCGGGGACCTGCCCGAGCAGCGGCCGATGCTGGAGAACCCCGGCCTGCCCCTGCATCACGAGCTCGCGATCAACGACGACGACGTCAAGTACCCGCCCGGCGGCTCGTACCGCTACCTGTCCACCGTCACCGATTTCTACGCCAAGGCCCGCGCGGGAAACCGGCCGCTGCAGGAGCTCCGGAAGATCAGCATCATCGAGGCCAAGGGTTACTGCTACGGGTGGCACTTCTACCAGGCCGGCGACGCCGACCTGGTGATCTCCTCCGAGGATGCCCTGTTCGGGCATCCGGCGTTCCGCTATGTGGGCTGGGGACCGCGGCTGTGGTGGTGGGCCGAGACGATGGGGCTGCGCAAGTTCTCCGAAATGCTGTTCACCGGGCGGCCGTTCAGCGCCAAGGAGATGTACGACTGCGGCTTCGTCAACAGCGTGGTGCCGCGCGACAAGCTGGAAGCCGAGACCGAGAAATACGCGCTGGCGTGCTCGCGTTCGCGCCCGACCGACACCGTGGCCGTGCAGAAGACCTTCCTGGAGCTGTACAAGCAGCACAAGGGCGAATACTTCGGCAGCCTGCTCACCGGCATGGTCGAGGGCATGCTGCCGATGATCAAGAACGACGCGCAAGAGGTCGACCTCACCGAGGGCACCTTCGAAAAGGGCCTCAACAACGTGGTGAAGGACAACGACCTCAACTTCCCGCCGGAGTGGCGCCTGAGCCGCTCGGGGCGCAAGAAGCCCTGACCCCGGCATGTCGGCGCTGACGGGTATCCGCGTCGTCGAGCTCGCCGAGACAGTCGCGGGGGAGTACTGCGGGAAGCTGCTGGCCGATTTCGGCGCCGAGGTGATCAAGGTCGAGGCGCCGGAACGCGGCAGCCCCACCCGCGCGATGGCGCCGGTGCTCGCCGACGGGCCCGACGGCAGCGCGCTGTTCGCCTACCTGAACACCAACAAGCGTTCCGTCGTGCTCGACGCCGGACGCCTGGATGCGCTGATCGGATCGGCCGACGCGGTCATCGAGGATCACGCGTCGGGCCGGGCCGAGCGGCATCCGCGCGTGGTGTTCTGCTCGATCACCCCGTTCGGCAACGAGGCGCCCGTCGAGTTCGCGAATGCCAAGAGCGCCAACGTGTTCCATGCCAGCGGCTGGGGCTATCACACCCCCAGCCACGCCGATCCCGCCCGGCCGCCGCTGCAGGGGCCGGGGCGTTTCCTGGTCGACTACGAGGCGGGGCTGGACGCGGCGCTGTGTGTCGTGGCGGCGCTGTTCGGGCGCCTGCACACCGGCCGGGGCGAGTCGATCGACGTGTCGTCGCATGCCGTGCTGGTCTCGCGCGCCGACTGCATCCTGGGCCGATTCATCACCGGTGAGGTCGCCGCGGGGGGCCACCGCGGCGACTACGACCAGGCCGGCCCGGCCGCGTTCTTCGCCTGCGCCGACGGGTTCGTCTACCTGTACATGACCAGCCGCGCGCATTGGCTCGGCGTGAAAGAACTGATGGGCCGGCCCGAATGGCTGGACGCGTTCGACGACGACTGGCTGGAGTTCTCCGTCACCGCCGAGAAGGTCGCCGCGTTCCGGCGGGGGTTCGCGGAGTGGGTCGCCGATCTCGCCAGGGTGGCCGCGGCGGACCGGGCGCAGCGCCTGGGAGTGCCGCTGGTCCCGGTCAACGATGCCGCGGACCTGCACCGCTCGCCGCAGTACCGCCACCGCGGCTTCTTTCAGGCCGTCAGCCACCCCGTGCTCGGCGACGCGCCGTACCCGACGGTGCCGTACGCGCTGAGCGCGTCGCCGGCCCGAATCACCTCCGCCGCACCGGCGCTGGGCCAGCACACCGCGTCGGTCCTGGACGGGCTGGGCGTGGCCCGCACCCCGCCTGCGCTCAGGGCGCCGCAACTCAAGGTTTGCCGTGAGCGCCGCGGGGGCCCGCTGCAAGGGGTGCGCGTCGTCGAGCTCACCAAGGTGTGGGCCGGCCCCTACGCGGGCAAGCTGCTGGCGCTGCTGGGCGCCGAGGTGATCAAGGTCGAGACTGCCGCCGCCCCCGAGGAGATGCGGGCCTACGGCGGCACCGACATCAACCACGCCCCTTACTTCCTGAGCATCAACCCCGAGATCCGCAGCGTCGACCTGGACATCAAGTCCGAGGACGGGATGGCCCGGCTGCGCGAGCTGATCGCCCGCAGCGACGTCGTCATCAACAACCTGCGCCCGGGCGCGATGGAGCGCCAGGGACTGGGCTACGAGCAGCTCCAGGCCATCAAGCCGGACATCATTTCCGTGTCGATCAAGATGTGGGGCAACGACGGGCCGCTGGGTCACCAAACCGGCTACGCCCCATGCTTCGCCGCCCTGGCCGGGCTCGCGTCCCTGGTCGGATACCCGGGCGGCCCGCCGCTGGGGACGAGCATGCGCTACGGCGACTCCACCGTCGGCGCGGCGGCCGCATACGCCGCCCTCGTCGCCCTGCTGCATCGGGAACTCAGCGGCGCGGGGCAATTCGTCGACGTCTCGGCCGTCGAGACGCTTTCCTCGATGATCGGGGACTGCCTGCTGGAACAAAGCCTCACCGGAAACCGCCTGGGCCCCAACGGCAACCACCATCCCGACCTGTGCCCCCACGGCTGTTACCCATGCCGCGACGAGGCCTGGATCGCCGTGGCCGTCGCCGACGATGCCGAATGGCGTGCGCTGTGCTCGGTGTTGGGTGCCGATGGGCTGGCGGGCGACACGCGGTACGCCACTCTGGAGGCACGGCGCCGTCGCGCCGACGCCGTGGATGCCGAGCTCGCACGGTACACCCGCGACCACGATGCCGAGCGGCTCGCGCACTGCCTGCGGAGGGCGGGTGTGCCGGCGACCAAGTGCGCCACCGCGATCGACGTGATCGGGGACCAACGGTTGTGGGACCGCGAGTTGTATCGCTTCGTCAGCGATCACCGCGAGGGTCAGCGCCCGGTCCTGGGGGCGTCGTGGCGGATGGCACGTTCGCCGGCGCGGATCGAGCGCGGCGCACCGGATTTGGGGGAGGACAACGAGTACGTGCTGCGTGAGATCCTGGGGGTCAGATCATGACGGCGACACTCGTCGGCACCGCGGCGCTGGTGACCGGCGCCAGCAGCGGCATCGGGGCGGCCACGGCGAAGGCACTGGCCACCGAGGGCGCGGCGGTGGCCTTGCTGGCCCGCCGCGCCGATCGACTGGCTGAGGTGAAAGCCGAGATCGAATCCGCGGGCGGCACAGCGGTAGTCGTGGCCGCAGACGTGACCGATGCCGGGGACGTTTCGACCGCGGTACAGCGCGCGGTCGCCGAGTTGGGGCGGCTCGACACGGTGGTGAACAACGCCGGGGTGATGCACTCCGGACCCGCGGCCGAGGCTCGCCTGCAGGATTGGGAAGACATGGTCGCCGTCAATGTGCAGGGCGTCCTTTACGTCACCCGCGCGGCGCTGCCGCATTTGATCGATGCGGCCACCAGTTCGCCGCGCGGCGTCGCCGATCTGGTCACCATCGGTTCCACCGGCGGTTGGGTCGCCCGCGCCAACACCGCGGTCTACTCGCTCACCAAATTCGGGGTGAATGCGTTCAGCGAGGGCGTCCGGCAGGAGGTGCTGGGCAAGCGGGTGCGCGTCGGGGTGGTGAGTCCGGGAACGGTGGATACCGAGATCTTCGGCCACTTGGCCGCACCGTCACGCGAGGCGGTGGAGCGCCAGACCGCCGGCATGGTGAAGCTGCGCCCGGAGGACGTCGCCGACGCGGTGCACTACATGGTGACCCGCGACCGGCGGGTCGCGGTCAACCACATGCTGGTGCGCGCGGCCGAGCAGACGTGGTGAACTCTCGCTGGGCGATCGGCGATCACCACGGACTGCCGTTTCCCGCCGATCCCGCCGCGCTGCTCGACGGCGGTGAGTCGTTTCTCACCAACGCGTTTCGCGCCTTCGGTGCTCTGGATGGCGCCGTTGCCCGGGTCGGTGCCTACCGAGAGGCGCCCGGGGGCAGCACCGGACGCAAGCTCGTGCTGTCCGTCGAATACTCGGGGTCCCGGCCAGGCCTGCCGACCGAGTTGTTCGTCAAGTTCTCGCGCGATTTCGACGATCCCGTGCGCGATCGCGGCAAGACCCAGATGGAGCCGGAGGTCCGGTTTGCCACGCTGTCCCGGGTGCCCGGATTTCCCATCGCGGTGCCCGCCGTGCTGTTCGCCGACTACGACCGCCGGACCGGAACGGGAATCCTGATCACCGAGCGAATCCCCTTCGGCACCAACGGGGTAGAGCACCAATATCACAAGTGCCTCGACTACGACATGCCCGATCCCGTCGGGCACTACCGCGCGCTGGTGACCGCGCTGGCCCGCCTCGCCGGCACCTACGGACGCCTGTCGGGGCAGCTGGCCGCGCACTTTCCGCTGGACGTGCGGGCCGCGACCGTGGGGGAGCGGGCGCCGGTGGGCGCCGGCAAATTGGACCGCCGCGTGGACCAGCTGGCCGCGTTCGTCCAGGCCCATCCCGGGCTGCTGCCCGGCGATGTGCGCTCGCCGTCGTTCCTGGCGCGGTTTCGCGACGACGTGCCGCGGGTCGCGCTTCATGAGCACGCCGTCGTCAGCGGGCTGGCCGCCGATTCGGACTACGTCGCGCTGTGCCACTGGAACGCCAACATCGACAACGCGTGGTTCTGGCGCGACGACGACGGCGTTCTGCGCTGCGGCCTGCTGGACTGGGGCTGCGTCGGCCAGATGAACATGGGCATGGCCATCTGGGGAGCGATGTCGGGCGCCGAAACCTCGATGTGGGACGAGCATTTCGACGAGCTGCTGGTTCTCTTTGTCGCGGAGGTGCGGCGCTGCGGCGGTCCGCGGCTGCATCCGGACCGGTTGCGCCGGCACACGGTGCTGTACGCGGCGGTGATGGGCGTCGCCTGGCTGCTCGACGTGCCCGCGCTGATGCACAAGCGATTCGGGGCTTCAGTCCCGGGCAGCCGCACGGACCCGCGCATCCGGGACGACGAGAGCGTGCGCGCGCCGCTGCAGATGCTGTCGAACCTGTTGAGCCTGTGGCAGCGTCACCGCGTGGGCGAGTTGTTCGACGAAGCGCTGGCCGAACGGAACTCGGGCCACAGCTTCCTTCATCTCTAGTTCGATGGAACCGTACGCCGGGCTGCTGCGTCTAACGGCGGGTGCGTGCGGCCGCGCGAAATTGCCTGTGTCACTTTGGTTTCAGTGGTCACATTGCCGGATTTGTTGTCGGTGGGTGTCCCTAGGGTTGCGGGTATGGGTTCGACCACACGCGAGCAAGTCTCGGAGGACTTCGCTGCGCTGCGCACGGCGGTGTCGCGCATTGTCGACCATTCCTATGACGCCTTGACCACACCCGAGCGGCTGGCGTTGTTGGAAAGCCTCGAACAACAGACGCGCCGGCTGCGCACCCCCCAGCACGCGTTGATCAACCAGCTCGGCGCGCAGGCCGGCGAGGCAGAGCTGGGTGGGACGCTGCGCCGGGCGCTGGCCGACCGGCTAAGGATCACCAAGGGCGAGGCCGCCCGGCGCATCGAGGAGGCCGCCGACCTCGGTGTGCGCCGCGCCCTGACCGGCGAGGTGTTGGCACCGCAACTGACCGCAACCGCGGCCGCCCAGCGCGACGGGCTCATCGGCGACGGCCACGTGAAGGTGATCCGCGCGTTTTTCGATCACCTGCCCGTCGAGGTGGAGGTGTCTATCCGGGAGGCCGCCGACAAAGACCTGGCCCGCAAAGCGTGTGGCTATCGCCCCGATGAGTTGGCCAAATACGCCCAGCGGATCATGGACTGGATCAACCCCGACGGCGCATTCAAAGAACACGAGCGCGCCCGCCGCCGCGGCATCGTGTTCGGCAAACAGGAATACGACGGCATGTCGCGCATCAGCGGCCTGGTCACCCAGGAGTTGCGGGCGGCGATCGAGGCCATGTTGGCCAAGCTGGCCGCTCCCGGGGCGTGCAACCCCGAGGACGAAACCCCCGTCGTCGACGACATCCCCGATGAGGCCGCGGTGCGTCGCGATCACCGCAGCGCCCCGCAACGCAACCACGATGCATTCGTGGCCGCGCTGCGCGCGCTGTTCGCCTCCGGGAAGCTGGGGTCTCACAACGGACTACCGGTGACAATCGTGGCGCTGACCACCCTCGCCGAGTTGGAGGCCGCCGCGGGCAAGGCTTTGACTGCTGGGGGCAGCTTGGTGCCGATGTCGGATGTGATCCGCTGGGCCGGCCACGCCCACCATTACCTGGCGATTTTCGACAAGGGGAAGGCGCTGGCGCTGTATCACACCAAACGCCTCGCGTCCCCGCCCCAGCGGATTGTGCTCTACGCCAAGGATCGCGGCTGCACGCGGCCGGGTTGTGACGCCCCGGCCTATCACAGCCAGGTCCACCACATCAACGGCTGGCAGGCCACCCGGCGCACCCACATCGACGAACTCACCCTGGCCTGCGGCCCCGACAACCGCCTGGCCGAACAAGGCTGGACCACCCGCACCAACGCCCACGGCCACACCGAATGGATCCCACCACCGCATCTCGATCACGGACAGCCGAGAACGAACTCGTTCCACCACCCCGAACGCTTCGTTGACGACGACGGAGACGACCCCTAGCTGGGCGACACTTGGCCCTCCGCGAGGCCGGACTCCTGAAGCTTCGCGAGGAGCGACTGCGCCCGCGCGGCGAGTTCCCCCAACTCGGCGGCGATTGCTGCCACCGCGCCATCCTGGGGCGGCTGCACCCCCGACGACGGCTTCGGCCTCTCGCGGTTGGCTACCCTGACGCGCTCGCCACCGCGACCCGGAGAGGCGGCGCTGCCGACGGCGCCACCGGCCAGGCCGGCCAGTCCCATGCCGCTGAACAAATTGGCGGCACCACCGATTTCGGGAGCGGCCTCGGCGCCGATCATCGGCAGTGCGTATGCGACGGTGCGGACCGCCGGAGCCGCCGACACCCAACCCGAGGGCACCGATAACCCGCCGACCGAGGCACCCCGGCCCATGCCCGCGGCCACCATTTGCGCCGACCCGGTCGACGGCTCACCGACACCGCCCGCGCCGCCGCTAATCCATTGCGGCAGCATGGCGGCACCCGGCCCGTCTCCGGTGAACGGCCCCTCGCCCTTGGCGAAATCGCGGTCGGCGTTGATGCGCAACGCGCGTACCGTCGTCGTCGCCGACACCGACGACGCGGACCCGCTGAATATCGACGCCGGAGCGGCGATCCCGGCCGCGACCGTGTCGACGCCCGCCACCGGTATCGCCAGCGCGGTCAGGATCGTCCCCAGACTGGGCAGCGCGGCCGCCGCTGGCGCCAACGCGGTCGTCAGCGGCGTCGTCGTCGCGGCCGACGATGCGAGCCCCTGCAGCGCCTGCGGCAGCATCGACATCAGCTGCGGGCCGTTCGACATGATCGCGGCGGCTTGGGCCCCCGCCCCCGCCGGGTTGGTCGTGGGTGGCGGCAAAGCGAACGGCGTCAATGCCGACGCGGCCGCCGACGAGCCGGCGTAGCTGTACATCGCGGTGGCGTCCTGGGCCCACATCTCGGCGTACTGGGCTTCGGCGGCCGCGATCGCGGGAGTGTTCTGCCCGAAGATGTTCGTCGCGACCAGCGTTAGCAACAGGCTGCGGTTGGCGGCGATCACGGCGGGCGGCACCGTCATCGCGAAGGCCGCCTCATAGGCGGCCGCGGCCGCGCCGGCCTGGGTGGCGGCCTGCTCGGCCTGCGCGGCGGTCGCGGTCATCCACGCCGCGTAGGGCGCGGCCGCCGCGGCCATCGACGCCGACGCGGGTCCCAGCCATGGCCCGCTGCTGAGCCCGCGCACCACCGACCGGTAAGAGCCTGCGGTGGAATGCAATTGGGCGGCGAGTCCATCCCAGGCCGCTGCGGCCGCGAGCATCGGGCCCGACCCCGAGCCGGCATACATCCGACCGGAGTTGATCTCCGGCGGCAATATCGCGAAATCCATTGCAACACCTCGCCACTAGCCGATGGCCACGACGTTGGCGGCTTCCGTGGCCGTATACGACGCGGCACTGGCTCCCAGCGTGCTGACGAACAGTTGATGAACCGCCTCCGCCTGGGCGCCGACCGCCTGGTACATCTGCGCGTGGACGGCGAATTGTGCGGCGGTCAGCGCCGAAACCTCGTCGGCCGCGGCCGGAACCACCCCCGTCGTCGGGGCCGCCGCCGCCGAATTCTGCGCGGCCATCGCGGCACCGATGCTTTCCAGGTCGGCGGCAGCCGCCGTCAGGATTTCCGGCTGTGCGGTCACAAATGACATCAGATTTCCTTTCCACGGGGGTTGACAATTTCGGCAGCACAGAGGAATTCGCGTGAGATGAGAGATAAGCGGGTCATCGCCGATCACCTGCCTCGCACCGTCAGCTCAAGCACGGGTAGAAGCCATCAGCCAGGTGCGGCGGTTACGGCGAGCTTCATCGCCTATCCGCGATGTTAACGTCGGCTCAATCGCGAGCGCAACGCCTACCGGTTCAGAACCTGCGGGCCGTCATCGGCGACGTGCACGGTGTCACGACGGAACACCGCCCCGACGCCCTCCTGCCACACGTAGCCGGTGATCGCCAGCACCATCCCGGCGTCCAAGCAGTCGTCCGCGGCGCACAGCGCCTCCGACACGACCGGCGGATCGAAACCCAGCCCCACCCCGTGTGCGACGGGCACGGGCGGCAGCGGCTCGCCGGCCGCCTCGTAGGCCGCGAGCAGCCCGACAATGGGCGCGCCGGGACGGCACGCCGCGATCAGCTTGTCGTGCAACGCATCCGAGCGCCCGAACAAAGCGCGCGCCGTCCCGCCGCCCGCCACCCACGTCCGGCCCACCTCGCCGACATAGCCGTCGGCCAGGGCGCCGGCGGCCACAGCGACGAGATCGCCGGCCTGCACGGAACGATGCGCCCGCCGCCACGGGTGTTCCCGCGACGTCACCCAGGCGACATCCTGGGTGGCCGGCGTGCTGACCCCGCCGGCGGCCATGGCCTGCAGCGCCGCCCCGGTCAGCGTCCGCTCAGAAACCCCGGGCCGCAATTCCGCGACGGCGGCGGCCAGCCCCTGTTCGGCGACGCGCAGCGCCGGGCCCATCGCCGCGATTTCGTCGGGCGTCTTGATGCGCCGCGCCGCGCACATCGCCGCCTCGCCGTCGACGAGCTCGGCGTCGGGAAAGGCCTCGGGCAGCAACGCCGCGAAAGTCGGTGTGATGGCGTCGGTTCCGACCCGCCGGGCCGTCGCCGCGCCGTCGATTTTCTTCAGCACGCCGACCAGGGTCATCGGATTCCAGGCCAGCCCGTAGAGCCGATCGCGCCCGATCTCCTCCGGGACGCCCTCGTCGTCGGTGCTGTTGAGATAGATGTCGCCGGTGGCGCGCACGACCACGCACACCGGGCCGAAGGCGCGCGTCCCGGCGATCCACAACTGCGGGGCGCCGGTGACGTAGCGGACGTTGGCCTGGCGGCCCAGCACCAGGACGTCCAGGTCGTGCGCGTCCATCTGCGCCAGGGCCCGCTCCCGGCGCCCCGTCCGCAACCGGAGGGCGTCGGGCGCGACCTCAGTCGCCATACGGGGCATAGGGGTAGTCGGTGATCGGCGTGTAGCCGTCTTCGGTGATCACCACGATCTCCTCACTGCGGTAGCCGCCCGTGCCGTCCTCCCACACCACCGGTTCGAGCACCAGCACCATGCCGGGCGGGAAGACGAAGTTGTCGTCGAACTCCTCGCCGAGATCCGTTCCGATCATGGGGGCTTCGGCCGGGTAGGTGCCGATCCCATGCCCCAGGTAGAAGTGCGGCAGCCACGGCTTGCGGCCGCCGTTGGCGGCGATCGCCGCGCGGGCGAGGTCCCCGGACGTGACGCCCGCCTTGGTCACGGCGAGCACGTCGTCCAGGATGGCCCGCCATCGGTGGAATTGATCCCGTTGCCGCGCCGAGGGTTCGGCGCCGACCAGCCAGGTTCGCCCGAAGTCCGAGCAGTATCCCGCATAGCTGATGCTGATGTCGGTCCACAGCACCTCGCCGGTCCGAAGTTCGCGGGCCGTGGGCAGCAGCGGCAACGCGAGATCGCCGTGGGTGGTCCACACCCCGGCCTCCCGCGAGGCCGGCATCACCTGCCAGATGGCCTCGAGCATGTTGGTGGTGGCGCCCAGTTCGAACGCGCGCCGCACCAGCTGCGCCGACAGGTCGATCTGCCGTACCCCGGGCGCCAGCGCCTGCTGCACGCCGGCCATGGCCTTTTCGGTGATGCGGGTGGCCTGGCGCAGGCAGGCAAGCTCGTCGCGCGTCTTGACCAATTGCGCGGCGCCGAGCACGATCGCCGCGTCGGACGGCCGGCCCGACGGGAACAGGGTGGCCGCCGAGCGCCGCATCGCGCCGGTGAGCTCGTCCACGGCCACGGCCGCGTCCGGCGGGATCAGGCCGGACAGCGTGCGGGCGAAATCGGCTACGCCCTGGTCGAATTCGAGGTATACGGGGCCGTGCAGGTGGTCGGCGGGCACCGGCGGATCGGGCGGTTCCAGGAAGGACCCGGTGCGATGCGGCATGAACAGGTGGGGGTGCTCGTCGTCGGCCAGGACGACGGCCACCGGGCGCTCCACGTGCGACAGGCCCGCGTCGAGCAGCGGCCAGCTGGCGCCGATCGCATACCCGACGTAGCCGTTCATCAGCAGGACGAGCGCGTCGACGCCGTGCTCGGCCATGGCCGCGCGAAGCCGTGTCCCGGTCTCGGCCCGCATCCGCGAAAAGTCCGGCTCGTCGGGGATGTCAGCCATCCTCAAGGCCCAGGAACCTTTTGATGTTGCCGCCGACGACGCGCACGGCGTCCTCGGGGCCGACGGCGTCGACCACCGCGGCCAGCGAGCGCTCCGAGTAGCCGAAAGTGCTTTCGTTGTGCGGATAGTCGGACGACCACATCACCCTGTCGATGCCGATCTCGTCGATCTGGCCCAGCCCAAGGCCGTCGACCATGAACGAGGCGCACATGTGGGTGTCCCAGTAGTAGCGGATGTCGCGCTCGGGGTGGCGTTTGAGCATGTGCCGATACGAGGCCAGCACGTGCTCGGCGTCCTGCAGGGTCGGTGGGACCCAGGCGATTCCGCCCTCGAACCAGCCGACGCGCAGCCCGGGATGCCGATCCAGGATGCCGCCGAAGACGTACTTGGAGAACATCTCGCGGAACGAGTCGATGTTGACCATCATGGCGACCGCCACGCTGTTGACCTCGCTGGGGCACTTGGGCTGGCTTTCGCCGATGTGGTGGGTGACCGGCAGCCCGGCCTCCTCGATCTCGTCCCACACCGCGCCCATCGCCGCGCTGGAGAAGTCGATGACGTGACCGTTGTCGTCGTTGCCCGGGTTCAGCGGCATCAGGAACGTCTTGAGCCCCAGCGCTTTGAGCTCCGCCAGCGTGCGCCGGGTGCCGCGCGGGTCCCACCAGTTGACCAGGCCCACGCCGTAGCAGTGGCCGCCGGAGCGCTCCTGCACGGCGGCGATGTGCTCGTTGTAGATGCGCAGAATCCGTTCGCGCAGCTCCTTGTCGGGATAGTGGAACAACGCCAGCACCGCGTTGGGGAACACCAGTTCCTTGTCGACGCCGTCCTCGGCGAGCTCGCGGATGCGCCCGTCGACGTTGTTGGTGGCCGCGCCGGGCAGGTCGTCGTACTGCATGAGCACCGCGCTGAAATCGCCGACCACCATGGATTGTCCGGGGCGGCCCAGCAGGTAGGCGCCGTCCTCGTACCAGATCCGCGGCGCGTGCTCCTTGAGGTCGTCGGGGAACTGCTCGTAGAAGATGTCGTCGGCGACCGAGATGTGGTTGTCGGCGGAGAAGACCTCGGTGCCGGCGGGCAGCCCGGTCGCCGATTGCGCGGCGTGGCCGCGGCGGTGTCTGGGCGCGCCGATGACGCCCTCGGGGTACACGGTTCGACGTGACATCAACGCCCCCTCAATCCGGGTACGTGACGCCGGTGAGCTCTTCGGACAGCTGCCACAGCCGCGCCAGCTCGGCCTCGCTGCGCGCCATTCGCGGAACCCCGGCGAAAGTGACTCCGCCCCCGACAGTTTCGTAGAAGCCGCGCGGGCTGTAATACGTGCCGCCGTGGGCGTCCGGCGATGCCGCCGCATACAGCGACGGCTTGATGCCCTCGTCGACGTCGAGCCACATGAACGGCAGCAGCTTCCAGGTCAGCTGGGTGAGCCGGTTCTGCAGCGTCGGCCGGTCGCGGCCGTAGGAGGCCCCGCTGAGCAAGTTCGTCTTGGCGAGCCCGGGATGGGCCGCGTTCGACATCACCCCCCAGCCGCCCAGCCGGCTGCGCCGGTCCAGTTCGAACGCGAACATCAGCTGTGCCAGCTTGGCCAGCCCGTAGGAACGCATGGGCTTGTAGTCCTGTGCGTTGGGATCCGTGTACTCGAGATTTCGCTGGGCCGCGGCGAGGCTGCTGACCGTCACCACCCGTGCGGAAGCGGCCGCGCGCAGCAGCGGCAGCAGGTGCCCGGTCAGCGCGAAGTGTCCCAGATGGTTTGTGCCGAACTGCAATTCGAAGCCGTCGCGGGTTTCCTGGCGCTGCGGCGGGGTCATGACGCCGGCGTTGTTGATCAGGATGTCGATCGGGCGGCCTTCGGCGGTGAGCTCCTCACCCAGCGCCGCAACGCTTTTCAGCGACGACAGGTCCAGGTGCCGGATGGCCAGCTTGGCCGACGGCGCCTGCCGCCGGATCTTGGCGATGGCGGCTTCGCCCTTGGTCCGGCACCGGATCGCCATGACGACGTCGGCGCCGGCGGCGGCCAGCTTCGTCGCCAGGCCGAGCCCAAGGCCGCTGTTGGCCCCCGTGACGACCGCGAACCTGCCGGAGAGATCCGCTACTTGCAGGCTCAGGTCCGGCTTCACCATGTCACGGGGAGCTCGTAGACGCCGTAGGCCAGCGTGTCGTGTTTGAACGGCAACTCGTCGAGCGGAACCGCCAGCCGCAGCGTCGGGATCCGGCGCAGCAGGGTGGGCAGGACGATCTGTAATTCCATGCGCGCCAACTGCTGACCGACGCATTGATGCCGGCCGTAGCCGAACCCGACGTGCGCGCCCTCGTCGCGGAGCAGGTCAAGGCGGTCCGGGCCGGGGAATTGGCGGGGATCCCAGTTTGCCGGGGCGACGTCGAGGATGATGCCCTCGCCGGCGCGGATCGTCTCGCCGCCGACCTCGATGTCCTCGACCGCGATCCGTCGCTGCCCGGTCTGGATGATGCTCAGATACCGCATCAGCTCCTCGACCGCGGCGGCGATCACCTTGGGGTCGTCGGCCTCGCACAGCAGCGCCCGCTGGTCGGGGTGTTCGAGCAGGGCGGCGATGCTCAGGCTGATCATGTTGGCGGTGGTCTCGTGGCCGGCGATCAGCACGCCGAGGGCCAGCTGCGTGGCCTCGCGCACGCTGAGCTCCTCGGCGTTGACCCGCTCGGCCAGGTCGGACACCAAATCCTCTGAGGGGCTTTCCATCCGGGCCCGGACCAGCTTCGCGATGTATTTCGCCAGCGATGCGGCGCCCTGGGCGGTGTCCTCCTCGGTCGCATACCGCCCCGTGCCGCGCTGCGCGTTTTCCTGGAAGAAGTCCGCGTCCTCGTAGGGAACGCCCAGCAACTCGCTGATGACGAGCGACGGGACCGGCAGCGCCACGGTGCTGACGACGTCGCCGGGGTTGGGGCCGGCCAGCAGGGCCTCGATGCGATCGTCGACGATCTTCTGCACCGCGGGGCGCAGCCCCTCGACCCGCCTGAAGGTGAACGGTTTCGACAGCATCCGGCGGAAGCGGGTGTGCTCCTCGGCGTCGGAGGTGAACACCGAGCGCGGCCGCTTGTCCACCGTCGCCAGCATGCCCTCGTTCCAGTGCGGGTATCCCGGCAGCCGGTCGTCGACGCTGGTCCGCGAGTCGGTGAACAGGGCCCGGATCGCGTCATAGCCGTGGATCAGCCAGGGCGTGCTGCCGTCCCAGATCCGCACCCTGCTCAGCTGCCGGGTTGCGTTGAGCGCCAACGATTCCGGTGGGGGAGCGAAGGGGCAGCCGGGCGCCCGCGTCATCGGAAACTCGGGGATGTCGGTGGTGGTCGAGACGTCGGTCATCGTGCTCCTCGGTTGCCTGCGTGATCCGGATGCTCAGTCGCCTGCCGCGCGCACGTGCACCGGCGCGCGCCAGAGCCCGACGATGGCGTCGATCAGCCCCTCGCCGGCGACGGGCCAGCTGGAGCGTGACCGCGGCCCGTGCTCGGCCAGCGCGCCCTCGTGCTCGGCGCAGGTGTGCATGAGCAGGTTGCGCACCATCACCATTCGCTCGACCCGCACCCGGTTGGGCAGGTCGGGTAGGCAGCGGTTGATGCCGTCGATGGTCTGGACCAGCCGCGGCGATGCGAGCGCGTCCTTGGTGACGACGTGGCGATAGGTGGGGTCGGCCATCGCCTGGGCGGCGAATCGCGCGTACCAGCTGGGGGTGCCCAGCGCGGTGAGGTGGTCGGTGAGCGGGCGCACCAGCGTGCCGACCCAGTCGCGCAGCTCGGTCGAGTCGCCGGCGTCGGCCAGCATCTGCGCGCGCAGCTGTTCGATCGGCTCGCGGTGCTTGCCTTCGATCGCCCGCAGCAGGTCGGTCCTCGTCCCGAAGTGGTAGCAGGCCGCGGCGTTGTTGCCCTGCCCGGCGGCCTCGCTGATCTGCCGGTTGGACACGGCGTACATGCCGCGCTCGGCGAACAACACCTCCGCGGCCGACAGCAGCGCCTCCCGGGTGCCCGTCGACCTGTCGGAGCGGGCCATGCGCTCGGCGGTCACCGACCCAGTGAACACCGCGGGACGAGTTAAATCAAGCAGTTTATTTAGTGTTGCGGCAGCGCGAAAACGGTCTCGGCCAGCATCCGCCGGCACCAGGCCCGGTAGGCGTCCGGGCTCCACCCGTCGCGGTGAGTGAACCGCAGATAGGTCTCGACGCTGCACAGCACCGCGCTGGTCTCGACGAGTTCCTCGAACGGGACGTCGTCGCGCAGCCAGCCGCGGTCGCGATGCACCTCGAGGACGCGACGGGTCTGCCCGGTGATCCCGGCAATGAACTCGCTCAGGTATCGATCCAACTCGGGGTCGGATGCGGCGCCGCCGAACAGCGCGGACGCCAGTCGCGCCGTCCGCCGGTGCACGTCCGTCACGGTCGCGACGATGAAGTCGAGCGCCGCGCCGGGGTCCTCGATGGCGATCAGGTCGCGCCCGATGTCCAGGTTCAGGATGTTCTGCTCGCCGCTCACGCCCACCCCGACGTATTCGCTGGCGGCGATCAGCAGGGCCGCCTTGGACCCCTGGCCCTGGACCGTCTCGGCCGAAACCCCCGCCGCGGCCGCGATTTTCGGCATCGTGGTGCGCGCGTAGCCCTCGGCGGCGAACAGCTCCGCCGCGGCGGCGATCACCCGCGCCCGGGTCTGCTCCGCCTGCTGCCGGCGCAGGTCGGACCGGTAGGTTCGGGTCCTCATATTGACTCCGGTCGCACGGTAATGAATACTACCATCACCAAGCCAACGGCCAGCCCCGGGAGGGCGCCATGTCATCGCTGATCATCGCGAGCATCCCCGCCCACGGCCACGTCACGCCGTTGCTCGCGGTCGCGGAGAACTTCGTCAAACGCGGCGACGACGTGCGCTTCATCACCGGCTCGGCGTTCGCCGACAAGGTCACCGCCACCGGGGCGACCTTCCTGCCGCTGGCCGCCGAGGCGGACTTCGACCAAGACGTGCTCGCGGCGTTTCCCGAACGCGCGAAGTTGAAGGGCGTCAAGGCGGTCGCGTTCGACATCGAAAACATCTTTGCGCGTCCCGCCAAGGCGCAGTACGAGACGCTCGTCGCCGCGCTCGCGGCGCAGCCCGCCGATGCCGTGCTCGCCGAGCCGGTGTTCTTCGGCGCCGCGTTCCTGCTCGCGCATCCACGTCCGACGCGCCCGGCGGTCGTCCAATGCTCGGTTGTCCCGCTGCCCGTCGACAGCCGCGACACCGCGCCCTACGGCATGGGACTGCGGCCGTCGCGCGTGCTCAACCGCGAGCGCAACGCCGCCCTGGCCGCGGTGAGCCGTCGGCTGACCCGGCGGGCCTACGACCTCGTCGACCACCTGCACCGCGAGGTGCACGGCACGGCCATGCCCGGCACCATGCCCGACTGGGGCCGCCGCGCCGACGCGCTCGTGCAGTTCAGCGTGCCCTCGTTCGAGTACGTGCGGTCCGACGCGCCGCCGAACCTGCGTTACGTCGGGCCGATATCGGCGACCGGCGCGCAGGCCCCGCTGCCGCAGTGGTGGCCCGATCTGGACGGGACCCGGCCCGTCGTCCACGTCACGCAGGGCACGGTCGCCAACGTCGACTACGAGCAGGTGATCGCGCCGACGCTGCGCGCGCTGGCCGGCGACGACGTCCTCGTCGTGGTCGCGACGGGCGGCCGGCCGCTGGACACGCTGCCGCCGTTGCCGCCGAACGTGCGTGCGGCCGGGTACCTGCCGTATGACGAATTGCTGCCCCGCACTGCGGTTTACGTGACCAACGGCGGCTACGGCGGCGTCCACTGCGCGTTGCGCCACGGGGTGCCGATCGTGGCCACCGGCGGCAAGGAGGACAAGCCCGAGGTCGGCGCCCGGGTCGCGTGGTCGGGCGTGGGCCGGCGGATCAGGACCGAACGACCGACGCCGCGCGCGCTGCGCCGCGACATCCTCGCCGTGCTGAACGAGCCGCGCTATAGCCAGGCCGCCCGCCGCATTGCGGCCGACATGGCCGCGGCGCCCGGCTTCGCCGGATTGGCCGGCATCGTCGACTCAGCCTGCCGCGGCGAGCTGATCGGTGATGTGAGCCAATAGATCCCGGGCCGCCCCGGCGGGTGGAATGCGTCCGCCGACCCAGATCGCGCGAAGCTTGCGGCGCAGGTTCAACTCGGGAACCGCGACCACGCGCAGCCGCCCGATCGCCAGGTCGTCGGCGACCGCCAGCCGGCTCATCACGGCGGGTCCCGCGCCGGCGTCGACGGCGGCGCGCACCGCGGCGGCGGAGGACAATTCGAGGACCGGGCGCGCCTGCGCCGCCGACTCGCCCAGCGCCTGGCGCAGCGCGGCGGTCAGCGAATCACGCGTCCCCGATCCCGGCTCGCGCGTCACCAGCGGGGTTTGGCTCAATTCCGCTGCCGTAACCGGCCGCTGGCGCTGCGCCCATCTGTGGTCGGCGGGCACGACCAGGACGAGGTCGTCGTGTCCGACCACGCGGCTGCGTAAACCCTTTGGCAGGTAAGGGGTCTCGATGAAGCCGAGGTCGGCCTTGCCGGCGCGCACGGCCGCGATCGCCCGATCGCTGTTGGTGGCGGTCATGATCACCTCGGGGGCGGTAACGCCCAGCCGGGCCGCCGAGACCTGTAGCGACACCAGCCAGCGGGGCATCAGTTGTTCGGCGATCGTCAGGCTGGCGACCACTTTGACGCGCTTGCGCCTTTCCGATCGCAGTGAGGCTAACCCGGCGTCCACGTGGCGGGCGACGTCGAGCAGTCGGTCCGCCCATTCCGCGACGACGACTCCGGCGGGTGTCAGCCGCGAACCGCGCGGGGTCCGGACGACGAGCGCGACGCCGGTCTGGGCCTCGATCGATGCCAGCCGCGCCGACACGGCCTGCTGGCTCAGCCCGAATTCCCTGCTCGCGGCGCCGATGCTGCCGGTCCGGGCGATCGCCAGGAAGATTTCGAACGCCGACAACTCGGGCAGGCGAGCGCTGAGCGGCATGACCATCCTTCCCCGGCCGGCATACAAGGCAGCCTTGTGGGCCGACAGTCCGCATGCAGACCACCACAAGGAAAACTTGTGAGCTGACAAAATCTACCCTCTGGTGGCGGCCCGCGAAAGGAGGAACGATTGTCGACATCGCCAGGCAAACGGAAAGCGGTGACAATGAGCGTTATGACGCCCGCCACGGCAACGTGGGAGAAGCGCGACGACATGATCGTGCGCGCAGAACTGCCGTACAACGCCGAACCGCCGCCCGCGGTGCTCGCCGGCGGCGCCATCACGCCGATCGACGCGTTCTACGCCCGCAATCACGGCGACTTCCCCGACATCGCGCCGCAGCGGTGGCGGCTGAGCGTCGACGGGCTGGTCGCGCGGCCGCTCACCCTGACCTATGAGCGGCTGACCACCGGGTTCGACCAGCACGAGGTGGTGGCGACGCTCGCGTGCGCCGGCAATCGGCGGGCCGAGCTGCTGCGGGTGCGGTCCATACCGGGAAAGGAGCCGTGGGCGCACGGCGCGATCTCGACCGCGAAATGGCGGGGCGTGCGGCTGGCGGACGTCCTCGCGGCCGCGGGCGCGGATCTCGACCCCGATGATGCCGGGCTGCACGTCGCCTTCCAGGCCTGTGACGTCGCCGAGGAAGCCCGGCCCGCCCAGCCGTACGGTGGCTCGATCCCGCTGGGCAAGGCGGTCTCCCGGGAGGTGCTGCTGGCGTGGCAGATGAACGACCGGCCCCTGCCGCGCGTCCACGGCGGCCCGGTGCGGGTGGTGGTGCCGGGGTACATCGGCGCGCGCAGCGTCAAGTGGGTCACCGGCATCACGGTGCAGTCCGGCCCGTCGGCCAACTACTTCCAGGCCCACGACTACCGCATCCTGCCCGCGGACGCCGACGCCGACACCGCCGCCGCGGGCGAGGGCATCCCGCTGTCGTCGTTGGCCATCAACTGCGACATCCTGGATCCCACCGACGGCGACCGGGTGCCGCGCGGCCCGTTGACGATCCGCGGCTACGGGATCGCCGGCGGCGGCCGCAGCGTTGAGCGCATCGACGTGTCCCTCGACGACGGGCTCAGCTGGCGGCAGGCCGAGCTGCACCCCGCGCCCAGCGAATGGTCATGGCGCCCATGGTCGCTGACCGTCGACGCCGAGCCGGGGCCGCTGCGGATCACCGCCCGCGCCTGGGACGACACCGGGGCCACCCAGCCGGAATCGGCTGCATCCCTGTGGAACCCGCGCGGGTATGGCAACAACGCGTGGGCCGGCGTCGCAGTGCGCGTGCGTTAGCCGCCCAGTCCCTTCTTGACGGCGTCCAGTTGCTTCTGGGCCACGTCCGTGACGAAGTCCTCCGGCGGCAGCGACTCGGCGGGACCGTCGAATTCCAGCGTGACGAACGCCCGGCCCTGGGTGAACAGCACGATTTCGACGCCCTTGGCGCCGTCCGGCGACTTTCCGGACAGCGTCGTTCCGCCGGTGCCGACGTTGAACGGACGCGTCTCGGCGTTCTTGACCGCATTGCCCTGGTTGCCCTTTGCGGCGTTCAGCGCGTTCGTGGCGGCGGCGGGGTCGGCGAGGACCTGAATGGTGTCCTTGATCTGGTGGCTGTTGTCGTCGGTGCTGAATGTGATCGCGGCGCCCGGTTGCCCGTTCGGGTTGTTCGTCACCGGGCCGCCGGTGAACTGGATCGGCGCGTCGATGTCCGACGCCTTGATCAGCAGGCCGGCGTAATCGCGGGGCTGCGCCGACGTCGGCGCCGCAGTGCTCGTCGCCGAGGTGGCCGCCCCCGATTTGGACGTCGACGTCGGAGTCGTCGACTGCTTGCCGCCGCAACCCGCCACCGACACGGCCAGGGCCACCGTGAGCCCCGCCGCCGCAACGCCCGCGACCATGCCCGCGTTCATGCCCGCGTTCAATGTCCGGGAAACCCTCATCGCATCGCGCTCCTTCCGGGCCGCTGCGGGCGACACCGTCGACTCGTTTTCCGAATCGCACAGTACCTCCCCGTTGGCCGCAGAGGGTCCGGTTGGGGGTCCGGCTACTGCAGTTGATCGCGCAGGCCGCGCAGGGTGTTGGCCAGGATGCGGGACACCTGCATCTGCGAGACGCCGATCCGCTCGGCGATCTGGCTCTGGGTCATCGACTCGAAGAAGCGCATGTGGAGCACCTGCCGCTCGCGCTGGGGGAGCGCGCTCAGTAGGACGCGCACCGCTTCGCGGTTGGTGATGTGCTCGATCTCCGGATCGGCGCCGCCGACCGCGTCGGCCACCAGCCGCGGCTTGCCCGAGCCGTCGGCGCTCAGCGGTGCGTCCAGGGAGTCCAGCCGGTAGGCGTCGCCCGCGACGAGGCATTCGATGATTTCCTCGCGCGGGACCTCCAGCACCTGGGCCAGCTCGCCGGCGGTCGGCGCGCGCCCCAGCCGCTGTGCCAAATCGCTTGTGGTACGGCTGATTTGGACGTGCAGCTCGCGCAGCCGGCGCGGCACTCGCATGCCCCAGCTGTAGTCGCGGAAGTAACGCCTGACCTCACCCATCATGGTGGGAACCGCGAACCCGATGAAGCTGGGACCCTTGTCGGGATCGAATCGGTTGATGGCGTTCATCAGCCCCAGACGGGCGACCTGGACAAGGTCCTCGAGACTTTCCCCGCGCCGGGCGAAGTGGCTGGCCACATGGTCGGCCAGGGGAAGACAGCGGGACACGATGTCGTCACGCTGGCGGGCGTAGGCGCAGGATCCGGCCGGCAGCCGGTGCAGCGCGACGAACATCTCGACAACGTCGTCGTAGGAGTCGTCCGTCTGAGTGCGTGGCGGCCGGGCGGGTCGGGATGGTGTAGCTACGCCGGTCATCGGGCGAATCGGGTTTTCCGGTTCCAACACGTTCTGAAAAGATGTGCGCGCGAACAGGTTTGCATCATTGGCCCACTTTCTGGGTCATGTGCAGCAACGGCACCGCAGCTACGTTGCACAGTGGCCTCCGCCGCACCCGTATCCGCCGGACGCGTGTCTAACCCGCGCACACAAAGGTGGGGTGGGTGACTGTGCTTGATATCGCCGAAGCCACTCCGAGTCCCAGCCGGTGCGGCTGGTTGACCGCTTTGAGCTAAACGGCGACGCGTCCTCAACGGACGTCATCAGCGACTATACGCGCGATCGCGGTGACCGGCGATGGCGCGAACTCGCAGCCGCCCCACAGCGCAGCGCCGAAGTTCGCTGGTCGCCGAGGCGGTGGTCCGTCGCCGCTGGCCAGCTAGATACCGCCCTTCGCTGCGCCGGTAGCCGACCGATCTCAGCGATATCTCAGGATCGGGTACTGTTCGGCTCATGTTGGTGAGCCAGAAGGTCACGCGCACAAGGTGTTCCAAAGCCGGTTCCGATGCCTAGCCCGCAGCCGCTGGAGGGCCGCGGCGTGGTGGTGTCCGGCGGCAGTCGCGGCATCGGGCGCGCGGTCGCCGAACTGATGTGTGCGCTGGGGGCGGGCGTGGTCGTCAACGGGCGCGATGCCGACGCGGTGGCGGACACCGTCGCGGCGATCACGGCCTCGGGCGGGCGGGCCGTCCCGGTCGTCGGCGCCGCGGACGAGGAGCGCGTGGCCGGGGCGCTCGTCGAGGAATGCGTGAGCGAGTTCGGGCGGCTCGACGGCCTGGTCAATTGCGCCGGGATCGCCGAACCACCCGGCTCCTCGATCCTCAACATCTCGCCGGACGAATTCGACCGCCTGATCGGCGCGCACCTGGGTACCGCGTTTCACACCTGCCGCGCCGCCGCCCGCGTGATGGCCGCGCAGGGGCACGGGTCGATCGTCAACACCGGGTCCGCGGCCTTCCTGGGCGACTACGGCGGCACCGGCTACCCCGCGGGCAAGGGTGCGGTCAACGGGCTGACGATGGCGATCGCCGCGGAGCTGAAGGCCCACGGCGTGCGGGCCAACGTGGTGTGCCCCGGCGCGCGGACGCGGCTGTCCACCGGGGCCCGGTACGAAAGCCACATCGAGAACCTGCACCGCCGCGGGTTGCTCGACGAGCTGACGATGCGGGCCTCCCTGGATGCCGCCCCCGCCGCGTTCGTGGCGCCGCTCTACGCCTACCTGGTCGGCGACGTGTCGCGCGACGTCACGGGTCAAATCTTCGTGGCGGCAGGTGGATTCGTCGGCCGCTACGACCGGCCGGCGCCGCGCGTGCTGGGATACCGCGACCACCACGACGCCGAGCCCTGGACGGTCGAGGATTTGCACGCGATGATCGGCTGACCGCGCGTCACTCCACCACGGCGACGATCCGCCCGATCACGCCGCCGGTCTCGAGGCGTCCGACGGCGTCCGGTATTTCCTCGAAAGTCGTTGTGCTGGCGAGGATCTCCAGGTCGCCGCGTGCGATCAGGTCGAGCACCGCCAAGAAGTCGACGGGCCGGCCGCCGCGGGCACCGCGCAGCGTGACGGCCTTGAGCACCAACTCGGCGGTGGAGATCGTGGCCTCGTTGTGGCCGAGGCCCACTTGGATGACCCGCCCGCCCGGGCGCACGGCGCTGATCGCGTCGGCCGTGGTGGTCCCGAATCCCGCGAAATCTACGATCATATCGCAGCCGAACGTGGCCAGATCGCTTGCGCCCGCTACGGTTTCGAGCACGCCGCGGTGTGCGGCCAGCTCCCAGGTCTCCCGCTTGGGGTCGGCGCCGTATACCTGCGCCCCGGCCAGCACGGCGATCCGCGCGCCGGTGAGGCCGAGCCCGCCGAGCCCGACGATGCCGACGCGCTCGCCCGCGCGCAGCTTGCCCGCGCCCACCACGGCGCCGTAGGCGGTCTGGCCCGCATCGGTGGCGGTGGCGGCCTGCACGAAGTCGACCTCGTCGGGCAGCTTCGCCAGGCCGGCGACGTCACCGAGGAACTTGTCGGCGAATCCGCCGTCGATCGACCACCCGGGCGCCCGTGGCCCGCCGAACGCCGCCACCCGGTCGCCGACCTGCAGGTCGACCACACCGGGGCCGACTTCGGCGATCACGCCGGCGAGTTCGTGGCCGAGGACGAGCGGCAGCGTCGCCAGCATCGGCGTCAGCGTCCCGTCGAGGAAGCCGACATCGCTGTGGCAGATCCCGGCGGCGCGCACGTCGACGACGGCCTGCCCGGGGCCGGGGCGCGGATCGTCGCGCTCGATGCGCCGCAGTGGCTCGTTGGGGCCGGTCAGCTGCCACGCCTTCACGGGGCGCCGCCCGACCGCCGGTGCACACGGGAAGCGGCGGCGCGCAGCACGCCGCGGACCGTGTAGACGGCGGCCACCACGCACAGCAGGATCAGCAGGATGAACATCGGCAGCCAGTTGCTGCGGCTGTGGTTGACGTCCCACCAGATGACCGTGAACAGCAGGACACACAAAAGCAGCACCGCGTCGCGCCAATTGCCGCGATAGGACTGCGCCGCCGTGCGCAGCGCGCGGCTGCGGTCGACGGAGCCGATCAGGTCGTCGATGCGGGCGTCGATGGTGCGTTGCAGCTCGGCGCGTCGCTGCGTGGCCTCCGGCGGCAACCGGTCCAGGAGGTCCATGTCTTCTTTGATCGTCCCGCGGTAGTCCGGGGCCCGGAATTGCCCGGCCGCGAGGGCCAGCAATGCACCGCCGAACACGGGCGCGCTGTTGAGCGCGATCTGTCCCATACCCACTTCCGCTCCTTCTCGTGTCGGCTACCGGTTGAGTGTAGAAACGCAGCGAGGAGGTGGCGCCGATGGCCGAGCAGGACCGGCGGCGCTGGGACGAGCGGTACGCCAGGCAGGGACCGCCGTCGGCGAGCGCGGTGGGGCCGCCCGGCGTCCTGGCCCGCCATGTCTACCTGGTGCCGGTGGCGGGCCGGGCGCTCGATCTGGCCTGCGGGCCGGGACTCGGCGCGGTGTGGCTGGCCCGTCGGGGCCTGGACGTCGTGGGCTACGACGTGTCCGCGGTCGCGATCGGCCAGGCCCGCGAGCTGGCCCGGGCCGCGGGCGTCGACAACCGCTGCCGCTTCGAGGCCGTCGACCTCGACGGGGGCCTGCCGCCCGGGCCGCCCGCCGACGTCATCTTGTGCCACAAATTCCGCGACCCCCGCCTCGATCGCGCGATCGCCGGGCGCCTGGCGCCGGGCGGCCTGCTGGCGATCGCGGCGCTCAGCGAGGTCGGGGCCGCCCCGGGCCCGTTCCGTGCGGCGCCCGGCGAGCTGACCGCCGCGTTCGCCGACCTCGACGTGATCGCCGACGGTGAGGGCGGCGGCCGGGCGTGGCTGCTCGCGCGGCGGTGAATCGGTGGCGATCGACTCCGCGTCCAGATCGTCGACGAGCCCGAAAAAGCGATCTGAGTGCAGTCTCGGCGTGCTGTCACAGGCCCGAAACCCGGTAGTGTCACCGGGCATGGAGCGGCGCGTGCTCGAAGCGGTCATCTACGAACGCGAGCCGCCGATTGCGCGGATCATCCTGAACCGGGTCGACAAGGCCAACACCAAGGACGCCGTGTTGGTCACCGAGGTCGACAACTGCCTGCACGAGGCCGACCGCGACGGCGAGATCAAGGTCGTCATCCTCAAGGCCAACGGCAACGGCTTCTGCGGCGGCCATGTGGCGCGCTGGGGCCCCGACGAGAACCCGTACCCGGACTTCGGCAACACCTTCGAGGAGCTGTACAAGGGGACGGCCGACCTGTTCCTGTGGCCCACGCTGTACCTGTGGGAGTTCCCCAAGCCGACGATCTCGCAGATCCACGGCTACTGCATGGGCGGGGGGATCTACCTGGGCCTGCTGACCGACTTCTGCGTGGCCTCCGACGACGCGTATTTCCAGATGCCGCTCGCCCAGAGCCTGGGCGAACCCGGCGGGCACACCATGATCGAGCCGTGGTTGCTGATGAACTGGCACCGCACCATGGACTGGTTGCTGCTGGCGCCGACCCTGTCCGCGCAGCAGGCGCTCGACTGGGGCCTGCTCAACCGGGTGGTGCCGCGCGCCGACCTGGAAGACACCGTCGAAGAGATGGCCCACAAGATTGCCCAGATCCCGTTGACCACGCTGATGGCGGTGAAGAACAACGTCAAGCGGGCGTGGGAGCTGATGGGAATGCGGGTCCACCTCCAGGTCAGCCACATCCTGACCAACATGGTCGGCGCCGCCTCCGACGTGCAGGCGCGGCGGGCCGAGCTGATGGAATCGGGAATGAAGCCAAGGGATTTCGTCGGCCGTGACGAGACTTCTTAGCTATTTGCCGGCGGCGTGGCGGGCGGCGACGTAGCCGAACACCATCGAGTTGGCGATGCTCGCGCCCGCGCCCGGGTACGTGCGTCCCATCACCGTCGCGGTGGTGTTGCCGGTCGCGTACAGGCCCTCGATCACCAGGTCTTGTTCGTCGAGAACCTGGGCGTGTTCGTTGGTGAGCACGCCGCCGCACGTCCCGACGTCCGCGGGCAGCACCCGGGTCGCGTAGTAGGGCGCGCTGTCGAGCGGGCCGAGGGCGGCGTTGGGCCGATGGCCGGGATCGCCGAGGCAATCGTTGTAGGCCGACTGGCCGCGCCCGAAGTCGGGATCCAGCCCTTTGGCGGCGAATTGGTTGAACCGCGCGATGGTGTTCGCGAGTTCGTCGGCGGGCAGGTCGATCTGGCGGGCGAGGTCGGGGATGGAGTCGCCGCGCTTGACGGCGCCGCTCTCGACGAGCTGGGGCGGCAGGTGGCGCTTCAACGGGTTGGTGCCGGCCACGTACCGGCGCACGTAGCCGTCGTCGAAAACCATCCAGCACGGCACCGCCTTGTTGGCGTACATCGCCTTGCCGACCTCGACGTAGGAGTTCGACTCGTTGCAGAACCGCCGCCCGCTGGAGTCGACGTAGATGGCGCCCGGACGCTGCCGCCCGGAGCCGAGCGAGGCGGCCGCCGCGCCACCGTTGGCGATGAAAACCGAAGGCAGCCACCAGGCCTCGTCGAGCAGGTCGGTCTTGGCGCTCAGCCGCATCGCGGCCTGCAGCACCTCGCCGGTGTCGCCGGCGTTGGCGATCGACCACTGCGCCTCGTTGGGCTGGGCGCCGCTGTAGCGGCGGCGCATCTCCTTGTTGTGGCCGAACCCGCCCGCCGCCAGCAGGACGCCCTTGCGGGCCTGGATATTCAGCGCCGCGCCGTCCCGGGTGACGCGGGCGCCGACGACGCGGCCGTCCTCGACGACGAGATCGTCCAGCGCCGCGTTCGTCCACAGCGGCGGCTGCCCGTCGCTCAGCTCGATGAGGGCCTTGAGCATCTGGCCGATCAGCGACGAGCCGTTGGTGAGGATCTGGCGGCGGCGGGCCCTTGCGGCGGCGGTGCGCAGGAACACCTTGGTGGCCACGGCGAACGCGCGCGGCGACCGGTTGTAGTACTGCACCGAGCGCAATTCGTTGGTCAACAGCACAAACCCGTAGTTCTTGGCCAGCGGTGGCTGCACCTTGTCGCTCCAGCCGCCCAGTTCGGCGGCGTCGAACGGGACGCCCTCGATGGCGCGCCCGGATGCGTTGCCGCCCTTGTGGTTCGGGTAGTAGTCGCTCCAGCCCTCGCACCGGACGAGCCGCACGCCCTTGCGGATCAAAAAGTTCGTCATCGCATAGCCGGCGGTGAGAAACGCCTCGCGGCGCGCGGGCGAGGACGCCGCGCCGATGTCGCCGACCACGTCGGCCAGGTAGGCCAGGCCGTCCTCATGCGAGTCCGCGACGCCCTCGGCCCGCATCAGCGGGTTGTTGGGCAGCCAGACGATGCCGCCCGACAGGCCCGTGGATCCGCCGACCAGCGCCTGCTTTTCACAGATCAGCGGCTCGAGCCCGCAGTCGAGCGCAGCCAGTCCGGCGACCATGCCGCCGCCGCCGCTGCCCGCGATGAGCAGGTCCACCGAGCGATCCCACGGCGTGCTCATCGCGCCCCCAGATTCAGGTCGGCGATCGGCACGTCGATGGTGGTGTTGGTCTTCTGGATCGCCGGCACCAGCACCTCGTAGGGCAGGCCGGCGAGGAAGCCGTCGACGACGCGTTCGAAGTTGGAGATCAGGCCCTCGATCCGGCTGGACAGTCGCATGTACTCGAAACCTTTGGAGTGCAATCCCTTTTGCTGCTTGGGCAGGTTGGAGAAGTCCTGCGCGGGAATCGGGGGCCAACGCGGGTCGTCGGGCGCCATGGGCTCCGGCGGGGTGGGTTTGCCGGTGATCTGGTCCGGCGGGATGCGGGTCAGCGACCAGATCTCGAACAGCGTCTCCTCCGGTCCCAGCGGGCGGATCCGGTAGGACGACGCGCTGCTGTATTGGGGCAGCAGAAAGTAGTGCGGGAAGCAAAAATTGATGGCGTCGACGATGCCGCGCCGCTCCAAATCATTGAGGTCGGGCATGTCGCAGCCGCGGGCCCGGTGCCATCCGACGACGGCGTCGTTCAGGGCGGCGCGCCAGGCGGCCATCGCCGCGGCCGGGTCGGCCGGCAACTCCATGTTCTGCAGGCCCTCGGCGATGCGAACGTCGTTCTCGTGCACCATTCCCGCCATGCCCGCGCCGAGCGTGCGCATGAAGTACAGGTTGGCCTGGGCCAGGCCCGGCGCCCGCGACGTGTCGGGCCGCGACGACGGCAGCAGCTGCGGGTGGGTCTGCGGGACGTGGTAGCCCTCCATGAACGCGGCCGTCGCCAGCCGCCAGTTCACCGGAAGCCGGCACGCCTGCCACCATTCGACCCGCAACGACTCCACCTTCCAGGCGTCGTAGATCGACGCGAACGGCTCGAAGCAGTCCCGCAGCGGCGGGGCATCGTCGTCGAGGTTGATCCACGCGCAGCCGCCCCAGAGTTCGCAGCGGACCGAGACCAGCCGCAGGTCTTCCGGGCGCAGGTTGTGCTCGTCGAATTCCTCGGGCCGCAGCACGAAGGTGTTGCTGCCGTCCAGGCCCCAGCACCAGCCGTGGAACGGGCAGACGAAGGTGCGCCGGGATCCGTTGCCCTCCACCAGCCTTACCCCGCGATGGCGGCACGCGTTGTGGTAGGCGCGCACCGTGTCGGCGTCCACGCGCACGACGATGACGGACTCGTCGAGGATCTCGTATTCGGCGTAGTCGCCGGGCTTGGGGATCTCCTCGAGCCGGCAGGCCATCTGCCACACCCGCGGCCAGAGCAGCTCATTCTCCAGCGCGTAGAACTCGGGGTCGTAGTAGCGCTGCTTGGGGATCCGGTCGGGGGTTTGCACCGGCCACGGCACTTGCCTGACTTTCATAGCCACCTCGTTCTACACAATCCGTGACGTGCGTCCCTGCCAGTAACGCTCGCGGATGCGGCGCTTGTAAAGCTTTCCGTTCGGGTCGCGGGGCAGCTCCGGGTCGAATTCGACTGTGCGCGGGCACTTGTAGCCGGCCAGGTGTTCCCGGCAGTACGCGATGAGTTCGGCCTCCAGCTCGGGCCCCGGCCCCACGCCGGCGGCCGGTTGCACGACGGCCCTGACCTCCTCGCCGAACTCGTCGTTGGGCACGCCGAACACCGCGGCGTCGACCAGCTTGGGATGCATCACCAGCAGGTTCTCCGCCTCCTGGGGGTAGATGTTGACCCCGCCGGAGACGACCGTGAACGTCGAGCGGTCGGTCAGGTACAGGTACCCGTCCGCGTCCACGTAACCCACGTCGCCCAACGAGCGCCAGCCCCGGTCGTTGGAGACCGACGCGGTCTTGACGGGATCCTTGAAGTACTCGAATGCGGGCCCGCCCTCGAAGTACAGCTCACCGGACTGCCCGGCCGGCAGCTCCCGCCCGTCCTCGCCCACCACGTGGACCGGGGCCATGGGGCGGCCCACCGAGCCGGGATGGGCCAGCCACTCCTCGGGGCCGATCGTCGTGCCCGCGAAACCCTCGGTGCCCCCGTAATATTCGTGAATGAGCGGTCCGAACCAGTCCATCATCCGGTGCTTGACGTCCACCGGGCAGGGCGCCGCCGCGTGGATGACGCAGCGCAGGCTGGACACGTCGTAGCGCCGGCGGACGGCCTCGGGCAGCTTGAGCATCCGCACGAACATCGTCGGCACGAACTGGGCGTGGGTGACCCGGTGGGTCTCGATCAGCCGCAACACGGCCTCGGCGTCGAACTTGCGCATCAGGATCGACGCGGCCCCAACGCGGTTGACCGCCATCGTGTAGTTCACCCCGGCCGCGTGGTACAGCGGCGCGGGGGACAGGTACACGCTCGAGGGGTCCATGCCGTACTTGCGGGTCAGCGCCATCTCCAGCACCGCCTGGGCCCAGGATCCGTTGCCGTCGACGGGAAGCGGCCGCCGCACCGCCTTGGGCCGCCCGGTGGTCCCGGACGAATACAGCATCTCCGAGCCGTCCGCCACCGGTGGGGCCTCGCCGGCGGACGCCAGCGCCTCCTCGTAGGGCTGCCAACCCGCCAGGCACCCCCCGACCGCGATGTGCGCGACCACCGAAGGATTCGCGCGGCGGATGTCCGCGGCCAGGCCGGCCATCGAGGCGTCTGAAACTTCCAAGAACACGGCCTTGGCGTCCGAGTCGTCGATGACGTAGCTGACCTCCTCGGGCAGGAAGTGGGTGTTGACGGCGGTGTAGTAGAGGCCGGAAAGTTGTGCTCCCCAGGTGATTTCGAGGAACTCCGGCCGGTTGCCCAGCACCAGCGCCACCCCGTCGCCGCGGCGCAGGCCCGCCGCGTGCAGCACGGCGGCCACCCGCCGGCTGCGGGCGTAGAGTGCGCCGAACGGGATCGTGCCGCCGTCGGTGATCAGAGCCGGCGACTCTGCGGCCGCGATCGCGTGGTCGGCGATGTTCACCCGCGAGCCTAAGGTGTCGGGGTGCCGTCGGTCTGGGCGGCGGCCGCCGCCTGGCGCCGGGCCTGCTCGGACGGCAGCACCTTGTCCTTGAACACCGTCTGGATCAGCTGCTGCACGTCCTTGCTGATCGACGCGAGCGCGACGAGGTCGTTGGAGCTCTGCCAGTGCACCCGCATCCCCATCAGCTCCCAGGCCCGCTTGAGGTTGGCCTTCGTGGCCAGCAGCGTCGTCATCGGCGCCTGGGCGATGTGGCGGGCGATGGCCTCCACGCGCGCGTCCAGCTGGTCGCGCGGGACCACCTCGTTGACCAGGCCGACCTCGAGCGCCTTCTTCGCGTCGATCACCTCGGCGAGGTATAGGTAATAGGCCGCACGCCGCCAGTTCATGAAGATCCACGGCTCGATCGAGCACTCACCCGAGGGCATCCCGAAGCCCTGCAGCGGCGGGTAGGAGAAGTACGCGTCCTCGGCGGCGATGACGATGTCGGTGGTCAGCCCGTAGTGGGTGCCCCCGCCGACGCAGTAGCCGTGCACCTGCGCGATGGTCGGCTTGGAGAACTCCCACAGGTTCAGGATCGGCTTGACGAACAGGTCGGTCTGCGGTTTCCACGGGGTGCCCATGACGCCGGCGGCCTCGACGAAGGACGGGTAGTCGACGGCGTTGTTGCCGATGGCGTGCCCGGAGCAGAAGCCCTTGCCGTTGGCCTTGAGGATCAGCACCTTGATGTCGTAGTCGCGGTCGGCATCCAGCAGGGCGGCGTCGACCTCCTCGGCGAGCTTCTGGTCCTGGGCGTTGGCCTTCTCCGGCCAGTTCAGCGTGACCCTGGCGATCGGGCCCTCCTTCTCGTAGATGATTCGCTCGCGGGTCTCGCTGAGGTCCATGTGGCGCGCCTTTCTGAGTTATGAAGTGATGACGCCGATTTCGGCGCCGATGTCGTAGGTGGTCCCCACCTGTCCCGTCCACCGCACGATGCCCGAGGCGCCGGCCTCGATTTCCTGTTCCACCTTCTCGGTGGCGATCACATAGATCGGCGTGCCCGCCTCGACGCGGTCGCCGCCGTCGACGAGCAGCCCGGTGAGCTCGGCTTCCGACACGGCCACCGACACGCGCGGAATGCGAATCACGAAGTCAGCCATGCGTTCTCGCTTCTGTCAGGGTGCGCCGGGCGGCGTCGACGATGCGGGCCGGGGACGGGTAGACCTGCGCCTCGAGCGCCGCAGCCGCGGGGTTGGGGACGAACCGGGCGCCCACCCGCTGGACGGGTGCGGCCAGCTCGGAAAACAATTCGGCGTGCAGGATCGCAGCGATCTCCGCACCCGGCCCGGCGAATTGCACGGCGTCGTGCACCACCACGACCCGCCTGGTGCGCCGGGCTGATTCGAGGATGGTCTCGACGTCGAGGGGCACCAGGGTGCGCAGATCGACGACCTCGGCGCTGACGCTCTCGGTGGCCAGCGTGTCCGCGGCCGCGAGCGCGTCGTGCACGCTGCGCCCGTAGCCGATCAGCGTGACGTCGGTGCCCGGGCGCTTGATGTCGGCCTGGCCCAACGGAATCGAGAATCCGGGATCGACGGGGACCGGCCCCTTCTTGCCCTGCAGCCGGATCGTCTCGACGAACAGGCAGGGGTCGGGGTCGAAGATCGCCGCCGTCAGCAGGCCTTTGCCGTCGCGCGGGGTGGACGGCACGATCACCTTCATGCCCGGGATATGCATGAACCACGCCTCCAGGCTCTGCGAGTGCGTGGCCCCGGTCGCGAGCCCGGCGTAGACCTGGGTGCGGATGGTGATCGGCGCCGTGGTGCGCCCGGCCGTCATGAACCGCAATTTGGCGGCGTTGTTGATCAGCTGGTCGGCGGCGATGCCGATGAAGTCCATGATCATGATCTCGGCGACGGGCAGCATCCCATCGATCGCCGCCCCGATCGCGGCGCCGACGATCGCGGCCTCGGAGATGGGCGTGTCCAGGACCCGGTCGTGGCCGTACTTCGTCGACAGTCCCGCCGTCGGCCCCGAGGCGCCCGGGTCGGCGATGTCCTCGCCCAGCAGGAACACCCGGTCGTCGGCGGCCAGCGCCTGGTCGAGCGCGAGGTTCAGCGCCTCGCGCATCGTCATCTCCCTTTCGGCCATGCGATTACACCGGAAACCGGATCGGGGTCGCGTACACGTCGCGGTCGAGTTCGTCGGCCGACGCCGGATCCGCGGCCATGACGGTGCGCAGCGCGGCCTCCACCGTCGCCGTCGCCTCCTCGTCGATGCGCGCGAGCTCGTCCTCGCCGCAGATGCCGGCGTCAGCGAGGCGGCGGCGAAACCGCGGCACCGGGTCGGCGGCCAGCGCGGCGGTCAGCTGATCCTTGGGGATGTAGGGCATCCGGTCGCCGAAGTAGTGGCCGCGGAAGCGGAAGGTCACGCATTCGAGAAACGTGGGCCCGCCGCCGCCGCGGGCGCGGTCCAGCGCCTCCTCGAGCGCGGATGTGACTGCCAGCGGGTCGTTTCCGTCCACGCGCAGGCCCGGCATGCCGTAGCCGGCCGCCCGATCGGCGACGTGCTCGAGCTTCATCGTGTCCGCGGTCGGCGTCATCTCGGCGAACAGGTTGTTCTGGCAGACGAACACCAGCGGCAGGTCCCACAGCGCCGCCATGTTGGCCGCCTCGTGGAACGAGCCGGTGTTGGTAGCGCCGTCGCCGAAGCTGACCACCGTAACGCGGTCCAGGCCTTTGCGTTTGGCGGCCATCGCCAGCCCGACGGCCACCGGCGGACCGGCGCCGACGATGCCGGTGGACAGCATGACGCCCTTGTCCGGGTTGGCGATGTGCATGGTGCCGCCCTTGCCCCGGGCGGCGCCGACGGTGCGCCCCATCATCTCGCCGTAGATCTCCTCGAGCGGGACGCCCTTGCCGATCAGGTCGTGCAGCCCGCGGTAGGTCGTCACCAATTGGTCGTCGGGGCGCAGCGCCACCCCCATCGCGGCGGCGATGGCCTCCTGGCCGCGCGACGGCCAGTACACGCACATGAACTCGCCGGTGCCGATGCCCTTGGAAAGCCGGTCGTCGGCGGCCTTCATCAGGACCATCAGCTCGTAGAGGCGACGCTGCACCGCGTCGGTCATGCGCCCGACCACGGCTTGACCTTGAGGAAGCCGCCGCCGTCCACCCGCAGCTGCTGGCCGGTGATGTAGCGGGCCGCGTCGGACGCCAAGAACAGCACGGCCTCGCTGATGTCCTCGGGTTCGACGTAGGGGATGGGCATCGCCTGCACGACCGGGAAGACGGGTTCGGCGTCCGCGCGGGACGGCTCCTTCAGGTCGGGCCGGAACGCGCGGTACATCGGCGCGCTGTGCAACATGTCGGTGTTGACGTTGGTCGGATGCACCGCGTTCATCCGGATGGAGAACTTCGCCAGCGCCAGGGCGAAGTCGTTGACGTAATGCGCGGCAGCGAGTTTGGCGAACGCGTAGCCCGCACCGCCCGGCCCGCCATCTATGCCGGCGGTGTTCATCGACGACATGAACGCCGCGTTCGAGCCGATCACGATGATCGACGCGCCGGCGCCCAGGTGCTTGAGGCTCGCATGCACCAGGTTGAGCACGCCGACCAGGTCGACGTCGACGGCGTCGGCGAACGCCTGCGGCGGCAGGCCCGCGGTGAGTGGGCAGATCCCGGCGTTGGCGACCACGATGTCGAGGCCGCCGAACTCGGCCACCCCCCGGTCGACGGCGGCCGACAGGGCGACCCGGTCGCGGACGTCGGCGATCGCCGTGTACGCGCGCTGTCCCTCCTTCTCGACCAGGCGCGCCGTCTCGTCGAGGTCCTCGGGGCGGGCGAGCGGGTACTCGTTGGTCTCGATGTCGGAGCAGATGTCCACCGCGATGATGTCGGCGCCCTCGGCGGCCAACAGCCGCGCGTGCGAACGTCCCTGGCCGCGCGCGGCCCCGCTGATCACGGCTACCTTGCCGGCTACCCTGCCCATCGCGCGTCCTTTGCCCCGGTGTCTACCTGAACGACCCGCGTTGGGGCCCAAGGCGATTCGCTACCGACGCGCATCGACTGCACCGCGGATCGGGATCGGACCAAGGGTCGGCTCCATCGCATGGGCTATCAATGTCCCTTAGAGTAGCTAGAATATCTAAAATAGCAAGAAAGATGCCCGTCGAGGGGGTTTGCGTGTCCGGTGTCCTGCACGGTGTCCGCGTGGTGGAGCTGGCGTCGTGGACGTATGTGCCGTCGGCCGGGGCCGCGCTGTCCGACTGGGGCGCCGATGTCATCAAGGTCGAGGGCGTCGCCGCGGGCGACCCCGGGCGCGCGCTGGTGGTCGGCGGCTTCACCCGCGAGGCCGCCCGCCCGGACGCCGACTTCATCCTCGAGTTGGGCAACCGCGGCAAGCGCAGCATCGCCGTCGACATCAAATCCGACACGGGCCGCGCGTTGTTCGGCCGGCTGCTGGCCAATGCGGATGTGTTCCTGACCAATTGGCTACCCGGGGCGCTCGAGCGGGCCCGGCTCACCGTCGACGACATCCGCGGGTTCAACCCGAAGATCATCATCGCCCGGGGGACCGGGCTGGGGGTCCGCGGCCCGGATCGCGATCGCGGCGGGTTCGACGCCGCCACGTACCTGGCGCGCGGCGGGGTGGCGTACACGCTCACGCCGTTCGGCACCGACACGCCGGCCGTCCAGGGCCCCGGTTTCGGTGACCTGCAGGGCGGGGCGACGCTGGCCGGCGGCGTGTGCGCGGCGCTATTCCACCGGGAACGCACCGGCGAGCCGACGATCGTGGACTCCTCCCTGCTGGCCCAGGCGATGTGGTCGATCGCGCCGTCGATATCGGCGGCCGATTTCTTCGACATCGACGGCATCCCGGGCGCGCCGCCCGGGCTGGCCATCAACCCGCTGGTGAACCGCTACAAGACCAAGGACGGCAGGTGGATTCAGCTGGTCTTCCTGCAGCCCGACAAGTTCTGGGTGGGCTTCTGTGAACGCATGGGCCTGGGAGAGTTGGCCACCGACGAGCGGTTCGTGCCGTCGGCCAACCTGATCGCCAACGCCGCCGCGGCCACCGAGATCGTCGCGAACGCCTTTGCGGGCCACGACCTCGCGCACTGGCAGCGGGTGCTCGCGGACGAGCCCGGCGTGTGGGGCGCCCTCGCGACACCGCGCGAGACCCTCAACGACCCGCAGGTCGAACCCAACGGATACGTCGTCACCAACGTCGCTGACAACGGGGAGCGTTACCGCATCGTCGCCGCCCCCGTGCAATTCGACGAGACCCCGCCGGCGCCCGCGCGCGCCCCGGAACACGGGCAGCATACCGAGGAAATCCTGCTGGAGCTCGGCGTCGGCTGGGACGAGATCGCCGCGGCGAAGGACACCAGGGCGATTCTGTGAACCGTCCGGCCGGCCCGCCCTGCGTCGAACGTGCACTGATGGCGGCGTGGCGGCGATTTTTTCGACCTGAGAACACGCTCGGCGCGGCGACGTTGACGGGCCGGGAGTAGAAATGAGTTTATGGATATCGCGATTTCGACGTCGCTGCAGACCTCGTTCGAGGATGCGGTCGCACGGACCCGGGAGGCGCTCGCGCAGCAGGGCTTTGGCGTGCTCACCGAGATCGACATGAAGGCCACGCTGAAAGCCAAACTCGGGCACGACATGGAGGACTACGTGATCCTCGGGGCCTGCAACCCGCCGTTGGCGCACCGCGCCGTCGAGGCCGACCGCCAGATCGGGCTGCTGCTGCCGTGCAATGTCGTCGTCCGCGCCGACCCCGGCCGCGCCGGCACGATGCTCGTGGAAGCGATGCACCCGGGCGTGTTGGTCGAGGTCACCGGCGAGCCGCAGCTGCGCCCGGTCGCCGAGGAGGTCACCGACCGGCTGACGGCGGCGCTCGACTCGCTGTAAAGCGGTTCGCGCCGACACGATTCGGCCCCCGCGCGCGGTCGACACGGTAGGTGTTCTCCCCGACGCCCACCCGGAGGTTCCCCATGTCGTTTGTCATCGCCGCGCCTGAGTTCGTGACGGCGGTCACGGCGGGCTGGTGTCCGGCCAGAACCGGGCACCCGGGGCCCCTAGCCGACAGGCCAAGCGCCCGCGCGCCGAAACGATCCCAAAACGGTCACGGGCACATACCGATGTGGGCAGCGCTCTGGCACAACGCGTTCGGCGCGCAAATCATTGCACAGGGGCGCCTTTCGAGGAACTACGGGCGCAACGATGCGCACCGCACGGATTCTCTTCCGCTTGGCACGTGGCGGATTTCGTTCGGGCGCAACAGGAGGGATCGACAGCATGATGGCGAACTGGGTTCCAGCCCAGACTTCCTGCGGCCCGAATTCGGGCCGCATTCTCGACACCGCACGGGGCATCCTCATCGGACTTCGCCGTTGCCCGTCGCACGTCGCATTCGATGAATTGCACAGTGCCGCATTGCGCCACAAGGTGCCGGTGTTCGCGATGGCGTGGGCGCTGGTCCACCTGGCGGGCGACGGCGAGAAGACGCCCAGCTTCGGCGACGCGCAGTCCGCGGCCCGCCGCGAATGGGGCTCGCTGTTCGGCAGGTCGGCCGCGGTGAGTTGTTGACGGGAGGTTAGGACGTGGCGCGGCCGGGGTCCTGGGGGGTACCGCGGCCGCCGCCATCACCGTCTCCAGGCCGGCGCGCCGGCGGCCGCGCGCAGCGCCGCGAGGATGCTTTGCTCCTTTTCACGGAAGCGCTCGGTGGGGGCCGGCACCGAGATGGCGACCACGTTGTCGCCCGCGGCGCGTTGCGCGATGGCGGCCGCCGAGATGCCCGGGGTGTGCTCGTCACGGTCGAAAGCGACACCCGTGCGCCGGATCTCGGCGATCTCGCCGCGCAGCGCCCCGGCGACTCGGGGGCTGAATCGGGTCAGGGCGGCCTCCGCCTCGGCCTCGTCGAGGGCGGCCAGCGCCGCCTTGCCGTTGGCGGTCGACTCCAGCGGGAACCGAACCCCGACGGCTGAAACCGCCCGCAGCCGGTGCGAGGATTCGATCTGGTCTACGAACCACATCCGCTGCCCCCGCAGCACCGACAGGTCGACCGTCTCGCCCCGGGTGGCGCGCGCCACCCGCTCGATCGTCGGACGGAAGACCGACGCGATCTGCGCGGCGTCCGCCCCGCCGTAGCCGAGCAGGCGCTCGCCGAGCGAAAACCGGCCCCGCGCATCGACATTGGCCAGGCCCACCTCGACCAGGCCGACCATCAGGCGCCGCGCCGTCGACTTGGCCAGCCTGAGCCGCTCGCCGAGGTCGACCAGCCGCAGCCGTCCCGGCTCGGCCGCGATCTCGTCCAGCGCGGCGGCGGCGCGGCGCAGGACCTGGATGCCCTCGTCGCGATTGGTCGCAGAATTTTCTCCCGTGGCCGGCACACGGCCACTATAGTGTGCCGGATAGCGGACTCAAAAGACCCGTCATGCGGACCAAAGGAGTTTCCATGGGCGCGCTACCGGCCGGGCGGCATTTCTTCCGCGGCGACGACGGGTATGAGGCCGCGCGCCGCGGCACGGTGTGGCATCAACGGGTGCCCGAGCGCTATCCCGAGGTGATCGTGCAGGCCGTCGGAGTCGACGACATCGCCGCCGGCATCCGCTACGCCAAGGCCCACGGCCACCAAGTCAGCGTCGTGTCGGGCGGGCACAGCTTCGCGGCCAGCCACCTGCGCGACGGCGCCGTCCTGCTCGACCTCAGCCGCCTCGACCACGCCGAGATCGACACCGACAAGGGCCTGGCCGTCGCCGGTCCGGGCAAGGGCGGCAGCCTGCTGATGGCCGACCTGGAGGCGCAGGGGCTGTTCTTCCCCGGCGGCCACTGCAAGGGCGTCTGCCTCGGCGGCTACCTGTTGCAGGGCGGATACGGCTGGAACAGCCGGATCTACGGCCCGGCGTGCGAAAGCGTCGTCGGCCTCGACGTGGTCACCGCCGACGGAGAGCAGATCCACTGCGACGCCGACAACCACCCCGACCTGTACTGGGCCGCCCGCGGCGCCGGCCCGGGCTTCTTCGGTGTCGTCACCTCGTTTTACCTGAAGCTGTACCCGCGGCCGGGCGCCTGCGGCACCAGCGTGTACGCCTACCCGTTCGACCTGGCCGACGAGGTCTTCGCCTGGGCGCGCGAAGTCGGCGCCGAGGTAGACCCGCGCGTCGAGTTGCAGGCCGTCGCCTCGCGCGGGGAGCCCAACATGGGCATCGACGTGCCCGTCATCACGTTCGCCTCGCCCGCGTTCGCCGACTCCGAAGCCGAGGCCGAGCAGGCGCTCGCCCTGTTCGGCACCTGTCCGGTCGCCGACCAGGCGCTCGTCAAAGTCCCTTATCTGCCAACCGATTTGCCGACCTGGTACGACGTCGCGATGAGCCACTACCTTGCCGACCATCACTACGCGGTGGACAACATGTGGACGTCGGCCCCGGCCGAAGATCTGCTGCCGGGCATCCGGGCGATCCTCGACAGCCTGCCCCCGCACCCGGCGCACTTCCTGTGGCTGAACTGGGGTCCGGTGCCGCCTCGCCAAGACATGGCCTACAGCATCGAGGCCGACATCTACCTGGCGCTCTACGGCTCCTGGAAGGACCCGGCCGACGAGGCGAAGTACGCCGACTGGGCGCGCTCCCACATGTCGGCGATGTCCGACCTGGCGGTCGGCATCCAGCTCGCCGACGAGAATCTCGGTCAGCGTCCGGCCCGGTTCGCCAGCGACGAGGCCATGGCCAAGCTGGACCGGGTCCGCGCCCAATACGACCCCGACGGCCTCTTCAACAGCTGGATGGGACGAATCCGATGAGTTCCGAGCTGTATCTGGGCTACCGCGGCGACGACGCGAACACGCCGTGGGCCAAGTTCTTCAATCCCGAAATGGCACCGCTGCCACCGCATGTCGTCGAGGCGCTGCAGCACGGCCCGCAGGGCGAGCTGGCGCTGCTGGCGTTCGACGACGCCGCCGGCGTCGTCGACGAGGGATACCAGCGGACCGAGAACGGTTACGGGGTCCTCTCCGACGGCGGCTATCACGTCTCGGTCCGCACCGACATGCCCGGCGTCACCCCGGCGATGTGGACGTGGTGGTTCGGCTGGCACGGCAGCGACACCCGCCGCTACAAGCTGTGGCATCCGCGGGCGCACCTGTCCGCCGTCTGGAAGGACGGGGCGCCGGACACCCTTGGCTACGTCGGTCGCTGGTCGCTGATCAGCGAGTACATCGGCTCGTCGCAGCTCAACGGCGCCATCCAATTCGTGGCGCCGCGGGACCTGGGGTGTCCCCCCGACAGCGACGACGCCGTCGCCGTCTGCGCCCGGCTGGGCTCGAGCGACGCCCCCGTCGACGTCGGCTGGTTCATCCACCACATCCGCGCGACGCCGGCCGGGTCCGAGATGCGGTCCCGGTTCTGGATGGGCGGATCCCACGTCGCGGTCCGCAAGGCGCCCGGCATCGCGTCAAAGGCGGTGCGCCCGTTCGCGGCCCGGATACTCGGCACCCCGGAGTCCACCGCGCGCAACCTGCTGGTGCATTGCGCGCAGGAGATGAACCACCTGGCGGGCTTTTTGGCCGAGCTCTATGCCGCGTTCGGCGACGCCTAGCCGGCGCAAGTGCGACTGGGCAGCGCGGATCTCGCGGCGGAAACGTCAGGCCGAGTGCGGCGCGCCGAGCACGACGAACGCCTCGACGGCGGTGGCCTGCGCGAAGCCGTCGACCTCGACCCGCCACTCGTAAATCCCCGGCTCCAAAGGGATTCCGCCCGGGATATTGAGGGTCAGCGGCATGCGGACCGCGGTCCCGTGGATCGCGCCGGGCGGGCGACCCGCCTCGGCCGACGCCTCGAAGGAGATCTTCTGGGCACCCTGCGCGCCCATCACCACCACCGGCTCGCCGTCGGTGGTCAACAGCTGGCAGGTCAGCTTGTGCGGTTCGTTGGTCTCGTCCCAGTCGATGTCCAGGAAAAGCACCAAAGCGAAAGGGGGCGTGGGCGTTTGGCATTGTCGCCAGCCGAGCCCGAGCGCGTGGACCTTTCCGGACTGGGCGTCGGCCTGCGCCGCGTCCGCGAGAAACAGGCTGATTTTCATTGCCGTCGCCTCACGACATCCACCGGATCCTTCCCCCGCCTCGTGTCCGGAGGATCATACCTTCGCGCGCCGCGGCCGGCGCGGCGGCCCCGCGTGGGCCAGGTTGGGGCGACGAATAAGCATGTGCGGCAATGCCATTCGCTTCGTCTTTGACTCTGCGCCGATGGCGAGGCCCACTCGGCTTTCGCTGCGTGGGCGCAGAGTCGACGTCCGCGGTCAAGTCCCCGGCGGTAGCTGCCGCGGCCCCTCGGGCGCGCGCAGCTCGGAAGCCGCGTCGGCCCCGGGCAGCTCCGGCTCGCGGTCGCGGCCCGCCACCGCCCGCGCCGACGGGCGATGCCGGTGGCCCGTGATCGGGTGCCGGGTCGCGCGAGCGCGCCCCTCGCGCGCGGCCGTCCCCCGGCCGGCCCCGGGAGTATCGACGCCGGTGCCCTCCGACTCGACGGTCACCCGGCGGGTGCGCCTGAGCGAAAACCTGATCGCGTAGTCCTCTTCGAAGACCTCCTCGAAGACCGACCGCAGCGGCTGGGTCGTGTTGTCGATCACCCGCGCCACGAACGGCGGCACCAGCGGGCGGATCCAGCGGGCCGCCGCCATGGTGGCAGTGGGTATCGAGGGGAGCAGCGGCGTCGCGCGCTCCTCGCGCGGCTGGACCTCGCCCGCCGGCTCGACCGGTGCGGGCAGGTTCGCGGGCGGCTCGGGTTCCGCGACGCCTTCGGGCGCCGCGGCGAGGGCGCGGCTGGCCGCCTCCGCCTCCGCCGCGATCGGCAGGAAAATATCGTCGTCGTCGGCCGGCGGCCGCTGCGACGGGGTGCGCACCGGGGCCTCGAGGGCGTCGGCCACCCGTCGGCGGTGGTGTTCGCGGTCGATCTCGGTCTGCGCCTCGATGGCAAGCCGCGCCTGCGTGAGTTGGTGTTCGGCCCACATGATTTCGGCCTCGCGGCGAACCTCGGCGCGCTTGATCGCGATCGCGGTGTCGGCCTCGAGTTCGGCGCGCTCGCGGTCCGCGCGGGCCGTGGCATGGCGGTCGTGGCTGGTCTCGCCGCGCCAGCGCCGCAGGATCAGTGGCAGCAGGTAGAGCAGGGCGCACAACGCGATCGTCGCCAGCCGCAGCGCCAGCGCGCCCGCGTCGGCGAGCGTGAGGTCGTTCATCGCGACCCAGCGCGCGCCGAGGCCCCGGCCGGCGGCGTCGTCGGCGACCGCGGCCTGGCGCGCCTGGGCCACGGCGCGCTCCTGGCGCGCGACGGCGGCGTCCAACTCGGGCGCCCGGCGGTCCCGCACCGCCAGCGCGTCGTCCAGCTCGTGGCGCGCGTCGGCGAGCAGCTCGTTCGCGGTGCGCGATTCGGGACCGGCGCCGGGTACGCCGGTGATTCTGGTCTGCGGGCAGGGCGGGGTGGGGTGGTACTCGCAGCGCGCGATGACCAACGCCTGGTCCCGGTGCTCGCGGGCCACTTCGACGGCGCGGTCGAGCGCACCGCGCGCGTCCCTGGCCTGCTGCAGGGTCGCCGACGCGTGCGCGACGGCCGGCGCCGAGTCGGCGGTGCGCACGGCCCGTTCGTCGAGGCGGCGCTCGATCGGCCCGGCGAAGATGACGAGCGCGGCGAGCTCACCCACCGCGACGCCGACAGCGACCGCGACGGCCGCGCGGCCGGCGATGGCGGGCCGGCCCCGGTCGGGGTCGCTTGCGGTGCCACGCGTCACCGCGCCCACCAGCAGCCCGACGACGAGCGCCGGCCCGGCGACCGCGAGCAACGGCCACCGATAGGCCTCGTGCACGGCCAGGCCCGCGACCACGCACGCCAGCAGGGCTCCGATCACCACGACCGCCCCGGCGGCGCGGGCGCGCGGACGCGGCTCAGCAGTTTGTTGGGCGGACATCAGTCAAAAACACCTCCCCAATCGTCAAGCCTCCCAGGCCGGCGGCCGACACACCGAATCGAAACGGCCCGCGTGTGGCGTGGTTCACAACGCACTGGTGGCGCGCGCCGGGGCGCGGGGCCGAATTGCCGCGACGCGAGCGGATCAGCGATTGTTCCGGCTGGGGACGTGAGACGGTATAAGCCTATGCAAAACCACGACTACGTCAGCTACGAGGAGTTCGGCCGCCGGTTCTTCGAGGTCGCGGTGACGCCGGAGCGCGTCGCCGCCGCGCTCGCCGACATCGCGGGCAACGAGTTCGCCATGGAGCCCATCGCCCAGGGCCCGGGCGGGATCGCCAAGGTCAGCGCCAACGTCAAGATCCAGGATCCCAAGGTGACCCGGCGGCTGGGCGACGACATCACATTCGTCATCCACATCCCGCTGTCGATCGACCTGCTGCTGGACCTGCGGCTGGACAAGCAGCAATTCGTGGTCTCCGGCGACATCGCGCTGCGCGCGACCGCCCGGGCCGCCGAGCCGCTGCTGCTGATCGTCGACGTCGCCAAGCCGCGGCCGTCGGACATCACCGTCAACGTGTCGTCGAAGTCGTTCCGCGGCGAGGTGCTGCGCATCCTGGCGGGCGTCGACGGCGAGATCCGCCGCTTCATCGCGGCCTACGTCGCCGACGAGATCGACTCCCCGCAGTCGCAGGCCGCGCAGGTCATAGACGTGGCCCACCAGCTGCAGGAGGTTTGGCCCTAGCGGGCCCCACACATCCGGGTTTTACGGTTCGCCGCGGCCGGGTATGCGGTACGCCGTGGCACGAGTAGATGTTTCGATGGCGTCGGATGTGGACCCGGAAACCGCGTGGAAGCTCGCATCCGACCTGCGCCGGTTCGACGAGTGGATGACGATTTTCGGCGGCTGGCGCGGACCGGTCCCGTCGACGATCGAGAAGGGCACCTGCGTCTCGTCGTGCATCAAGGTCAAAGGCTTCCGCAACATCATCCACTGGGAAGTCACCCGCTACGACGAGCCGAAATCGATTGAGCTGCAAGGCCGCGGCCGCGGCGGAATCCGGATCGGAGTCGCGATGACCGTTTCCGGCACCGACTCCGGATCGAATCTTCACCTGACCGCCGACCTGAAGGGCGGCCTGCTCGGCGGGCCGGTCGGGGGGCTGGTCGCCCGGGTCCTGCGCTCCGACGTGCGCAAGTCGGTGAACAACCTCGCGTCGTTGCGCTAGCGAATCACCTAGCGGGCCAACGCCGTTCGGCGTCTCGGATTCGCCTGCGGTCCATCGCAAGCCACGCCAGCCCGCCGCCGAACGCCAGCAGGCCCACGATTGCCGCGGCCACGCCGCCGCCGGCCGCCCCGAGCGCGAAGTTGGCCGCGCACACCACGAACGCCACCACGGCAGCCGCCACCACGACGAGCCCCGGCGACCACGTCGACTCCCGATGGTGATGCGCGATCTGCCGTGCCATGAGCGTCTCCTCAGATCCTCAGGTGTTGCTTTCGGGGTTCGCCGCTCACTGGCGGCTACCCGAAACACCCTCGGCGGAAACGATTTAGGCGCGTTCCCGGGGCGCTACAGTGTCTGGTGCCGCCCGAAATACTTGTGGTCCTCGCTGTAGCCGCCGTAACCGCTGCCGATGTCGCGGTAGTCGGCGACGAACTCGATCCCCTTGATCCACTTCACCAGCTTGAAGCCGTGCTGCAGCTCGTTGCGCAGCCGCAGCGGCCTGCCGTGCATATAGGGCAGTTGTTGGTCGTTCATGTTGTAGGCCAGCATCGTCATGTGGTTGTGCATCTGGCCGATGTGATGGGCGTTGTAGTAAATGCCCCCCGTGGCGCCCAGACCCATCGAATAGAACACCGCCCATTTCGCCTCGGGCAGCGGTTTGACGATGTCCATGATCGTCTGCATCTGCACGCCACCCCATTTGGCGACGCCGGACCAGGCCTGGATGCAGAAATGCTGGCTGATCTGCTCGTGGTAGGGCAGCGCCATCAAATCTTCGAGCGAGAACTCCATCGGATGCTCGACGAGGCCGTAGACCTTCAGCCGCCAGTCCTTGAAGTCGTCGCGCTCGAGTTCCTTATACTCGACGGTCTCCGGCAGGCGCCCGTTGCGCCAGTGGTGCGGCGAGATGTCCTCTTCGGTGAAGGCGCCGGGCTTGGGGTTCAGCTGCTCGAGCAACCGCTGCAACGGACCCACGAGAGCGTATCCGACCCGCTGAATCACCCGCGGGTGCTTGATGGTGAACGGGGTGGCCCACACCCAGGCGATGGCCGTCAGCACCATGGCCAGCGAGAAAATGCCGAAGCCGATCCAGCTGTCGTCGTCCCGGCTGGCGAACATGTGGTTGAGATTCCGCAGCGCCTCGGTCGTGAAAACCATCGTCACGTGCACCACGATGAAGAACAGGAAGTACACGAGCACCAGGAAGTGCAACGAGCGTGCGTGCTGAATGCTCAGGCGCTTGCTCAGCCAGTGGACGCGCTGCGACAGCGCAGGCGACATCCCAAGGCCCGTGATCAGCGCGGCCGGGGCGGCGATGAAAACGGTGGCGAAGTACGCCAGCAGTTGCATCCCGTTGTAGGCGACCCAGCCGTTATCGATCGGCCAGTCCAGTGACATGTACTGGATCGCGACGGACGCGGCATTGGGGAAGACGTCCCAGCTGGTCGGCACGATGTGGCGCCACTGTCCGGTGGCGAACAGCAGGACATAGAACACCGCCCCGTTGAGCAGCCACAACGTATCGATGCCGAGATGCCACCACCGGGCCAGCCCGATGGAGTGCCGGAATCCGGGCAGGCCCAGTTGCGGCGGCAGGGCGACGGTGTCGGCGTTGGCGGTCCAGAGCTCGTCATCGGGCACCGGCGGGCCGACGCGCAGCCACTCGTCCTTACCGGGGGTGGCGTTGCGGCTGAAGTAGAGCCGGGGGTGATCGCAGAGAATCTGGATCCCCGACCTGATGATGAACATCATCATGAAAAGGTTGAAGAAGTGCGTCCAGCCAACCCAGGCCGGCAGGCCCGCGGGGACGCCGGTGCTGTCGGTGCCGGGGTAGCGCTGAATGAACGACTGCACCGCCGGCACACTGTGCAGACCCTTGCCGATCGCCACCGACGCGATCAGCGCGGCGAAGCCGATCGGGATCAACCACAGCAGGTTGAACCAGCGGTCGCGCCCGATGCGCAGCTTCGGGGCGGTCGCCCGCCTGGTGAGATCGAAGCCGCCACCGTAATGCTCGACATCGATGGTGTCGTGGGCGGTATGGATCTCGTCGCGGAACCCCGGATCGGAGGTTAGCGGCGTACCCACCGCCAACGTCGAGATTGAGCTGTTCCCCACCGGATCAACGTGCTTGCTTTCGGCATGCGTCACGGGGTTGAAACTACACGAGGACACGCGGATAAATCCAAGTTTGCTTGGGAAAACACGCTGGTGCGCGTCGTGCCGAGCGATATGGCCCTCGGAAACAATTGCCGGCGGGAAGACTGAACCTCGGCATGAATGGCAGTTTCGCCGCAACTGCCCCGCTAGTGACCGGTTTTCGCCGTAAACACGGTTTCTTGGTGGCCGCTGTGAGTTTCGTTAAAAGCGGCTGACAGCCGCGGCTAGTCCGAGCCGCGCGGCCGCAGTCTGCGGGCCCGCCGGGTCTCAAGGGCGTTGATGGTCAACGCGCGGCGGCTGATCCGCCAGCCCGCGTCGGTCCGTAGGTAGGCGTCGTCGTAGCGCAGATGCCAGACCACGTCGGTCACGTCCTCGGGGTCGCCGCCGCGGCCGCTCCAGTGGTGCGCGATGCACGTGACGCGCCCGGCCGCGGTCCCGGGATGCGGCCCCGGGCCGTAGACCTCGCCGACGATCGCGTGCTCGGTGCGGGTGACCGCGGCGACGGCGGCGACCGCCGCGGCGATGGCCACGGTGCCGCGGTGGCAATGCACGGGCTCCAGCGCGCCCGGCGGCTCGGGCACGTGCAGCTCGGCCGTGGCGATGAAAAGCGTTGCGACCGCGTCGAACTCACGATCGTCGATGCCGGCCGCGTACCGGTGCACCAGGTCGCACAGCGCCATCCGGTCTTCGGCGGAAAGGGTCATCACGGGGCTTACGGGGTCAGCGCCAGCCGTTGCGCACACGCCGACAGCATGTCCTTGGCCTCCTCGAGGTCGGCCGTCGGCGGACTCGACAGCACGATCCGGTCGGCGCCCTGCTCTGCCAGGGCGCCCGCGCGCTCCGCGTCGATCTTGGTGACGGTGTGGCCCAGGGAGACTTCCAGGGCCTCCGGGTCGCGGCCGGCCGCCGTGGCCTCCTCCCGCATCAGCGCGATCAGCGACGCGAGCCGCGGGCCGGCCACGCCCAGCGGCTGCAGGCCGTCGCCCAGCCGCCCGGCGCGGCGCGCCGCGGCCCGGCTGTGCCCGCCGATGTGAATCGGAAGCCGTTGTCCGGCAACCGGTTTGGGGTAGCACGTGACGTCGTCGAAGCCGAAGAACTCGCCGTGGTGCGATACCCCCTGCGGCCGGTCCTCCCAGAGCGCCCGCAGCACGGCCAACTGCTCGTCGGCCCGTCGGCCACGGCTCTCGAAGTCCACCCCGCAGGCCTCGAGTTCCTCCCGCAGCCAGCCCACGCCCACGCACAGCCGCAGCCGTCCGCCCGAGAGCGCGTCGACGGTCGCCGCGCGCTTGGCGAGGACCACCGGGTGGTGGTTGGGCAGCACCAGCACCCCGGTGGCCAGGCCCAGGCGGCTGGTGTGACCGGCCAGGAAGGCCAGCAGGTCCAGCGGGTCGGGAATGGGGCAGTCGGCGGGCAGGCCGACGCGCCCGGAGCTGTCGTAGGGGTAGACGCTGTCGTAGCGGGTGGCCAGGACGGTGTGCTCGACGACGACGATCGACTCGAACCCGCACCGCTCCAGGTGGCCCGCGAAGGCCGCCATGAATTCGGGATCCGCGGTGACGCCGTCGGCGACCGGGGCCAGGACCCCTATCTTCGGGGAAGCCGTCATGGGACCAGAAGCTACAGGTACGCCTGCCTGGCGGCGATCGCGAGCGCGGCGAAGGCGCTGGGGGCGCCCCCGCGGGGCTGGGGGACGGGTCGCCGCCGGCTAGGCAAGCGGCGCGATCGCCGCGCGGACGGCCTCGGCCAGGGTGGCCGCCCGGCGATCGGCGAAGACGTCCTCGAGCAGCACCGGCCGGCCGTCCGGGCCGGTCAGCGGGACCCGCCAGTTGGGGTATTCGTCGGTGGTGCCCGGCTGGTTCTGGGTCCGCCGGTCACCGACCGCGTCGGTCAGGGCCACCCCCAGCAGCCGCGACGGCGTCCGGCCCAGGTACCGGTACAGCGCCAGCACGACGGCTTCCGGGTCGGCTTCGGGATCGTCTCCGCCGTCGGCCAGCAGACCCACCCGGCGCAGCTCGGTCATCCAGGCCGCCAGCTCGGCCCGATCGGATTCGAGCTCGTCCGCCGCGGGCCGGGTCAACAACCCCAGGGACTCCCGCAGCCGCACGTGGTCGCCGGCCAGGTAGCCCGCCGTCGGCGGTAGATCGTGGGTGGTCACCGACGACAGGCAGTACTCGCGCCAGCGCTCGGCGGGCAGCGGCCCGCCGTTCCCGTCGCGGTCGGACTCGAACCAGAGGATGGAGGTGCCCAGCACCCCGCGCAGCAAGAGGTAGTCACGCACCCACGGTTCGACGGTGCCGAGGTCCTCGCCGACGACCAGCGCCCCGGCCCGGTGCGCCTCCAGCGCGACGATGCCGATCATCGCCTCGTGGTCGTAGCGCACATAGGTGCCCTCGGTGGGCGGCGCGCCCTGCGGAATCCACCACAGCCGGAACAACCCGATGATGTGGTCGATGCGGACGCCGCCGGCGTGCCGCAGCACGGCGCGGATCAGCGCGCGAAAGGGCCGGTACTCCTGCTCGTCGAGGCGGTCCGGCCGCCACGGCGGCTGCGACCAGTCCTGGCCGAGTTGGTTGAACTCGTCCGGCGGCGCGCCCGCGGTCACCCCGAGCGCCAGCACCTCCTGCAGGGCCCAGGCGTCGGCACCGTTGGGGTGCACGCCGACGGCCAGGTCCGCCATGATGCCCAACCCCATGCCGGCACGGACCGCCTGCGACTGCGCCGCGGCGAGCTGATCGTCGAGCTGCCACTGCAACCAGCGGTGGAAATCGATTGTGTCCGAATGGGTTTCGGCGAAGTCCCGTACCCCGGCGGCGTCGGGGCGCCGCAGGTCCTCCGGCCAGCGATGCCAGTCGCCGCCGTATTCCTCGGCCAGCGCGCACCAGGTGGCGAAGTCGTCGAGTGGGGTTCCCTCGCGGTCGCGGAACGCGGTATATGCCAGCTCGCGGCCCGCCGAGCGCGGCACCCGGTGCAGCAGCTCGAGCGCCGCGCGCTTGGCCGCCCACGCGCCGTCGCGGTCGATGGCGTCGAGCCGGGCGGCGCGCCGCTGGACGTCGGACCGCAGCCGCCGTACCCGGCCGCGCTTGGTCAGGTCGGCGTACTCGGGGACCGCCTCCACGCGAAGGTAGAGCGGGTTGACGAAGCGGCGCGACGTCGGCAGGTAGGGAGAGGGCTCCATCCGGCCCGTCGGCCCGGCGAACCCGGCGGCGTGCAGGGGGTTGACCAGCACGTAGTCGGCGCCGTGGCACGACGCCGACCACACCGCGAGGTCGGCCAGGTCGGTGAGGTCCCCGACGCCCCACGAGTGCCGCGACCGCACGCTGTAGAGCTGCGCTGCCAGCCCCCACCCGCGGCGCGCCCCGAGCCGCTCGGGCAAACCGAGCCAGTCCGGGGTCACGATCAGCGCGGTGCTGGCTTCGACATCGCCGGAGCGCAGGTGCACGCGGTGATAGCCCAGCGGTAGACCGGTGGGCAGCACGAAGCTGGCCTCACCGATCAACCGGCCGTTGAGGTCGAAGGGTGGGGTGAAGTTGTCCACCTGCCGGATCCCGCCGCGCACCGTGCCGTCCTCGAGCTCCACCCACACCTCGGCGGGGTGGCCGTGGGTCACGTGCACCCAGAATCGGATCTGCTCGCCGGTGCGTCCGACGATGGTCCCCGGCATCCGGCGCTCCCAATACGCCCGCCGTCGGGCGGCCAGCGCGTCGTTGCGCTCCCGTTCCGTGGCCGCGGCCACGCCCAGCGCGGCGAGCACAGCCACCAGCGTGTCGGGGCCGACGGGCACGCGCCGGCCGGTCCAGTCCTCGTAGTCGGTCGCGATGTGAAACCGGCGGGCGAGTTCGACCAGCGAGGGCGCGAGCTCAGTCATGTCGCCCATCTTGCTGGAGATCCGCGCCGTCAGTGTGAGCTGACGGCGTTGAGCGTGCGCTGGCCGCGCGATCGAGGGCGATTTCTCCGCCCCGGAGTCACACCCACCGCCGTGCACCCACATTCGATTGCGAGCGGGATCGCCCGGCGGACCGGCCAGCGGCCGGGGCCAAGTGGCCGTTCAACAGGACTAGTCGGCCGTCCGCGGCTAACATGCCCAGTGAAGACGCGACAAATCCGGCCGGGGGATCAGTGGTAACAGCGAAGGCGCCTGCGCGGCTGCCGGCACCCGATCCTCGCGGGCGGTTGTCGCCGTAATCGTCGAGACGGACAATATCCAGCAATATCCAGGCGTTCTGAGCAGACCGGATGGTGAATCAACGTGGCGGAAGAGAGTCGCGGGCAGCGGGGGTCGGGCTACGGCCTCGGGTTGTCGACCCGGACCCAGGTAACCGGTTACCAGTTCCTGGCCCGCCGCACCGCGATGGCGCTGACCCGCTGGCGCGTCCGCATGGAAATCGAGCCGGGCCGGCGCCAGACCCTGGCGGTCATCGCCTCGGTCTCCGCGTCGCTGGTGATCTGCCTGGGCGCGCTGCTGTGGTCGTTCCTGAGCCCGTCGGGCCAGATCAACGAGTCGCCGATCATCGCCGACCGCGACTCCGGCGCCCTCTACGTCCGCGTGGGGGACAAGCTGTATCCGGCGCTGAACCTGGCCTCGGCCCGGCTGATCACGGGACGCCCGGACAACCCGCACCTGGTGCGGTCCAGCCAGATCGCCAGCCTGCCCCGCGGGCCGCTGGTCGGCATCCCCGGCGCGCCGTCGCATTTCGCCCCCAAGACTCCTGCGGCGTCGTCCTGGCTGGTGTGCGACACGGTGGGCTCGACCGGCGTCGGCGCGCCGTCCGGGGTCACGGTGACGGTGATCGACGGCACCCCCGATCTCAGCGGCCACCGTCAGGTGCTCAACGGCTCGGACGCCGTGGTGCTGCGCTACGGCGACGACACGTGGGTGGTCCGGCAGGGCCGCCGCTCGAAGATCGACGCGACGAACCGCTCGGTGCTGTTGCCGCTGGGCCTGACGCCCGAGCAGGTCAGCATGGCCAAGCCGATGAGCCGCGCCCTGTACGACGCGTTGCCGGTGGGACCCGAGCTGACGGTGCCGGAGATACCGAACGCGGGTTCCCCGGCCGCGTTCGGAGGCGCACCGGGCCCGGTGGGGACGGTGATCGTCACCCCGCAAATCAGTGGGCCGCAACAGTATTCGCTGGTGTTGACCGAGGGTGTCCAGACGCTGCCGCCGCTGGTGGCCCAGATCCTGCAGAACGCCGGCGGCCCGGGTTCCAGTACCAAGCCGGTGACGGTGGAACCGTCGGCGCTGGCGAAGATGCCGGTGGTCAACAAGCTGGACCTGTCGTCGTATCCCGACAACCCGCTGAACGTGATGGATATCCGGGAGAACCCGGCGACCTGCTGGTGGTGGCAGAAGACGTCCGGCGAGAACCGGGCCCGCATCCAGGTTGTGTCCGGGTCGACCCTGCCCGTCGGGCCCAAGGAGTCGAGCAAGGTCGTCTCCCTGGTGAAGGCCGACACCACCGGCCGCGAGGCCGACCAGGTCTACTTCGCTCCCGACCACGCCAACTTCGTGGCCGTCACCGGCAACGACGCCGGCGCCAAGACGACGGAGTCGCTGTGGTGGCTGACGGACGCGGGCGCCCGGTTCGGGGTGGACGACACCCGTGAGGCCCGCGAGGCGCTGGGCCTGAAGACCACGCCGAGCCTGGCACCGTGGGTGGCGCTGCGGCTGCTGCCCCAGGGCCCCACCCTGTCGCGCGCGGACGCCCTGGTGGAGCACGACACCTTACCGATGGACATGTCCCCTGCAGAGTTGGTGGTACCCCGATGAAACGTGGATTCGCCCGGCCCACACCGGAAAAGGCGCCGGTGATCAAGCCGGAGAACATCGTCCTGCCGACCCCGCTGAGCATCCCGCCGCCCGAGGGCAAGCCCTGGTGGATCGTGGTGGTCGGCGTCGTGGTCATCGGCCTGCTGGGCGGGATGGTCGCGATGACCTTCGCCAGCGGCTCGCACGTGTTCGGCGGGATCGGCGCGATCTTCCCGATCTTCATGGTCGGCGGAATGATGATGATGATGATGCGCGGCGTCGGTGGCGGCCAGCAGCAGATGAGCCGGCCGAAGCTGGACGCGATGCGCGCCCAGTTCATGCTGATGCTGGACATGCTGCGCGAGACGGCCCACGAGTCGGCCGACAGCATGGACGCCAACTACCGCTGGTTCCACCCGGAACCGACCACGCTGACGGCCGCGGTCGGATCGCCGCGGATGTGGGAGCGCAAGCCCGACGGCAAGGACCTCAACTTCGGTGTGGTGCGGGTCGGGGTGGGCATGACGCGCCCCGAGGTGACCTGGGGCGAGCCCCAGAACATGCCGACCGACATCGAGCTCGAGCCGGTGACCGGCAAGGCGCTGCAGGAGTTCGGCCGCTACCAGAGCGTCGTCTACAACCTGCCCAAGATGATCTCGCTGCTGGTCGAGCCGTGGTACTCGCTGATCGGGGAGCGCGAGCAGGTGCTGGGACTGATGCGCGCCATCGCCTGCCAGCTGGCGTTCTCCCACGGGCCCGACCACGTGCAGATGATCGTGGTGAGTTCCGATCTGGACCAATGGGATTGGGTCAAGTGGCTGCCGCACTTCGGTGACCCGCGACGCCAGGACGCGGCGGGCAACGCGCGGATGGTCTACAGCTCGGTGCGCGAATTCGCCGCCGAGCAAGCCGAACTGTTCGCCGGCCGTGGGTCTTTCACGCCCCGGCACGCCAGCTCGTCGGCGCAGACCCCGACGCCGCACACCGTGATCATCGCCGACATCACCGACCCGCAGTGGGAGTTCGTCATCAGCGCCGAGGGCATCGACGGCGTGACGTTCTTCGACCTGACCGGCGCGTCGATGTGGTCGGCCGTGCCGGAGCGCACGCTGCGGTTCGACGACCGGGGCGTCATCGAGGCGCTGCCGCGCGACCGCGACACGTGGATGGTCATCGACGAGAAGCCGTGGTTCTTCGCGCTGACCGACCACGTCAGCGTCGCCGAGGCCGAGGAGTTCGCGCAGAAGCTGGCGCGCTGGCGGCTGGCCGAGGCGTACGAAGAGATCGGCCAGCGGGTGGCCCACATCGGCGCCCGGGACATCATGGCCTACTACGGGATCGACGACCCGGCCGACATCGACTTCGACGCGCTGTGGGGCAGCCGCACCGACTCCATGGGCCGGTCGCGGCTGCGGGCGCCGTTCGGAAACCGTTCCGACAACGGCGAGTTGCTGTTCTTGGACATGAAGTCGCTGGACGAGGGCGGCGACGGCCCGCACGGCGTCATGTCGGGCACCACGGGCTCGGGTAAGTCGACGCTGGTGCGCACGGTGATCGAGTCGCTGATGCTCGGCCACCCGCCGGAGGAGTTGCAGTTCGTCCTGGCCGACCTCAAGGGTGGTTCGGCGGTCAAGCCGTTCGCCGGGGTGCCGCACGTGTCGCGCATCATCACCGACCTGGAAGAGGACCAGGCGCTGATGGAGCGCTTCCTGGACGCGCTGTGGGGCGAGATCGCGCGCCGCAAGGCGATCTGCGACAGCGCCGGCGTCGACGACGCCAAGGAGTACAACAGCGTGCGCTCCCGGATGCGGGCCCGCGGCCAGGACATGCCGCCGCTGCCGATGCTGGTGGTCGTCATCGACGAGTTCTACGAGTGGTTCCGCATCATGCCGACGGCGGTCGACGTGCTGGACTCCATCGGGCGTCAGGGCCGGGCGTACTGGATCCACCTGATGATGGCGTCGCAGACGATCGAGAGCCGCGCCGAAAAGCTCATGGAGAACATGGGATACCGGTTGGTGCTGAAGGCCCGCACCGCCGGGGCGGCGCAGGCCGCGGGCGTCCCGAACGCGGTGAACCTGCCGGCCCAGGCCGGCCTGGGCTACTTCCGCCGCAGCCTGGAGGACATCGTCCGGTTCCAGGCGGAGTTCCTGTGGCGCGACTTCGTCTCCCGCGGGTCCTCGATCGACGGTGACGAGGCGCCTGCGCTGGTGCACAGCATCGATTACGTTCGCCCGCAACTGTTCACCAACTCGTTCACCCCGCTGGAGGTCAGCGTCGGCGGGCCGCAGCCGGAGCCGTACACCAACGGTTCCAACGGCGAGGTCCTCGAGGCGCCCGAGGCCGAGGAGGACGAAAGCGTCAGGACCCCCAAGGTCGGCACGGTGATCATCGATCAGCTGCGCAAGATCGATTTCGAGCCATACCGGCTGTGGCAGCCGCCGCTGAGCAAGCCCGTCGCCATCGACGAGCTGGTCAACCGGTTCCTCGGCCACTCCTGGCAGCAGGACTACGGCAGCGCGCAGGACCTGGTCTTCCCGATCGGGATCATCGACCGGCCGTTCAAGCACGACCAGCCGCCGTGGACGGTCGACACCTCCGGCCCCGGCGCCAACGTCCTGATCCTCGGGGCCGGCGGTTCGGGCAAGACCACGGCGCTGCAGACGCTGATCTGCTCGGCGGCGCTGACCCACACGCCCGAGCAGGTCCAGTTCTACTGCCTGGCCTACAGCGGCACCGCCCTGACCACCGTCGCCCAGCTGCCCCACGTGGGCGAGGTGGCGGGCCCGACCGACCCGTACGGTGTGCGCCGCACGGTGGCCGAGCTGCTGGCGCTGGTCCGCGAGCGCAAGCGCAGCTTCCTCGAATACGGCATCGCGTCGATGGAGGTGTTCCGGCGCCGCAAGTTCGCCGGCGAGGCCGGGCCGGTGCCCAACGACGGCTTCGGCGACGTCTACCTGGTGATCGACAACTACCGGGCGCTGGCCGAGGAGAACGAGGTCCTGATCGAGCAGGTGAACCTGATCATCAACCAGGGCCCGTCATTCGGGGTGCACGTGGTCGTCACCGCCGATCGCGAATCCGAGCTGCGGCCGCCGGTGCGCAGCGGCTTCGGGTGCCGCGTCGAGCTGCGCCTGGCCGCAGTGGAAGACGCCAAGCTGGTGCGGTCCCGGTTCGCCAAGGAGGTCCCGGTCAAGCCGGGGCGCGGCATGGTCGCGGTCAACTACGTCCGCCTGGACGCCGACCCGCAGGCCGGCCTGCACACGTTGGTGGCCCGGCCCGCGCTGGGCAGCACGCGCGACAACGTGTTCGCCTCCGACAGCATCGTCGAGGCGGTCAGCCGGCTGGCGAGCGGGCAGGCCCCGCCGATCCGGCGGCTGCCCGCGCGCTTCGGCGTGGACCAGGTGCGCGAACTGGCCGCCCGCGATACCCGCCAGGGCGTCGGTGCCGGCGGAATCACCTGGGCCATCTCGGAATTGGACCTGGCGCCGGTGTACCTCAATTTCGCCGAGAACGCGCACCTGATGGTGACGGGCCGGCGCGAATGTGGGCGTACGACGACGCTGGCGACGATCATGTCCGAGATCGGCCGGCTGTATGCGCCCGGCGCCAGCAGCGCACCGCCCCCACCGCCCGGGCGGCCGTCGGCTCAGGTGTGGCTCGTCGATCCGCGCCGTCAACTGCTGACCGTGATGGGCTCGGAGTACGTCGAGAACTTCGCCTACAACCTCGACGGGGTGCAGGCGATGATGAACGACCTGTCCGCCCTGCTGGCCAGCCGCGAGCCACCGCCCGGCCTGTCGGCGGAGGAGCTGATGTCGCACTCGTGGTGGAGCGGCCCGGAGATCTTCCTGATCGTCGACGACATCCAGCAGATGCCGGCCGGTTTCGATTCGCCGCTGCACAAGGCCGCGGCCTGGGTCACCCGGGCCTCCGACGTGGGCCTGCACGTGATCGTCACCCGCACCTTCGGCGGTTGGTCTTCGGCGGGCAGCGACCCGATGCTGCGGGCGCTGCACCAGGCCAACGCGCCGCTGCTGGTGATGGACGCCGACCCCGACGAGGGCTTCATCCGCGGCAAGATGAAGGGTGGCCCGCTGCCCCGCGGCCGCGGTCTGCTGATGGCCGAGGACACCGGCGTGTTCGTCCAGGTGGCCGCCACCGAGTTCCGCAAGTAGGGCCGGCTGGGCTCAGTCTGGGCTCAGGCCCAGCGCAAGGGTAATTCCTTGAGCGCGAAGGTCTTTGACGGAAACCTGATTTCCGGCGCGTAGCCCGCCGGCAGGTCGAAGTCGGGGATCTGCCTGAGCCATTCGTCCACGACGATGGTCAGCTCGATGCGCGCCAGGTGCGAGCCCAGGCAGCGGTGCGGGCCGCCGCCAAATCCCCAGTGCCGGTGCACCTTACCGTCCAAAAACAGCTCGTCGGTCGACGTCGCGTCGCTGCCGTCGCGGTTGACCGCGGCCATACACAGCCGCACCGGGGTGCCGGCGGGCAGCGTCATGCCGCCGATGGTGACCATCTGCGTCGTCACCCTCGGCGCCACCGGCGCGGAGGGCTCCAGCCGGACGATCTCTTCGATGAAAGGCCTGATCTGCCCCGGGTTGTCGCGCAGCGAGTCGCGCAGCTGCGGCCGGCGCGCGAGTTCGAACAGCGAGAACCCGATGGCCGCGGTCACCGTGTCCAGGCCCGCCAGGATCAACAGGTGGCTCATGCCCAGCAGCTCGAGATCGCTGAAGTCGCCCTCGCCGGTCATCACGCGGGACAGCATGTCCGGGCCCGGGCTCGCCCGGCGCTGTGCGATCGCGTCGGTGAGATACGCCAACAGCTCGCCCGCCTTCTCGAGGTCGGCCCGCGTCGAGTAGGGCCGGTCGCCGACGATGGCGTCCTTCCACTCGATGATGCGGTCCCGGTCTTCGACCGGCAGCCCGTAGAGATCGAGGAAGACCTGGAAGGGGTACAGGTTCGCGAAATCCGCCATCGCGTCGCACTCGCCCTGTGCGGCAAGCGCTGCGATCATCCCGGCGGCGTGACGCGCCAGCACGGGCCTGGACTCGCTCAGCCCCTGTGGACTGAAATACGGCTGCAGGATCTTGCGGTATCGGGTGTGCTCCGGGGGGTCGAACGCCAGCGGCACCACCGGCAGCGGGCTGCCGGGCGGTTGCAGCGCCAACCGTGACGAGAAGACCTCCGGGTTGCGCAGCGCGGCAAGGACGTCCTCGCGCCGGGTGAGGTAGTAGTGGCCGTTCATGAACACCACCGGTCCGGCGTCCCGCAACGCCTTCCACCCGACGCCCCGGTCGGCGGCCATCGGCAACTTGGAGTATTCGAGCCGCGGGAGGTGGAAGGCGCCCGGCTGGCCGGCACCGAGAGTGCTCATGGGTCTGAACTCCGCGTGTCCGTTCGGCTTTCGTGAATTGTCTATCGGTGGCACACCAATATTGCACGCGGGGCACAGGCCGACCACTCGTGTCGCCCACCCCTCGCAGGAGTCCGCGAAAACGGCGCTCAAGAGGGCTTTATCCGCGACGGGATTTTATTGCGCGCGCCGGCCGCGGGCGCCCCGGCCCTGCGCGCCGGCGGGAGCCGCGCGGCGGCGTCGCCGCGGGTCGATCGGTGGGCCGCGGGCCGGTTATCGCAGCTCACGGCCGCCGACATCGCCCTGCCACGCGCGCGCGGGCAGGCGCCGCCGCCGCACCGGCGCCCGGGCCGGGAGGCGGACGGCGCGCGCCCGCCGGCTGACCGCCGAGTTCGTCCGATTGCCGATCGGCCGCCGCGAACTAACGTGACGCACAGTCGGAGGCCGGCGAGATTCGAGGAGGCGACACATGGCGTTGGCGACCACCCAACCGGCGGCCTCGGCCGCGCTCGCGACCGTCCCCGCGTCGGTAGAGTGGACCGGCACAACCCCGAACCGTCGTCGAAGGACCGCGCGTGAAGGTTCGCCTCGAAAAGTCCAGATGTGTCGGCCACGCCCAGTGCTACGCGGTGGATCCCGACCTCTTCCCGATCGACGACTCGGGCTATTCGATCCTCGAGGAGCGCGAGGTGCGGCCGCAAGACGAGCGGCTTACCCGCGACGGCGTGGCCGCCTGTCCGGAGATGGCGCTGCTGATCGACGAGGAGTAGCGGCCGCCCCCGGGCGACTTGTTGGGCAAACTGCGCGTGAACACTGGGCGGCCGCTTGTGAACGGCGGCTGACCTGGAATGAACATTGGTTTGCCAGTTGTAAACACTTGGCGTCGTGGGTCGGCGTGTCAGCCATGACCAGCTAATGTCGCTTGCGAGCGGCAGTTCAGGCACCAAGAGCTGTCGCTCGGTTGCTGACAGCGGGGTAGACGAGGCAAATTGCGCATTTCGTTCCTGGCCAGACGTCCGAGAATCCTGGCAGCACGGGGCCTGTCCCGGCCGACCGAGCCGGGCCGCAAGGTGTTGACGCTCCCCGGAAATGGGTTTGCTGGTCCACAGAGTTGTGACCGCGCCCACCATGCTTTCGCCCCGTCCGACGCGATTGCCCACGCAATCACGGCCAACTGAGGAGGACACGGTGTTCGACTTCGGAGCGCTAGCGCCCGAAATCAATTCCGGTCGTATCTATGCGGGCCCGGGGGCCGAGTCGATCATGGTTGCCGCGACGGCCTGGGACGAGTTGGCGGCGGAGCTGGCGACCGCGGCCGGCAGCTACAACTCGGTGCTCACGGAGCTCATCAGCGCGCCCTGGGTGGGGCCCTCGGCGTCGACGATGCTGGCGGCGATCACGCCCTACGTCGGCTGGCTCGGCGCGGCGGCCGGGCTGGCCGAGGAGAGCGCCGGCCAGGCGCGCGCGGCGGCCGCCGCTTTCGAGACCGCTTTCGCGATGACCGTGCCGCCCCCGGTGATCGCGGCCAACCGGCTGCTGTTGATGACGCTGGTCGCGACCAACTTCTTCGGCCAGAACACGCCGGCGATCATGGCCACCGAGGCCCACTACATGGAGATGTGGGCCCAGGACGCCTCCGCCATGTACGGCTACGCCGCCGCGTCGGCGACGGCCGCGCAGCTGACCCCCTATCAACCGCCGCCGAACACCACCACCCCGGAGGGGATCGCCGGCCAGGGCCTCGCGGTGGCCCAGGCCGTCGCCGAACCGGCCGGCAGCTCCGGCCAGACGGCTGCCGCCGTCACCCAACTCCTCCCGGCCGCCACGGTTCCCCAAGCGCTGCAACAACTTTCGACGGGGATCTCGTCGACGTGGCCGTTTTCGATGTTGGAGAGCCAGCTCAAGGACTTCCTGACCTACGGGTTGCCGACCCCGACCAACAACTGGCTGGGGCTGGCCTCCAGCCAGTACACCCCGATCCTCAAGAACACCCTGCAGGCCTATTTCGGGGTGGGCATGGGCCAGTCCGCCGTGTCCATCAGCCAGCAGCTGACGTTCGGTACCGGTACGACGGCCGGTTCGGGCGGTGCCTGGTACCCGACGCCACAGTTCGCCGGCCTGCACCTGGGCACCGTGGGCGGCGGCGCCGCGGGCGCCCACACCAGCGCGGCGGTGTCGGCGGGCGCGGGGCAGGCCGGCAAGGTCGGGCTGCTGTCGGTCCCGGCGAATTGGACGACGCCGACGTCGGAGGCGGGCGTCACGCTGGCGGCGGCCGAGGAGGCGGCCCCCCTACAGGCCGGCGCCGGGGCCGCGCCGGGCAGCAACGCCGTGCTGCGGGGCATCCCGCCCGGCGGCGTCGCGCGCCGCACCGCGGGCTACGGCTACACCAACAAATACGGGTTCCGCTACAGCGTGCTGGCCCGGCCGCCGTCGGCCGGATGACCAGGAGGCGCGTCCGTCCAAGGGCCATGAAATTCGAGGAGGAGAGCACATGTCGTTCGTGACAACGCAACCCGAGGCGCTGGCAGCCGCGGCGGGCAGCCTGCAGGGCATCGGCTCGGCGCTGAGCGCCCAGAACGCCGCGGCGGCGGCCCCGACGACGGGAGTGGTCCCGGCGGCCGCCGACGAGGTGTCGGCGCTGACGGCGGCGCAGTTCGCCGCGCATGCCCAGATGTATCAGGCCGTCAGCGCCCAGGCTGCGGCAATCCACGAGATGTTCGTCAACACCCTGGGCATCAGTTCGGGGTCGTACGCGGCGACCGAGGCGGCCAACGCGGCCGCGGCCGGCTAGGAGATGAGGACATGACAATCGATTTGGGTGCGCTGCCTCCGGAGGTCACCTCCGCGCAGATCTATGCGGGTCCGGGCTCGACGTCGTTGGTGGCGGCGGCCTCGGCCTGGAATGGCATTGCGGCCGAACTGAATTCGGCGGCCGCAGGCTACGACAAGCTGATCACGTCGCTGTCCAGCGAGGAGTGGCTGGGGCCGGCGTCGGCGTCGATGGCCACGGCGGTGCAGCCGTACGTGACGTGGATGACCACCACCGCCGCGCAGGCCGAGGAGGCCGCCGCCCAGGCGCAGTCGGCCGCGGCGGCCTACGAGACCGTGCTCGCCTCCGTGACGCCGCCGCCGCTCATCGCGGCCAACCGCACGGAGCTCACCCAGGCCACGGCGACCAACGTGCTGGGCCAGAACAACGGCGTCATCGCGCAGTTGGAGGCCCAGTACGCCGAGTTCTGGGCGCAGAACGCGGCGGCGATGTACAGCTACGCCGGCCAGTCGGCGACGGCCGCCAAGGTGACGCCGTATCAAAGCGCCCCGACGATCACCAACCAGGCCGCCTCGGGCACCCAGAGCGCCGCGGTCGCCGCCGCGCAGGCCACCCCGGCCGGCTCGCTGCAGCAGACCCTGCAGGGCTACCTCTCCCAGATCCAAGGCCAGCTGGGCCAGTTGGCCACGCCGACCGCGGCCGCCACATCGTCGTCCAACCCGCTGCTGCAGGAGGTGTGGTTCCTGCTGAGCGGGCAGTCCACGCTGCCCACCAACCTGGGGGCGCTGGCCAACGGCTACACCCCGTTCGCGGGCCTGATCTACAACACCGAGGGCCTGCCGTACTTCAGCATCGGCATGGGCAACAACTTCGTACAGGTCGCCAAGAGCCTCGGGCTCATCAGCGCCCCCGCGGCGGGGGCCGCGGCCGCCGTCCCCAAAGGCCTGCCGGGGCTGGGCGGCCTGCTGGGCGGCGGCGCCGGCGCGGCGGCCCATCTGGGCAGCGCGGCCTCGATCGGCAAGTTGTCGGTACCGGCCGCATGGGCGGGGGCCGCGCCCGCGGTGCCGCACGCCGCCGCCATCCCGGTGAGCAGCATCAGCGCGGCGCCGGAGGCCGCCGCGGGGCCCGGAAACCTGCTGGGCGGCATGCCGCTGGCCGGCGCGGGCGGCGGCGGTTCCCACGGTGCCGGCCCCCGGTACGGGTTCCGCCCGACCGTCATGGCGCGGCCCCCCCTCGGCGGCTAGCGACGGCCCGTGACCGCACCTCGCGGGCCCGCGGGCCTTATCCGCGACCGGATTTTTACCCCGCGCCGGCACCGGGCCGGGTCGGTGCGGAACACCGCGCCGGCCACCGGCACTTGCGGGCGTGCCGATCCGCGCTGCGAGCGACCGTTCTCCTATTTGCTCCCACGCGTTTTGGCCGTGCCGGTGATACCATCCATCCGTGCAGGCCAGCAGGCTTGCCCCGGCCCCTTCCGCGGGTTCGCCCTCACGGTTTGCTGTGACGGTCCTGTGAAGGGCAGCGTCCGGGGCCGGACGCTGTTACTGTGTCGTTACCAAAAGTGAATTTGCCGTGCCATCGAGTGAACATTTGCTAACGGGTGGCCCGGACCCAGCTTGAGACGGACGTTGTCATCTACTCTCGTGCACAGTAGCGGTGCCGGAGGCGATCTAGGAGGGAAAAGTTATGTCGTTCGTGACCACACAGCCGGAGGCGCTGGCCGCGGCAGCCGGGAGCCTGCAGGGGATCGGTTCGGCGCTGAGCGCCCAGAACGCCGCCGCAGCCGCGCCTACCACCGGGGTCGTGCCCGCCGCCGCCGACGAGGTGTCGGCGCTGACCGCCGCCCAGTTCGCCGCGCACGCGCAGATGTATCAGGCCGTCAGCGCCCAGGCCGCCGCGATTCACGAGCAATTCGTGAACACCCTGGGCATCAGTTCGGGTTCCTACGCCGCGACCGAAGCCGCCAACGCGGCCGCCGCCCACTGATCGGTCGGGCGATCCCGGCCTGGGACGGACATTCACTCGGCCGCCGTCCGGCGGCAGGGGGGACCAAATCTTTGCTCATTCGGCTCGGCGCGCCAGCGCAGGGCCGAGCTCGACACAACTGAAAACAGATCACCGAGAATTACCGACAAGCAAGGAGACAAGCCAACATGGCAACTCGTTTTATGACTGACCCGCATGAGATGCGGGCGATGGCGGGTCGTTTCGAGGTCCACGCGCAGACCGTGGAGGACGAGGCCCGCAAGATGTGGGCGTCGTCGATGAACATCGCCGGTGCCGGCTGGAGTGGTACGGCGCAGGCGACGTCCTACGACACGATGGGTCAGATGAATCAGGCGTTTCGCAACATCGTGAACATGCTGCACGGGGTGCGTGATGGCCTGGTGCGCGACGCGAACAACTACGAGCAGCAAGAGCAGACTTCGCAGCAAATCCTCGGCAGCTAGCGCCGGGTCTCACTCTTTTATTTCAGGAGGACGCAAACATGACAATCAATTATCAGTTTGGCGATGTGGATGCCCACGGCGCGTTGATTCGTGCGCAGGCCGCGTCGTTGGAGGCCGAGCACCAGGCCATCGTGCGCGATGTGCTGGCTGCCGGTGACTTTTGGGGTGGCGCCGGTTCGGTGGCCTGCCAGGAGTTCATCACCCAGTTGGGTCGTAACTTCCAGGTGATCTACGAGCAGGCCAACGCCCACGGCCAGAAGGTGCAAAGCGCCGGCAGCAACATGGCCAGCACCGACAGCGCCGTCGGGTCCAGCTGGGCCTAACTCCCAACTTCAGGCGCGGCAGCACACGTCGGTGTGCTGCCGCGTCCTGCAGTTTCCGACCGACTCCGAACCACTTTCGATTACTGAGGTATTGATGGACCCGCAGAGCACCCGCACCGACATCACCGTCAACGTCGACGGCTTCTGGATGCTTCAGGCGCTGCTCGACATTCGGCACGTCGCACCGGAGTTGCGCTGCCGGCCGTTCGTCTCGACGGACTCGAACGACTGGCTCAACGAACACCCCGGGATGGCGGTGATGCGCGAGCAGGGCATCGTCGTCGGCGACGAGGTGCAGGAGCAGGTCGCCGCGCGGATGAGGGTCCTCGCCGCGCCCGACCTCGAGGTCGTGGCGCTGCTCTCCCGCGGCAAGCTGCTCTACGGCGTCGTCGAGGAGGAAAACCAGCCGCCCGGTTCGCGCGACATCCCCGAGAACGAGTTCCGGGTGGTCCTGGCCCGCCGCGGCCAGCACTGGGTGTCGGCCGTGCGCGTCGGCAGCGACATCACCGTCGACGACGTCGCCGTCGCCGACAGCGCCTCGATCGCATCCCTGGTGATCGACGGTCTGGAGTCGATTCACCACGCGGAGCCCGCCGCGATCAACGCGGTCAACGTGCCGCTGGAGGAGATGCTGGAGGCGACGAAGTCCTGGCAGGAGTCCGGTTTCAACGTATTCTCCGGCGGCGACCTGCGGCGGATGGGCATCAGCGCCTCCACCGTCGCCGCGCTCGGACAGGCCCTGTCCGACCCGGCGGCCGAGGTCGCCGTGTACGCCCGTCAGTACCGCGACGACGCCAAGGGCCCGAGCGCCTCGGTGCTGTCGCTCAAGGACGGTTCGGGCGGCCGCATCGCGCTCTACCAGCAGGCGCGCACCGCGGGTTCGGGGGAGGCGTGGCTGGCGATCTGCCCGGCGACACCGCAACTGGTGCAGGTGGGCGTCAAGACCGTGCTGGACACGCTGCCCTACGGCGAATGGAAAACGCACAGCAGGGTTTGACATACGCGTGAAACATAAACTTCACCAACGCTTTTGCAGACCGCATGCGGCCGGGATGCGAAGACGGCATACTTCTCTAGAATCATCAGCAAATATTCACAGCAGTGTCACCACAACTCCGTAGCGCAAGGCGAGGCAGATGAAAACCGAACTAGTGCTGCACCTGACGGGGGCCCGCGGCGCCCCGGCGCGTGCAGCGACCGGGACCGCCGCCCGCCTGGCAACGCGGAATAACACCAGGGCAGGGGGTGCAGGGCGATGACCGCGGTAGGTGTAGCTGACGCCCTACAGGCAGACATCGAGGGGATCTCGCAGCCCCGGGCGGTGGTGGTCGGCGTGATGGCCGGCGAGGGGGTCCAGGTCGGCGTCCTGCTGGACGCCAACGCCCCGGTTTCGGTGATGACCGAGCCCCTGTTGAAAGTGGTCAACAGCCGGCTGCGGGAACTCGGCGAGACCCCGCTGGAGGCCACCGGCCGCGGCCGGTGGGCGCTCTGCCTGGTCGACGGCACGCCGCTGCGCGCCACCCAGTCCCTGACCGAGCAGGACGTCTACGACGGCGACCGGCTGTGGATCCGGTTCCTGCCCGACACCGAGCACCGGTCCCAGGTCATCGAGCACATCTCGACCGCGGTCTCGGCAAACTTGAGCAAGCGGTTCGCCGCGATCGACCCGACCGTCGCGGTCCAGGTGGGCGCCTCGATGGTCGCGGTGGGGGTCGTCGCGGCGTCGGCGCTGCTGGCGTGGTGGCGGTGGCACCACAACTCCTGGCTGCCCACGGTCTACACCGCAATCATCGCCGCGATCGTCCTGGCGGTGGCGATCATGATGGCCATGCGGGCGAAGACGCAGTCGGAGCGCCTCGTCGCCGACACCATCCTGCTGAGCGGCCTCGCGCCGCTCACCGTGGCCGCGGCCTCGGCGCCGCCGGGCGGCGTCGGCTCCCCCCAGGCGGTGCTGGGCTTCGGCGTCCTGACCATCGCCGCGGCGCTGGCGCTGCGCTTCACCGGCCGCCGGCTGGGCATCTACACCGCGATCATCACGATCAGCGTGGTCACCGCGATCGCCAGCCTGTCGCGCATGGTCGCGATGACCAGCGCGGTCACCAACTTCACCTGTGTCGTGCTGGTCTGCGTGCTGGCCTACCACGCCGCACCGGCGCTGTCGCGCCGGCTGGCCGGCATCCGGCTGCCCGTCTTCCCGTCGGCCACCAGCCGGTGGGTGTTCGAGGCGCGACCCGACCTGCCCACCACGGTGGTGCGCCCCGACGGCGGCGCCCCCGTCCTGGAGGGACCCGCGTCGGTGCGCGACGTGGTGCTGCAGGCCGAACGGGCCCGCTCGTTCCTGACCGGCCTGCTGTTCGGACTCGGCGTGCTGGTGGTGGTCTCGCTGACCGCGCTGTCGAACCCGCACACCGGCGAGCGCTGGCTACCGCTGCTGCTGGCCGGCTTCACTGCCGGGTTCCTGATGCTGCGCGGCCGCTCCTACGTGGACCGCTGGCAGGCGATCACGCTGGCCGCGACGTCGGTGATCATCGTCGCCGCGGTGGTGGTGCGGTACGCGGTGGGGCTGCACTCGCCGCTGGCGGTGTCGATCTGCGTGGCCATCCTGGTCCTGCTGCCCGCGGCGGGCATGACGGCCGCGGCGGTCGTGCCCAACACCATCTACAGCCCGCTGTTCCGCAAATTCGTGGAATGGATCGAATACCTCTGCCTGATGCCGATCTTCCCGCTGGCGTTGTGGCTGATGAACGTCTATGCGGCGATCCGTTACCGCTAGCGGCACGGTGCGGCGTTCGCGCGCAGCCCGGGCCGCCGTCGCCGCGCTCCTGTTGACCTCGGGTGCGTTGGCCGGGCTGCCGCCGGCGTCCGCGATTTCACCCCCGCCGATTGATCCTGCCGCAGTGCCGCCCGACGGCACGCCCGCGCCGCCGGCGCCGATGAAGCAGAACTCCTACTGCACCGAGGTCGGCGTGATACCGGGCACCGACTTCCGGTTGCCGCCGAAGTACATGGACATGCTGAACCTGCAGGAGGCATGGCAGTTCGGGCGCGGCGCCGGGCAGAAGGTAGCCGTCATCGACACCGGCGTGACCCCGCACCCCAGGTTTCCGCACCTGATCCCCGGTGGCGACTACATCATGTCGGGGGACGGGCTGTCGGACTGCGACGCGCACGGGACCATCGTGGCGTCGATGATCGGCGCAGCCCCGGCCAACGGGGCGGCCGCACCGCCGGCGGCGCCGCGCAAGCCGGTCACCATCCCCACCACCGAGCCGCCCCCGAAAGCCCCGCCGCCGCAGACGGTGACGTTGTCGCCGTTGCCGCAGACGGTGACGATGGTGCCCCCGACGGAACCGCCACCGCCCGGGCCCGCCGGGCCGTTCGGGGCACCGCCCGCGGCGCCTGCGCCGCCTGCACCCCCGCCCGCGCAGGCCCCGTCGGCCAACCACGGCGGGCCGGGCACGGTGACGATCCCCAGCTACGTTGGCGGCCGCCAGATCGTGGGCATTGACAACCCCGCTCATCCGGCCGTCCCGCTCGACCCGCCCAAGCCGCCGCCGCCGCCCGACGCCTACAGCGGCATCGCCCCGGACGTCGACATCATCTCGATCCGCCAGTCCAGCCAGGCCTTCGGCCTCAAGGACGCCTACACCGGCGACGAGGACCCGCAGACCCGGGCCAAGATCGACGACGTCGAGACCATGGCGCGGGCGATCGTGCACGCCGCCAACATGGGCGCGACCGTCATCAACATCTCCGACGTGAACTGCATGAGCGCGCGCAACGTCGTCGACCAGCGCTCGCTGGGCGCCGCGGTGCGCTACGCGGCCGTCGACAAGAACGTCGTCATCGTCGCCGCGGCCGGCGACACCAGCAAGAAGGACTGCAAGCAGAACCCGGCCTACGATCCCATGCAGCCCAAGGATCCCCGCGGCTGGAGCGGTGTCACCACCGTGGTGACGCCGTCCTGGTTCAGCGACTACGTCCTGACGGTCGGCGCGGTCGACACCGAGGGTCGGCCGCTCACCCAGAACGGCGGGCAGGGCTCGTCGAGCGTGGCCGGCCCTTGGCTGGGCATCGCCGCGCCCGGCAGCGACGTCATCGGGCTGTCGCCCCGCGACGACGGCCTGATCAATGCGATCGACGGCCCGGACAACACCCTGCTGGTCCCGGCCGGCACCAGCTTCTCGACCGCGATCGTGTCCGGGGTGGCAGCCCTGGTCCGCGCCAAGTATCCGCAGCTATCGGCGTACCAGATCATCAACCGGCTGGAACGCACCGCCAGGGCGCCGGCGCGCGGGGTGGACAACCAGGTCGGCCACGGCGTCATCGACCCGGTCGCGGCCCTGACCTGGGACGTACCCGACGGGCCGGCCAAGCCTCCGCAGCAACTGTCGGCGCCGCTGAACCTCCCGAAAGCGGCCCCGCCCCGCGATATGGTGCCAGTATGGGTGGCAGCCGGAGGGTTGACCGCAGCTCTGCTGATCGGTGGCGCCGTGTTCGGTATAGCGATGTTCATCAAGCGGACACGTAAGCAGCAATGAGGTCGGAGCAGCGAAACCAATGAAGGCTCAGCGCAGTTTTGGATTGTCCTTGTCGTGGCCGCGGGTCACCGCGGTGTTCCTGATCGACGTCCTGATCATGCTGGTGGCCAGCCACTGCCCGGCGTCGTGGCAGGGCGAGCACCGCATCGCGTTCTGGGTGGGTGTCGGCCTGGCGACATTGGTGACGCTGTTGTCGCTGGTCACCCACCACGGGCTGACCGTGACCTCGGGCCTGGCCACCTGGCTGTGGGACTGGTCGGCCGACCCGGGCACCGCGCTGACGGCGGGCTGCACGCCCGCTATCGACCACCAGCGCCGCTTCGGGCGCGACACGGTCGGCGTGCGCCAGTATGAGGGTCACCTGGTGACGGTGATCGCCGTGGACGGCGGGGACGACGACGCCGGACGCCACCGGCACCGGACCAAGGCGGGCGTCCTGTCGGTCGACGCGGTCGCGGATGGCTTGCGCCAGTTCGACATTCACCTCGACGGCATCGACATCGTGTCGATGAAGGTGCGCCGCGGCGGCCCGGACGTCAGAGCCGCCGAGAAATCCAAGTTGGACGACTGGGGGCCCGAGGAGTGGGGCCTGGTCAGTGACGAACCCGCCACCTACGTGCGCCGCACCTGGCTGGTGCTGCGGATGAACCCCCAGCGCAACGTCGCGGCCGTCGCGGCCCGCGATTCGCTCGCCTCGACGCTGGCGGCGGCCACCGAGCGGCTCGCCCAGGATCTCGACGGCCACAACTGCTCGGCCAGGCCGCTGACCGCCGACGAGCTCGCCGAGGTCGACAGCGCCGTGCTGGCCGATCTGGAACCGACCTGGAGCCGCCCCGGCTGGCGGCACCTCAAGCACTTCAACGGGTTCGCCGCCAGCTTCTGGCTGACGCCCACCGACATCACCACCGAGACCCTCGAGGACCTGCTCGCACCCGACGTGGGTGCCGCGGTGATCACGATCAGGCTCGTCACCCGGGGCGGCCGGCCCCAGCTGTCCGCCTGGGTGCGCTACCACAGCGAGCGCCGGCTGCCCAGAAGCGTCTGGTCGGGACTCAACCGGCTCACCGGCCGCCAACTGGCGGCGGTTCGCGCCAGCCTGCCCGCCCCGGCGGCCCGCGTGCTGTTGACCGTGCCCAGCCGTCCGTTGCTCGGCGACGACGATCTCGTGCTGTCGGTCGGTCAGCTTCGCGAGAGCGCGGCAAGCGCGCCCGCAGCGCAATGACGCGCTCCCAATCCACCGCCGAAGACGCCCGCAACGCCATGGTCGCCGGCCTACTGGCGTCGGGCATCTCGGTGAACGGGCTGCAGCCCAGCCACAACCCGCAGGTGGCCGCGCAGATGTTCACCACGGCGACCACGCTCGATCCGGGGATGTGCGACGGCTGGCTGGCCCGGATCCTGGCCGGCGACCAAAGTATCGACGTGCTCGCCGGCGCGTGGGCGGCGGTCCGGACGTTCGGCTGGGAAACCCGCCGCCTCGGCGTCACCGATCTGCAGTTTCGGCCCGAGGTCTCCGACGGTCTGTTCCTGCGCCTGGCCGTCACCAGCGTGGAGTCGCTGGCGTGTGCGTACGCCGCGGTGCTGGCCGAGGCGAAGCGCTACGAGGAAGCGGCCCGCCTGCTCGACGGCGTGGAGCCCCGGCACCCGTTCGACGAGGAAGTGGTCAGCTACGTGCGGGGCGTGCTGTATTTCCGCACCGGGCGCTGGCCGGACGTGCTGCTCGCGTTCCCCGAGGGAAAGACCTGGCGGCATCCCGAATTGAAGGCCGCCGGCGCGGCGATGGCCACGACGGCGCTGGCGTCACTGGGGGTCTTCGAGGAGGCCTTTCGGCGCGGCGAGGCCGCCGTCGAGGGCGACCGGGTTCCCGGCGCCGCCAACATCGCGCTGTACACCCAGGGCATGTGCCTGCGCCACGTCGGCCGCGAGGAGGAGGCCGTGGAGTTGTTGCGGCGGGTGTACTCGCGGGATCCGAAGTTCGGCCCGGCCAGGGAAGCCCTGGACAACCCCAACTACCGGCTGGTGCTGACCGACCCGGAGACCATCGAGGCCCGCACCAATCCGTGGGACCCCGACAGCGCGCCCAGCCGCGCGCAGACCGAGGCCGCCCGCCACGCGCAGGAGGCCGCCAAGTACCTGGCCGAAGGGGACGCCGAGCTCAACGCGATGCTGGGCATGGAACGGGCCAAACGGGAAATCAAGCTCATCAAGTCGACCACCAAGGTGAACCTTGCCCGCGCCAAGATGGGCCTCCCGGTGCCGGTGACGTCGCGCCACACCCTGTTGCTGGGGCCGCCCGGGACCGGCAAGACGTCGGTGGCGCGGGCGTTCTCCAAGCAGCTGTGCGGGCTCACGGTGTTACGCAAGCCCGTGGTGGTGGAGACCAGCCGCACCAAGCTGCTGGGCCGGTACATGGCCGACGCCGAGAAGAACACCGAGGAGATGCTCGAGGGCGCGCTGGGTGGGGCGGTGTTCTTCGACGAGATGCACACCCTGCACGAGACGGGCTACCACCAGGGTGACCCGTACGGCAACGCGATCATCAACACGCTGCTGCTGTACATGGAGAACCATCGCGACGAGCTGGTGGTCTTCGGCGCGGGCTACGCCAAGGCCATGGACAAGATGCTCGAGGTGAATCAGGGTCTGCGACGGCGCTTTTCGACCGTTATCGAGTTCTTCAGCTACACGCCCGACGAGCTTGTCGCGCTGACCAAGCTGATGGGCCGGGAGAACGAGGACGTCATCGCCGACGACGCCGCCGAGGCGTTGCTGCCGTCGTACACCAGGTTCTACGTCGACGAGAGCTACTCCGAAGACGGGGACCTGATCCGCGGCATCGACACCCTGGGCAATGCCGGCTTCGTGCGCAACGTGGTGGAAAAGGCGCGCGATCACCGCAGTTTCCGCCTGGACGACGAGGACCTGGACGCGGTGTTGGCCAGCGATCTCAGCGATTTCAGCGAGGCCCAGCTGTTGCGGTTCAAGGAACTGACGGCCGAGGATCTCGCCGAGGGCCTCGGCGCGGCGGTGGCCGAGAAAAAGACCACCTGACCGGTCCGGCTCAGCCAAATCTGTTGCAAGCGTGTGGCAGCGAGCTTGACTGGCTTGCGCTTCGATGCCACGATGGCCTGTGCAAGCACCTCGGTAGGTGAGGCGTCTGCACGGATACAGGCCACTGACCTCGAACGTCGAAAGACGCCCAGGGTCAGGACAGCTCTTCCCGGCTTAAGGGTTGAGCCCAAGTGGCTTCCGGCTCTTCAGCGAGCGGGATACGCCGTGTGGTGCCAAAGCTCTGACGAGAGGGGTGTCGCGTCCGGGCTTTTTCCGGACCCTTCTCCCCGTGTGCACGTAGACCGGCATCCCCGTATGCCCAGGCCGCGAGGAGGTGAGAGCGAAATGAGTCTCGACGACAGTCCGTATTCCAGATCGACCATTTCGTCTCGATCCGAACCCGGCCCCTTTCTGAGCGTCTGAACGGTTTCTCCCGACAGGCATCCGTTCGCTCGTGCCCGCCTCGCGGGCTGCGCCCCTGAAGTGCGCGGAAAGTAGCCAGAACTCCCCGCGAGTCCCGGGTTCGGTCCCCCTGTTCGCGTGAGGAGAATCCGATGTCGTTTGTCACTGCGCGCCCAGCTGTGCTGGCCCGCGCTACCGGTCGCGCCGCCGAGGTATCAGCCTCGACGGCAACACAATTCAGCGCCCCCGCCGCGGTCTGTCCGGCCGCGGGCGCACCAGCGATGGCCGCTCACGAGCTGTTCACCGCGACCTTGTGCGCGGTTGCCGGCTCGTATGCGGCCACCGAAGCAGCCAACACCATCGTGGTGAGCTAGACGAGGAGGCCGACGATGACCGTCGTACTGGACTTCGCAATGCTTCCGCCCGAAGTCAACTCCGGCCGGATGTATTCGGGGGCGGGCTCGGGCCCGATGATGGCCGCCGCGTCCGCATGGCACGGGCTGGCCGCCGAATTGCGTTCCACCGCAATGTCGTACGGATCGGTGCTGTCGGCGCTGACCGGCGAAGAATGGCACGGGCCGGCGTCGGCGTCCATGTCGGCCGCGGCCGCGCCGTACGTGGCGTGGCTGGGCACGACGGCCGAGCAGGCCCAGCAGGCCGCTACGCAGGCCGAGGCCGCCGCGGCGGCCTACGACGCCGCGTTCGCCGCCACGGTGCCCCCGCCGGTGATCGCGGCCAACCGCGCTCAGCTGATGGCGCTGATCGCCACCAACATTCTGGGTCAAAACACTCCGGCCATCGCTGCAACCGAGGCGCAGTACGCCGAGATGTGGGCCCAGGACGCCGCCGCGATGTACGGCTATGCCGCCTCCTCGGCGGTCGCGACCCAACTGAGCGAGTTCACCGGTCCGCAGCAGACCACCAGCCCCTCCGGACTGGCTGGGCAGTCGGCGGCGGTCACCCAGGCGCTCGCCACCCCGGCAAGCGCCCAGCAGTCGACGCTGTCCCAGGTGATGTCCGCGATACCGACCACGCTGCAAGGGCTCTCGTCGTCGACGCAAGCCGCGTCGTCCGTTCCCGGATCGTCCGGAATTCTCGGCTCGCTTGGGTCGCAATCCATGGGCAACGACATCTGGTCCGTGTTGCAGCCCAACTCGAATTTCTGGAACACCATCTCGTCGACCGGGCTCGGCATGGCACCAGTCACCGCGCTCGCGCCCTTGATGGGGTTGAGCGGCAGTGGGGCAACAGCGGGTGTGTCCGGCGGCGCCCTCGGGCAGGCCGTAACCGGCACGCTGGCCGGCCCGCTCGGCGGCGCGGGTGGGCTCGGAGGACTCGGCGGCACCGTGTCGGCGGGTTTCGGCAAGGCAGCCTCCATCGGCACGTTGTCGGCGCCGCCGAGCTGGACCGCCGCCGCACCGCTGCACAGCCCTCTGGCTTCCGCGATGGGGGGCACGCCCATGATCGCTCCGCAAGGCGCGGCCGGCATGCCCGGGATGCCGGTGGGTGGGATCGGCGGCCAAGGGTCGGGCCGCGCCGTGCCCCAATATGGCTTCCGGCCCACCTTCGTCACGCGCCCGCCGGCCGCCGGCTAAAAGAGTTGCCTCCCAAAGGATTCGAAGTACGATCATCCATCCGGCGGCGGGGGCGCTCGATGACGGCGGGACCGACTGCCCGGTGAGGGATCGGCCTACCAGGCCGAAATCGTGCCTGCCGCAACGTCGTTGGGCTCCTGCGGCAGCATCAGCACTGGATGTGTTGCCGAACAAGGCGGCGGCGCGGAACGATCGTCTGCACCCGCAATTCTTCGCCCATGAGGTGTGCGACGAGTCATCCGCGCCGGAGCTAAATTCGAGTCTCAGACAATGTCGAATAACACAGTTGACAACGTGGTTATTAGCACATGTCAACATTTACCCGGGGCGTCGATCGCGGGATTTACCTCCGTATCGCGTTTGCCGAAAAGCCTACTAACTGGCTAAACACCGGTGTTCCAGTTCCCTGAGAAGCCGGGTTTGCCATCGGCGGGACGGCCGCGAAATGCAATTTGTTGCATTTCGGCTATTCGCCCGGGAACGCGCCACCGTATGAGTTTTCAATGTGATGCCGGCGCATTGGGACGCCATTGCCCGATACCGGCCCGAATCAGAGGTCGATCTGATGGGTTTCATATGAACCGCACACAGTTGACAGCCGGCCCCCGGGGCCGTGGATAGCATGGCGGACATCTAAGGAACCAAAGGGAATACGAGGGCCACACCATCGTAGGTTCCTAACCGCATGGACCACATGGTCTTTCAGGGAGGAAATCCATGTCTTTTGTGATCGCGCAGCCTGTCACCGGTAGCCGCTGCCGGTGCGCACAGCGCGACTGCAACCGCTTCGCCGACACGGAGCGGATCGCGTTGCCGCCTAGGCGGTTTGGTTGCTACCCGCCGCACAGCCCGAGACTGCTAACCCGCTCGCGGAGTCATAGGTAACCGGAGGCAACGGTTGTGTTTGTGGATTTCGGAGCGCTTCCGCCCGAGATCAACTCGGGGCGGATGTACGTCGGCGCGGGCTCGGGACCGATGTTGGCCGCCGCGGCGGCCTGGGACACGTTGGCAGCCGAATTGCATTCCAGCGCAGCGTCATACGGTTCGATCATCGAGGGGATGAGCGTCGGACCCTGGCAGGGTCCGGCATCGGCGGCGATGGTGGGCGCGGTCACCCCGTATGTGGCGTGGATGACAGCGACGGCGGCGCAGGCGGAGCGGGCGGCCATGCAGGCCAAACTCGCCGCGGCCGCATACGAAGCCGCGTTCGCGGCGACGGTGCCCCCGCCGGTGATCGAGGCCAACCGCAGCCTGCTGATGGCGCTGGTCGCCACAAACATTTTCGGGCAGAATGCCCCGGCGATCGCCGCCACCGAAGCGCACTACGCCGAAATGTGGGCCCAGGATGCCGTGGCGATGTATGCCTACGCCGGCTCGTCGGCGGAGGCCACGCAGCTGGCGCCGTTCGCCGAGCCGCCGCAGACCGTCGATCCGTCGGGGGTGGCCCGCCAGTCCGCGGTCGTCGCGCAAGCCGCCGCCGCGCCCGTAACGGACATCCAGACACAGCTCTCTCAGCTGATCAACCTGGTGCCCAATGTGCTGCAAGGCCTGGGCGCGACCCCCATGGCGGCGACGCCCGTGGGATCGATCATCGACGCCATCTATCCCGCCATATCGAATATCAGGCCGCTTTTCACGGTGCTCACCGGGCCCTACAGCCCCGTCGGCGGAATCATCCTCCCCGGCGGCTGGTGGCTGTTCGCGCTGCAGGGGCTGGGCCTGTCGCAAAACGCGCCGGGTGTCGCCGAACTGCTCAGCGGCGGCAAGGGCATCTCCGGCGCGTTGGCGCCGCTCCGGACGGGATACATCTCCCAGTTGACGCCGGCCCCGGGAAGCGGGGCGGCGGGGTCCATGGGTCACTCCACCCTGGTCGGGTCGCTGTCGGTTCCGCAAGGCTGGGTCACGGCCGCCCCGGTGATGAGGACACTCGCGTCGGTCCTGCCCGGCCCGAGTTCGGCTGCGGCCCCGGCGGTTTCCGCGGCGCCGGAGGGTGCTCTGTTCGGCGAAATGGCCGCGGCGAGCCTGGCCGGACGCGCCCTGGCGGGCGCCGCCGTGCGCACCGCCAGCGGTGGCGGCCGGGCCGCGGTTGGCGCGGTGGCGGACGACGTCGCGGCCACGGCCACCATCATCGTGATCCCGGCGGACTAGACGGGCGATTCGACACGTGGAACTGGGAGGCGCAATGGTCAATGACCCGCTAGGGCCGGTGAAAGGGAAGGTGCCGCAATGAGTTCCGCACTCCAGCCGCCCGAGATCATCTCGGCCGCGATATATGCCGGTCCGGGTTCGGGCCCGATGCTGACGGCAGCCGCCGCCTGGGATGCGTTGGCAGCTGAACTGCAGTCCACGGCCGCCTCCTACGGCGCGGTCGTCGAAGGCCTGGCCAACGAGGCGTGGACGGGGCCGTCGTCCGTCGCCATGGCGACCGCGGCGGCGCCGTACGTGGCGTGGATGTCGGCCACCTCGGCGCAGGCCAAGGCGGCGGCCGACCAAGCCACCGCGGCCGCGAGCGCCTACGAGACCGCTTTCGCGGCGGTGGTGCCGCCGCCGGAGATCGCGGCGAACCGCGCCCAACTCGCGATGCTGGTCACAACGAACATCTTCGGGCAGAACACCGCCGCGATCGCCGCGAACGAGGCCCAGTACGGGGAGATGTGGGCACAGGACACCACCGCGATGTTGGGCTACGGCGCCTCCTCGGCGGCCGCCTCCCGGCTGACCCCGTTCACCGAGCCGCCGCCGACCACCGATGCGGCGGGGCTCGGCGGCCAGGCGGCCAGCGGTCTGGCCGGCGGCAGCAGCGCCGCGACGAATGCCGTGCCGAGCGCCGCGGCCGCGGCCTTCCCGTCCGACATCGTCACGCAGTTGCTGGAGGCCATCGGGAACGGGTCGCGAGGCTACCTGGCATTCTGGGACCAGGTGCTCAATACCGTCACGGGTTCACCGGTGGCCGGGGCGACGTGGCAGAACACCTTCGGGATACTCGCCGACATGGGCCGGTTCAGCACGGTGGCCAACGACAGCATGAGCCCGGTCAACCTGGGCATGACCGAGTTCAAGATGTTCTGGAAGCCACCGCCGGGCGCCCTCGACCTCCCGAAGTCGTCGCTGGGGGCGGGGCTGGGCCTGCAACCGGCGGGCCTGTCCAGGGCGGTATCGGCCGGGATGGCCGACGCGAACGTGGTGGGCAAGTTGTCCGTCCCGCCCAGCTGGGCGTCGGCGACCCCGACGATCAGGATGGCCGCCAACGTGTTGGCGGAGACCAGCCTGGCCGCGGCCCCCGGCGCCGGCATCCCGGGCGCTCTGGTCGGCCAGATGGCATTGGGGGCCATGACCGGAGGTGCGCTGGGAGGCGCGTACCCCCAGGTTCTCAGCGGGAGTGGTGCCCGCGCCCGCGCCACCGGTGACAAGGCGGCCGTCGAGCCGGTCAAACTCGACCATGTCATCGCGAAGCTGCAGAAGGAACCGGATGCGGTGCAGCACTGGAACGTCGAGAAGGCCGGACTCGACGCCCTGCTCGAACGGCTTTCGAAGAAGCCCGGCATCCACGCGGTGCATGTGTCCGGCGACAAGCCGAGGGTCACAGTGCCCGGCGCGCAATCGGGTTGAGTGCCATGAAACGGCTGCTAACACTGGTCAGCGTTATCGCCGCGATCGGCCTCGCGCCACCGGCCTACGGCGAGCCGGAAGGCGACGACGGCGCCTTTCTGGCCGCGTTGGGAAACGCCGGGTTCACCTACAGCAGCCCGGGCCAAGTCATCGCGTCCGCCAGGGCCGTGTGCGGGTTCATGAGCAAGGGCGCAACGGGCCTGCAGGTGGTCCACGACGTCAAGGACCAAAATCCCGGGATGACGATGGACGCCGCGGCCCGGTTCGCCGCGATCGCATCGAGCAGCTACTGCCCCCAGCACTTGACGCCGAAGTCGGGCTAGCCGAACACTCGCAGAGGCGTCACGGCACCGCCGGTTCGTCTCGGCTCCAGGTGCGGTTAACCCGGATCTGCTTTGCTGCCGTCGCCGTCGTGCGATCGGAGGGAAGACCGGCGCCATGCACACCATGACCATCGCGGATTTCGCGCTGCGGCTGGCCGTCGGAATGGGCTGCGGCGCGCTGATCGGCCTCGAGCGGCAGTGGCGGGCACGGATGGCCGGCCTGCGCACCAACGCCCTGGTGGCCACCGGCGCCACGCTGTTCGTGCTGTACTCCGTCGTCACCGACGACAGCAGCCCCACCCGCGTCGCGTCCTACGTCGTGTCCGGGGTCGGGTTTCTCGGCGGCGGGGTGATCCTGCGCGAGGGCTTCAACGTCCGCGGCCTCAACACCGCCGCCACCCTGTGGTGCTCGGCCGCCGTCGGCGTGCTGGCCGCCTCCGGGCATCTGCTGTTCGCGCTGATCGCCACCGGCGCCGTCGTCGTCATCCATCTGTTCGGGCGCCCGCTGGGCCGGCTGATCGACCACGACAGCACCGTCGAGGAGGACGAGGGCCTGCAGCCCTACCGGGTCCAGGTGGTCTGCCGGCCCAAGTCCGCCAAATACGCCCGCGCCCAGATCGTGCAGCACACCGCCAGCAACGACATCACGCTGCGCGGCGTCCACACCGGCCAACCCGGCGACGACGGCAACATCACGCTGACCGCGCACCTGCTCATGGGCGGGCACACACCGGCCCGCCTCGAGCGGCTGGTCGCCGAGCTGTCGCTGCAGCCGGGCATCTACGCGGTGCACTGGTACGCGGGTGAGCAGGCGCAGGCGGACTAGCGGCCGGGGTCGTCAGGGCCGGGCCTGCAGCTCCGGTGCGGCCGCGGCGAGCAGGTCTTCCCGGTTCCCGGTCAGCGGGGGATAGATGCGGCGGGTGTTGATGGTCCGCTTGGTGGCCTTGGCCCGGGCGCCCGTCGCGGCCACCGCCCGCTCCCACCCCTCGGTGTAGACCGCGCCGGCCGGCCCGAGGTCGAGAACCGTGACGTACCAGGGGATCCGAAGCGCCAGCAGCGGGCGGCCGAGCAGGTCGCTGACGACGTTGTAGCCCGCGTAGCGGCCCATCGGGCGGCCGTGCTGGCACGACATCACCGACAGGTGCTCGTCGTCCATGCGGGCGGCGGCCACGTCGCCCGCGGCGAAAACCGCGGGCACGCCGACCACCCGCAAGCAGTCGTCGACCTCCACCCGGCCCAGCCGGTCGCGCGGCACGGGAAGCTGCTCGGTCAGCGGGCTGGCCCGCATGCCCGCGCACCACACCACGGTCGCCGCCGCCAGGTGCTCGCCCGTCGTCAGCGCCACGCCGCGCTCGGTGATCTCGGCGACGCCGGCCGCCGTCCTGGTCTCGACGCCGTCGTCGGCCAACGCCCGCTCGATCACCGGCCGCGCGGCGGCGCCCATGTCGGAGCCCACCGCCGGGTTGCGGTCGATCAGGATCACCCGTGGGCGCACGCCGGGGAAGAGGGCGCGCAGCCGCTCCGGTAGCTCGCAGGCGGTCTCGATCCCGGTCAGCCCGGCGCCGACCACCACGACCGTGGCCGCCGCCGGCGACGGCGCCGCTCCGGCCAGGGCGTGCAGGTGGCGCTGCAGCGCCACGGCACCGTCGTAGGTGTCGACGTCGAAACCGAACTCGCGCAACCCCGGCACGGCGGGCCTGACCAGCTGGCTGCCCGCGGCCAGCACCAGCCGGTCGTAGTGGTAGCGGCCGCCGTCGGCCGAGGTGACCGCGCGTGCCACGGTGTCGATGCCGGTCACCTCGGTGGCGACGTGCGCGACGCCGACGGGATCGAGCAGGCCGGCCAGCGGGATGCGACAGTCGCCCAGGTCGGCTTCGTAGTTGCGCACCCGGATGTCGTGGCAGGGTTGGGCGCTCAGCACCGTGATGTCGATCGTGCCCGCCGGCACCCCCAGCTCGTCGCGGCGCCGCGCGGCGCCGAGCGCCGCCCACAAGCCCGCGAAGCCGGAGCCGATCACCACCACGCGCTCCGGGCCGCTCACACGTCGTAATCTATCGGTGTGACCACCCCGGCCGGGTTCTTCTCCGCACTGCCACCACCGATGCGGGACCCCGTGCTGTTCGCCATCCCGTTTTTCCTGCTGCTACTGGCCCTGGAGTGGACGGCCGCGCGCAAACTGGAGCAGCTCGAGGGCGCCCGGCCCGCCTCCGGGTCCCACTTCACCCGCGACTCGATGGCCAGCATCTCGATGGGGCTGGTTTCGGTGGCCACCACGGCCGGCTGGAAAGCCCTGGCCCTGTTCGGCTACGCCGCGATCTACGCCTACCTGGCGCCGTGGCACCTCTCGCCGGCCCGCTGGTACACGTGGGTCATCGCGATCCTGGGCGTCGACCTGCTGTACTACGCCTATCACCGCCTCGCGCACCGGGTGCGGCTGATCTGGGCGACGCACCAGGCCCACCATTCCAGCGAGTACTACAACTTCGCCACCGCGCTGCGCCAGAAGTGGAACAACAGCGGCGAGATCCTGATGTGGATCCCGTTACCGCTGTTGGGGATTCCGCCGTGGATGGTGTTCTTCGCGTTCTCGGTGAACCTGATCTACCAGTTCTGGATCCACACCGAGCGCATCGACAAGCTGCCCCGCCCGTTCGAGTTCGTCTTCAACACCCCGTCGCACCACCGCGTGCACCACGGGATGGACCAGCTGTACCTGGACAAGAACTACGGCGGCATCCTGATCATCTGGGACCGGCTGTTCGGCAGCTTCCAGGCCGAGGCGTTCCGCCCGCACTACGGGCTCACCAAGCGGGTCGACACGTTCAACATCTGGAACCTGCAGACCCGCGAATACGTCGCGATCGCCCGCGACTGGCGATCGGCGAGCCGGCTGCGCGACCGGTTGGCCTACGTCTTCGGGCCGCCCGGCTGGGCGCCGCGGCCGGCCGGCCAACCCGCCGAAGCGGCCCCGCTGGCCGCGTCGGGGTAACGCCGGGCCGTCCGATAACGAAATGATCAACGCGGGGTGACGGTTAAGACATAGCCTCAACCCCGCGGGTCGGTATGTTCCCCGGACGGATCGGAGCTCATCGTGGACCGCCTGGCAATGCGCGCCCTGGCCGCGTCGGCTTCTGTGGCTTGCGTCGCGGCACTCGCATCCTGGTTGTCGCCCGCGGCGGCCAAGGCGGACGGCCCGGTGGTGTTTCCGGGCATGGAAATCCGCCAGGACAACCGCGTCTGCACGCTCGGCTATGTCGACCCCGCGCTGAAGATCGCCTTCACCGCGGGCCACTGCCGGGGCAATGGAACCGTCTTCGACCGGGACCACAACGTCATCGGCCGGCTGGCCACGTTCCGCGACAACACCCCCAGCGGCACCACGGTGGCCACCGACCAGGTGATCTCCGACTACGAGGCGATCGTGCTGGACAGCGGCGTCACGGCCAACAACATCCTGCCGGGCGGGCGGCCGCTCGAATCGAACCCGGCCACCGCGCTGCAGCCCGGCGAGGCCGTCTGCCACTTCGGCGTCGTCACGGGTGAGACGTGCGGGACCGTGGAGAGCGTCAACAACGGGTGGTTCACCATGTCGCACGGCGTGCAGAGCCAGCGGGGCGATTCCGGGGGACCGGTGTACCTGGCGCCCAACGGCGGCCCCGGGCAGATCGTCGGGATTTTCAACAGCGTCTGGGGGGACCTGCCCGCGGCGGTGTCGTGGCGGGCGACCTCCGACCAGGTCCGCCAGGACCTGGGGGCGGGCACCAATCTCGGCTGATCCCGTTCACCCGGCCGGCGCGAGCGCGAACACCGGGATCCGCGCAGCCCCGGCGAGCAGCTGCTCCTCGGTGGAGTCCGGCGTCAGGCCGCCGACGTAGTCCTTGACCTGCCAGTACCACCGGTCCAGGTAGCGCCGCAGCAGCTCGGGCTTGGCCGCGTCGTCGAGCTCGCCCGCCCGGGCCGGCCGGCGGCGCCAGCGCGGGCCGACCTCGACGACGCCGGCCGCGCGCACGTTGCGCGCCCACTGGGTGTTCCCGCGCGGCGAGACGAGATAGTCCACGCCGTCGACGGTCAGCAGGTTGACCACCACCGCGCGGGGCTTGCCGCTCTTTCGTCCGCGGACGCGCAGCGCGCGGGTTCCGGCGATGCTGATGCCCAGCTCCGCGAGCCAGCGGATCACCGTGTTGGCGGCGCGGGCCGCCCGGTTCGGTTCCTCATACGTGGCCATGGTGGTCCTCCCGACGGGTTTTGAGAGCGGTGCTCTCTATGACGGACACGCTGCCACACCGCCGCAGGAAAAGCAAGAGCAGTGATCTCGGTTGTGTCAGACTGGGCGCGTGGGCAAACGCCAGCAATCGCGGGAGCAGATCGAGGCGCGCATCATCGACCTCGGCCGCCGCCAGCTGGTGGAGCGCGGGGCCGGCGGGCTGTCCGTCCGCGCGATAGCCCGCGACCTGGGCATGGTGTCCTCGGCGGTGTACCGCTACGTCGCCAGCCGCGACGAGCTGCTCACCCTGCTACTGGTGGACGCCTATTCGGACCTGGCCGACGCGGTGGATCGGGCCCGCGAGACCGCGGGCGAGCTGTGGAGCGACGACGTCGTCGTCATCGCGCGCGCGGCGCGCCGCTGGGCGGTCGCCCACCCGGCCCGCTGGGCCCTGCTGTACGGCAGCCCCGTGCCGGGATATCACGCACCGGCCGACCGCACGGTCGCCGCGGGCACCCGGGTGGTGGGGGCGTTGTTCGACGCGGTGGCGGCCGGGATCACCACCGGCGACATCCGGCTTACGAATGACCTTGCGCCACAACCGATGTCGTCGGACTTCGAACGCATCCGCCACGAATTCGGGTTTCCCGGCGACGACCGGGTCATCGCGAAGTGCTTCCTGCTGTGGGCCGGGGTGCTGGGCGCCATCAGCCTCGAGGTGTTCGGGCAATACGGCGCCGACACCCTGACCGACCCCGCGGCCGTGTTCGACACCCAGCTTCGGTTGCTGGTGGACGTGCTGAGCCAGCACTGATCGCGGCGAACTAGAACGTGTTCATTGCGCGTTTCCGGTTCCCGAGGACCCGCTGGCGGCAAAGTCCGTCGGGCCCCTTCTGGCCGGCGATGGGCTGGGATATCCTGCGTTGCGATGCCCCTTCCCGTTCAATCGCCGACGCAGATCGCGTGGGTCACCCAGGACCTTGATGCCACCGAAACGGCCCTCACCGGCCTCTTAGGCGTCCGGAAATGGGTGCGCATACCAGACGTGCACTTTGCTCCGGACGCGTGCAGCTACCACGGCAAGCCGGCGGATTTCGTCGCCGGCATCTCGCTGAGCTACCTCGGCGACATGCAGCTGGAACTGATCTCACCGGTGCGCGGGGAGAACATCTATAGTGACTTTCTGCGGGAATCGGGGCCCGGTCTGCACCACGTCTGCATGGAGGTCGAGAGCCCCGGGCAATTCGATGCCGCACTGACCGAGGCCACCGAGCAGGGTGCGGCGGTGGTGCAGCAGGGCGTGATGCCCGGCGGCATCCAATTCGCCTATTTGTCGGCGCCGCAGGCGGGAGTGCCGTTTCTCGAAATCGCCTACGTCTCACCCGAGATGCGGGCGTTCTACGACTACATCAAAGGGGAGCAGCGGTGAGCACCTCGATTCCCGACACCATCGACGCGGACGCCGTGACGTCGTGGTCGGATGACGTCGACGTTGTGGTGATCGGCTTCGGTATCGGCGGCGGGTGCGCGGCCGTGAGCGCGGCGGCCGCCGGCGCGCGGGTGCTGGTGCTCGAGCGTGCGGCCGCCGCCGGCGGCACGACTTCGCTTGCGGGAGGCCACTTTTACCTCGGGGGCGGGACCGCGGTGCAACAGGCGACCGGCCACCCCGACTCGCCCGGGGAAATGTACAAGTACCTGGTCGCCGTGTCGCGGGACCCGGACCACAAAAAGATTCGCGCCTACTGCGACGGCAGCGTCGAGCACTTCGACTGGCTGGAGGCGCTGGGCTTTCAATTCGAGCGCAGCTACTTCCCGGGCAAGGCGGTGATCCAGCCCAACACCGAGGGGCTGATGTTCACCGGCAACGAGAAGGTGTGGCCGTTTTTGGAGCAGGCGGTGCCGGCGCCGCGCGGGCACAAGGTGCCCGTGCCCGGCGACACCGGCGGCGCCAGCATGGTGATCGAGCTGCTGCTCAAGCGGGCCGCGAGCCTGGGCGTGCAGGTCCGGTACGAGACCGGCGCCACCCAGCTCGTCGTCGACGGCGACGGGGCCGTCACCGGCGTGCTGTGGAAGCAGTTCTCCGAAACCGGTGCGATCAGGGCAAAGTCGGTGATCATCGCTGCCGGGGGATTCGTGATGAACCCGGAGATGGTTGCCGAGTACACGCCGAAGCTGGCCGAGAAGCCGTTCGTCCTCGGCAACACCTACGACGACGGGCTGGGCATCCGGATGGGCGTGTCCGCCGGCGGCGCCACCCAGCACATGGACCAGATCTTCATCACCGCCCCGCCGTACCCGCCGTCGATCCTGTTGACCGGGATCGTGGTGAACAAACTCGGCCAGCGGTTCGTCGCCGAGGACTCCTACCACTCCCGCACCGCCGGGTTCATCATGGATCAGCCGGACAGCGCGGCGTTCCTGATCGTCGACGAGGCGCACCTCGAGCACCCCAAGATGCCGCTGGTGCCGCTGATCGACGGCTGGGAGACCGTCGCGGAGATGGAAGCCGCGCTCGGCATCCCGGCCGGCAACCTGGAGGCGACGCTGGACCGCTACAACAGCCACGCCGCGCGCGGCGAGGACCCCGACTTCCACAAGCAGCCGGAATTCCTTGCGCCGCAAGACAAAGGACCCTGGGGTGCGTTCGACATGTCGCTGGGCAAGGCGATGTACGCCGGCTTCACGGTGGGGGGACTGGCCACGTCGGTGGACGGGGAGGTGCTGCGCGACGACGGCTCGGCGGTGCCCGGCCTGTACGCGGTCGGCGCGTGCGCGTCCAACATCGCACAGGATGGCAAGGGATACGCCAGCGGCACGCAACTGGGTGAGGGGTCGTTCTTCGGGCGCCGCGCGGGTGCGCACGCGGCCCGAGGGGCCGGGGGCGCGGCGGCGCGTTGAGACCCGGCGCCGGCTTACTCCGGCTTGAATCCATCGTGTCCGTCGGTCCCCAGCAGCCCGCCCGCACCGCCGGCGCCGATGCGGCCGGCGTTTCCGCCTAGCCCGTGCTTGCCCCCGTTACCGCCGTTGCCGGTCAGGACGGCGTTACCGCCGTGTCCGCCGTTGCCGCCCGGATGCATCCCGCCGCCGTGTCCGCCGGCGCCGCCGTCACCCCCGTCGCCGAACAGCCCACCGGTCCCGCCCGCGCCGCCGTCACCGCCGGCACCGGACAGCGTCCCGCCATTGGCGGAGACGCCTGTGACGCTGGAGCCGCCGGTTCCGCCGTCGCCACCGGCGCCGAACAACAAGCCGGCATTGCCACCGATCCCACCGGCACCGCCCGCGCCGCCGGCGCCGAACAGCAGCCCACCCGCGCCGCCGGCGCCGCCTGCGCCGGCGTGGCCCGCGCCGGTGTCCCCACCCGCGCCGCCGGCTCCACCCGTCCCGAACAGCACTCCGCCCGCGCCGCCGTGGCCGCCTGCTGCGCCGGCGCTACCCGAGCCACCGGCCCCGCCGTTGCCGATCAACATTCCGCCGTCCCCGCCGTTTGCCCCGGTCCCTGGCGCCCCGTTGATGCCGTTGCCGATCAGGGGTCGCCCCGTCAACGCCAGCGTGGGCGCGTTCACCAGGTCCAGCAGTCCCTGTAGCGGGTTGACGCCGGTGGCCTCGGTGGCCGCATACGAGCCCGCCGCAGCGGCGAGGACCCGCACGAACTGCTCATGAAACGCCGCCGCCTCGGCGCCGAGTTGCTGACCGGCCCGCGCGTGTCCGGAAAAGACCGCGGCGACGGCTGCCGACACCTCGTCACCACCGGCGGCCGCCAGCTCCGTCGTCGCGGCGGCAGCAGCCGTATGAGCAGTCATGACCGCCGAACCGAGACGTGCCAAATCCGTCGCCGCCGCCTCCAAAATCGGCGGGACCGCGATCACGAACGACATGTGAGACCTCCGGGCAGCGATGACTACGTGCCGCGACGATATGAGGCGGGTCACGCCGGCGTCATGACCACAACGAGGCATTTCGGCCGTGCTGCTGGATAGTCAGATCTGGCTATCGAGCCGGGCTGCGCAGGGGGTCGCGCCCCCAGGCCGCCCCGAAAAGCGTTAGACCTGAGCGGGTTCCGCGCCCACCGGGCACAGCCGCCACTTGCCGCCGCCGAGCAGCTGCAGCTCCTGTTCGTGATGCTGCTCGACGGTGTGGCGGTGGCTGACGCTGACCACGACGCACTCGGGTAGCTCGGCGCGCAACAGCTGATACAGCGCGAACTCCAGGCCCTCGTCGAGCGCCGAGGTGGCCTCGTCGAGGAACACCGCCTTGGGCTTGGTGAGCAGGATCCTCGCGAAGGCGACCCGCTGCTGCTCGCCGGGGGAGAGCACCTTGGCCCAGTCCTCCTCCTCGTCCAGCCGGTCATACAGCGGTGTGAGAGCCACCTTGGTCAACACGTCGCGCAGTTCGTCGTCGGAGACGTTGTCCGGCGGACTCGGGTAGCACACCACCCCGCGCAGGCTGCCCAGCGGCACATACGGCAACTGCGACAAGAACATCGTCGCGTTGTCGCCCGCGGGGCGGCACAGCGTCCCCGAGGCATACGGCCACAATTCGGCCAGGCTGCGCAGCAGGGTGGTCTTGCCGGCGCCCGAGCGCCCGGTGATCACCAGCGTGTCGCCGGTGTCCAGTTGGATGTCCAGCGAGTCGATCAGCTGATCGCCTTCGGGCGTGCGCACCTCGACGTGGGCGAGTTCGACGGCGGTGTCCTCGCTGGGCTTGACCAGCAGCGCCGGCAGCGCGCGGCCGCGGGCGTTGGCGTCGACGAGGCCGTGCAACCGGATGATTGCCGCCCGGAACGCCGCGAACGCGTCGTAGTTGTTGCGGAAGAACGACAGCGAGTCGTTGATGCTGCCGAAGGCCTGCGCGGTCTGGGTGACATCGCCGAACTGGATCTCCCCGGCGAACAGGCGCGGCGCCTGAATCGCCAAGGGCAGCGGGATGATGGTCTGCGTCGCCGACCAGTTCCACCCGTGGAAGATGATGCTCCGGCGGACGAACCTGCGGTAGTTGTCGATGATCGGCGTGAAGCGCCGCCACAGCTGGGACCGCTCGACGCGCTCGCCGCGGTAAAAGCCCACCGCCTCCGCGGCATCGCGCAACCGCACCAGGGCATAACGGAAGGCGGCGTTGAGTTTCTCGTTGTTGAAGCTGAGCCAAATCAGCGGGCGCCCAAGCCAAACCGCGACCACCGTCACGATCAAGACATAGACCAGGACCGTCCAGAACATCGCCCGCGGCACGTTCACGCCGAAGAAATCGAAGCCCCCGGACAAATTCCACAGGATCGCGGCGAACGAGATCACCGATGCCACCGCGTTGACGGCGCCGAACAGCAGCGTGTTGGTCGTCCCGTTGGACGGGGCGTTCGGGGTGCCGCCGACCCCCGCGGTGAAGATGTCGACATCCTGCTGGATGCGCTGGTCGGGGTTGTCGATCGTGTTGTCGATGAACAGGTCTCGGTAATACGCGCGGCCGGCCAGCCAGTCGTCGGTGAGGTGGCCGGTCAGCCACATTCGCCAGGCGATGATGTACCGCTGCGTCAGGTAGATGTCGAGGATCACCCGGGCGATGAAGATCGCCGCCAGCAGGATGAAAATCCCGAGCGAGACCCAAAAGTTGTGGATCCCAGACTGTTTGACCTCGTCGTTATTCATGGCCAGCCCCTTGAGGGCCAACTGCAACGCCGTGTACATGTCGTTGCTCTGATAGCTGAACAGCACGGCGAGCCGGACCGAGAACAGCACCAGCAGCAGCAGCACGCCGAGCCCCAGCCACGCCTTGACGCTGGTCGGCCCGACGAAGTAGCCGCGGGTGATCCGCCAGAATTGGCGGCCCCAGGGAGTGAGGTACCTGGCGGCGACCAGCACGGCCAGCAGGCAGACGGCGGCGATCACCCAGGCGATGGCCAACCACCGCAGCGAATGCTGCAATTCCGATGACCAATCGATGGACGGTCTGAACAGCTTCGGGTCCAACTTCGGCGTCTCCTTCTGCGCTCGGCTTCCCCGCAAGCTACCCGAGCGATTCTCGATAGGCTGCGCAGATGAGCATCGACGCTCCGTCCAGCCAGACCGTACATGCCGGCCGGCTCATCGCACGCCGCCTCAAAGCCAGTGGCGTCGACACCGTCTTCACGTTGTCGGGCGGCCACCTCTTCTCCGTCTACGACGGCTGCCGTGACGAGGGCATCCGGCTGATCGACGCCCGCCACGAGCAGACCGCCACCTTCGCCGCGGAAGGGTGGTCGAAGGTCACGCGGGTGCCCGGCGTGGCCGCGCTGACCGCCGGGCCGGGTGTCACCAACGGGATGAGCGCGATGGCCGCCGCTCAGCAGAACCAGTCGCCGCTGGTGGTTTTGGGCGGCCGGGCCCCCGCGCTGCGCTGGGGCATGGGCTCGCTGCAGGAGATCGACCACGTGCCGTTCGTCGCCCCGCTGACCCGCTTCGCGGCCACCGCGCAGTCCGCCGACGACGCCGGCCGCCTGGTCGACGAGGCGCTGCGGGCGGCCGTCGGCGCCCCGTCGGGCGTGGCTTTCGTCGACTTCCCGATGGACCACGCCTTCTCGATGTCCGAGGACGACAACAGTCCCGGCGCGCTGGCCACGCCGCCGCCCGGTCCCGCCCCGGACGGCCACGCGCTCGACCGCGCCACCGCCCTGCTGTCGGCGGCGCGCCGGCCGGTGATCATGGCCGGCACCAACGTGTGGTGGGGCCGCGGCGAGGCGGCGCTGCTGCGCCTGGCCGAGGAGCACCACATCCCGGTGCTGATGAACGGCATGGCCCGCGGCGTCGTGCCCGCCGACCACCCGATGGCGTTCTCGCGCGTCCGCGGCAAGGCGCTGGGCGAGGCCGACGTGGCCCTGATCGTCGGCGTCCCAATGGATTTCCGGCTGGGGTTCGGCAAGGTGTTCGGGCCCGACACCCAGCTCGTCGTCGCCGATCGCGCCGAGCCGGCGCGCGAGCATCCGCGCCCCATCGCGGCCGGCCTGTACGGCGACCTCACCGCGACCCTGACCGCCCTCGCGGGAACGGGCGGCACCGACCGTCACGACTGGGTCGACGCGCTGCGGGCGGCAGAGACCGCGGCGCGTGGTCAGGAGGCGGCCGAGCTCGCCGACGACCGGGTCCCGCTGCACCCGATGCGGGTGTACGCCGAGCTGGCGCCGCTGCTGGACCGCGACGCCATCGTGGTGATCGACGCCGGGGACTTCGGGTCGTACGCCGGGCGGGTGATCGACAGCTACCAGCCCGGCTGCTGGCTGGACAGCGGCCCCTTCGGCTGCCTCGGCTCGGGTCCCGGCTACGCCCTGGCCGCCAAGCTGGCCCGTCCCGACCGCCAGGTGGTGCTGCTGCAGGGCGACGGCGCGTTCGGCTTCAGCGGCATGGAGTGGGACACCCTGGTCCGGCACGAGGTGCCGGTGGTGTCGGTGATCGGCAACAACGGGATCTGGGGTCTCGAAAAGCACCCCATGGAGGCGCTGTACGGCTATTCGGTGGTCGCGGACTTGCGCCCCGGGACGCGCTACGACGAGGTGGTGCGCGCCCTGGGCGGCCACGGCGAGCTGGTGTCCGCGCCCGCCGAGCTGCGGCCGGCGCTGCAGCGGGCCTTCGCCAGCGGGCTGCCGGCCGTCGTCAACGTGCTCACCGACCCGACGGTCGCTTACCCGCGCCGATCCAACCTGGCCTGAGGCTCCCGACCCGCCGCGAGCGTCCGCATTTGTACGTAAAACCCCGGCGTGTCGCGCACAAACACGGGCGCTCGCGGTGCCGGACGGGTCGGCGGGGTCGCGTACCGTTGACCTGTGCCGAAGACCACCCGGACCCAACCCGGCCGCCTCAGTAGCCGATTCTGGCGGCTGCTGGGCGCCAGCACGGAAAAGAACCGCAGCCGCTCCCTCGCGGACGTCGCCGCCTCGGCGGACTACGACAAGGAAGCCGCCGACCTGTCCGACGAGAAGCTGCGCAAGGCGGCCGGACTGCTCAAGCTCGACGACCTCGCGGAGTCCGCGGACATCCCGCAGTTCCTCGCGATCGCGCGGGAAGCCGCCGAGCGGGCGACGGGGTTGCGTCCCTTTGACGTGCAGCTGCTCGGGGCCCTGCGCATGCTGGACGGCGACGTGATCGAGATGGCCACGGGGGAGGGCAAGACGCTGGCCGGCGCGATCGCGGCCGCCGGATATGCCATCGGCGGGCGGCACGTGCACGTCGTGACCATCAACGACTACCTGGCCCGCCGCGACGCCGAGTGGATGGGGCCGCTGCTGCAGGCCATGGGGCTGACGGTCGGCTGGATCACCGCCGAGTCGACCAGCGGGGAACGCCGGGACGCCTACGGCTGCGACGTCACCTACGCCTCGGTCAACGAGATCGGCTTCGACGTGCTGCGCGATCAGCTGGTGACCGACGTCGACGACCTGGTGTCGCCCAACCCCGACGTGGCCCTCATCGACGAGGCCGACTCGGTGCTCGTCGACGAGGCGCTGGTGCCGCTGGTGCTGGCCGGCACCACCCACCGCGAGACGCCGCGGCTGGAGATCATCAAGCTCGTCGGTGAGCTGTCCGCCGACACCGATTACGAGACCGACGCCGACAGCCGCAACGTGCACCTGACCGATGTGGGGGCGCGCAAGGTCGAAAAGGGGCTCGGCGGGATCGATCTGTACTCCGAGGAGCACGTCGGCACCACCCTGACCGAGGTCAACGTGGCGCTGCACGCGCACGTGCTGCTGCAGCGCGACGTGCACTACATCGTGCGCGACGACGCCGTGCACCTGATCAACGCCTCGCGCGGCCGCATCGCGCAGCTGCAGCGCTGGCCCGACGGCTTGCAGGCCGCCGTCGAGGCCAAGGAGGGCATCGAGACCACCGAGACCGGCGAGGTGCTCGACACCATCACCGTGCAGGCGCTGATCAACCGCTACGCCACGGTGTGCGGCATGACCGGGACCGCGCTGGCCGCCGGCGAGCAGCTGCGCCAGTTCTACAAACTCGGCGTGTCCCCAATTCCGCCGAATACTCCCAACATTCGCGAGGACGAGCCCGACCGCGTCTACATCAGCGCCGCCGCCAAGAACGACGCGGTCGTCGCGCACATCGCCGACGTGCACGAGACCGGGCAGCCGGTGCTGGTGGGCACCCGCGACGTCGCCGAGTCCGAGGAGCTGCACGAGCGGCTGCTGCGCCGCGGCGTGCCCGCGGTGGTGCTCAACGCGAAGAACGACGCCGAGGAGGCCAAGGTGATCGCCGAGGCCGGCGAGTTCGGCACGGTGACGGTGTCCACGCAGATGGCCGGGCGCGGCACCGACATCCGCCTCGGCGGGTCCGACGAGGCCGACCACGACCGCGTCGCCGAACTCGGCGGGCTGCACGTCGTCGGCACCGGCCGCCACCACACCGAGCGCCTCGACAACCAGCTGCGCGGCCGCGCCGGGCGCCAGGGCGACCCGGGATCGTCGGTGTTCTTCTCCAGCTGGGAAGACGACGTCGTCGCGGCCAACCTCGACCACAACAAGCTGCCGATGCAGACCGACCAGGACGACGACGTCGGGCGCATCGTCAGCCCCAAGGCGGCCGGGATGCTCGATCATGCCCAGCGCGTCGCCGAGGGCCGGATGCTGGACGTGCACGCCAACACCTGGCGCTACAACCAGCTGACCGCCCAGCAGCGCGCCATCATCGTCGATCGGCGAGACACGTTGCTGCGCACCGCAACCGCGCGTGAGGAGCTCGCCGAACTGGCGCCGCAGCGGTACGAGGAGCTCGCCGCGCAGATCTCCGAGGAGCGCCTGGAGAAGATCTGCCGGCAGATCATGCTGTATCACCTCGACCGGGGCTGGGCCGATCATCTGGCGTATCTGGCCGACATCCGCGAGAGCATCCACCTGCGCGCGCTGGGCCGGCAGAACCCGCTCGACGAATTCCACCGGCTGGGGGTCGACGCGTTCGCGTCGCTGGCCGCCGACGCCATCGAGGCGGCCCAGCAGACGTTCGAGACCGCCAACGTGCTCGAGGAAGAGCCGGGCCTGGACCTGTCCAAGCTGGCGCGACCGACGTCGACGTGGACCTACATGGTCAACGACAACCCGCTGTCGGACGACACGTTGTCGACGCTGAGCCTGCCCGGGGTCTTCCGCTGAACTGAGCCGCCGAGCGTGCGGCCTCCCGCACGCTGGCGCTCGAGCGTGCGGCCAGCCTCACGCTCGCGGCGTTGGCGAGCTAATGTCACGGCTCATGGAGCCCGTGCTTCCGCCCGATCGGGTGCTGACGGTGCCCAACGCGCTGAGCGCCGTCCGCCTGCTGCTCATCCCGGTATTCGTCTACGTCCTGCTGTTCGCCCACGCCAACGGCTGGGCGGTGGCGATCCTGATGTTCAGCGGGGCCTCCGACTGGGCCGACGGCAAGATCGCCCGGACGCTGAACCAGTCCTCGCGGCTGGGCGTGCTGCTGGACCCGGCGGTGGATCGCCTCTACATGGTCGCCGTGCCGATCGTCCTGGCGATCGGCGGGATCGTGCCGTGGTGGTTCGTCATCACCCTGCTGGCGCGCGACGGGCTGCTGGCCGCGACGCTGCCGGTGCTGCGCAGCCGCGGGCTGTCGGCGCTGCCGGTGACCTACGTCGGCAAGGCCGCCACGTTCGCGTTGATGTCCGGCTTTCCGTTGGTCCTGCTGGGCACCGGCGGCGCGGCGTGGAGCCGGGTGCTGCATGCCGTCGGCTGGGGCTTTTTGGGCTGGGGCCTCTACACCTACCTGTGGGCGTTCGTGCTGTACGGGGTGCAGATGGCGTTGGTCATCCGCCGGATGCCCAAGCTGAAACAGCCTGTGCGCCAGGCAATCACGCCGAAAGCGGGTGAGCATGGCTGACGCCGACCGGCTGCTCGGCGGCTACAACCCCGATGCGGGCCGCAGCGCCCACGAGGCGCAGCGGCCCCGGCTGATCCCGGTGCCGTCCCTGCTGCGCGCCCTGCTCTCCGAGCATCTGGACCCCGGCTACGCCGCGGCCGCCGCCAAACGCGCCGACACCGGCGGCACCGGCGCGCCGCCGCGCGCCTTCGGCTGGCTCTGGCAGGCGGTGGCGGCGCTGCTGATCGCCGCGGTGTTCGCCGCCGCGGTCGCGCAGGCCCGCTCGGTCGCCCCCGGCGTGCGCAGCGCCCAGCAGCTGCTGTTGCAAAGCGTGCGCGAATCCGAAGCCACCGCGGCCACGCTGGGCCGCGAGCGCGGCGCCCTGTCCACGCGCGTCGACGACGTGCAGCGGCGGGCGCTGGCGGACAACGCTCAGGGGCAGCTGCTGCTGAACCGGCTCGACGCGCTCGGCCTGGCCGCGGCCAGCACGGCGGTCATCGGCCCCGGTCTGTCGGTGACGGTGACGGATCCCGGTGCCGGGCCGAACCTTTCCGACGTGTCCAAGCAGCGCGTCAGCGGCAGCCGGCAGATCATCCTGGACCGCGATCTGCAGCTGGTCGTCAACTCGCTGTGGGCCAGCGGGGCCGAAGCCATCGCCGTCGGGGGTATCCGGATCGGGCCCGACGTCACCATCCGGCAGGCCGGCGGGGCGATCCTGGTCGACAACAACCCCACCGCCAGCCCGTACCAGATCCTCGCGGTCGGGCCCCCGAACGGGATGCGCGACGTCTTCGACAACAGCCCCGGCCTGCAGCGCCTGCGGCTGCTGGAAACCTCCTACGGCGTCACCGCCACCGTCAACGTCGCCGACGGCCTGTCGCTGCCCGCCGGATCGATCCGGGACGTCAAGTTCGCCAAACAGATTGGGCCCTCGTGAGACAAGTCCTCCGCAGACGTAACCTCCTGAGACGGAACCGGGCATGATCGGCATCGCGGCGCTCGCGGTCGGCATCGTGCTGGGCCTGGTTTTCCACCCCGCCGTCCCCGAGGTCATCCAGCCCTACCTGCCGATCGCGGTGGTGGCCGCGCTCGACGCGGTGTTCGGCGGGTTGCGCGCCTATCTCGAGCGGATCTTCGACCCCAAGGTCTTCGTCGTGTCGTTCGTGTTCAACGTCTTCGTGGCCGCCCTGATCGTCTACGTCGGCGATCAGCTGGGCGTCGGCACGCAGCTGTCCACGGCCATCATCGTCGTGCTCGGGATCCGCATCTTCGGCAACGCCGCCGCGCTGCGGCGCCGGCTGTTCGGGGCGTGAGGTCACCGTGAACCCGCCCGAGGGCGCCGGCCCGCACGAATCCGACGGCGGTGCGCACCGGGGCCGCCACGAGCTGCCCGCGCACAGCCCGCGCCCCGAGATCGGGGCGGTGCACCGCCGCGGCTGGGCGGGTGTGCTGGGCGGCGGGCGCTCCCGGCTGGTATTCGGGGCGCTGGCCGCCCTGCTGTGCCTGGTGCTGGGGATCGCGATCGTCACCCAGGTCCGTCAGACCAAGTCGGGCGACTCGCTGGACACCGCCCGCCCGGCCGACCTGTTGGTACTGCTGGACTCGCTGCGGCAACGCGAGGCCACCCTGAACACCGAAGTCGGCGAACTGCAGAACACGCTGAATTCGCTGCAGGCCTCCGGCAACAACGACCAGGCCGCCATCAACAGCGCGCGGGCCCGGCTGGCCGCCCTGTCCATCTTGGTCGGCGCGGTGGGCGCCACCGGGCCGGGCGTCACGATCACGATCGAGGATCCTGGGCCCGGGGTGTCGCCGGACACGCTGCTCGACGTGCTCAACGAGTTGCGCGCCGCCGGCGCCGAGGCGATCGAAATCAACGACGGGCATCAGTCCGTGCGGGTAGGTGTCGACACCTGGATTGTGGGTACGCCTGGCTCGTTGAGCATCGACACCAAGAACCTGTCACCGCCGTATTCGATTCTGGCGATTGGCGATCCGCCGACTCTGGCGGCGGCGATGAACATTCCCGGCGGCGCCGGCGACAGCGTCAAGCGCGTCGGCGCGCGGATGTCGGTGCAGCAGGGGGACCGCGTGGACGTGACCACCTTGCGACAACCAAAACCGCACCAATACGCTCAGCCCGTCAAATGAACGTGCCGAGCCAAAAGCGACCAGAACAGGATCACCCGTGAGCGACATCCCCCCCGATCTGCACTACACCGCCGACCACGAGTGGGTCCGACGAAGCGGTGACGACACCGTGCGGGTCGGGATCACCGACTTTGCGCAGTCGGCGTTGGGCGATGTCGTTTTCGTCCAGCTGCCCGACGTGGGCGCGCAGCTGACCGCGGGCGAATCCTTCGGCGAGGTGGAGTCGACGAAATCGGTGTCCGACCTGTTCGCGCCGGTCTCGGGCACGGTGTCGGCGGTCAATGGCGAGCTGGAGCGCAGCCCGCAGCTGGTCAACTCCGACCCGTACGGGGCCGGCTGGCTGGTGGACGTCCGGGTCTCCGATGCCGCCGAGCTGGAATCGGCCATTCCGACGCTGCTCGACGCCGAGGCCTACCGCGGGACCCTGACCGAATGACGCGCGCTCGCGAGGGGTGGGGACATGGCGCAGCGGTGCGCGGTACGGTCGACAGATCGACACTTGATAGACATTCGACAGCACCAGGCAGTCACCTCGAAAAACCCAGGGGAGAGCCGGGCCGGCGGCCCGGTCGGATAACGCCACAGCGGCCAGTGAGGAGCAGCGCGTGACGGACATGGACTCAGGAAGTCAGCAGGACCAGACCTCTGACGAAGTCACGGTGGAGACGACTTCCGTCTTCCGTGCCGACTTCCTCAACGAATTGGACGCACCCGCCCAGGCGGGCACCGACAGCGCGGTGTCGGGGGTCGAGGGACTGCCGGCCGGCTCGGCGTTGCTCGTCGTCAAGCGGGGACCCAACGCCGGATCCCGCTTCCTGCTCGACCAGGCCATCACGTCGGCCGGCCGGCATCCCGACAGCGACATCTTCCTCGACGACGTCACCGTCAGCCGTCGCCATGCCGAATTCAGGTTGGAAAACAACGAGTTTCACGTCGTCGATGTCGGTAGCCTGAATGGCACCTACGTCAACCGTGAGCCCGTCGACTCGGCGGTGCTCGCCAACGGCGACGAGGTGCAGATCGGCAAGTTCCGGTTGGTTTTCCTGACCGGACCCAAGCAGGGCGACGACGGGGATTCCGGAGGGTAGTGAGGGAGGGTTGTGAGCGCACCCGATAGCCCGGCTCTGGCCGGGATGTCGATTGGGGCGGTCCTGGACCTGTTGAGGCCGGATTTCCCCGATGTCACGATCTCCAAGATCCGCTTCCTGGAGGCCGAGGGACTGGTGACGCCGCAGCGCGCCGCGTCGGGCTATCGGAGGTTCACCGCCTACGACTGCGCGCGGCTGCGCTTCATCCTCACCGCCCAGCGCGATCACTACCTGCCGCTGAAGGTGATCCGGGCGCAGCTCGATGCCCAGCCCGACGGTGAGTTGCCCGCGATCGGATCGCCTTACGGGGTACCGCGATTGGTGTCGGTACCTGACGTCGCGGAGGCGGCCGCCACCGCCGCCGAGTCCGAACCCGACGCCGCGGCGGTGGGCCCGACCCGCGTCCGGCTCAGCCGCGAAGACCTGCTGCAACGCTCGGGCGTGGGCGATGACCTGCTGACCGGGCTGCTCAAGGCCGGGGTCATCACCACCGGGCCCGGCGGTTTCTTCGACGAACACGCCGTGGTCATCCTGCAGTGCGCGCGGGCGCTGGCCGAGTACGGCGTCGAGCCGCGGCATCTGCGGGCCTTCCGCTCCGCGGCCGATCGGCAGTCCGACCTGATCGCCCAAATCGCCGGGCCGGTAGTCAAAGCCGGCAAGGCCGGCGCCCGCGACCGCGCCGACGACCTGGCGCGTGAGGTCGCCGCGCTCGCTATCACACTGCACACCTCGCTGATCAAGTCTGCCGTTCGCGACGTTCTGCATCGCTGAGGATTAGACTTCGTTGGACAGCTAGGTGTTCGGCAGCGGCACGTGCGGAGGGCAGACACAGATGGGTGAAGTTCGTGTTGTCGGCATTCGCGTCGAGCAGCCGCAGAACCAGCCGGTCCTGTTGCTGCGGGAGGCCAACGGCGACCGGTACCTGCCGATCTGGATCGGTCAGTCCGAGGCCGCCGCGATCGCGCTGGAGCAGCAGGGCGTCGAACCGCCGCGGCCGTTGACCCACGATCTGATCAGGGATCTCATTGCCGCGCTTGGGCATTCGCTGAAAGAGGTACGCATCGTCGACCTGCAGGAGGGCACCTTTTACGCCGACCTGATTTTCGACCGGAACATCACCGTGTCGGCGCGGCCCTCGGACTCGGTTGCGATCGCGTTGCGGGTCGGGGTCCCGATCTATGTCGAGGAGGCCGTGCTGGCGCAGGCCGGTCTGCTCATCCCCGACGAGAGCGACGAGGAGCCCAACACCGCCGTCCGGGAGGACGAGGTGGAGAAATTCAAGGAGTTCCTCGACAGCGTCTCTCCCGACGATTTCAAGGCGACGTAACCGGCTGAGCGGACATCACGGATGTGTCTCATCTAACACCGCGATCTCGACACGCTGGCGGATAGCGCGCCCACTTCGCCCCGCGCCCGCCATACTTTGATCACGACTCAACGGCGCGGCGGCTATCGGAAAGCGTAAGCTCTCTAGCACTCGGGCCTGAGCAAACGCAGCTGCGGTGCAGCCAGGGACGCAGCTACCTACGAGAGCGCGATCGGCGAGAGGAACCACCGTGAGCGAGCAGCCACGTCAGGAGCAGCTGGACCTAGCTGACAACGCGAACGCCGCGAACGGTGATCCGGCCGGCACCGCGCCGAGCGCGCCGGTGCAACCCGGGCTGTTCCCCGACGATTCCGTGCCCGACGAGCTCGTGGGCTACCGCGGGCCGAGCGCCTGCCAGATCGCCGGGATCACCTACCGGCAGCTGGACTACTGGGCGCGGACGTCGCTGGTGGTGCCGTCGATCCGCAGCGCGGCGGGCTCCGGCAGTCAGCGGCTCTACTCGTTCAAGGACATCCTGGTTCTCAAGATCGTCAAGCGGTTGCTCGACACCGGGATCTCGCTGCACAACATCCGGGTCGCCGTCGACCACCTGCGCCAGCGCGGCGTCCAGGATCTGGCCAACATCACCTTGTTCTCCGACGGCACCACGGTCTACGAGTGCACGTCGGCCGAAGAGGTCGTCGACCTGTTGCAGGGCGGGCAGGGCGTGTTCGGCATCGCGGTGTCCGGGGCCATGCGCGAACTGACCGGCGTCATCGCGGACTTCCACGGCGAGCGCGCCGACGGCGGCGAGTCCATCGCGGCCCCCGAAGACGAGCTGGCCTCGCGGCGCAAGACCCGCGACCGCAAGATCGGCTGACCCTCCTTTTTCCTGCGCGAGCGTGCGCAGTTGTACGCGCTTTGCGGCGTGTCGGCGTACAGACACGCACGCTCGCGGCGGCTGGGACACCCCGGGTAAGCTGGGTCGCGCATCGCACTCGAGCGGGAGAGTTCCGTGATCGCCAGTCACGGACGCCGAAGGAGCAACACCTCTCCGTCAACCTCTCAGGCACCCGGACCGCGCAAGTTGACGATGCCTCTGGAAAGCGGTGTTGGCCCGCAAGCGGTCCACACCCGCCGATGGGGAAAGGCGCCCGGACAGCATCCGGCGCCGAATCTCTCAGGCGCCCGGTGAACGGGTGAGGACAGAGGGGGAGGGCCGCTCGTCCTCTACCCCAGGAGACTTCGTCAGTGCCCGATCAAACAACCTTCGCAGCCCGGCACATCGGCCCGGACGGCCAGGCCGTCGCGGCCATGCTGTCCGTCATTGGCGTCGACTCGTTAGACGAACTGGCCTCGAAGGCGGTTCCGGCCGGCATCTTCGACACCCCTACCGGTGGCGCCGCCCCGGGTCTGGACGCGTTGCCGCCACCCGCCAGCGAGGCCGAGGCGCTGGTCGAGCTGCGGCGGCTGGCCGACGCCAACACCGTGGCGGTGTCGATGATCGGGCAGGGCTACTACGACACGCTCACGCCGCCGGTCTTGCTGCGCAACATCATGGAAAACCCGGCCTGGTACACCGCGTACACGCCGTATCAGCCGGAGATCAGCCAGGGCCGGCTGGAGGCGCTGCTGAACTTCCAGACGATGGTGGCCGACCTGACCGGCCTCGAGGTCGCCAACGCGTCGATGCTCGACGAGGGCACCGCGGCGGCCGAGGCCATGACGCTGATGCACCGCGCGGCCCGGGGCGGCGCGAACCGGCTCGCCGTCGACGCCGACGTGTTCGCCCAGACCGCGGCGGTCCTGGCCACCCGCGCCCAGCCGCTGGGCATCGAGATCGTCACCGCCGACCTGCGGGACGGCCTGCCCGACGGCGACTTCTTCGGGGTCGTCACCCAGCTGCCCGGCGCCACCGGGCGGATCACCGACTGGTCGGCGTTGGTGGCGCAGGCGCACGACCGCGAGGCGCTGGTCGCCGTCGGCGCCGACCTGCTGGCGTGCACGCTGATCACGCCGCCGGGGGAGACCGGCGCCGACGTCGCATTCGGTACCACCCAAAGATTTGGTGTCCCAATGGGATTCGGGGGCCCGCACGCCGGCTATCTGGCGGTCCACTCCAAGCACGCCCGGCAGCTGCCGGGACGGCTGGTCGGCGTGTCGGTAAATGCCGACGGGTCGCCGGCCTACCGGCTGGCGCTGCAGACCCGCGAGCAGCACATCCGCCGCGACAAGGCGACGTCCAACATCTGCACCGCGCAGGTGCTGCTGGCGGTGATGGCCGCGATGTACGCCAGCTACCACGGCGCCGGCGGGCTGACCGGGATCGCCCGCCGCGTGCACGGTCATGCCGAGAAGATCGCGGCGGCGCTCGGTGACGCGTTGGTGCACGGCGAGTACTTCGACACCGTGCTCGCCCGGGTGCCCGGCCGCGCCGACGAGGTGCTCGCCGCGGCCAAAGCCCGCGGCATCAACCTGTGGCGGGTGGACGACGACCACGTGTCGGTGGCCTGCGACGAGGTCACCACCGACGAGCACGTCGCCGCGGTGCTCGACGCGTTCGGGGTGAAAGCTGCCGAGCCGGCGTGTGCCGGCATCATCACCCGCACCTCGGAGTTTTTGACCCATCCCGCGTTCACGCAATACCGCACCGAGACGGCGATGATGCGGTACCTGCGCACGCTGGCGGACAAGGATGTTGCGTTGGACCGCAGCATGATTCCGCTCGGCTCGTGCACCATGAAGCTCAACGCCGCCGCCGAGATGGAGCCGATCACCTGGCCCGAATTCTCCCGGCTGCACCCGTTCGCGCCGGCGTCGGACAGCGCGGGGATCCGCCGGCTCATCGCCGACCTGGAGACCTGGCTGGTAGCCATCACCGGCTACGACGCCGTCTCGCTGCAACCCAACGCCGGATCGCAGGGTGAGTACGCGGGGCTGCTGGCCATCCACGACTACCACGCCAGCCGGGGCGAACCGCATCGCGACGTCTGCCTGATCCCGTCCAGCGCGCACGGCACCAACGCCGCGTCGGCCGCGCTGGCCGGCATGCGGGTGGCGGTGGTGGCCTGCCGGGAGAACGGCGACGTCGACCTCGACGACCTGCGGGCCAAGGTCGCCGAGCACGCCGACCGGCTGGCGGCGCTGATGGTCACCTATCCCTCCACGCACGGTGTCTACGAGCACGACATCGCCGAGATCTGCGCGGCGGTGCACGATGCCGGCGGCCAGGTCTACATCGACGGCGCCAACCTCAACGCGCTGGTCGGCCTGGCCCGGCCGGGGAAGTTCGGCGGCGACGTCAGCCACCTGAACCTGCACAAGACGTTCTGCATCCCGCACGGGGGCGGCGGGCCGGGCGTCGGTCCGGTGGCGGTGCGCTCGCACCTGGCGCCGTTCCTGCCCGGCCATTCGTACGCGCCCGAGTTGCCCGGGGGCCCGCCGGTGTCGTCGGCGCCGTACGGGTCGGCCTCGATCCTGCCGATCAGCTGGGCCTACATCCGGATGATGGGCGCCGAAGGGCTGCGGGCGGCGTCGCTGACCGCGATCGCCTCGGCCAACTACATCGCCCGGCGGCTCGACGAATACTTCCCGGTGCTCTACGCGGGCGAGAACGGCATGGTCGCCCACGAGTGCATCCTGGACTTGCGCGGCATCACCAAGACGACCGGGGTCACCGTTGACGACGTCGCAAAACGGTTGGCGGACTACGGGTTCCACGCGCCCACCATGAGCTTCCCGGTGGTCGGCACGCTGATGGTGGAGCCGACCGAGAGCGAGAGCCTGACCGAGGTCGACGCCTTCTGCGAGGCGATGATCGCCATCCGCGGCGAGATCGACCGCGTCGGTGCCGGGGAGTGGCCGGTGGACGACAACCCGTTGCGCGGCGCGCCGCACACCGCCGAGTGCCTGCTGGTTGCCGACTGGGATCACCCGTACACGCGCGAACAGGCGGCCTACCCGCTGGGCAAAAACTTCCGGCCCAAGGTGTGGCCGCCGGTGCGCCGCATCGACGGCGCCTACGGCGACCGCAACCTGGTCTGCTCGTGCCCGCCGGTGGAGGCGTTCGCGTAGGCCGGATGCCGGTGCGGCTTTTGTGTGTGAGCCCGCGGCTTTGATTGTGCGCGGCGGGCGAGATCCGGGCGATTTCCTCGCCCCGGATTCACGGCCAAAGCCGAGGATTCACAGTCAAAGTCGGATCAATTCGCCTGTCAGTCAAGCGAATTCGCGTGCCACCGCATCGAAGGCGCGCAGCGTGTCCAACATGTGCGGCTCGTGCGAGTGCGGCTGGGTGGAGACCTTGGCGGCGACGACATCCGCGGCGCGGTTGACGTAGATCATCTGACCGCACATGCCCAGGCACAACACCACGTCGCTGCCGTCGTAGGGAAACCACATCTGGTTGCGGTACATCCCGCCGGGCAGTTCGGTGTCGTCGGGGCTTTCGGCGAACGCCCGGCGCGAGTCGGGACCACCGGAGAGGGTGTCGGCGATCCACGCCGGCGGCAGCACCGGCTGCCCGGTCAGCGAGACACCGTCGCGCGAGAACAGCGCGCCGAACCGGATCATGTCGGTAAGGCACGCGCTGAGGCCGCCGTCGAAGAATCCGGTGCCGGCCGCGTCGACGCCGATGGTGGCGTCGCTATAAGCGCCGACGCGGCCCCACACCAGCTCCGACATCAGCTCGGGCATCCGCCGGCCGGCGGCGGCCTCGCAGACCCAGCCGAGCGCGTCGGTGTCACACGAGCGGTATTCGAACGGGCCGCCGTGGGCCGACTTGCGCCGCAGGCTCAGCAGGAAGTCGTACAGCGTGGCGGGAGCCCCCGGACGCCGCGGCGCCCACCCGATCGCCTGGTCGAGGGCGTGGATCTCGGCGGCCGGGTCGAGGTAGTTCTCACAGAACGCGATGCCCGAGCGCATGTCCAGCAGGTGGCGCACCGTGGCTCCGGCGTAGCCGCAATCCGCCAGGGCGGGAACGTATTTCGTCACCGGTGCGTCGACGTCGATCGCGCCGGTTCCGTGCAGCGCGCCGACGACGGCGCCCACCAGTGACTTGCTCACCGAGAACAGCAGATGCCGGGTCTCGGGCCCCATGCCGCCGAGGTACTCCCCGGCCACCAGCGAGCCGCGGTGGGCGACGGCCCAGCCGTCGGTGGCGGTGGCGGCCATCACCTCGCCGACGGTGGTGGCCGCCCCGCCGGTCACCCTCACCTCAACCCCGCCCAGCGGGACGCCGGCCGTGGGCAACACGGCGACCGGCCCGGTCCCGCGCGAGATCACCGCGGCCGGCACGAAGTCCTCGACATGCTGAAACGACCAGTGCGCGTACGGCGGTGAGAGCCAATTGTCCAGCGAGATACCGGCCGGGCGGCTCACGCTCGTGCGACGAGGCGCGAGACGATCGGCGCGGCCGGTGTCAGGGGCGTGGAGGTGAATTTCGCCTTCATGCCCTTCACCCAGCGCTGGCAGCGCTCGCTGAGCTTGTAGTCGTCGGTCTGCAGGTGGGAGCGAGTGACGAGCACACCGAGTTGCGCTCCCTCGGAACGTAAGTCGCCGGGCGCCGCGACGCGCATGTAAAAGGCCTCGGAACCGTCGAGCAGCGTGGCCCAGTCGTTGGCGGTCCGCGAAAAGGAGACGCGACCGTCGTCGTCGATGCGCCATACCCCGGTGCGTGGCGTCGCGGTGAAGATCTCGATGTCCGGCGACGTCTCGGTGATGATCACCTGGCCCCAGACCTCGTCCTCGCCATAGCCGCGCTCCCAGCGCGAATTGATTTCATCGATGTCGAGCTCGTAGTCCACGTCCATGTACTCGAGCAGGTGAAAGAGGAACAACGGCATGTCGGCGTAGGCCTCGGCGGTCAGGTTCGTCATCGGGCTGGCGCCGGACAGGCGTGGGTTCACCTCACCGAGGTAGAGCTCGTCGGAGTCGAGGTCGTGCAGCAGGTCCACCTCGAAATAGCCGAGGTAGCCCTCCCGGCGCATGACGTCGCCCAGCTTCGCCACCATTTCGCGCGCGGCGCGGGTCTGTGCGGGCGGCAGCACCTCGCGCCAGATGTCGTTGCCACACCAGCTGCCCCGGCTCGGAGTCAGCTCCGAATAACCGACGAGGCTCGTCATCGCGGGGCCGACGACGGTGCCGTGGCGGGTCACGGCACCCTCGAGGCACACCTCGACATTGCGAATCCGCTTCATGACCTTGACTTCTGGCTGCGGGGTCAGCTCACCGGCGTGCCGGTCCCAGTCGCGCTGACCGTGCACAAAGAACGTCCCGCTACCGGCGTTGCCGTAAGCGGCGTTGATGACGAGGTCATCGCCTAATCCGGCATTCTGCGCGAGCGCCAGCAGTTCGTCGTATGAACCGGCCCGCCCGATCGTGTGCGGCACGCTGGGTACGCCCGCCTCGTTGGCCAGGCGCGTCATGACGATCTTGGAGCCCAGACGCTGGCGCAGTTCGATCGGCGGATGCATCACCTCGAGGCCCGCCGACCGCGCGAGGGCCTGGATTTCCTCGTTCAGCATCACAAAGCAGCACTTGCCGCCGGGGCCCTTGCCCGCGACGAACTCGAGCGTCTCGGGATCGGACAAGAGGTGGCTGCATACCTCGTCCATGGAGTCGAAATCGCGGCGGTCGCGTCGCCGGGGCACGAACACCCGCGAGTGAGTGCCCTCGAAAGAGTCGAAGTAGGTCAGGTAGAAGAAGTTTCGTATCCAGCGGTCGACGCCCAGCAGGTTGAACGGGGTCGGCGAGATGAAGTACAGCGGCACCTTGTTCGTGTGAAAGAACGCGCGTATGTCGGAGAGGCCGCGCAGCGTGCGGCGCGGCCCGGGCTGCGACTCACCAACCTGCATTGCACAAGTGTGGACCCGACCGCGGCCGTGCGAAAGTGCGCGGTGCCCGAACCCGGCCGGGCGGTCAGCTCAAAAAGCCGTTGATGGCGGCGGCGAGGTCGGGGGAGGCCGACGTGCCGAGGTTCTGGTAGCCCCCGCCGCTGAGCTGGGCGACGGCCTCCCAGGTGGCCCGGTCGGGGTCGGCGCCGAAATCGATGACGTTGACCGCGATCGGTTTGGCCGGATCGGCGCTGCGGCGGATGAAGTCCTGCAGCCCGGCGCCGTCCAGGGTTTGGTCGGTGTGCGGCCCGGCGGTGATCACCAGGATCGAATTCGTTTGCCCGGCACGGTAACCCGCCTGCATCTCCTGGTAGATCATGCGCAGCGTGGTGAACGACACCGCGCCGCCGGCCGAGGAGTACTGCTTGTCCAGCGCGGCCGCCAGCGCCGCCGAGCGCGGCTGGCCGTTCACCGGGTCGCCCAGCGGCCCGCCCGCCACCTCGGGGCGGCCCTCGTGGCCGTCGAAGGTCCACAACCCCACCGCCGCGCTGGGCGGCAGCGATTTGATCTTGTCCTGCAGCGCCGCCACCACGTTGGCCAGCCGCGTCTTTCCGCCTTCGTCGGTCGGCAGCGACTGGTCGAGCATGATGGTCGTGGCCAGCCCGCTCGACGGGGCGGCCATGGCTTCGGCCAGCGTCGCGCGCATCGCGTCGTCGCCGACGGACAGGGTCGACGGCAGCCCCGGGAAGCCGGTGACCGGGCTGCTCGGCGGTTGTACCCCGTTGACCCGGAACCCGGCCTTGGCCAGCTTGGCGAGCTGCTCGGGCTTCTGCAGGTAGCGGGCGAACCCGCTGGCCGCGGAGGTCTGCTCCTGGGTCAGCCAGGAGCCGCTGAGCAGCACGGCGGGATAGTCGGCGACCGGCGCGGCGCCGGGCGGCAGCCAGGCCGCCAGCAGGTTCTTGGCCCCGGGCAACGACTGGCCGCGGGCGAACACCTGCTGCTCGGTGGTGACCACCGCGTGCACGGGCGCGCTCGCCGCGTCAGTGGAGCCGATCAACGCGTTCATCGCCTCGGTCAGCGATTTGTCCGCCGGCTTGGGCTGGGCGCTCAGCAACGAGCGAACGGCGCCGATGCCCTGCGTCGGTGGCGCGCCGGCCGGAGCCGAGCCCGCGGCCACCGCCTCGCCGGCCAAATACGGCGCGTCGCCGTTGCCGTTCGTCGGCAGCGCCAGTCGCAGCGATCCCCACCCCGGCAGGTTCAGCCCCGCCAGGGTGTTCGGGCCGGTTTGCAGGCCGGGCAGCGCCGCCCAGTTCTTGTTGGCCAGGGCCTGTCCGAGCTCCGGCCGGACGGCGAGCACCACCGGCGACGTCACCAGCGAATGGCTTTCGGTGATCGTCTTCTGGCCCGCGCCCGCGGCGAGCCGGGCCGCGGAGATCGAGCTGCCCGGGATCCACAGGGCCGGCTGCCCGCCCAGGTCGCCCGGCCACTTGCCGGCCAGACCGGTGAGCACGGCGTCGGATGCGGCCGGCTTGACGCTCACCACCATGCAGTGGTCACCGACCGGGCCGGCCGAGGAGGTGTAGCTGTCGGCGAGCTGCTGCAGGGGATCGGCGATCGACGGGTCGGCGACGACGGCAACGGTCTCTTTGCCACCCACGCACCGCGCGGCGGCGCTGTGCGAACGGTTGGACAGCGCGTCGCCGAAGAAGCTCCACAGGATCACGGTGCCGACCACGACGACGACCGCGACGAGCGCGACGATCACGCCGATGCTGACGCCCCGGCGCCCGCCCTCGCTGCGGTGGCCGCCCCGCCAGTCCGACAGCCCGCGGTGCCCGCCGCGGAACCGCGCCGTCAGCGACGGCTGTTCGACCGGCGACGCCGGCTCGTCGCTCGCGCGCGCCGGGAAATCCGGGTAGTCGGGGTACTCGCCGTCCGGGAACCCGGGCTCGCCGGGGTTCTCGTCGACCAATTCGTCGACAGGATGCGCGTGCTCGTCTGAGGGCTCGGCCTGCGCGTCAGCGGCATCCTCGGGGTCGGGCATGCTGTGCCTACCCATACCGGTACCCGCCGCCTTTCCGTCGACCCATCATGCGACCTGTTGTGGACCCGGCGCAGAGTCTAGTCACTCACCGGCGGCGCGGGCTTTGAACTCGCGCCGCCGACGGTGCAGGATCGGCTCGGTGTAGCCGTTGGGCTGCTGCGTTCCGGCGAGGATCAGCTCCTCGGCGGCGAGGAAGGCGATGCTGTCGTCGAAGTTGGGCGCCATCGGCAGGTACTTCGAGTCGCCGGCGTTCTGCTGGTCGACCATCGGGGCCATCCGCTCCAGGCTGGCCCGGACGTCCTCGCTGGTGATGACGCCGTGGTGCAGCCAGTTGGCCAGCAGCTGGCTGGAGATGCGCAGCGTGGCCCGGTCCTCCATCAGCGCCACGTTGTGGATGTCGGGCACCTTGGAGGACCCGACGCCCTGGTCGATCCAGCGCACCACGTAGCCCAGGATGGACTGGCAGTTGTTGTCGACCTCCTCGCGGATCTCCTCGGAGGCCCAGGCCAACTCCTTGGCCAGCGGAATGGTCAGCAGCTGCTCGATGCCGGCCCGCTTCTTGCCGGCCAGTACCCGCTGCACCTCGATCACGTCGACCTTGTGGTAATGCATTGCGTGCAGCGTCGCGGCCGTCGGCGAGGGCACCCAGGCGGTGCTGGCGCCCGCCCGCGGCTGGCCGATCTTCTGCTCGACCATGTCGGCCATCAGCTCGGTCATGGTCCACATGCCCTTGCCGATCTGGGCGTGCCCGGCGAAGCCCGCCGCCAGGCCGGTGTCGACGTTGTTGTCCTCGTAGCCCAGGATCCACGGCTGGCTCTTCATGGTGCCCTTGCGCACCATCGGCCCGGCCTCCATCGAGGTGTGGATCTCGTCGCCGGTGCGGTCCAGGAAGCCGGTGTTGATGAAGACGATCCGGTCGGCGGCGGCCTTGATGCAGGCCTTCAGGTTGAGCGTGGTGCGCCGCTCCTCGTCCATGACGCCGACCTTGAGGGTGGTCTGCGGCAGGCCGAGCACGTCCTCGACCCGGCTGAACAGCTCGGCGGTGTAGGCGACCTCGTCGGGGCCGTGCATCTTGGGCTTGACGATGTAGATCGACCCGGTGCGGCTGTTGGCCAGCGGGCCGTTCGCGTCGCTCTCCCTGAGCCCGTGCACCGCGCACAGGCCGGTGAACAGGGCGTCCTGGATGCCCTCGAAAATCTGGTTGCCATCCGCGTCGACGATGGCGTCGTTGGTCATCAGGTGCCCGACGTTGCGGACGAACAGCAGCGCGCGCCCGGGCAGCACCAGCTCGCCGCCGTCCGGGGTGGTGTAGGTCCGGTCCTGGTTGAGCACCCGCGTGAACGTCTTGCCGTCCTTGTCGACCTCCGCGGCCAGGTCGCCCCGCATCAGGCCGAGCCAGTTGCGGTAGGCGGCGGTCTTGTCGTCGGCGTCGACGGCGGCCACCGCGTCCTCGAAGTCGATGATCGTAGTGACCGCGGACTCCAGCACGACGTCCTTGATGCCGGCGCGGTCGGTCTTGCCGATCGGCGACTCGGGGTCGATCAGGATCTCGATGTGCAGGCCGTGGTTGACCAGCAGCACCGACCAGGAGGGGGAGCCGAGTTCGCCGCTGTAGCCGACGAACTTGTCGGGCTCGGCCAGCGCGACGGATTCGTCGCCCAGGGCGATTTGCAGCCGTGCGTCGTCGATGCTCAGGCCCGTCGCGTCGGCCCACGAGCCCGATGCGAGCGGCACCGCCTCGTCGAGGAATTCGCGGGCGTAGGCGATCACCTTGTCGCCGCGGACCTTGTTGTAGCTCGTGCCCTGCTCGGCGCCGTCGGTCTCCGGGATGACGTCGGTGCCGTACAGCGCGTCGTAGAGCGAGCCCCAGCGAGCGTTGGCCGCGTTGAGGGCGAACCGGGCGTTGGTCACCGGCACCACCAGCTGGGGGCCGGCCGTCGTGGTGATCTCGGCGTCGACGCCGGAGGTGGTGATGCTGAAGTCCGGCGGCTCGGGCTGCAGATAGCCGATCTCGGTCAGGAACGCGTGGTAGGCCTCGGCGTCGATGGGCTCGATCACCCGGTGCCGGTGCCACTTGTCGATCTGGGCCTGCAGCTCGTCGCGACGATTCAGCAGCTCCTGGTTGCGCGGGGTCAGGTCGGCGACGACCTTGTCCACGCCCGACCAGAAGCTGTCCGGGTCGATGTCGGTGCCGGGCAGGGCCTCGTTGTTCACGAAGTCGTAGAGCACTCGGGCGACGCGCAGGTTCCCCACCGACACGCGATCAGTCATGTTTCTCCTCCATAAAGGGCCAGGTGAGAGGTCACCGGCCGCTACAGGCACTTTTGTCAGCCTACCGACCGGCGGCCCGACGAACGCCATCCGGGCGACCGCAACACCAGGTCAGGCCCGCGAGAGCCGGTAGCCCTGGGAGATCATACGGGCGACGCGCGCGTGATCCGCGTCATCTACGCCCTTTGAGCCGTCACGCCTCGCGCATTGTGCCGACCAGGTCCTCCACCACGTCTTCCATCGCCACCATGGCGACCACCCCGCCCCCGCCGCCGGCTCCGTCGGTCACCAGCGCCAGGTGGCTGTTGTTGCGGCGCATCCGCGACAGGGCGTCGGCCAGCGGCAGTGACTTGGGCACCCGCGGCAGCGGCCGCACCACCGCCAGGTCGATAACGGCCTGCGGGTCGGCGCCCAGCGCCAGCACGTCCTTGATGTGCACGTAGCCGATGAACGTCCCGTCCGCGTCCGCGACGGGAAAGCGGGAGTAGCCGGTGCGGGCCACCGCCTCCTCGACCGCGCCGACGGTCGGCCCGGAGCCCGCAGCGGCCACCGGAACCGCCTGGATCTCGCTGAGCGGCCGCGCCACCTCGCCGACCATCCGGTAGCGCAGCTGCAGCGCCCGGGTGAGCCGGACGTGCTCCTCGGCATCGAGCAGGCCTTCGGACACCGATTCGGTGATCATCACCCTCAGCTCGGTGGTGGAGACCGCGACGTTGAGTTGCGTCTTGGGCTCGACGCGCAGCGCGCGCAGCACCACGTTGGCGCACTTGTCGTAGAACGCGATGAACGGCCGCGCCGCGCGTACGTAGGCCAGGTACGGCGGGACCAGCAGCATCGCGGCGCGCTCCGGGCCGGCCAGCGCGATGTTCTTGGGAACCATCTCGCCCAGCAGCACGTGCAGCGTCACCACGATCGCCAGCGCGATCACCAGCGACAGCGTGTGCAGCAGCGCCGCGTTCATCCCGGTCAGCCCGAGCCCGCTGCGCAGCAGGCCGGCGACGGCGGACTCGCCGATCCGCCCGAGCAGCAGCGAGGCGACCGTCACCCCCAGCTGCACGCCGGCCAGCATGGACGACAATTGCTGGCCGGCGCGGATCACGGTGACGGCCCGGGACTTGCCCTGCTCGGCCAGCGCTTCGAGGCGGTCGCGCCGGGCCGAGATCAGCGCGAACTCCGCGCCGACGAAGAACGCGTTCACCCCGACCAGCAGGATCGCCAGCACCAGCGCGAGGGTCTCGTTCATCGCCGGCCCCGCCCGCCGGGCACCTCGGCGTGACCGCCCAGATCTTTCAGCTCGAGCACGTCGATGCGCCGGCCGTCCATCGCGACCACGATCGCCTGCCAGCGCGCCGCGGAGTCCAGCAGCCCGTCGGCGTCCAACGCGGTGAGCTCGACCGTTTCCCCGGCCGCCGGGATGTGGCCGAGTTCGCGCAGCACCAGCCCGCCGATCGTCTCGTACGGACCCTCGGGCGCGCGGAATCCGGTGGCGGCGGCGACCTCGTCGATGCGCAGCAGCCCGTTCACCCGCCAGGCGCCGCCGGCCGCGACCACGTCGGGGGTGGCGTCGTCGTGTTCGTCGCGGACGTCGCCGACGATCTCCTCGACCAGGTCCTCGAGGGTCACCATGCCCGCGGTGCCGCCGTACTCGTCGACGACCAGCACGGTTTGCAGGTCGTTGTCGCGGATCTCGGCCATCACCGCATCGCCGTCCAGCGTCGACGGCACCACCGGGACGTCCTGGGCGAGCGCGGTCAGCGGGGTGGTTGCGCGGTCGGCCGGGGGCACCGCGAACACCTGCTTGACGTGCACGATGCCGACGGTCTCGTCGAGGTCGCCGTCCACGATGGGGAAGCGGGAGAAGCCCGACTGTGCCGTCGCGGCGACCAGGTCGGCGACGGTGTCGTCGGTTTGCAGCGCCATGATCTTCGAGCGCGGCGTCATCAGCTCCTCGGCGGTCAGGTCGCCGAATTGCAACGAGCGCCGCACCAGCGCGGCGGTGGCCGCGTCCATGGTTCCGCTGCGGGCCGAGTTGCGCACCAAAGACGCCAACTCCTGCGGTGAGCGGGCCGAGCGCAGCTCCTCGGCCGGCTCGACGCCCAATTCGCGCACGATCCAGTTGGCCGCGCCGTTGGTCAGCCGGATGGCCGGGGTGAACACGAGCGAGAACAGCAGCTGGAAGCCCACGACGGCGCGGGCGCTGGACAGCGGGCGCGCCACCGCGAGGTATTTCGGCACGAGCTCGCCGAACACCATCGAGATCGATGTGACGATCACCAGCACCAGAAACGCGAGGATCCCGTCGGCCAGCCGGTCGGGAATCCCCAGCGAGCCCAACGCCGGGTGTGGCAGGTGCTCGACCATCGGCTCGGTCAGGTAGCCGGTTGCCAGCGTGGTGATCGAGATGCCCAGTTGGGCACCCGACAGCTGAAACGACAGCCGCCGTTGGGCGCTCAGGATGTAGCGGTCGCGGCGGCCGCCGGCGCGGGCGTTGGCCTCCACGACGCTGCGATCAAGCGCGGTCAGCGAGAATTCCGCCGCGACGAACACCGCGTTGCCGAAGATCAGCGTCGCGATGGCCAGCACGCTGGCGAGGGTGACGGTGACGTTCACGTCATCCCTTCCTCGCCTTCTTCGGTGCGGCCCGCCGCGAATTCACATGTTAGCCAAGGCGTCCAGCCGGCGGGCGCTCACCAACCCAGGGGGAGGGGGTGGCCCTCGGCGAACCCGGCGGCCGACTGCACCCCGACGACGGCCCGCTCGTGCAGCTCGGCCAGCGTCGCGGCGCCGACGTAGGTGCAGGTGCTGCGCAGCCCGGAGGTGATGTGGTCGAGCAGGTCTTCGACGCCACCGCGGTCGGGGTCCAGCCCCATCCGCGCCGTCGAGATGCCCTCCTCGAACAGCGCCTTGCGGGCCCGGTCGAAGGCGGTTTCGGCGCCGCTGCGGGCGACCACCGCGCGTTTGGACGCCATGCCGTAGCTCTCCTTGTACGGCTGGTCCTCCCGGTCGCGCATCAGGTCGCCGGGCGACTCGTAGGTGCCGGCGAACCACGACCCGATCATCACGTTCGACGCCCCGGCCGCCAGCGCCAGCGCTACGTCGCGCGGATGCCGGACACCGCCGTCGGCCCACACCCGTCCACCGAGTTCGGTTGCCGCAGAAGCGCATTCGAGGACAGCGGAGAATTGCGGGCGGCCGACTCCGGTCATCATCCGGGTGGTGCACATCGCGCCCGGCCCGACGCCGACCTTGACGATGCTTGCCCCGGCGCCCAGCAGGTCGCGGGTGCCCTCGGCCGACACCACGTTGCCCGCCGCCAGTGGCAGTCCCAGGTCCAGGGACGCGACCGTGGTGATCGCCTCGAGCGTCTTGACCTGATGCCCGTGGGCGGTGTCGATGACCAAAACGTCCACCCCGGCCTCGGCGAGCGCGCGGGCCTTGGCCCCCACGTCGCCGTTGATGCCGACGGCCGCGCCGACGCGCAGCCGCCCCCGTGCGTCGGTGGCCGGGGTGTAGAGGCCGGCCCGCACGGCCCCGGTGCGGGTGAGCACCCCGGCCAACGTGCCGTCGGCGTGAGTGACCACGGCGACGCCGATCGGGGCGTGCTCGAGCAGGTCGAAGATCTTGCGCGGCTCGGTGCCCGCCGGGGCGGTCACGAAGTCGGTGACGGCGACGTCGCGCACCCGGGTGAAGCGGTCCACGCCCAGGCACGACGCCTCGGTGACCAGTCCGATCGGACGTCCCTCGAAGGCCACCACGGCGACCCCGTGCGCGCGCTTGTGGATCAGGGCCATCGCGTCGGACACCGAGCCGTCGGGCTCCAGCACCACCGGGGTGTCCAGCACCAGGTCGCGGCTCTTGACGAATCCCACCGTCTGCTGCACCGCCGGGATGGGCAGGTCCTGGGGCAGGATCACGATGCCGCCCCGGCGCGCCACCGTCTCGGCCATCCGCCGCCCCGCCACCGCGGTCATGTTGGCCACCACCACCGGGATGGTGGTGCCCGAGCCGTCGGCGCTGGACAGGTCGACGTCGAAGCGCGACGCCACCTCCGAGCGGTTCGGCACGATGAAGACGTCGTTGTAGGTCAGGTCGTACCCGGGCCGGTGCCCGTCGAGAAACCTCATCTGATCCGGCTTGCCCCCTTTGTGCCCTCTTACCCGCGACCCGTCGTCATGCGGGCACTTCGCTGCGGTCCCCGCTCCACAGGGTGTGGAAGCGCTTGTCGGGGTCTTCGTCGATGCGGCCGTAGGTGTGCGCGCCGAAGAGGTCGCGCAGCCCCTGGGTGAGCGCCGCGGGCAGCCGCTCGGTGCGCAGCGCGTCGTAGTAGGACAGTGCCGAGGCGAAGCCCGGGATCGGGATGCCCAGCTGCGTGGCGGTCACCACGACGCGGCGCCAGCCGTCGATCGCCGCCTCGATCGCGCTGCGGAAGTACGGGGCGACGATCAGCGTCGGCAGGTCGGGGCTTTCGTCGAACGCCTCCTTGATCCGGTTGAGGAACTTCGCCCGGATGATGCAGCCGCCGCGCCAGATGGTGGCCAGGTCGCCCGGCGTGATGCCCCAGTCGTATTCGGCGCTGCCGGCCTGTATCTGGTTGAACCCCTGCGCGTAGGCGATGATCTTCGATGCGTACAGGGCCTGCCGGACGTCGTCGACGAATTGTTGTGCGTCGGTTGGCTTTTGACCGAGCTGTCCCGAGGCCAGCCCGGTGGTGGCCTTGCGCTGGGCCACCGATCCCGACAGCGCGCGGGCGAACACCGCCTCGGCGATGCCGGTGACCGGGACGCCGAGGTCCAGGGCGGACTTGACCGTCCAGCGGCCGGTGCCCTTCTGTTCGGCCTCGTCGAGGATGATGTCGACGAGCGGTTTGCCGGTCTTGGCGTCGTTCTGGCGCAGCACCTGGGCGGTGATCTCGATGAGGAAGCTGTCCAGGTCGCCCTCGTTCCATTCGGCGAACACGTCGGCGATCTCACCGGCGGTCTTGCCGAGGCCGTCGCGCAACAGCTGGTAGGCCTCGCCGATCAGCTGCATGTCGGAATACTCGATGCCGTTGTGCACCATCTTGACGAAGTGGCCGGCGCCGTCGGGGCCGATGTGGGTGCAGCACGGCGTCCCGTCGACGTGCGCTGAGATCTCCTCGAGCAGCGGGCCCAGCGACTTGTAGGACTCGGCCGGCCCGCCCGGCATGATCGACGGCCCGTTGAGCGCGCCCTCCTCGCCACCGGAGATGCCGGCACCGACGAAGTGCAGCCCCCGCTCGCGCATCGCCTTCTCGCGCCGGATGGTGTCGGTATAGAGGGCGTTGCCGCCGTCGATGATGATGTCGCCGTCCTCCATGGCGTCGGCGAGCTCGTTGATCACCGCGTCCGTCGGGTCGCCGGCCTTGACCATGATCAGCACCCGCCGCGGCTTTTCCAGCGCGGCGAGAAACTCCTCGATGGTTTCCGAGCGCACGAAGTTGCCCTCGTCGCCGTGCTGCTCGAGCAACGCGTCGGTCTTGGCGACGGACCGGTTGTGCAGCGCCACGGTGTAGCCGTGGCGGGCGAAGTTGCGGGCGATGTTGGAACCCATGACGGCGAGGCCGGTGACACCGATCTGCGCGGTACCAGCCTTGTCCGACGAACTCATGTCTTGGCCTCTCGCGTTGAACCACGTCAATTCCGGAAAGCTGTCGCCACACACTGTGACACAGAGCCTTTCGGTGGCTTTAGAGGGTGAACAGCCGCTCCAGCTCGATCAGCCACGGTACGACCAGCGCGACGGTGGGGACCACCAGGATTGCCGCCGCGGTCAGGTAGGCCACCGCCGACAGCGCCGCGCTGTTGCCGCGCCCGGACAGCCGGCGCACCCGCAGCACCGTGCTGGTGCCGCCCACGGCCAGCGCCCCCAACGGCGCGCGCCCGGACGCGCAGGCGACCAGCGCCCGGGCCAGGGGAGCGCGGCCGGCGGCGCGCACCGCGGCGTCGTCGGCCAGCAGCTCGACGAGCAGTTGCACCGCGCGCAGCGCGTTGGTGCTGCGGACGAGCCGCGGGAACGCCGCGCGCACCGCGCTGAACGCCTCCAGCACCAGGTCGTGGCGGGCCCGCAGGTGGGCGCGCTCGTGGGTGAGGATGGCCGCGACCTCGTCGCCGCTGAGCGCGCTCAACGTGCCCTCGCTGACCACGACCCGGCTGCGCACGCCCGGCAGGCAGTAGGCCAGGGGTTGCGCAACGTCCAGGACCCGAAGATCGCGCGTGCGCGCGCACGACGTGGTCAGCGCGGCGCCGCGATCCACCCCGACGAGGTCGACCACCATGCGGTGATGGGCGCGGCGGCGCCGGTTGGCGATGGCCACCCGCACGACCGCGACCATCAGCCGGATGCCGACCAGCACGGTCAGCGCGAAAACCGCGATGTAGGCGGCCCACAGCGGCCAGCCGAGCCGGCCGGCGGCGCCGACGATGCTGGCGGTCGGCCGCCCGTCGGGGCCGGGCATGAGGATCCGGCTGGCGATGGCGATGCCCGCGCTGAACGCCGAGAGCACGGCGGCCAGCGCGACGGCCTGCCACAGCACCATCGCGGCGCGCGGGGCGCGCAGCGGCCACGTCGCTCGTGCCAGTAGAGCCGGCGCCGGACCGACCAACAGCACCGCGAGGAGGGTGAAGGCCAGCGCGGACACGCTGCCAGTCTCCCTCAGTCCTCCGCCGGCGCGCCAGCAGGCCGGGAGTTATTGCGTTGATTGGCTTCCAGTTCGGCCAGCGCGCGCCGCAGCGCCTGCGCCTCGTCGGCCCCGACGCGTTCGACGAAGTGCACCAGGGCCGCCTCCCGGCTGCCCGAATCCTCGGCCTGGGCCAGCGCGTCCACCATCAGCCCGGCGACCAGCTCGTCGCGGCCGTGCACCGGGGCGTACCGGTGGGCGCGGTCGTCGCGGATCTGGGAGACCAGGTTCTTCTTCGCCAACCGCTGCAGCACGGTCATGATCGTCGTGTAGGCGAGGTCGCGCCGCGCCGACAACGCCTCGTGGACCTGGCGAACGGTCTGGGGATCCGGCGTGGACCACAGATGGTCCATCACCGCGCGTTCCAGATCCCCCAGCCGGGTCAGCTTGGCCATAGTTCGTTCATCTCCTAGGCGTTGGGGTAAGCGTACTCCGACTTACTACTCACTGTCGTACCGAGGCGATCACAGTTGGCTTCGAATCACCCGGGATCCTACCTTGCTAATTAGGGCAGCCTTGCCTATGCTGATGGCGGTCGAGCGTCAACGACCGCGGCGAGTCCTGAGGGCTGCAGTGACCCCCGGTCTACTCGATCGGCGAGCCCCGCGCCCAGCGCGGGGCTCGCCCGCTTTCGCGATGGTGTAGACACTCAACGTGTCTCCGAACGAGTCTCAGCCCGACGCGATCCCGCCGTTCTCCGCGCCGTTCGACAGCGAGCTGGGTTTGCGGTTCACCGAGCTCAGCCCCGATCGCGCCCGCGCCCAGCTCGAGGTCACGCCCAAGCTCCTGCAGCCGATGGGCCTCGTGCACGGCGGTGTCTACTGCTCGATGATCGAGAGCATGGCCAGCGTGGCCGCCTACACCTGGCTGAACACCAACGGCGGGGGCGGCAACGTGGTGGGCGTCAACAACAACACGGACTTCCTGCGCTCGATCGGCTCCGGGACCGTGAACGGCACCGCCGAGCCGATTCACCGCGGCCGGCGCCAGCAGCTGTGGCTGGTCACCGTCACCGACGACGACGAGCGAGTGGTGGCCCGGGGCCAGGTGCGGCTGCAGAACCTCGAGACGTAGCCCGACTAAACGCCGAGCGTCCGCAAATTGCCGGCCCAGCCGGCGGGTCCCTGTACAAACACGGGCACTCGCGGGGGGCCGGGGGCCGAATTCCCAGCACTTCTCGCCGCTGCAGCGGCCCGATCCGCGGCCTGGGCCCGGGGCGCGGACCGGCCCGGCCGCTCGTCGTGGCGGGACACGACCACCGCCTGAGTTGCGGCCGGCAAGCGACCCGGTACCTTCTATACCGGCGCGCCGCAGCGGCCGCCCGGACGACTTCGCCGTACCCGGAAAGCGACAAGACGGCGACCGCGGGATGCCTGGCGCGCCAGTCACCGAATACGGACTCTGGTCCTGCCTTCCGCTCAGACACCGGTCGCCGGGGCATCCTCGCCGTCATTGGATTCGTGACGAGAGGACACATCATGATCAATCCGTTCGCCGGGCAGGCCGACATTCCCAACCGGGAAGGCGCGTGGGCCCAGCAGGCCGAAGCCGAGCTCTCCACCCGCCGCCACCGCGAAGAGATCGACCGGTGCATCAGCCACGGTCTGGAGGCCGCCCCCACCATCAACGACCGCACGCTGTCGACCTTCGCCCGAGGCGAGCTGCCACACTTCGCCGGGGAGCGCGGGACGTTCCTGAAGTGCCCGTTCATGGAGGACGTGCACGACGTGGGCGACGCCGAGGTGGCGGTCTTCGGCGCGCCGCTGGACGCGGGCACCACCTACCGCCCCGGCACCCGGTTCGGCCCGATGGGAATCCGCCGCTCCACCAACCTGTTCGGCACCTACTGCTACGAGCTGGGTGTCGACCTGCGCGAGCAGCTCAACATCGTCGACATCGGCGACGTGGTCACCATCCCCGCCAACATCGAGAAGTCGTTCGACCAGATCAGCACGGCCATGTCCCACGTGGTCTCCCAGGGCGTGTTCCCGGTGATCCTGGGCGGCGACCATTCGATCGGGTTCCCCACCGTGCGCGGCCTGGCCCCGCACATGGACGGCAACGTCGGCATCATCCACTTCGACCGCCACGTCGACACCCAGGAATCCGACCTCGACGAGCGGATGCACACCACGCCGTGGTTCCACGCGACCAACATCAAGAACGCGCCGGCCACCAACCTGGTGCAGATCGGCATCGGCGGCTGGCAGGCCCCGCGCGCGGGCGTCCAGGTCGGCCGCCAGCGCGGGAGCACGGTCATCACCGTCGGGGACGTCGAGCGCGTCGGGATCGAAAAGGTCGCCGAGATCGCGCTGGAAACGGCGTGGAAGGACGCCAAGGCGGTGTACCTGTCGTTCGACATCGACGTGATCGACGCCGGCTTCGTGCCGGGCACCGGCTGGCCCGAGCCCGGCGGGCTGCTGCCGCGCGAGGCCCTCAACCTCATCCGGCTGATCTCCGAACCCGGCCTCAACGGCATCGAGGTGGTGGAGTGCTCCCCGCCCTACGACTGGGCCGAGCAGACCGCCCTGATGAGCAGCCGCGTAATCCTGGACAGCCTGGCCGTCATGGTGCGGGCCGGCAAGCTCGGGAAGAAGCCGGCCGCCAAGGACCGCGTCGCCTGGGGGCCCTACGGCGACTAGGGCCGTCCCGCGGGATCCCGCCAGCGCCGCCGGGCAGGCTGCGGTGGTTGCTCGACGGACCTACGGCAAAGCCGACGCTGCGGGCTGTTATCGGGCATTCGAGGCGCAGTAGCGGGTGTATCGGCGTCGCCGCGCGGCCGCCAATCGGCGGCCGGGCGGTGCGGGCGGGCCGGTTAGCCCGCGGGAGACAGTCGCGATCGCGTCCGGTGCCGGCGCGCGCGCTTCGTGACGGATTTAACCGGTTGCCGGACAAGAGCTTTGCCTGTCCGACGGCGCACGCCGGCCGCGTCCCCCGGCGGCATCCGGGTCCCAACGGGAGGCGTTGCGGATGTGGCCGCCGTCACCCGTAGGGCGGTACCGCCTGACCGCGTCTCACCAAGTTCGCCGAAGCGGCCCGGCGGGATCCGTGACCAAGCCACTCCCAGCTAATTCCCAGGAATTAACCAGGACCACTACAGGGTCCCCTGTCACTATTAAGCACTTGTGCGGCAACCTCGGCGCCGGTATGGCGATGGGCACCTCGGTGCGATGGCACGCACATTGAGACGGACACGATACCGCGTGCAACGCCTTGAATTCAAAAGCGAGCGCCAAACCACCAATCGGGACGTGGTGGCGGCCGCGAAGTTTGCGCCCGGTGCGCTTGCCAGGGGGGGTTAGCGGTGGATTTCGCGTTGTTTCCACCCGAGTTCAATTCCGGACGCATGTATGCGGGCCCGGGCTCGGGCCCGATGGTCGCGGCCGCCGCCGCCTGGGACGGGCTGGCGGCCGAGCTGAGTTTCGCGACCGGCTCGTACCGCTCGGCGGTGTCCGAGCTCACCGGGGGGCCGTGGATCGGCCCGTCGTCGATCCTGATGACGGCCGCGGTGACCCCCTACATGTCGTGGATGAACGCGACGGCCGCGCAGGCCGAGCAGACCGCCATGCAGCTCAAGTCGGCCGTGGCGGCCTACGAGGCGGCGTTCGCGGCCACGGTGCCTCCGGTGGAGATCGAGGTCAACCGGGCGTTGTTGGCGTCGTTGGTGGCCACCAACATTCTCGGGCAGAACACCCCGGCGATCGCGGCCACCGAGGCCCACTACGCCGAGATGTGGGCCCAGGACGCGGCGGCCATGTACGGCTACGCCGGCGCCACGGCCGCGGCGACCAGGCTGACCCCGTTCGCCTCGCCGCCGCAGACCACCGACCCGGCCGGGACCGCCGCCCAGGCCGCCGCGGTCACCCAGGCCGCGAATTCCGCGACCGCCCCGGGCGCGGTGTCCGGGCTGACGCAGGCGATGGACTTGGTGCCCGGCGCGCTGCAAACCCTCGGCTCCGGGGGAGCGTTCGACCCGTTCTCGTTCGTGGAAGAGGTGCTGGGCACGACGACGGGCCAGGCCCTCAATGTCTTCACCACCGACGCGGGCAACTGGGCCCTGACCATCAGTGGGCCTTTGTTCACCGCTTCGGGTATCACGCCCCTGCTGGGCGGCCTGTACGGTCTCGCGGTGCCGACGGCCGCGGCCGTGGCCAGCGACGTGGCACCGGACGCCGGACTGGGTGCCCTGGTGAATTCGACGGGCTCCGGCGCACCCGTCTCGGCGAGCCTGGGCGGGGCCGACTCGATCGGCAAGCTGTCGGTGCCGCAGTCGTGGACGTCACCGCAGATCCGGCTCGCCGGCAGCGCATCCCCGTTGCCGGCCGCCGGACTGGGCGCCGTGCCGCAAGCCGAAGGAACCGGAGGCTTCTTCGGCGGTATCCCCCCGATCGGCAGTGTGGTCAACGCGCCCCGGGGCGAGCAGGGCCGCGCACGATCGGGGACGGGCCAGAAGGTCGTCCCGACGATGCCCGGGGAGCAGGGCGCCGAGGGCAAGGGCGTGGCCGCCCCGGCCACGCAGCCGCAGCGGACGATCCGCCATGTCGCCAGCGCGTTGAGCGACCACGAACGCGCAGAACTCGACAAGCTGCGCAAGGACATCGCCGAAGCCGCGACCGAACGCGATGCGGCGGCCCGCCTGATCAAGGAGGCCATGCTGTGATCGGCCTGGATTTCGCGGGTCTGCCGCCGGAGGTCAACTCCGCCCGGATGTATGCGGGACCGGGGCCCGAGTCGCTGACGGCGGCCGCGGCGGTCTGGAGCACCTTGGCGACGGAGTTGAATTCGACCGCGAGCTCGTACCGAGCCGTGGTGGCCGCGCTTACGGGCGGGCCCTGGGTGGGCCCGTCATCCGGGGGGATGGCCGCGGCGGTGACCCCGTATCTGTCGTGGATGAACGCGACCGCCGCGCAGGCCGGGCAGACCGCCAGCCAGCTCGGGGCGGCCGTGGCGGCCTACGAGGCGGCTTTCGCGGCCACGGTGCCTCCAGTGGAGATCGAGGTCAACAGGGCGTTGCTGGCGTCGTTGGTGGCCACCAACACCTTCGGGCAGAACACCCCGGCGATCGCGACCACCGAAGCGCAGTACGCCGAGATGTGGGCCCAGGATGCCGCGGCGATGTACGGGTATGCCGGGGCTTCGGCGGCCGCGACGAGGCTGACGTCGTTCAGCACACCGCCGCCGACCACCAACCAGTCCGGGACGACGACGCAAAACACCGCGGTCAGCAACGCCGCCAACGTGGCCGGGTCGAGCGCTCAATCGACCGTGCCGAACCTGCTGCAAGGTCTCTCGTCGGGGTCGCCGACACCGGCTGCCGCGTCTAACCCGCTCATCGACTACCTCAATGGTCCGAACCCGATCCTGAATACGCTGAACAGCGCTCCGTTCCAGACGTTCCACACGCTGAGCGCGGCGACCATCGGTTACCAGCTGCTCTCCGAGGGCCTGAACTTCGACGCGTCCGGCGCCATGCTGACCCTCGCGCCGCCCGTGGCGGCGGCCTGGAACCCGGTCGTCAGCGCCCTGTCGGCGCCGGCGGCCGCGGCGTCCGACGTGTCGGGGGCGGGCGGCGTCGGGTCGAGCCTGGTGGGATCCTCCGGGCCGGGCGCCACGGCGGGCATGGGTGACGCGGCGACGGTGGGCAAGTTGTCGGTGCCGCCGTCCTGGGGCAGCACCTCCCCGGGGATCCGGCTGGCCGCCACCGCGTTGCCGGCGGCCGGGCTGGACGGCCTGCCCCAGGCCGGGCTGGGGAGCTTTTATGGCATGCCGCCGCTGGGCGGCCCGGTGGCCAGCGTCGTCAACGCGCCGCGGGGCGACCAGCCCCGAGGCAAGTCCCGGCAGCGGGTGGTCGCGGCGCTGCCCGGCGAATCGGGCATGGACGACGACGCCGCGGCCCGTTGGGTCAAGGCGGACGCGGTCGGAGACGGTGACGGCGCGGTGAGCGAACGCGACGAACTCAACCAGCTGCGCAAGGCGATGGCCGATGTGACCAGACAACGCGATGTGCTCAAGCGCACGGCCGCGACCTTGATCAAGGAGGCCGCAGAAAAGTGATGAAAAGTAGTAGCGAAAACGCCAGTGCCACACTGTATTTCGGAGATTGGGGTCGGTTCAATTGTTTTTCATGAAGTACGCCGGGACTGATAGCGGTCTGGAGAGCGACGTGGCCGTGGATATCACGGCCGATACGCCCGCGCACGACGGCGCGGACCACGCGCGGTTGCAGACAGGTACCAAAGAATCGGTGCCCGCCACCACCACCGCCGACGACGAGGACCTCGCGCAGCTGAAGGCGCTGGGCTTCTCCTCGGAGTTCAAGCGGGACATGAGCCCGTGGGCGAACTTCTCGCTGGGCTTCACCTACCTGTCGCCCGTGGTCGGCATCTACACGGTGTTCGCGTTCGCCCTGGCCACCGCGGGCCCGCCGATGATCTGGAGCCTGCTGATCGTCGGCGCGGGCCAGTTCCTGGTGGCGCTCGTGTTCAGCGAGGTCGTCGCGCAGTTCCCGGTGGCCGGTGGCGTGTACCCGTGGGCCCGACGGCTGTGGGGACGCAAGTGGGCGTGGATGACCGGGTGGATCTATATGTTCTGCCTGCTGGCGCTCATCGCCGACGCCGCCTTCGGCGCCGGCCCGTACGTGGCCGCGATGTTCGGCTTCGCGCCCACCGTGCCGGCCAAGGTCTGTTGCGGGCTGGCTGTGCTGGCCGTGGCCACCCTGATCAACCTGACCGGGACCAAGGTCCTGGGTTACTTCGCGATCTTCGGCTTCACCGCCGAGCTGATCGGCGCCCTGGTGGTCGGCGTGTGGCTGCTCGTGTCACACCGGTTCCACGGGCTCGGCGTGCTGTTCCACAGCTTCGGCGCCGAAGGCCACCACAGCTTCCTGTCGGCCTTCTTCGCCGCCGGCCTGATCGGTCTCTACCAGTTCTTCGGGTTCGAGGCGTGCGGCGACGTCGCCGAGGAGGTGCGCAACCCCGGCATCCAGATCCCGAAGGCGATGCGCCGCACCATCTACATCGGCGGGGCGGCATCGACATTCGTCTGCCTGAGCCTGATCCTGTCGGTCACCGACTTCGGCGCGGTGATCCGCGGCGAGGACACCAACCCGATCGACACCATCCTGGCGAGCGCGTTCGGCGACATGGGATCGCGGATCGTGCTGGGCATCGTGTTGATCTCGTTCGTGTCGTGCGCGCTGAGCCTGCAGGCCGCCGCGAGCCGGCTGATCTTCTCCTACGGCCGCGACGGCATGATCATCGGCTCCCGGCTGCTGGCGCACTTCAACCACAAGCGCCACGTGCCGCCGTACTCCCTGCTGGCCGCGGTCATCATCCCGGGCGGGCTGATCATCGCCGCCCTGCTGTCCGCGCACCCGCTCAACAAGCTGGTCAGCTTCGGCACGGTCGGGGTCTACCTCGGCTTCCAGATGGTGGTGCTGGCCGCCCTGCGCGCCCGGATCAAGGGCTGGAAGCCGACCGGCAAATACCAGCTGGGCCGGTGGGGGATGGTCGTCAACGTGGGCGCCCTGATCTACGGCGCGTCGGCCATCGTCAACGTCTGCTGGCCGCGCACCCCCGAGGCCCCGTGGTACGACAACTGGGTCGTGCTGCTGATGTCGGGGCTGATCATCGGCTTCGGCGTGGTGTACATGGCGTTCTCCCGCTCCTACGCCAAGAGCGACGCCCCCTACGCCGACGCCATTCCGGCGCGGTAACGATCGGCGTGCGGCGTGGGCCCTTCGGGCCCCTAGGACCCTGACTGGCAGGATCTGAGGACATGCTTCTCACGCCGCACGAGCAAGAGCGACTGATGCTGTCCTACGCCGCCGAGCTGGCCCGGCGGCGTAGGGCACGCGGCCTCCGGCTGAATTTCCCTGAGGCCGTCGCCGTCATCACCGACCACATCCTCGAGGGCGCGCGGGACGGCCGTAGCGTCGCCGAATTGATGGCCAGCGGGTGCGACGTGCTGAGCCGCGACGACGTGATGGAGGGAGTGCCGGAGATGATCGACGACGTGCAGGTGGAAGCGACGTTCCCGGACGGCACCAAGTTGGTCACCGTCCATCACCCGATCCCATGATTCCCGGCGAAATCCTCTACGGCACCGGCGATATCGAGATCAACGCGGGCGCGCAGCGCCTCGAGATGCGGATCGTCAACACCGGCGACCGTCCGGTGCAGGTCGGCAGCCACGTCCACCTCCCGCAGGCCAACGCGGCGCTGTCGTTCGACCGCGCGGCCGCCCGCGGCTGCCGGCTGGACGTCCCGGCGGCCACCGCGGTGCGTTTCGAGCCCGGCATCGCCCAGACCGTGCGGCTCGTCCCGCTGCGGGGACGACGTGAGGTGCACGGCCTGACCCTGAACCCGCCCGGACGGCTCGACCCCGCATGACGCGGCTGTCCAGGGAGCGTTACGCCGACCTGTTCGGCCCGACGACGGGGGACCGGATCCGGCTGGCCGACACCGACCTGCTGGTGGAGATCACCGAAGACCGCAGCGGGGGACCGGGTCTGGCCGGCGACGAGGCGGTGTTCGGCGGCGGCAAGGTGCTGCGCGAGTCGATGGGCCAGGGGCGCGCGAGCCGCGCCGACGGCGCGCCCGACACCGTGATCACCGGCGCGGTGATCCTCGACCATTGGGGAATCATCAAGGCCGACATCGGGATTCGGGACGGCCGGATCGTCGCCATCGGCAAGGCCGGCAACCCCGACATCATGTCGGGCGTGCACCCGGATTTGGTCGTGGGCCCGTCCACCGAGATCATCGGCGGCAACGGGCGGATCCTGACCGCCGGCGCAATCGACTGCCACGTCCACCTGATCTGCCCACAGCTGATGCCCGAGGCGCTCGGTTCCGGCATCACCACGATCATCGGCGGCGGCACCGGGCCCGCCGAGGGCACCAAGGCCACCACCGTCACGCCCGGCGAATGGCACCTGGCCCGGATGCTCGAGGCGCTGGACTGCTGGCCGCTGAACTTCGCGCTGCTGGGCAAGGGCAACACCGTCAGCGCCGATGGCCTGTGGGAGCAGTTGCGCGGCGGCGCTTCGGGTTTCAAGCTGCACGAGGACTGGGGATCGACGCCCGCGGCCATCGACGCCTGCCTGAGCGTCTCCGACGATGCGGGCGTGCAGGTCGCGCTGCACACCGACACCCTCAACGAGATGGGGTTCGTCGAGGACACCCTCGCCGCCATCGCCGGCCGCTCGATCCACACCTATCACACCGAGGGCGCCGGCGGCGGGCACGCGCCCGACATCATGCGGGTCGCCGCCGAGCCCAACGTGTTGCCCAGTTCCACCAACCCGACGCGCCCGCACACCGTGAACACGCTCGACGAGCACCTGGACATGCTGATGGTGTGCCATCACCTCAACCCCGCGGTGCCCGAGGATCTGGCCTTCGCCGAGAGCCGCATCAGGCCCTCGACGATGGCCGCCGAGGACCTGCTGCACGACATGGGCGCCATCTCGATGATCGGCAGCGACTCGCAGGCGATGGGCCGCATCGGCGAGGTGGTGATGCGCACCTGGCAGACCGCGCACGTGATGAAACGCCGCCGCGGCGCGCTGCCGGGCGACGGTGCCGCAGACAACCACCGCGCGCGGCGCTACGTCGCGAAATACACCATCTGCCCGGCGCTCACGCACGGCCTCGACCGTGAGGTCGGGTCGGTGGAGGTGGGCAAGCTGGCCGATTTGGTGTTGTGGGAGCCCAAGTTCTTCGGGGTGCGCCCGCACCTGGTCCTCAAGGGCGGCATGATCGCGTGGGCGGCGATGGGCGACGCCAACGCCTCGATCCCGACGCCGCAGCCGGTGCTGCCGCGCCCGATGTTCGGCGCCGCGCCGGCACCCGCGGCCGCCACCTCCGTGCACTTCGTCGCGCCGCAGGCCATCGAGGCGGGCCTGGCCGAAAAGCTCGCCGTCAACCGGCAATTGGTTCCCGTCCGGGACGTCGGCCACATCGGCAAGGCCGATCTGCCGCTCAACGACGCGATGCCGAGGATCGACATCGATCCCGACACGTTCACCGTGCGCATCGACGGCGAGGTCTGGCCCGAACAGCCGGCCACCGAACTTCCCATGGCGCAACGATATTTTCTGTTCTGATGGTTGAACCCGCACTGGCCACCCTGCTCACGCTGGCGGACTCGCGACTGCCCGCCGGCGGCCACGTGCACTCCGGCGGCGTCGAAGAGGCGGTCGCCGGCGGCGTGGTGACCGATCTGGTCACGCTGCGCGCGTTTTTGGTGCGCAGGATTCGCACGCAGGGCCTGGTGTCCGGATCGGTGGCGGCCGCGGTGCACCGCGGCGACATCTCCGTCGAGGACGCCGACCGCGAAACCGACGCCCGCACACCGGCGCCCGCGGCGCGGCACGCGTCGCGCAGCCAGGGGCGCGGCCTGGCTCGGCTGGCGCGCCGGATCTGGCCGGACGCCGACCTCGACGATCTCGGTGCGCGCCCGCATCTCGCCGTGGCCGCCGGGCGCGTGGGGGCGCTGAGCGGCCTGCTGCCCGAACACAGTGCGCTGCACGTCGTGTACACCACGATGACCGGCTCGGCCACCGCCGCCCAGCGGCTGCTGGCTCTCGACCCCGCCGCCGTCGCCGCAATCACCTTCGAGTTGTCCGGCCTGTGCGAGCGCACCGCCGCCGAAGCCACCGCGGGCCTGGCCGACCTGTCCGATCCCTTGCTCGACACGCTCGCCCAGCGTCACGCCGAGCGCGAGCGGCCCCTGTTCGCATCCTGAAAGGCCAACCATGCCAACGCATTCCCACACCCACTCGCACCCCGCCCACGACCGGCCGAAGCGCGTCCGGCAACCGGGGGAGCCGCTGCGCATCGGTGTCGGGGGACCGGTCGGCTCCGGTAAGACGGCGCTGGTGGCCGCGCTGTGCCGGCAGTTGCGCGACGAGCTGTCGCTGGCGGTGCTGACCAATGACATCTACACCACCGAGGACGCCGACTTCCTGCGCCGCAACGCGGTGCTGCCCGACGACCGGATCGCGGCGGTGCAGACCGGGGGGTGCCCGCACACCGCGATCCGCGACGACATCACCGCCAACCTGGACGCGATCGACGACTTGATCGCCGCGCACGACGCGCTCGACCTGATCCTGGTCGAGTCCGGCGGCGACAACCTGACGGCCACCTTCTCGTCGGGCTTGGTGGACGTGCAGATCTTCGTCATCGACGTCGCCGGCGGGGACAAGGTTCCCCGCAAGGGCGGGCCGGGGGTGACCTACTCGGATCTGTTGGTGGTCAACAAGGTTGACCTGGCACCGCTGGTGGGTGCCGACCTGGAGGTGATGGCGCGCGACGCCGACGTCGTGCGCGGGGGCCGGCCGACCGTCATGCAGTCGCTGACGAAGGACCCGGGCGCCACCGACGCGCTGGCCTGGGTGCGCTCCCAGTTGGCCGCGTCGCCCTAGATGTACTCCGAGGTCGTGCTGGTCGCCTCCGGCAACCGGGTGCCGCGCATCGAATGCCGGGGCGGCGGCGTGCAGGCGCGGTGCACCGCGCCCGACACCGTGCACCTGGTGTCGGCGGCCGCCACGCCGCTGGGCGGCGACACCATCGACATCCGCGTCGTCGTCGAACGCGGCTCCCGGTTGCTTCTGCGCAGCGCCGCCGCCACCATGGCCCTGCCCGGGGCGAGCACCCCGACGTCGCACTCGCGCTGGGCAATCGAGGTCAGCGGGTGCCTCGATGTCGACCTCGAGCCGACCGTGGTGGCCGGCGCTGCGCGGCACCTGTCCAGCGTGGCCCTGTTCCTGCACGACGACGCTCGCGTCCGCTTTCGCGAGCGGGTACAGATCGGCAGATGCCATGAGCGCGAAGGGTTTTGGTCGGGATCGCTGCACGCCGACCACGACGGCCACCCGCTGCTGCGCCACCGGGTGGAGCTGGGCGCGGGATCGGTGGCCGACGATGCCATCGCCGCGCCGCGGGCTGCGGTCAACGAATTCTGCTATCCCACCGCAGCTTTCGGCGCTGTTGCAGGAAACGGGGAAACGACCGTCCTGGCGCTGGCGGGCGGCGGGACGCTGAGCACCTGGCAGGCCGACCGGCTGGCTCCACCGTAGCCGGGGCGCTAGCTGGCGACCCGGGCCACGGCCGCCGGACCGCGGGCCTCGGCCGCAAGCTCGGCCAGTTGCTCGAGGCGCGTTCGCGCAAAGGCCTGCTGGTCGGTGATGGTCAGCTGGCCTCGCCGCGTGCTCAGGAACGTCACCGTCCACGACAGCAGTGTGGTGATCTTGGTCTTGAACCCGATCAGGTAGACCAGGTGCAGCACCAGCCACATCAGCCAGGCGATGAAGCCGCTGAATTCCAGCGGTCCGATCTTGGCGACCGCGGAAAACCGCGACACCGTGGCCATCGAGCCCTTGTCGAAGTACTGGAAGGGCTCGCGCTCGGCCGGGTCGGCCCCGCCGAGTTCGGCCTTGATCGTGCCGGCGACGTGCTTGGCGCCCTGGATGGCGCCCTGCGCCACCCCCGGCACGCCCTCGACCGCGGCCATGTCGCCGACGACGAACACGTTCGGATGCCCCGGAATCGACAGGTCGGGAAGGACTTTGACGCGGCCGGCCCGGTCGAGCTCGACCGCCGACTGCTCGGCAAGATTTCGGCCCAGCCCGCTGGCCTGCACGCCGGCCGACCACACCTTGCACGCCGACTCGATGCGCCGGGTGGTGCCGTCGGAGTCGCGCACGGTGATGCCGTTGCGGTCGACGTCGGTGACCATCGCGCCCAGCTGGATCTCGACGCCCATCTTCTCCAGCCGCGCGCGGGCCCGCTCGCCGAGCTTTTCGCCCATCGGCGGCAACACCGCCGGGGCGGCGTCGAGCAGGATCACCCGGGCCCGCGTCGAGTCGATGTGGCGGAACGCGCCTTTCAAGGTGTGCTCGGCCAATTCGGCGATCTGCCCGGCCATTTCGACGCCGGTGGGGCCGGCGCCGACGACGGTGAAGGTCAGCAATTTCTTGCGGCGCTCCGGGTCGCTGGACCGTTCGGCCTGCTCGAAGGCACTCAAAATTCGGCCCCGTAGCTCCAGCGCGTCGTCGATCGACTTCATGCCCGGCGCGAATTCGGCGAAGTGGTCGTTGCCGAAGTACGACTGCCCGGCGCCGGCGGCGACAATCAGGCTGTCGTAAGGGGTTTCGTAGCTGTGACCGAGCAAGTCGGACACCACGGTCTGGTTGGCCAGGTCGATGTGGGTGACGTTGCCAAGCAGCACCTGCACGTTGCGCTGCTTGCGCAGCACGACGCGGGTGGGCGGGGCGATCTCGCCCTCGGAGATGATGCCCGTGGCCACCTGGTACAGCAGCGGCTGGAACAGGTGGTGGGTGGTGCGGGCGATCAGCTTGATGTCGACGTCGGCGTGCTTGAGCTTCTTTGCCGCGTTGAGTCCGCCGAATCCCGAACCGATGATGACTACCTGGTGACGGCGCTTGGGTGCAGCAGTGATCTCTGGCTGCGGGCTCATGTGTGGGTTGCTCCTGACGGGGGCTGCGGGATGCGCAAGATCAGTTAGCCATCACGCTAGTGAGCCGACGTCGCGAAACCCAGATCATTAGCGTGTGCAATGAACCACATCGCTGTATCTCGGCTGGTCGGGCCGACGTGATGCTCGTCATGCCGGGGCCCGGATGCGACGTACGTTACAGGCCGATCACCGGGCGCAGGGCTTCGCCGGCCGCGGCGATGACACCCGGGGTGTAGAACGGCATGTTGATGATCACGCCGCTGATCCCGGCGTCGAGGACCTTGGTTTTGATCTGCTCGGCGACCGACTCGGCGCTGCCGACCACCATGCGCTGATCCATCCCCGGGGGAATCTGGTCGGCCTGGAAGTTCTCGTCGACGACCACTGTGGTCAGGTGACTGGTTTCCAGCGTCGCCGGATCGCGCCCGACCTCCTCGCAGCGCTCCCGCACCACCTTGAGCTTGGCCGGCAGCTCGTCGAACCCGGCGATCACGTTGAGGTGGTCGAAGTGGCGGGCCGCCAGCGGGATCGTCTTCTTCTCGCCGCTGCCGCCGATCATCAACGGAATGTGGTCGCGGAAGCGGGGATTGGCCATCGCCTGCTCGGCGCGGTACCACTTGCCGGAGAAGGTCGGCCGTTCCCCTTTGATCATCGGCAGGATGATCTCCAGCGCCTCGCCGAGCCGGTTGAACCGGTCGGTGAAGGTGCCGAACTCGAAGCCCAACTGATCGTGCTCGAGCTCGAACCAGCCCGTCCCGAGACCCAGGATCGCCCGGCCCTGGCTCACCACGTCCAGCGTCGTGATGACCTTGGCCAGCAGCGTGGGGTTGCGGTAGGTGTTGCCGGTCACCAGGGTGCCCAACTGCACCCGCTCGGTCCCGGTGGCCAGCGCGCCCAGCGCGGTGTAGGCCTCCAGCATCGGCTGGTCGGGGTCACCCAGCATGGGCAGTTGGTAGAAGTGGTCCATCACGAACACCGAGTCGAAGCCGGCCGATTCGGCCTCGCGGGCCTGCGCCAGCACGGTGGGGAAGAGCTGCTCCACCCCGGTGCCGTAGGAGAAGTTGGGGATCTGCAGACCGAGTCGAATAGCCACGCTAGTTACCGTAGTGCGGCGCGGCGCGACCGGATACGGCCGAAATTACGCTGTCAGGCGAACTGGGCGAGCGCCCCGTGGCTGACGTGCAGGGTCTGGCCGGTGATGTGGCGGGCCGCCGGGGTGGTGAGGAACAGCGCCAGCCGGGCGACCTCCGCCGCGACCGACGGCGGCGTGCGGGACAGCCCGTCGTAGCCGGGCTGGGCGCTGCGCCCGCTGGCCACGACGTTCACCGTGATTCCGCGGGTGCCGAAAGCGCTTGCCTGCCCGGCGGTCCAATTCGCCAGGGCCGCTTTGATTGCGGCGTCGACGCTGCCCGCGGCCGGGTTCTCGGCGACCACGCCGATGATGGAGCCGCCGGAGCGCAGGTGATCGCCGACGGCCTGCACGGTCAGCGCCACCGACAGCACCGCCGCGTCCAGCGCGTTGTGCCAGGCCTTGGCCGTGTCGGACAGCGAATACGTGCGGGGGTCGCCCGCGTCCCAGGCCGGCGCCGGCACGTGCACGATCGTGTCGAGGTGGTGGGGGAACAACCCGCGCGCCTCAGCGAGGCTGGCCGGGTCGGTGGTGTCGCAGACGATGGCGTCGACGTCGAGTTCCTTGGCGGCGATCTCCACATCGCTGCGGCGCGCGCCGACGAGGGTCACCTTGTGACCGTCGTCGCGGAAGCCTTCGGCCACCGTGCGTCCCAGCTCGGTGTCTCCGCCGGTGACCAGCACCTCCACGGGCAGACCTCCTCGTGTTCGACGTTGAACGCTTATGTTCCTGCCAATGTTACTGGACAGTAGCTACTTGGCGAAATCCCCGGCCCCGCGACGCGCGGACAAGTTTTCGTAACTATTCGGCCGTCGCCCGTTCGCGGCCACGCTTTAGGGTTCTGCCATGCGGCGGATCGGGTTGGTTTGGGTGGCGTTGGCGGTGGCCCTGGCCGGGTGCGGTTCGACGCCCCCCGCGGCGCAGCCGTCCCAGGCCGACGGCAAGGTCGTGGTGTTCGCCGCGGCCTCCCTGAAGCCGGCGTTCACCCGGATCCGTCAGCAGTTCGTCACCGAAAACCCCGGCAGCAGCGTCGATTTCGAGTTCGCGGGCTCCTCGGAGCTGGCCACGCAGCTGACGCAGGGCGCGACGGCCGACGTGTTCGCGTCGGCGGACACCGCGCAGATGCAGACGGTCGCCAAGGCGGGTCTGCTGGCCGGCGACCCGGCGAACTTCGCGTCCAACACGCTCGTCATCGTCACCGCGCCGGGCAACCCGAAGAACGTCGGCTCGCTGGCCGACCTCACCCGGCCCGGGCTGGGCGTGGTGATCTGCCAGAAACCGGTCCCGTGCGGCGCGGCGACCCAGCGCATCGAGGACGCCAGCGGGGTGCGGCTGAACCCGGTCAGTGAGGAACTCAGCGTCACCGACGTCCTCAACAAGGTCACCACCGGCCAGGCCGACGCCGGACTGGTGTACGTCACCGACGCCCGAGCCGCGGGAAACAAGGTCACCACCGTCGCCTTCCCGCAGGCCCCCGAGGCGGCGAACGTCTATCCGATCGCGGTGCTGAAGAAGGCCTCGCACCAAACGCTGGCGCAGAAGTTCGTGGCGCTGGTGACCGGCGGCGCCGGTCAGGACGTCCTGGCCCGGTACGGCTTCGCCAAGCCTTGAGCCGTGCACGGCCGCCGTTGCCGGCGTGTTCGAGTTCTGTTCGGGCCTGGTCGATTTGGTCCTAAACATAGGCCACCATCGCGGCGGTCGTCATCGTCTCACCTGTCCGGGCGAGCTATTCGTAGGTCCGGTCGCCGAGGACATCGCGCAGATAGGTGATGACGGTGACACGAGACGCCAGCCCACTTGCAACACTGCCGGCGCTAGGTTGAGGCCGGTGGTAGGTCTGATCTCCCGGCCATGGTGAGGGGTGTCCGTATCAGCGAGCGTCGCAGTGAGCTACCGCGCTGGGTCTATGTTCCCGCCGCGGTGGGGATCGTCTTCGTGGCGCTGCCGCTGCTGGCCATCGCGGTCAAGGTGGACTGGCCGAACTTCTGGTCGCTGATCGCCAGCGCCTCGTCGCGGACGGCGCTGCTTTTGAGCCTCAAGACCGCCGCCGCCAGCACCGCGCTGTGTGTGCTGTTCGGCGTGCCGATGGCGCTGGTGCTGGCCCGCAGCACGGCCCGCGCGGTGCGGCTGCTGCGACCGCTGATCCTGCTGCCGCTGGTGCTGCCACCCGTCGTGGGCGGCATCGCGCTGCTCTACGCGTTCGGCCGGCTGGGGCTGCTCGGGCACTACTTGGAAGCCGCCGGGCTCAGCATCGCCTTCAGCACGACGGCGGTGGTGCTGGCGCAGACGTTCGTCTCGCTGCCGTTCCTGGTGATCTCGCTCGAGGGTGCCGCGCGCACCGCGGGCGCCGACTACGAGGTGGTGGCCGCGACGCTCGGGGCGCGACCGAGCACCGTCTGGTGGCGGGTGACCCTGCCGCTGCTGGCGCCGGGGATGGCGTCGGGGGCGGTGCTGGCGTTCGCCCGCGCGCTGGGGGAGTTCGGCGCCACGCTGACGTTCGCCGGCTCGCGCCAGGGCGTCACCCGGACCCTGCCGCTGGAGATCTATCTGCAGCGGGTGAACGACGCGAACGCGGCCGTCGCGCTGTCGATCCTGCTGGTCGCGGTGGCCGCCGTGGTCGTGCTGGGGTTGGGCGCTCGCCGGCTCACCGGGAGCGCACCATGAGCGAGTTGCAGCTGCGCGCCGTCGTCGCCGAGCGCCACCTGGATGTGGAGTTCTCGGTTTCCGCGGGCGAGGTGCTCGCCGTGCTGGGGCCCAACGGCGCCGGCAAGTCGACCGCCCTGCACGTCATCGCCGGCCTCCTCCGGCCCGACGAGGGCGTGGTGCGCTTGGGGGACCGGGTGCTGACCGACACCGCCGCCGGGGTGAACGTGGCGACGCATGACCGCCGGGTGGGACTGCTGCTGCAGGACCCGCTGCTGTTCCCGCACCTGAGCGCCGCCGCCAACGTGGCCTTCGGGCCGCACAGCCGTCGGCGCCCGTTGCGCGCGCGGACGGCCGAAAAGGCGACGGCGCGGCGCTGGCTGCGTGAGGTGGGCGCCGAGCAGTTCGCCGAGCGCAGGCCGCGGCAGCTCTCCGGCGGTCAGGCGCAGCGGGTCGCGATCGCCCGCGCGCTGGCCGCCGAGCCCGAGGTGTTGCTGCTCGACGAGCCGCTGGCCGGGCTCGACGTCGCCGCGGCCGCGGCCATCCGCGCGGTGCTGCGCGACGTGGTCACCCGGACCGGGTGCGCGGTCATCCTGATCACCCACGAGCTGCTCGACGTGTTCACGCTGGCCGATCGGGTGCTGGTGCTCGAATCGGGCAAGGTCGCCGAGGTCGGGCCGGTGGCCGAGGTGCTCACCGCGCCACGCAGCCATTTCGGCGCCCGCATCGCGGGGGTGAACCTGGTCAACGGGACCGTCGGCCCGGACGGCTCGCTGCACGCGGTTGACGGCACGCACTGGCATGCGGCGCCGGCCGACCACCTGGCCGCCGGCGGCAGCGCCGTCGCGGTGTTCCCGCCGACGGCGGTGGCCGTGTATCGGGACCGGCCGCACGGCAGCCCCCGCAACACCGTCGAGGTGACCGTGGGTGAGCTCGATCTGCGCGGGTCCGCGGTTTTGGTGCGGGCCCGTGAGCAGCCCGACGGCGCCCCCGGGCTGGCCGCCGAGATCACCGCCGACGCCGCCGCCGAGTTGCGGCTGACGCCCGGGGAGCCGGTGTGGTTCTCCGTCAAGGCGCACGAGGTGACGCTCTACCCGGCGTCGGGATGACCTGCGCGGGGACACGGGAAACGGCGGGAATATTGCACATCGGCAACATTGGCCGAACCGCTGCAAAGCATCCTTGCGTCACAGCGGTAACACGGTAGGTTCGTCGCCATGGATCAGGTGGACGCGAACTCGACCCGTCGCAAAGGACTCTGGGCGACGCTGGCGATCGCCGCGGCGACCAGTGCCAGCGCCGTCGCCATCGCCTTGCCGGCGACCTCGACGGCCGATCCGGAGCCCGCGCCAGCGCCGCCGTCGAACACCGCGGCGCCCGCGCCGGGGGCACCGCAGGCTCAGCCGGGTGACCCCAACGCCGCGCCGCCGCCTGCGGCCGACCCCAACGCGCCCCCGCCGCCGCCCGCGGATCCGAACGCGCCCCCGCCCCCGCCCACCGACCCGAACGCGGGCCGGATCGGCAACGCCGCCGGCGGGTTCAGCTTCGTGCTTCCGCCGGGCTGGGTCGAGTCTGACGCGACCCACCTCGACTACGGGTCGGAGTTGCTCAGCAAGATCACCGGCCCGCCGCCGATGCCGGGGCAGGCGCCCCCGGTTGCCAACGACACCCGCATCGTGATGGGCCGCCTGGACCAAAAGCTTTATGCCAGCGCCGAATCCACCAACGCCAAGGCCGCCGTGCGGCTGGGCTCGGACATGGGTGAGTTCTTCATGCCATATCCCGGCACCCGGATGAACCAGGACGCCACCCCGCTCACCGCCGCGAACGAGATCACCGGAAACGCGTCGTACTACGAGGTGAAGTTCAGCGACCCGTCCAAGCCGACCGGCCAAATCTGGACCGGCGTAGTGGGTTCGCCCTCGGCCGGCAACGGACCGCCGCAACGCTGGTTCGTGGTGTGGCTCGGCACCTCGAACAACCCGGTGGACCGGGGCGCGGCCAAGGCGCTGGCCGAGTCGATCCAGCCGTGGGCTCCGCCGCCTGCCGCGCCGGCTCCCGGCGCCCCGGGTGCTCCGGCCCCGGCTCCGGGCGCCCCGGCGCCCGCCCCTGCACCGGGCGCTCCCGCTCCTGCCCCCGCGCCGTCTCCGGCTCCTGCGCCCGCGGCGGGCGCGCCGGCCTAGCCGCCACCCGTCCTCCGCGAGACTGCAACTGGCAACGCATCGCCCGAGAGCCGGTGTCGGTAGTTGCGGTTTCGCGGCGCAAAGCGGGTATACGGGCTCCACGGTCCGGCAGCCGAGCCGGGCCCGCTTTGCCAGCGATTACAAGGAGACCCCTATGGACGTCATCGCAGCAACGGAATTTCTCGCGCGATCGAGCACGTTGACCAGCGTCGGCTGGATCGGCTACATCATCATCGGTGGCCTGGCCGGCGCGCTCGCCAGCAAAATCATCCGGGGCAGCGGGGCCGGCATCCTGATGGACATCGTGATCGGCATCGTCGGCGCATTGATCGGCGGCTTCATCCTGAGCTTCTTCGTCGACACCGCCAGCGGCGGCTACTTCTTCACCTTCTTGACCGCGCTGTTCGGAGCCCTGATCCTGCTTTGGATCGTCGGCATGGTGCGCGGCGGCGATCGCCGGTAACGACGTTGCCGCCGTGGCCGATAGCGGCATGATGGGCTGATGGCCCCGGCGGCGACCACGACGATGCGCGCGTGGCGGGTGCGCCGGCCCGGGCCGATGGACACCGGACCGCTCGAGCAAGTGGACGCCGAGGTGCCGCGGCCCGGCCCGTCGGAGTTGCTGGTCGCGGTCAAAGCCTGCGGGGTGTGCCGCACCGATCTGCACGTCACCGAGGGCGACCTTCCGGTGCACCGCGACGGAGTGACTCCCGGCCACGAGGTGGTCGGCCAGGTCATCGAGGTGGGCGCCGAGGCCGGTGGCGAGTTCAGGCCGGGGGACCGGGTGGGCATCGCCTGGCTGCGCCACACCTGCGGGGTGTGCACCTACTGCCGGCGCGGCGCCGAGAACCTGTGCCCGCGGTCGCGCTACACCGGCTGGGACGCCGACGGCGGCTACGCCGAATTCACCACAGTCCCAGCGGCTTTCGCGCATCACCTGCCCGACGGCTACAGCGACAGCGAGCTGGCGCCCCTGTTGTGCGCCGGCATCATCGGCTACCGCTCCCTGCTGCGCGCCGACCTGCCGCCGGGCGGACGGCTGGGCCTCTACGGATTCGGCGGCAGTGCGCACATCACCGCCCAAGTCGCACTGGCGCAGGGTGCCGAGGTGCACGTGATGACACGCGGGGCCGAGGCGCAGAGGCTGGCGCTGGGGCTCGGCGCCGCGTCCGCGCAGGGCGCTGCCGACCCGCCGCCGGTGCCCCTGGACGCCGCGATCCTGTTCGCGCCCGTCGGAGAGTTGGTGCTGCCGGCGCTTCAGGCGCTCGACCGCGGCGGCACCCTGGCCATCGCGGGCATTCACCTGTCGGACATCCCGCCGCTGAACTACCAGCGTCACCTGTTCCAGGAGCGCCAGGTCCGGTCGGTCACGTCCAACACCCGGGCCGACGCGCGGGCGTTCCTCGACTTCGCGGGCCGGCATCGCATCGCGGTGACCACGCCGGAATATCCGCTCGACCGGGCCGACGAGGCCCTGGCCGACCTGGCTGCCGGCCGGATCGCCGGGGCCGCGGTGCTGCTCGTCTGAGGCTCAGGTCGACAGGTGCCACACGAACGCGGCAGCCAGGGCGCCGAGGCCGTTGAGCGACCAGTGCAGAGCGATCGGGGCGATCAGGCTGCCGCTGCGCCGCCGCAGCCAGCTGAACACGAAGCCGGCCACCCCGGTGGCCAGGACCGCCAGCGTCACCCCGGCCAGCATCCCGGCGACCCCGCCGCCGAACAGCCTCGTGAAGCCGACGTTGCTGCTGGTCAGCCCCAGCGACGTGGCGACGTGCCACAGCCCGAACAGCAGCGACCCCGCCAGCGCCACCCCGCGGAACCCCCAGGCCCGGTTCAGCGCGCCGTGCAGCACCCCGCGAAACGCCAGCTCCTCGGGGATCACGGTCTGCAACGGGATGACGACCATCGAGGCGATCAGGGCGCCCGAGATCGTGGCGTAGTGGTTGTTCAAGAACATCGGCCGGGTCGTCGGCAACGCGATTCCCAGCGCGATGACCGACGCCACCACGGCCACCGCGGCCAGCGCATAGCCCAGCCCGGATCGCCAGTGCGCGCGGCCCAGGCCGAGATCCGCCCAGTCCAGGCCTCGGGCGCGCATCAGGATCGCCAGGCCGACGGCCGCGGCCGGGACGGTGGCGATGCTCGCCCACGGCGTGGTGAAGTGCGCGATCAGGTTCGTCGACACCAGCACCACGACGACCACGGCGATGTCGAGGTGGACGCGGAACCGAGGCAGCGCAGGCGTGTCGGCGAGCGTCGCGTCGGGCATGGGGCAAGTTTACCGGCGAAACCCGCGTGCCCAGCTCAGTCCGAGCCCCACGTCCACCCGGCGATCGCGGGGTCGTCCTCGCCGTGCTCGCGGGTGTACATCCGCGCGGCCAGGCGGGCGTCGACCATGCGCTGACGCATTACCGCGGCGCGGTTGCCCAGCCCGTCGACCCGGTCGATCACGTCCATCACCAGGTGGAACCTGTCGAGGTCGTTGAGCATCACCATGTCGAACGGCGTGGTAGTGGTGCCGCGCTCCTTGAATCCGCGCACATGCATGTGGCCGTGATTGGTACGCCGATAGGTGAGCCGGTGAATCAGCCACGGGTAGCCGTGGTAGGCGAAGATCACCGGCGTATCGACACCGAAAAGCGCGTCGAATTCCTTGTCGGGCAACCCATGTGGGTGTTCGGAGTCCGGCTGCAGCCGCATCAGGTCCACGATGTTGATCACGCGCACGGCCAGATCGGGCAACTCGCGGCGCAGGATGTCGGCCGCCGCCAACGTCTCCAGCGTCGGGATGTCACCGGCACAGGCCAGCACCACATCCGGTTCGGCGCCTATGGATCGAGCGGTGCTCGCCCAGTGCCAGATGCCGAGCCCGCGCGTGCAGTGGGCGATCGCCTCGTCCATGTCCAGGTAGGCCAGCGCGGGCTGCTTGCCGGCGACGACGACGTTGATGTAGTCGCGGCTGCGCAGGCAGTGGTCGGCCACCGACAGCAGCGTGTTGCCGTCCGGCGGCAAATACACCCGGGTCAGCTCGGGCCGCTTGTTGGCGACGAGATCGATGAAGCCGGGATCCTGATGGGACGCGCCGTTGTGATCCTGACGCCACACATGCGAGCTCAGCAGGTAATTCAGCGACGCGATCGGCCGCCGCCAGGGCAGCTCCCGGCTGGTGGCGAGCCATTTCGCGTGCTGGTTCATCATCGAGTCGACGATGTGGACGAACGCCTCGTAGCAGTTGAACAACCCGTGCCGCCCGGTCAGCAGGTAGCCCTCCAGCCAGCCCTGGCACAGGTGCTCGGAGAGCACCTCCATCACGCGGCCGTCCGGCGCGAGGTGCTCGTCGTCGGGCTCGACCTCCGACAGCCACACCTTGGCCGTCGACCCGTACACCGCGTCGAGCCGGTTGGAGGCGGTCTCGTCGGGACCCATCAGGCGGAACCGGTCGCCGTTGCGGGCGATCACGTCGCGCAGGAAGGCGCCCAGGACCCGGGTCGCCTCGTGCACCTCCGCCCCCGGCCGCGTCACCGCCACGGCGTAGTCGCGGAAGTCGGGCATGTCCAGGTCGTGCAGCAGCAACCCGCCGTTGGCGTGCGGGTTGGCGCTCATCCGGCGATCCCCGCGCGGGGCCAGCGCCCGCAGCTCGGGGCGCAGCGCGCCGTCGGCGTCGAAGAGTTCCTCGGGCCCGTAGCTGCGCAGCCATTGGTCGAGCTGGGCACGGTGTTCGGGGTTGTCGTGAGTTTCGGCGAGCGGGACCTGGTGCGCCCGCCAGGTGCCCTCGACTTTCTTGCCGTCGACCACCTTCGGGCCCGTCCAGCCCTTGGGGGTGCGCAGCACGATCATCGGCCATACGGGCCGCTCGGCCTGCTTGGCTCGCTCCTGGGAGCGCGCCGCCCCTCGGATGGCCGCGATGTCGTCGAAGGCGTCGTCGAGCGCGGCGGCCAGCTGCCGGTGCACGTCGGCGGGGTCGTCACCGGCCACGGTGATCGGCCGGTAGCCGTAGCCGCGCAGCAGCGATTCCAGCTCGGCGTGGGGGATGCGGGCCAGCACGGTCGGGTTGGCGATCTTGTAGCCGTTGAGCTGCAGGATCGGTAGCACCGCGCCGTCGGTGACCGGGTTGAGGAACTTGTTGGAATGCCATCCGGCGGCCAGCGGCCCGGTCTCGGCCTCGCCGTCGCCGACCACGCAGGCCACCACCAGGTCGGGGTTGTCGAACGCGGCGCCGAACGCGTGCACCAGCGCATAGCCCAGCTCGCCGCCCTCGTGGATGGAGCCCGGGGTCTGGGCCGCGACGTGGCTGGGGATGCCGCCGGGAAAGCTGAACTGCCGGAACAGCTTTCGCAATCCCTCGGTGTCCTCCTCGATGCCGGTGTACACCTCGCTGTAGGTGCCCTCGAGGTAGGCGTTGGCAACCAGCCCGGGCCCGCCGTGGCCGGGGCCGGTGACGTAGATGACGTTGGCGTCGCGGTTGCGGATGACCCGGTTCAGGTGTGCATAGATCAGGTTGAGCCCGGGCGTGGTGCCCCAGTGCCCCAGCAGCCGGGGTTTGACGTGCTCGGGCGACAGCGGCTCGGCCAGCAGCGGGTTGTCGAGCAGGTAGATCTGGCCGACCGACAGGTAATTGGCGGCGCGCCAGTATTTGTCGATGCCGGCGAGTTCGTCGTCGGAAAGAGCTTGGGGGTTCACGATTCCGCGTGTTCCCGTCTATCCCGCTCCCTACTCCTCGCCACGGGCGCGGGCCTCGTACGCGCGGCGCTTCTCGACGTCGACGTCGTCGGTGAAGACGTGCTCGCCGCCCAGGATGCGGTTGAAACCCTCGGCCACGCGGCGCGGCCAGAACTTCTGCGCCGCGACCATCGCGCCGGCCGCGCGCGTCACCCGCACCCTGGGCTTGGGGTGGGCGACGAGCTTGACGATCGCGTCGGCGATGTCGGCCGGCTCGGCGTTCTTGAACCCCTTGGCCCCGTGGGTCCCCGCGGTGAGCTCGGTGTTGACGAACGTCGGCGACACCATGGAGAACTTCACGCCGGCGTCGCGGTACTCCAGCCGGGCCGAGTCGGTGAACGCCGCCACCGCGTGCTTGCTGGCGCAGTAGGTGGCCAGGCCGACGAGGTAGAGCTCGCCGGCCAGCGAGGCGACGTTGATGACGTGCCCGGACCCGCGGGGGACCATGCGCTGCGCGGCCAGCTTGCTGCCCAGGATCACGCCGTAGACATTGATGTCCAGGATGCGGCGGGTGACGGCGTCCGGCTCGTCGATGATCCGGCCGACCGGCATGATGCCGGCGTTGTTGATCAGCACGTCGATCGGGCCGAGCTGCCGCTCGACCTCGTCGAGGAAGTCGGCGAACGAATGCGCGTCGGTGACGTCGAGCTTGCCGTAGACGTCGAGGCCCAGCGCGGCGCCCGACTCCTTGACCCGCACCTCGTCGATGTCGCCGATCGCGACCCTGGCGCCCAGGTTGTGCAGCGCGGTCGCGGCGGCCAGGCCGATTCCCCGTGCCCCGCCGGTGATCACGATAACTTTGTCGCGGACCTTGACGCCCATTGCGATGTCTGCCATGCGGTAAGCACAGCACCGCGCTTCCTGCCGCGCAAACGCCGGCGCCCGTCGCTCAGTGGGCGAGGAGCCAGACCAGGCTGGCGCCGCCGGCCAGCGCGCAGTAGACCGCGAACGGGGTGAGCGTGCGGGTCTGGAAATAGCGGGTCAGAAACCGCACGGCCAGGTACGCGCAGACGAACGACGCGACGCTGCCGGCCAGCACCTGGCCGTGAATGCCCGCCCCCCGCGGCCCGAACAGGTCGGGGATCTTGTAGACGCCGGCGGCCAGGATGATCGGCGTGGCCAGCAGGAAGGAGAAGCGGGCGGCGTCCTCGTGCGACAGCCCGCGCCATAGCCCGGCCACGATCGCGATGCCCGAGCGGCTGATGCCGGGAAACAGGGCCAGGATCTGCGAGGCGCCGATCAGCAGCCCGCGCCGCATCGGCAGTTCGGCCAGCCGGTTGTCGATGGCCGCCCCGGTGTGGTCGGCGTGCTCCTCGTCCCCGGTCGGTGACACCCGACGGCGCAACACCTCGCCGACGTACATGAAGACGCCGTTCGCCAGCAGGAACGCCGCCGCCGGAATGGGTTTGCCCAGCGTGCTCCGGAAAGCATGTTCGAGCGCGAGCCCCGCCAGACCCACCGGGATGGTGGCGACCACGATCAGCCAGGCCAGCCGCTCGTCGGGCGTCCGGATCCCGCGGTAGCGCAGCGAGGTGAAAAAGCCGGCCACGATGCGCAGCCAGTCGCGCCAGAAGAACACCAGCAGTGCGACGGCAGTGGCGACGTGCAGGCCGACGATGAACGCCAGGTACGGCGAATCGGGCGTAGACACGTTGAGGTCGCGGCCCCATTGCCCGCCGACGAGCGCCGGTACCAGCACCGCGTGCCCGAGGCTGGAGACGGGGAAGAGCTCGGTGACGCCCTGAAACGCGCCGACGACGACGGCCTCGACGTAGCTCAAGTGGGCGCTCATCGGTTGGTCCCTCCCTGGATGGTCTCGCGGCCTGCGACGATAGCCGACGCGGTCCAAGCGGTGCCGAACGTCACGCTGGCGTGCCCAACCTCGCCCGCGAGCGTGCGGCCAGGCGCACGCCCGAGCGCGGCTGTGCGGCCAGCCGCACGGTCGGCGTCCGATAGGTTCGGTCTATGCCCGTCGATCCCAGAACACCGGTGCTGATCGGCCACGGCCAGGTCAACCACCGCGACGAGATCGACCCGGCGGCCCGCTCGGTCGAACCCGTCGACCTGATGGTCGCCGCGGCGCGGCAGGCCGCGGACGCCCGGGTGATCGAGGCCGTCGACTCCATCCGGGTGGTGAACATCCTGTCGGCGACCTACCGCGACCCCGGCCTACTGCTGGGCGAGCGCCTCGGCGCGACCAGCTTCAGCACCCTGTACAGCCCCGTCGGGGGCAACGTCCCGCAGTCCCTGGTCAACCAGGCCTGCCTGGACATCCAGGCCGGCCGCGCGGGCGTCGTGCTGCTGGCCGGGGCCGAGACCTGGCGCACCCGGCGGGGGCTGAAGGCCCAGGGCGGCCGGCTCGAGTGGACCGCACAGGACCAGTCCGTCCCGATGGCCGAGGTCAGCGGCGACGACGTCGAGATGGCCGGCGAGGCCGAGATCAGGATTCGGCTCGACCGGCCCGCCTACGTCTATCCGCTGTTCGAGCAGGCGCTGCGCATCGCCAACGGCGAGTCGACCGAGGACCACATCAGGCGCATCGGCGAACTGTGGGCCCGGTTCAACGCCGTCGCCGTCGACAACCCCAACGCCTGGATCCGCAAACCCGTTACCGCCGAGGAGATATCGCGGCCCGGACCGCAGAACCGGATGATCAGCTGGCCCTACACCAAGCTGATGAACTCCAACAACATGGTCGACCAGGGCGCCGCGCTGATCCTGACCTCGGTCGAGCAGGCCAGACGCCTGCAGATCCCCGCCGAACGGTGGGTTTTCCCGCACGCGGGCACCGACGCGCACGACACCGCCTCGATCGCCGAGCGCGACGAGTTGCACAGCTCGGCGGCCATCCGCATCGCCGGCGCGCGGGCGCTGGAACTGGCCGGCCTGGGCATCGATGACGTGGACTACGTCGACCTGTACTCCTGCTTCCCGTCGGCCGTGCAGGTCGCCGCCGCCGAACTCCGGCTCAGCGCCGACGACCCGGCGCGCCCGCTGACCGTCACCGGCGGGCTGACGTTCGCCGGCGGCCCGTGGAGCAACTACGTGATGCACTCCATCGCCACCGCGGCCGAGTTGCTGGTGGCCAACCCCGGGCGCCGCGCCCTCATCACCGCCAACGGCGGCTTCCTGACCAAACACAGCTTCGGCGTCTACAGCACCGAGCCGCCGGCCCAATTCCGTTGGGAGGACGCGCAACCGGCGGTCGACCGCGAGCCCACCCGCGACGGCCTGGCCGAATGGGAGGGTGTCGGAACCGTCGAGGCGTGGACGACACCGTTCGACCGCGAGGGCCAACCCGAGAAGGCCTTCGTGGCGGTGCGCACCCCCGACGGGTCGCGCGCCCTGGCCGTCATCACCGATCCGGCCGGCGCCGAAGCGACCGTGCGGGAAGATATCGGGGGTGCCAAGGTTGCCGTCGCCGCCGACGGCAGCGCGGCGCTGCAGTAACCACCGGCGCGGATCAGCACAGGCCAGGGCGGTACCGGTCGCGTAAGCAACCCCGAGGTGCCTATTGTCGGTTTGGACGTTCAGGGCAGGTGGGGGGAGGTGAGGCGAGGTGCGGGTCCTGGTTACCGGCGCCACCGGCGCGGTCGGGAGGCTGCTCACGCGCCAGTTGACCGCCGCCGGGCACACGGTCACCGGGATTGCTGAGCACCCGCACCCCTACCTCGATCCCGGCGTCGAACTAGTTTGCGCGCCGGTCAGCCACCCCGTCCTGCAAGACCTCGCCGACGACGCCGACGCGGTGGTCCACCTGGCGCCGATCGACACCGCCGCGCCCGGCAGCGCGGGCGTCGACGGCCTGGCCCACGTGAGCCACGCGGCCGCCCGCGCCGGCGCGCGGCTGCTGTTCGTGTCCCAGGCCGCGGGCCGGCCCGAGCTGTATCGACCGGCCGAGGAACTGGTCTCGGGCAGCTGGGCACCGAACCTGGTCGTGCGGATCGCGCCGCCGGTCGGCCGCCAGCTCGACTGGATGGTGTGCCGCACCGTGGCCACCCTGCTGCGCGCCAAGCCCTCCAACAGGCCGATCCGGGTCCTGCACGTCGACGACCTCGCGCGCTTCCTGACGTTTGCGCTGAACACCGACCGCACCGGGGTCGTCGACCTCGCCACCCCCGACACCACCAACGTCGTCACGGCGTGGCGGCTGCTGCGGGCCGTCGACCCGCGCGCGCCGCTGCGCGGGGTACGCAGCTGGTCGCGGTTGATCCCGTCGATGGATATCGCTGCGGCACAAGAGGATTGGGGATTCGAATTCGGTTGGCAGGCGCTCGACGCCTTCGCCGACACCGCCCGCGGGCTCGCCGGTCGCCGCTTGGATCCCGCGGGCGCGGTCAGCCACGACCGCCGGCTGGCGCTGCCCGTCGAGGTGCTCCCACGCCCGCGCCCCTCCGACGAGGTGCACAGCGCGGCCCCCGACGGCATGGAAGGGGAGTTCGACGACCGGATCGATCCCCGGTTCCCGGTCTTCAGCGCGGCCCGGCTGGCCGAGGCGCTGCCCGGCCCGCTGACCCCGATGACGCTCGACGTCCAGCTCAGCGGGCTGCGCGCGGCCAGCCGGATGCTGGGTCAGGTCCTGGCGCTGGGCGGCGTCGTCGACCAGGAGTGGGCCAGCCGGGCCATCGCGGTGTTCGGCCATCGCGCCTACGTCGGGGTGTCGGCCAACGTCGTCGCCGCCACCCAGCTGCCCGGCTGGGACCAGGACGCCGTCGCGCGCCACGCCCTGTCCGACCAGCCGCAAGTCGGGGACGTCCTGCCGTTCGGCGAGCCGCAGCTGGCCGACGGCGCGCTGGGGTCGATGGCCAAGGCCCTCGTCGCGGCGCGGTCGCTGACGCTGATGCGCCGCCTCAAGCCGGACACCCGCGCGTTCGGCGCGGCCGCCGACGCTGAGTGCCTGGACGCTGCGCTGCTGGCGCAACTGCCCGCGGCGGCGCTGGAGGTCAGGGTGCCGCTGCTGCGCGACCGCATCCACCAGGGCTGGATCCTCACGGCGCTGTGGCTGATCGACTCCGGGGTCACCGCCGCGGCGCTCGAGCGCAACCGCGCAGCGTCGAAGGTGTCCGGACTGGGCATGGTCATGGAGAGCACCCGCGTCGCGGCCGAGACCGCCGACCTGGCGGCGGCGTTGCGCGCCGACCCGCCGTTGGCCGCGCTGGCCGCCGAGGGCAACGTCGGCAGCGTGCGCGCGCTGTCTCCCGACGCCGCCGCGGCCCTCGACGCCGCCATCGGCAGGATCGGTCACCGCGGCCCGGGGGAGGCCGAGCTCGCCAGCGTGGTATTCGGCGACGACCCGGCGATGCTGCTCACGGCGGCGGCCGAGGTGGCGGCCGCCGACACCGCCCCCGCCGAGACGCCCACGCCACCGACGCTGGCCCGGCGCATCGCCGCCAATGCGCGCGGGTCGCGCGAGCTGGCCCACGACACCGCGATGCGCTTCACCCACCAGCTGCGGATGACGCTGCGCGAGCTGGGATCCCGGCGGCTCGCGGCGGACCTGATCGACGCCGTCGACGACGTCTATTACCTGACCTGTGACGAGCTGGTCAGCATGCCGGCCGACGCCCGGCTGCGCATCAAGCGCCGCCGCGCCGAACGGGAGCGGTTGCAGGTCCAGCGCCCGCCCGACGTCATCGACGGACGCTGGACTCCGGTCGAGCCGTCAGGTCAGTAGCCCGCCCAGCGGCGATTGCGGGTCGGTCAGCTTGTCGACGTCCACCGGGGCCTTCGAGCGAATCAGGGCTTTGACGTCGTCGAGCACGTCCCAGACGTTGACGTTCATCCCGGCCAGCACCCGGTTGTCCCCGTCGAGCCAGAACGCGACGAATTCCCGGCCGGCCAGGTCGCCGCGGAACACCACCCGCTCGAAGTCCGGTGCGTGCCCGGCGTATTCCATCCCGAGGTCGTATTGGTCGGTGAAGAAGTAGGGCAGCTCGGCGTATTCGCCTGGATTGCCTTGCATTCCGGCCACCGCGACCGCGGGCTGCTTCAGCGCATTGGCCCAGTGCTCGGTGCGGATGCGGGTGGCGAACAGCGGGTGCTCGGCCGCGGCGATGTCGCCGACGGCGTAGATGTCGGGATCGCTGGTGCGCAGCGACGCGTCGACGAGCACGCCGCCGTCGCCCATGTCCAGCCCGGCGCCCTCGGCGAGTTCGACGTTGGGCTTGGCGCCGACGGCCACCAGCACGGCGTCGGCGGAGACCGTCGACCCGTCGCGCAGCCGCAGACCGGCGGCAACTCGGCCGTCTTTTTCAGAGGCCCGAGTGATCTCCTCGACGTGCGCCTGCAGGCGGAGGTCGACCCCGTGCTCGCGGTGCAGGTCGGCGAACACCGCCCCCACGGTTTCGCCGAGCGCGGCCTGCAGGGGCTGGGCGGCCGCCTCGACGACGGTCACGTCGACGCCGCGCTGGCGGGCCGACGCGGTCACCTCCAGGCCGATCCACCCCGCGCCCACCACGGCCAGCGAAGAGCCTTCGGTGAGAACGGAATTCAGCGCCTCGGCGTCGTCGTAGGTCCGCAGGTAGTGGACTCCGGCGGCGTCGGCTCCCGGGATCGGCGGGCGCCGAGAGTCCGATCCCGTCGCCAATAGCAGCTTGTCGTAGCTCACCGTGGTGCCGTCGGCGAGCCCGACGGTGTGACCCTTGGCGTCCACCGACGTCGCCGGCGCGCCCAGCCGCAAATCGACGCGGTTGTCGCGGTACCAGTCGGCGTCCTGCACCGTGAAGTCGGCCAGGGACTTCTTGCCGGCCAGAAACTCCTTGGAGAGCGGAGGACGCTCATAGGGCAGCCGGTCCTCGGCGCCTATCAGGACAATCTGACCGTCAAAACCGTTGCTGCGCAACGCTTCCGACGCCTTAGCTCCGGCGAGTCCGCCGCCGACGATGACGAATGTGGTTGAGCTGGCCATAGTGACCAGCCTACTTAGCGCAGGAGTTCCCGCAAGGCCAGCGCATTGCGCACCGCGTGGCCGCCCAGGTCGTTGTTGAAGTACATCCACACGTCGCGGCCCTCGTCGGCCCATTCGGTGATGCGCTCGGCCCACCAGCGCAGGTCGTCGGGGGTGTAGGAGCCGGTGTACATCGAGGCCGGCTCGGGACCGTGCATGCGGACGTACACCAGGTCGGTGGTGGCGCGAGGCACGCACGCCAACTCGGCGCCGCTCATCACCACGTACGCGGCGCGGCGGCGTTGCAGGATCTCGTAGACCGCGGGGTCGTTCCAGGACGGGTGCCGCAGCTCGACGGCCACCCGGACCGACTCGGGCACGGCGCACAAAAAATCGTCCAGCCGCGCGTCATCGCGCTGCTGCTCAGGGTGCAGCTGCACCAGCAGCACCCCGCGGCGGTCGCCGAGCAGCTGCCAACAGCGCTCGAACCGCTCGATCCACGGCTCTGGCGAGGACAGCCGGCGGTAGTGGGTCAGCCCGCGGTGCGCCTTGACCGACATCTTGAACCCTTCGGGCAGCTGATCGCGCCAGCCGGCGAACGTCGAATCCTTGGGCCAGCGGTAAAAACTCGCGTTGAGCTCGACGGTGTCGAACACCTCGACGTACCGCGCCAGCCGGCGCGCCGAGGGCAGCCCGGGCGGATATAGCACGTCGGCCCAATGGTTGTAGGACCAGCCGGACGTGCCGATCCGTGTCGTCACCGCCGGATCATCCGGCCGCCCGCCGGCGCACGTCGTCATCGAGCGACGCCCGGACGAGGGCGGCGGCCAGCCGCGCATTAGCGCGCGGCGCCAGCGCGGCCAGCTTCGCCGGTTGGGCCGGCAAACCCAGTTGCCTGGCCGCGGCGGTGGCGCGGTCGTCGAAGTGCGGCCGCACCCAGGTCCATACGTCTTGCACCTCGCGCAGGTAGATGTCGGCGCCGGTATCACCAATTCCCTTGAACATCTTGAGCATTCGCTTCGCCTCGGCGACGTCGTGGTGGCTGCGGTCGGCGATCGCGCGCAGGTCGCCGGTGTAGTCGTCGCGGACCCGCTCGGCGATGTCGGCGAGGCGGGTGGCCGAGCTTTCGTCGTAGCGCACGTAGTGCGCGCGCCCGAACGCGCGGATCATGGTCTGCCGCTCCGCTGCCAGCACCGCCTTCGGCGTCCGCAGGCCCGCCTTGAACAGTTCCCGAGCGGCGCTCATGGCGATCGCGGCGTCGATCGGCTTGCTGGCGAGCATGCACAGCACCAGCAGCTGAAACAACGGCATCGGCTTGTCGTCGACCTTGATCCCGGCCTCAGCCGCGTAGGTGGTGCCGGCGACATCGAGCAGCCGCCGCACCACCTGCTTCGGCTTGTCCATACCGCATCCCGTACCCGAACCGCGTTCCAGCAAACCCGGCCGTCACTTCGCGGGCAGGCTCCGGGCGTAGCCGATACCGCGCGCGACCCAGCCCTGCAGCTGGCGTTTGGTACGCACGCCGACGGCGTCGACGCGCAACCAGCCGCGGGTCTCCCGGCCCGCCATCACCATCGGGCTGACGTGGGCGCGCTGCAGCAGCGCGTCGGTCTCGTCGGGCGGCACCCGCACCAACAGCCCGCCCTGGCCGCTGGCGGCCACGGACATGTTGCCGTTGATCAGGAACGCCAGCCCGCCGAACATGCGCTTCTCCTCGACGCCCCGCTCGGAGCCGAGCAGCTCGCGGATCCGGTTGGCCAGGTCCTCGTCGTAGGCCATCGGCTCAGTCCAGGTCGACCCGGATGGTGAGCAGTTCGCTGCCCATCAGGCGCACCACCGCGCTGTTCAGTCGCGGCAGTTCGCCCAGTCGCCGCACCGCGTCATCGTCGGGCAGGAGGTGGGCGGTGCCGTTGCGCCACTTTCCGCCGACGCGCACCCGCACAGCCGGATTGGCTTTGATGTTGCGCACGTAGTCCGAATGTTCGCCGTGTTCGGAGACCATCCAGAACGCGTTGTCGATGACGCTGCCGCCGACCGCCGTCAGCCGCGGCTGCCCGCTCTTGCGTCCGGTGGTTTCGAGCATGGTCACCGGCAGCTGCCGGCCCACGGGATTGACGACGAGCCGTTGGATGCGGTGGACCATTTGTCGTTTCAGATCCCGCCTGGCGGTCATACCGCCGATTCTGCAATAAGTCGGCCGCAACCGCAGCGGCGCGGCACCCTATCGCCGCGCGCAGACAGCCGCCCCCAAGCCTGGAGGCGGCTGTCTGATGGTGCCCCTAGGTGGCGTAGGCGATGAACTGGCCACCGGGCAGGAAAACGCCCCACTGATTCACGGCCGGGTTGAAGACGACCGGATATTGGATCGGTTGACCGGGCGGCATCCACTGGGCGGGATACCCGTAACCGATGGGGTCGTTGTACTGCCCCGGTGGCGGGAATCCGCGCTGCCCGGGCGGCAGCGGGGTGCCCGGCCCGTTGCAGTTGACGCCGGGTCCACCGTTGCAGATCGGCTGCCCCGGCACCGGGCCCGGCACCTGCCCGGGTCCTGGCACCTGCCCCGGTCCTGGAACGTTCGGGCCCGGCACGTTCGGGCCCGGCACGTTCGGGCCGTTCGGGTCGGCTTGCGCCAGACCGGCGCCAATTCCGAAGGCCGCGGACCCGAGGGCACCGGCCATCGCCGCGGTGGCGGCGAGCTTGTTGAGCTTCATGGTGAAATCCTCCAGCAAATACTGCGTTGACCTGTTGTTCGGTTAGCCCTCAGCTCCATCTCGGGACTGTAGGGTTGACCCCCTCGACCCCAGATACCCTCGCTCCGGAAAACGAAAACCCCGTCACCGCGACCCGCCGGCGGCGATCAGCAGAGCATTCGCCACACGCGTAACAGACGGGCGGGGCACGTGGCAGGCCGCCCGGCCGGTCTCAGGCCGCGACCGTGTCCGTCTCGATCACCGGTTCGAGCGCCTGCGCGACGATCTCGGCGACGTCGGTCATCGGCCGCACGTCCAGCGCGTCGAGCACTTCGGCGGGCACGTCATCCAGGTCCGGCTCGTTGCGGGCCGGAATGAAAACCGTTGACAGCCCGGCGCGTTGGGCGGCGAGCAGCTTCTGCTTGACACCGCCGATCGGCAGCACCCGGCCGTTCAGCGTCACCTCGCCGGTCATGCCGACGTCGGAGCGGACATGACGCCCGGTGGCCATCGACACCAGCGCGGTCACCATCGTCACCCCGGCCGACGGGCCGTCCTTGGGCACCGCGCCCGCGGGCACGTGCACGTGGATGCGCCGGTCCAGCGTCGCGGGGTCGACACCCAGTTCGGCGGCGTGCGAGCGCACGTAGGACAGCGCGATCTGCGCCGACTCCTTCATCACGTCGCCCAGCTGGCCCGTCAGTTGCAAACCGGGCTCACCCTCGGTTGATCCCGCCTCGATGTAGAGCACATCGCCGCCGAGGCCGGTGACGGCCAGGCCGGTGGCCACGCCGGGCACCGCGGTGCGTTCGGCCGACTCGGGCGTAAACCGCGGCCTGCCAAGGTAATCGACCAGATCGAGCTCGTCGATGGTCACCGATTCGTCGACCTCGGCCAGCTTCGTCGTTACCTTTCGCAGCGCCTTGGCCAGCAGCCGTTCGAACTGCCGCACCCCCGGCTCGCGGGTGTAGTCGGCGGCCATCTTGCGCAACGCAGCGTCGGTGACGGCGACCTCGTCGTCGCTCAGCGCCGCCCGCTCCCGCTGCCTCGGCAGCAGGTAGTCGCGCGCGATGGCGACCTTGTCGTCCTCGGTGTAGCCGTCGATCGTCACCAGCTCCATGCGGTCCAGCAGGGCCGAGGGGATGTTCTCGATCACGTTGGCGGTGGCCAGGAACACCACATCGGAAAGGTCCAGGTCCAGATCCAGGTAGTGGTCGCGGAAGGTGTGGTTCTGCGCGGGGTCGAGCACCTCCAGCAGCGCCGCGCTCGGGTCGCCGCGATAGTCGGAACCGACCTTGTCGATTTCGTCAAGCAGCACAACGGGATTCATCGATCCCGCCTCGCCGATCGCGCGCACGATCCGGCCCGGCAGCGCACCCACGTAGGTGCGTCGGTGCCCGCGGATCTCGGCCTCGTCGCGCACACCGCCCAGCGCGACCCGCACGAACTTGCGGCCCAGCGCCCGGGCCACGCTCTCACCCAGCGACGTCTTGCCGACGCCGGGCGGCCCGGCCAGCACCATCACCGCCCCGGAGCCACGGCCGCCGACGACCTGCAGCCCACGCCGCGCGCGCCGGGCGCGCACCGCCAGGTATTCGACGATGCGGTCCTTGACGTCGTCCAGGCCGTGGTGGTCGGCGTCCAGGATTTCCCGCGCCGCCGTCAAGTCCGTCGAGTCCTCGGTCCGCTCGTTCCACGGCAAATCGAGCACGGTGTCCAGCCAGGTGCGGATCCAGCCGCTTTCCGGGCTCTGGTCGCTGGCGCCTTCGAGCTTGCCGACCTCACGCAGCGCGGCCTCGCGCACCTTCTCGGGCAGCTCGGCAGCCTCCACACGGGCCCGGTAGTCGTCCGAACCGTCGGGTTCACCCTCGCCGAGTTCCTTGCGGATCGCCGCCAGTTGCTGGCGCAGCAGGAACTCCTTCTGCGTCTTCTCCATGCCCTCGCGGACGTCCTCGGCGATCTTGTCGTTGACCTCGACCTCGGCGAGATGCCCACTGGTCCAGTCGATCAGCAAACGCAGCCGCTCACCGACGTCCACGGTCTCCAGCAGCTGCCGCTTCTGCACGTCGGTCAGGTACGACGCGTAGCCGGACGTGTCCGCCAGCGCCGACGGGTCGGTCAGGCTGTTGACGTGGTCGACGATCTGCCAGGCCTCGCGCCGCTGCAGCATCGCCAGCAGCAGCTGCTTGTACTCGGCGGCCAGCGCCTTGACGTCGTCGGTGGCCTCGGTCTCGGGCGCCTCGGTCACCTCGACCCACAGCGCCGCACCGGGCCCGGAGGCCCCCGCGCCGATGTGTGCCCTGCGCTCGCCGCGCACGACGGCCGCGGTGCCGCCGCCGGCGATCCGCCCGACCTGCAGGATCTTCGCGATCACGCCGTGGGTGGGGTAGCGGTCATCGAGCCGGGGCGCGATCAGCAGCTGCCCGGAATCGCTGGCCTGGGCGGCGTCGATCGCCGCGCGTGCGGCGTCATCCAGCGCGATCGGCACCACCATTCCGGGCAGCACGATCGTGGCGGTGAACAACACGGGCACTGATTTGGCTTCAGCCATCAATCCTCCAAGAGTTGAGTCTGATGCGCTTAACCCAGCCCGCACCGAATTTGTTCCTCGAACCGGCCCGCGCGCGGTCATAATCACTCCATGCCGCTGCCACGGCCCGACATGCGTTCCCTCGACCCGGACATCCTCGAATCCGCGGCCACGGACCTCGCGAAAACCGGCGCACTGACCTTCCTCGTCGACGACGACGCGCGCACCTATTCCGTCGAAGGGCCGACGATCCGCGTCACCGACGGCCGCAACGACGGCGACACCGTCGTGCGCCTCTCCCACCAAGCCTGGGACGACATGATCGGCCAGGTCCGCACGATCATCAACCTGCTGCTCAGCGACGACCTCAACTTTGAGCGCGGCGGGTTCGAGCAACTGGCCGACTGGGACCCCGTCCTGAGGTACCTGCACGCCGGCATCCCGCCGTACGACCCGGCCAGGGCCGACCTGCACGGCCGCGACGCGCGCGCGGCGTTCACCCTCGACACGGACGACCCCGAGCTGGCGGCGCAGCTGCAGACGATGGGCTACCTGCACGTCCAGGGCGTGTTCGGCGCCGACGAGATGGAACTCGCCAACCGCGAGGTCGATCGCCTTGCGGCGCAAGCCAATCCGGGCGACGACCGGTCCTGGTGGGTCACCGGCGAGGACGGCGCCAACGCGCTGTGCCGCCTGGTCTACGCGACGCTGCACTCACCGGTGCTCACCGCGCTGGAGGACGATCCGCGGGTGCGCCGCCTCGGCGCCCTGCTCGACCCGGCGCTGCGCCCGGCGCCTGACCGGATGGAAGGCGCCGCGGTGCTGCTCAAGGTGCCGGGAGAAACCAGCGGGCTGTCCAACATCCCGTGGCATCAGGACTGCGGGATGGGCGGGCACGCGATCATGTGCCCCGCGGTCAGCGTCGGCATCCAGCTCACCGGGTCGGACGCCACGACCGGCAACCTGCGGGTCGTGCCCGGCAGCCACGGCCAGGCCATCCACTACCGGTGGGAACACCGGCTGCAACACGTGCCGATCGTCAGCATCGACACCGCCCCCGGCGACGTCACCGTGCACATCCAGGACTTGATGCACGCCTCGCCCCAGCCGACCGGCGCCGGCGGCCGCCGCACCATGTACGTCACGCACTATCCGCCGCAGCTGTGGCAACACATCGGCCCCGGCGAGGCCTTCAACGACCTGGTGCGCAACCGCACCGAACAGGTCGCGCGCCTGCAGTAGTGGGCCAACCTGGATACACATACAGGTGTATAGTAGTGTCATGTCGCGGACAAATATCGACATCGATGACGACCTTGTCGCCGCGGCGCAGCGAATGTACCGGTTGGATTCGAAGCGAAGCGCGGTCGACTTCGCGCTGCGCAGGCTCGTGGGCGAACCGTTAGGCCGCGACGACGCATTGGCGCTCCAGGGCAGTGGTTTCGATTTCACCAATGATGAGGTCGAATCGTTCTCGGACGCGAACGCGGGACTTGCAGACCAGTCCTAGATGATCGTCGACACTTCCGTCTGGATCGAATTCCTTTCCACCTCGGAGTCTTTCGCCAGCCGCTGGCTAGCGGATCGCATTGCCACCAATGCGGCGGTAATGGTGCCCGAGGTGGTGATGATGGAGCTGCTGATCGGCACGACCGACGAAGCCAACGCGGCGCTGCGAAGGCGGCTTCTGCAGCGTTTCGACATCGAGCCGGTCGCGCCCCTGCGCGACGCGGAAGATGCAGCCGCCATCCACCGGCGTTGTCGTCGCGGCGGCGACACCGTGCGCAGCCTGATCGATTGCCAGGTGGCCGCGATGGCGTTGCGGCTCGGAGTTGCTGTTGCGCATCGCGATCGCGACTACGAGGTGATTCGCAACCATTGCGGCCTACAAACCGAGCCCCTGTTCTGAGTCGGGATACGGCCCCAGCCGCCGCAATTGCGTGACGTGCTGGGGCGACAGCTCCTCCAGGCAGGTGACGCCGAGCAGCGCCATCGTGCGGGTGACACCGAGCGCCAAAATGTCGATCGCACGCGCCACCCCGGCCTCGCCGCCGGCCATCAGCCCGTACAGGTAGGCGCGGCCGACCAGCGTGCACCGGGCCCCCAGCGCGATCGCCGCCACGATGTCGGCGCCCGACATGATGCCGGTGTCGAGCAGGATCTCGGTGTGCTTGCCGAGCTCGCGGGAAACGACCGGCAGCAGGTGGAACGGCACCGGCGCCCGATCCAGTTGGCGCCCACCGTGATTGGACAACACGAGCCCGTCGACGCCGCGGTCGACGACGGCGCGGGCGTCCTCGAGCGTCTGGATCCCCTTGACCACGAGCTTGCCCGGCCATCGGGCCTTGATCCACTCCAGGTCGTCGAACGTGAGGCTGGGGTCGAACATGGTGCTGAGATATTCGCCGACGGTGCCCGGCCAGCGATCCAGCGACGCGAACGCCAGCGGCTCGGTGGTCAACAGGTCGAACCACCACTTCGGGTGCGCCGCCGCGTCTGCCACGGTGCGCAGCGTCAGCGTCGGCGGGATCGTCATCCCGTTGCGGTTGTCGCGCAGCCGCGCGCCTGCCACGGGAACGTCGACGGTGACCAGCAGCGTGTCGAAGCCCGCGTCGGCCGCGCGCCGCGCCAGCGCCATCGAACGCTCCCGATCCCGCCACATGTAGAGCTGAAACCACTTGCGGCCCTGGGGGACCGCGGTCACCAGGTCCTCGATCGCGCAAGTGCCCAGCGTGGACAGCGAGAACGGGATCCCGGCCCGCGCCGCCGCCCGCGCGCCCGCGACCTCGCCCTCGGTGTGCATCAGTCTGGTGAACCCGGTCGGCGCGATCGCGAACGGCAGCACCACCGGCTGGCCCAGCACGTTCCACCCGGCGGTGACGTTGCTGACGTCGCGCAGGATGGTCGGGTGAAACTCGATGTCGCGGAAGGCTTGTCGGGCCCGCGCGAGGGACAGCTCGTCCTCGGCCGCGCCATCGGTGTAGTCGAACGCCGCCTTCGGGGTGCGGCGCCGGGCGATGCGGCGCAGGTCCTCGATGGTGAACGCGGCGTCCAGGCGGCGCCCGACCCCGTCGAACCGCGGCCGCTTGAACCGGATCAGCGGCGCCAGGTCGCGCGCCCTGGGCACTCGCCGCTCGACCGCCATGTGTGCAACCGTAAAGCCCATGGCATCGACAGGCGACCCCTTCGATCTGAACCGTTTCGTGGACGCGCAGGACCGCGTCTACGACGACGTCGTCGCGGAGCTGCGCGAGGGTCGAAAGCGCAGCCATTGGATGTGGTTCGTCTTCCCGCAATTGCGCGGCCTGGGCGGCAGCCCGACCGCGGTGCACTTCGGCATCTCCTCGCTCGACGAGGCCCGTGCGTATCTGCGCCACGGACTGCTCGGACCGCGGCTGCGCGAGTGCACCCAATTGGTCAACGCGCTGCGGGGCCGCTCGACCTCGGAGATCTTCGGCTCGCCCGACGACCTCAAGCTGCGCTCGTCGATGACGCTGTTCGCCCGCGCCACCGCCGACAACCGGAAGTTCCTGGCGCTGCTCGACAAGTGCTACGACGGCCAGCAGGACCCGCTGACCTTAAAGCGGCTCTAAGCCGGCCCGACTATCCGCCAGCCATGCGGTTCCACGACGAGGGTGTCCACGACCTCCTGCGGCGGGGCGGACGAACCGCCGAGCACCTGCCCGCGCGGCGCGCCCACCTCCGACAGCGCCACGCGCAGCGGTTCGTCGTCGATGTTGAGCGCGACCAGCAGCGCGTCGTCGCCGCTGCGGGTCTCGTAGACGTAGTGGCGGTTGGCCAGCCGCAACGCGGTCGTCGACGCCCGATGCAGCCAGGGGTGGCGGCGGCGCAGCCCGATCAGGAACTGGTGCAGCGCCCACATCTCGGTGCCGAAATCATCCAATTGCATTGGGGGATGGCTGAACTCGGGGCGCACCGCGTCGTCCCCGCCGTAGCGCTCCTCCTTGACGCCGCGGAACCCGAGCTCGTCGCCCGCGTACACGCTGGGCAGGCCGCCGACGGTCAGCTGGACCACCAGCGCGTGCGCCACGTGCTCGGGCCGCTCCAGCCGGCTGGCGAGGCGGGTGACGTCGTGGTTGCCGACGAACGTCAGCGGGGCGAAGCTGGCCACAAATGCGTTGTGCCGCTGCAGCGCCCAGTCCAGCTCGAAGAAGTTGCCGTCGTTGAGGCCGCTCCAGATCGCCTTCCACAGCTCGTACTGGGTCGCCGAGTCGAACTTCGCCGCCTCGACCATCGCGGCGTAGTCGCCGTGGATGAGCTCGCCGACGAACCAGGCGTCCGGGAACTGCTCGCGCACCCGCGGCAGCGCGGCCGCCCAAAAGTGTTGCGGCACAATGTAGGCCGCGTCCAGCCGCCAGCCGTCGGCGCCGCGGCCCAGCCAGTGCGCCATCACGTCGACGGTGTAGTCGACGACCTCGGGGTTGTCGTGGTTGAGGGTAAGCAGCTCCGAATGGCCCTCGAAGGTGTCGCCGCTGAACCAATTCGGCGCGTCAGAAAGGCGCGCGAAGTCCACGCCGACGTGGTTGAACACGCCGTCGAGCAGCACGCGCAGCCCGCGGCGGTGGGCCTCGGCGACCAGGTAGTCGAAGTCGGCGTCGTCGCCGAGGCGAGGATCGATGCGGTAGTGGTCGGTGGTGTCGTAACCGTGTGTGCGCGAGGCGAATATCGGCCCCAGCGCGATCCCCGACGCCCCCAGCGCGATTGCGTGATCGAACCAGTCGACGAGCCGCCGCAGCCGGTGTTGCTCCGGCCGCGACGGCTCAGAAGCGGGAAACGCGCCGACGAATCCCAGCGGATAGACCTGCCACCAGATGGCGTGTTCTACCCAGGACGGCGCGCTCACAGGGCTCAGCCGACGACGGCCGGCGCCTGGGCGGCGACGATCGCTTGTGCCACACCGGAAACGATCGCGGCGGCCTTCAGCGCCTCGAGGATGGTCTCCCGGCTCACGTCGGCCTCACGCAGCGTGTGCTCGTGGGCGGCCACGCAGTCCGGGCAGCCGTTGATCGACGACACCGCGAAGCACCACAGCTCGAAATTCGCCTTCTGCACACCCGGGTTGGCGATGATGTTCATCCGCAACCCGGCCCGCAGGTCGTCGTAGGCGCCGTTGAGGAAGCCGCGGGCCCGGTAGAACACATTGTTCATCGCCATGATGGACGCGGCGCCCAGCGCCGCCTGGTACGCCTCGGCGGACAGGTAGTCGGCCGCCTCTGCCCCAATCTCGGCCAGCACCTGCGCGTTCCGGGTGGCCGCGGCGCTGGCCAGCAGGGTGCCCCACAGCTGTTCCTCGTCCAGCACCGTGGTCCGGGTGATCGAACCCAGGTTCAGCTTGAGGTCCTTGGCGTACTCCGGCAGCGCCTCCTTGAGGTTGTCGATACTCATGCCGAGGCCTTGAGCAGTTCGCCGGCGTCGATGGTCGGGTCGCCCTTGCGCCAGTTGCAGGCGCAAAGTTCGTCGGATTGCAAAGCGTCCAGGACCCGCAGCACCTCGTCGACATTACGCCCCACCGATCCGGCGGTGGCCGAGACGAATTGGATTTCGTTGTTGGGGTCGACGATGAAGGTCACCCGGTCCGCGACGCCCTCGTCGTTCAGCACGCCGGTCGCCAGCGCAAGCTCCCGCTTGATGTCCGAGAGCATCGGGAACGGCAGCTTCTTGAGGTCTTCGTGCTGCGCGCGCCACTGGAAGTGGACGAACTCGCTGTCGATCGAGACGCCGAGCACCTGCGTGTCGCGGTCGGAGAACTCGTCGTTCAGCTTGCCGAACGCGGCGATCTCCGTCGGGCACACGAACGTGAAGTCCTTGGGCCAGAAGAAGACCACGCGCCACTTGCCGGGGTGGTCCTCGTCGGTGATGGTGGTGAAGTAGTCACCGGGTTGCTGGGCGTCGACCTTCGACAGGTCGCCACCGATCAGCGCGGTGAGCTGGTAGGCGGGGAATTGGTCGCCGATGGTCAGCAGGGACATGACACTCCTTTTTTGGATCTATTCCAGTTTAGCCTTCTGCTCCCATGATGCCTCGCGCGTGACTTGAAGTAAAGGTGATATATGGCACTATACTTATAGGTATGTCCGATAAGAATTATCAGCCCACCCTCGCTGGGCTGCGCGCGTTCGTCGCGGTGGCCGAGAGGCAACACTTCAGCGGCGCCGCAACCACTCTCGGTGTCAGCCAGTCGACGCTGTCGCAGGCGCTGGCGGCGCTGGAGAGCGGTCTCGGCACGCAGCTGATCGAGCGCTCGACGCGGCGTGTCTTCTTGACGGCCGAGGGCGCGCAGCTCCTGCCGCACGCGCTCGCCGTCGTCGAGGCCGTCGACGCGTTCACCGCCGCCGCCGCGGGGACGTCGGATCCGCTGCAGGCCACCGTGCGGCTCGGCCTGATTCCCACCGTGGCGCCCTACGTGCTGCCGACGGTGCTGGCCGGGCTGGCCGAACGACTGCCCGCGCTGACCCTGCGGGTGATCGAGGACCAGACGGAACGGCTGCTCAGGATGCTGCGCGAAGGAGCGCTGGACGCCGCGCTGATCGCCCTGCCCGCCGACGCACCGGGGATGACCGCAATCCCGATCTACGACGAGGATTTCGTGCTCGCCCTGCCACCCGGGCACAAGCTGGCGGGCAAGCGCCGGGTGCCGGCGACGGCGCTGGCCGAGTTGCCGCTGCTGCTCCTCGACGAGGGCCACTGCCTGCGCGACCAGGCGCTCGACGTCTGCCAGAGCGCCGGCGTGCGGGCGGCGCTGGCCAACACCCGCGCGGCGTCACTGGCGACCGCGGTGCAGTGCGTGACCGGCGGACTGGGGGTGACGCTCATACCGCAGAGCGCGGTGCCGGTGGAGTCCGCGCGTAGCCGGCTGGGGCTCGCGCACTTCGCCGCGCCCCGCCCCGGCCGGCGAATCGGGCTGGTGTTCCGCTCCTCGAGCGGCCGCGAGCAGTCCTACCGCCGGCTGGCCGAGACGGTCGGCACGCTGATTGCCGCCGAACATCACGTGCGTCCCGTCAAATAGCCGGGCGCCGGCGGTAGGTTCCACGTATGGAAAAGGTGATCGCCGTGCTGAGGCGTGCCGACTCGACCGACGACTGGTGCGCGCGGCAAAGGGGTCCGGTCGCCGACGCGCTGCTGGAATTGGGCCTGCCGGGCCTTGCCGTCAATGTCCGCGACGGCGCGGTGCGCCACTCGCTGATGACGCTGACGACGCTGGACCCGCCGGTCGTCGCGGTGGTGAGCCTGTGGACCCAGCAGTGCTACGGCGAACAGGCGACGGCCGCGCTGGCGCTGCTCGAGGCCGAATGCGAACACCTCGCCGCATACCTGGTGACCGAGTCGGTCCCGCTCGCCGCGCCACTCGAGCTCGGTTGCCGCACAACGGGTCTGGCCAACATCGCGCTGCTGCGCCGGCCCAAAGACATGGACCAGGCGACCTGGCTGACCCGCTGGCAGCACAACCACACCGCGGTGGCCATCGAAACGCAGTCGACGTTCGGTTACACCCAGAACTGGGTGGTGCGACGGCTGACCCCGGACGCCCCGGAAATCGCCGGCATCGTCGAGGAGTTGTTCCCCGCCGAGGCGATCACCGACCTCAAGGCCTTCTTCGGCGCCGCCGACGACAACGACCTGCAGCACCGGATCGGCCAGATGGTCGCCAGTACAACGGCATTCGGCGCCAACGAGAACATCGACACCGTGCCGACCAGCCGCTACGTCGTCAGGACGCCGTTTGGGGGACAACCATGACGACACTGAGCGAGGCCGTGGCGCTGGCCGCCGCCGACCACGGGCTGGCCGTGGTGTCCACCGTGCGCGCCGACGCGACGGTGCAGGCGTCACTGGTCAACGTGGGCCAACTGCCGCACCCGGCGACGGGCGAGCCGGTCCTGGGGTTCACCACCTACGGCAAGGTCAAGCTGGCCAACCTGCGGCAGCGGCCGCAACTGGCCGTCACGTTCCGCAACGGCTGGCAGTGGGCCACCGTGGAGGGCCGCGCCGAGCTCGTCGGCCCCGACGATCCGCAACCCTGGCTGGACGACCCCGACCGGCTGCGGCTGTTGTTGCGCGAGGTCTTCACCGCCGCGGGCGGCACCCATGACGACTGGGACACCTACGACCGGGTGATGGCCACCGAGCGGCGCGCGGTGGTGCTGATCGCCCCGACCCGCGTCTACAGCAACGGCTGAACCCAACCGTTACGCTGCACCGGTGACGCTGCAGATCGACGACCAAAACCGGGTGCGCACCCTCACCCTGAACCGGCCCGAGGCGCTCAATGCGTTCAACGAGGCCCTCTACGACGCCACCGCCGACGCGCTGCTGGCCGCCGCCGAGGACCCCGAGATCGCCGTCGTCCTGCTGACCGGCGCGGGGCGCGGGTTCAGCGCGGGCACCGATCTCGCCGAGATGCAGGCAATGGTCACCGACCCCGACTTCACGCCCGGCAAGCATGGCTTCCGTGGCCTCATCGACGCGCTCGCCGCGTTCCCCAAGCCGCTGATCTGCGCCGTCAACGGCGTCGGCGTGGGGATCGGCGCCACCATCCTCGGCTATGCCGACCTGGCGTTCATGTCGTCGACGGCCCGGCTGAAGTGCCCGTTCACCAGCCTGGGCGTCGCCCCCGAGGCGGCGTCGTCGTATCTGCTGCCGCAATTGGTGGGCCGGCAAAACGCCGCCTGGCTGTTGATGTCCTCGGAATGGGTCGGCGCGGACGAGGCGCTGCGCATGGGCCTGGTCTGGCGGGTCTGCGACCCCGAGGAGCTGCTACCCGAGGCGCGACGGCACGCCGAAGTGCTTGCCTCCCGGCCGATTTCGAGCCTGATGGCCGTCAAGCACACGATGCTGGAACCGGTCCGTCCCGAGATCGTCGCCGCCAGCGCGCGGGAGAACGCTCACTTCGCCGAGCTGCTGGGCACCCAGACCAACGCCGCCGCGCTGGCGGACTTCAACAAGCGCTAACGGGGACCCATTCGCCGCGAGCCGAACCACACCGCGAAATCCCGAGCGCAGATTCGCAGTGACGTTGGGTTCGCGAACTCGCGGCGAGAAAGCTAGCGCGACCGGACGGGCTGGCGGTCGTGCTCGGCGGCGAGGATCGCGCGCAGCGTGCGACGGCAGCGCCCGCAGTCACCGCCGGCCCCGCAGGCCTCGGCGATCTCCTTGGACGTGGACGCGCCCCGGGCGACGACGTCGCAGACGGTCTGATTGGTGGCCCCGACACAGAGGCATACGTACATCAGCACACCCCCGCATCAGCCGAGTGAAACCACCGCATATTAGTGGAGTCTAACCTAACTTCCTTTGGCGAGTCTAACCTAACTAAGAGTGATGTAAGTCATTCCTAACCTCACTGAGCCCAGCCAAACCTTGCTGGAAGATTCGATATTTGCGTGGCAAAGTGCTGGTCGTAACCCCGAACGCCCCGGACCGGTGCGCTCCAGCCCAGCCACCTTCGGTGCCGTCTGGGGCCAGCCGATGCCTCACACCCTAGGAGTGATCATGCAAGGTGACCCGGACGTTTTGCGCCTGCTCAATGAGCAACTGACCAGCGAGCTCACCGCGATCAACCAATATTTCCTGCACGCCAAGATGCAGGAAAACTGGGGTTTCACCGAGCTGGCCGCGCACACGCGCGCGGAGTCGTTCGACGAAATGCACCACGCCGAGGAGCTCACCGACCGCATCCTGCTGCTCGACGGGCTGCCCAACTACCAGCGCCTCTTCTCCTTGCGGATCGGCCAGACGCTGCGTGAGCAGTTCGAGGCCGACCTGGCCATCGAATACGAGGTGATGGACCGGCTCAGGCCCGGCATCATCATGTGCCGCGAGAAGCAGGACAGCACCAGCGCCACCCTGCTGGAGAAGATCGTGGCCGACGAGGAAAAGCACATCGACTACCTCGAGACCCAGCTGGAGTTGATGGAAAAGCTGGGCGAGGAGCTGTACTCGGCCCAGTGCGTCTCGCGGCCCCCCAGCTGACGGCCGCGTTCCGAGCGGTGAGCTCCTGCCCGCAGTAGAAAGGCAGGCATGACAGGCTCGGACACCGCGACCCAGCCACGACCCGCCGCCGAGCTGGGCAACGCGCCGCTCAGCCCGCAGCGGCGCAACCTGATCTTCGCCGCCATCGTGCTCGGCATGCTGCTCGCGGCGCTGGACCAGACCATCGTCGCGACCGCGCTGCCGACGATCGTCGCCGACCTGGGCGACGCCGGGCACCAATCCTGGGTGGTCACCAGCTACCTGCTCGCGTCGACGATCGTCACGGCGCTGGTCGGCAAGCTCGGAGACCTGTTCGGGCGCAAGCGCGTATTCCAGGCAGCCGTGGTCTTCTTCGTCGCCGGATCCGTGTTGTGCGGGCTGGCGCAGTCGATGACCATGCTGGTGGCGGCGCGCGCGCTGCAGGGGATCGGGGGCGGCGGCATCACCGTCACGGCCAGCGCGCTGATCGGCGAGGTCGTCCCGCTGCGCGAGCGGGGACGCTACCAGGGCATCCTGGGCGCGGTCTTCGGCGTCACGACGGTCATCGGCCCGCTGCTGGGTGGCTACTTCACCGACTACCTCACCTGGCGGTGGGCGTTCTGGGTGAACGTACCGATCTCGGTGGCCGTCATTGCCGTTGCGGCCGTGGCCATCCCGTCGCTTGCCGCTGCGACAAAGCCGGCCATCGACTACGCCGGCATCGCGTTCGTCGGCCTCGGCGCCGCCGCACTCACACTCGCCACCAGCTGGGGCGGCACGCTGTACCCCTGGGGATCGGCGACGATCATCGGGCTGTTCGTCGGCGCCGTGGCCGCGCTGGGCGCGTTCGTGTGGGTGGAAAGCCGTGCCGCCGAACCGATCCTGCCGATCAGGTTGTTCGGCATCCCGGTGTTCGCCGTGTGCTGCGTGCTGTCCTTCGTGGTGGGTTTCGCGATGTTGGGCGCCATGACGTTCCTGCCGACGTACATGCAGTACGTCAACGGCGTCTCGGCGACCACTTCGGGGCTGCGGACGCTGCCGATGGTCATCGGAATGCTGATCACCTCGACGGGCAGCGGCACCATCGTCGGCCGCACCGGCCGCTACAAGGTCTTCCCGGTGGCCGGCACGGCGCTGATGGCGATCGCGTTCCTGCTGATGTCGCGGATGGAACCGTCGACGTCGGCGCTGGTGCAGTCGATCTACCTGCTCGTCCTCGGCGCCGGCATCGGGCTGTCGATGCAGGTGCTGGTCCTGATCGTGCAGAACACGTCGCATTTCGAGGATCTCGGCGTGGCCACCTCGGGGGTGACGTTCTTTCGCACCATCGGAAGTTCCTTTGGCGCGGCGATATTCGGCTCGCTGTTCGTGAACTTCCTGAACGCCCGGTTGGGTCCGGCGCTGGCGGCCAGCGGCGTACCGCCCTCCGCCGTCAGCGCACCCGGGGAGCTGCACCGGCAGCCGCACGACGTGGCCGCGCCGATCGTGGCGGCCTACGCCGACTCGCTCACCCAGGTGTTCTTCTGGGCGGCGCCGGTCGCGGTGCTCGGGTTCGTGCTGGCGCTGTTCCTGCGCGAGGTCCCGCTGCGCGACATCCACAGCAGCGCCGTCGATCTCGGCGACGGGTTCGGGATGCCGACCACCGACAGCTCGGAAGTGTTGTTGGAGAACGCCGTTGCGCGGGTGCTGCGCGGCGATGCGGGCATGCGGCTGCGCAGCATCTCGATGCGACCCGACTGCCGGCTCGACGTGGCCGGGCTGTGGGGCGTGCTGCGGATCAACCGTTACCGGCAGATGTACGGCGTGGCCCGCCTCACTGATATGGGTGAGTACCTGCGCATCCCGTTCGAGGTGCTCGAGCCCACGTTTTCGCGTCTGGTCGCCGCCGGCTACGCGCAGGGTGACGGCGACGAGATGTGGCTGACACCGGCCGGGGCTCAACAGGTCGAGTACGTGCATTCGCTGCTGCTGGCCTGGCTGGTCGACAAGTTGGCCCGCTCACCCGGCTTCGAGGGCCGGCCCGACCATCGCCAGGTGCAGGCGGCGCTCGAACGCGTCGCGCATCGGGTTCTGGCCCAACGCGACTGGCACGACGAGGCCCCGACGGCCGCCGTCACCGCGGGCGTACCATCACGCCATGAGCCGAATCGGAACATTCGCTGACGACGACATCTACGGCTGGGCCGCCAAGTCCCCGGACCTCGGCGGCGCGATCGCCAACTTCAGCCAGGCGGTCTACACCAAGAACCGGCTGCCCATGCGCACCCGCGAGCTCGCCCGCGCGGTGATCGCCCACGACAACGAATGCACCGTCTGCCAGAACACCCGTGACGCCGACGGGCCCGCGGAGGGCGTCGACGAGGAGCTCTACGAGCACGCGCTGGAGTGGCGCACCTGGCCCGGGTACAGCGAACAGGAGCGCCTGGCCGCCGAATTCGCGCACCGCTTCGGCACCGAGCACACCAAACTGCGCGACGACGAAGACTTCTGGAGCCGCGCCGGCGAGCACTTCTCCGAGGAGCTGCTCGCCGACCTCGCCATGTCCTGCGCCCTGTGGGTCGGCATGGGACGGATGCTGCGGACCCTCGACATCGGCCAGGCCTGCAAGCTCACCCTGCCCAGCCGCGCGTAGCCGACCGCGTCCGCCCGGTGAAAATCCGCTTCGGTGTCGGGCTGGGCGCCGACACCGCGCCGGATCGGCTCGCCGGCATCGTCGATCACCTGGAAAGCAGCGGGGTCGATTCGCTGTGGTTCTCCGAACTCGTCTACTCGACGGCCGTCGATCCCGTCGTCGGCATGGCCTACACGCTGGCCCGGACCACCCGGTTGAAGGCGGGCACCTCGGTGGCCGTGCTGCCGGGGCGGCACCCGGTGCTGGTGGCCAAGCAGCTGGCGTCGCTCGCGGCCGTCGCGCCCAAGCGGGTCCTGCCCGTCTTCGGCCTGCGGTCGGCGATCCCGGCCGAGCGTGAGGTGTTCGTCGTTCCCGACGGGCAGCGCGCGGCGGTGTTCGACGAGTCGCTGCGGGTGCTGCGCGCGGCGCTGGTCGACGACGACGCCACCTACCGCGGCCGGTATTTCACCGTCAGCGGCGCCGCGGTCGCACCCCGGCCCGTACCGCCGCTGGACATCTGGCTGGGCGGCTCGGCGCCGGCGGCGTTTCGGCGCATCGGTGCGCTGGCCGACGGCTGGCTCGGCAGCTTCCTCACCCCGGCCGAGGCGCGGGCGGGGCGCGAGGCGATCGAGCGGGCCGCCGAAAACGCCGGCCGCAGCATCGAACCCGACCACTTCGGCATCTCGCTCGCGGTGGTCGACGGCGAGCTGCCCGACGAGCTGGCCGTAGCGGTCCGGCGGCGCCGGCCGGACCTCGATCCCGGCGACCTCGTCGCCGCCGGCTGGGATCGGCTGCACCGCCAGCTCGACGCCTACCTCGACGCGGGGCTGACGAAGTTCGTCATCCGGCCGGCCGGCAACGCGCCGCTGGAAGCCTTCATCGAGCGGTTCGTCACCGAGCTCGTCGCCCGCCAGAACTGAACCTGCACAATTACTGCCATGGCCGCCACGCCCCTCGCCGCCGCCGCCATCGCCCAGCTGGAGGCCGAAGGCGTCGACACCGTCATCGGGACCGTCGTGAACCCCGCCGGCCTCACCCAGGCCAAGACCGTCCCCATCCGGCGCACCAATACTTTCGCCGACCCCGGCCTGGGCGCCAGCCCCTCGTGGCATGCCTTCGCCATCGACCAGACCGGCATCGCGTTCACCGACGACGCCGGAGTGGTCGGCGACCAGCGCCTGCGCATCGACCTGTCGGCGCTGCGGATCGTCGGTGACGGGCTGGCCTGGGCGCCCGCCTCGTTTTTCGAGCAGGACGGCACCCCGGTGGCGGTGTGCGCCCGCGGCACGCTGGGCCGGATCGAGGCCGCGCTGCGGGAAGCCGGCATCGAGGCCGCGATCGGCCACGAAATCGAATTCCTGCTGGTGGGCCCGGACGGGGCCCGGCTGCCGGCCGCGCTGTGGGCGCAGTACGGGCTGGCCGGTGTGCTCGAGCACGAGAGCTTCGTGCGCGACGTCAACGCCGCGGCAACGACGGCCGGCATCGGCATCGAACAGTTCCATCCCGAGTACGGCGCCAACCAGTTCGAGATCTCGCTGTCGCCGTTGCCGCCGGTGGCCGCCGCCGATCACCTGGCGTTGATCCGGCTCATCGTCGGCCGCGCCGCCCGCCGCCACGGGCTGCGCGTCAGCCTGTCGCCGGCACCCTTCGCGGATAGCGTCGGATCCGGTGCGCACCAACACTTCTCGCTGACACGCGCGGACGGCCCGCTGTTTTCCGGAGGGACCGGCCCGACCGGCATGACCCCGGCGGGGGAGAGCGCCGTCGCGGGCGTCATCGCCGGCCTGCCCGACGCCCAGGGCATCCTGTGCGGGTCGATCGTGTCCGGTCTGCGGATGCGGCCCGGCAACTGGGCCGGGGCCTACGCGTGCTGGGGCACCGAGAACCGGGAGGCGGCGGTGCGCTTCGTCGTCGGCGGTCCGGGCGCCCCGTACGGCGGCAACGTCGAGGTCAAGATCGTCGACCCGTCGGCGAACCCCTATCTGGCGTCGGCCGCGATCCTCGGCCTTGCGCTGGACGGGATCAAGCGCGAAGCGGCGCTGCCGCCGGAGGTCACGGTGGACCCCGCGCAGCTGTCCGAATCGGCTCGCCACGACGCCGGCGTCGTGCGCCTACCCGAGGCCCAGCCCGAAGCGATTGCCGCGCTTGACGGTTCGGCGTTGTTGCGGCGCATCCTGGGTGACCCCGTGGTCGACATGGTGGTCGCGGTGCGCCGCCTGGAGCAGGACCGCTACGGCGACCTGGACTCCGAGCAACTGGCCGACCGGTTTCGCATGGCGTGGAGCCTGTGACGGGCATGTCGTCCGAGCCGTCGGCGCTGGCGCACCACATCGCCGGCGTGGCGCTGATCGATCAGCACGCGCACGGCTGCTGGTTGATGGCGGGCGACCGGGCGCGGTTCGAGAACGCGCTCAACGAGGCCAACACCGAGCCGCCGGTGGACTCGGGTTTCGACTCCCAGCTCGGCTTCGCCGTGCGCGCCCACTGTGCTCCCGTCCTGGGCCTGCCCAAACACGTTGAGCCCCAAGACTACTGGGAGCGTCGGACGCAAGACGGCGAAGCCGAACTGGCTCGGCTTTTCTTGGCGGCGGCCAACGTCAGCGACTGGCTGATCGACACCGGCATCGACGGCGACACGGCCGGCACCGATGCGATGGCCGAGCTGTCCGGCAACCGCGCCCACGAAATCGTGCGTCTCGAGCAGGTGGCCGAGCAGGCCGCGCAGGTGCCGGGCGACTACGCGTCGGCGTTCGAGGAGATCCTGCAGCGACGCGCGGCCACCGCGGTCGGCACCAAGTCCATCCTGGCCTACCGCGGCGGGTTCGAGGGCGACCTTTCCGAGCCGTCAGCTTCGGAGGTGGCCGAGGCCGCCGGCCGGTGGCGCGACGCCGGCGGCACCCGGCTACGGGACCGGGTGCTGCTGCGGTTCGGGCTGCACCGGGCGCTGCGGCTGGGCAAGCCGCTGCAATTCCACGTCGGCTTCGGCGACCGCGACTGCGATTTGGCCAAGGCCAATCCGCTGCTGCTCCTGGATTTTCTGCGGCAATCGGGCGGCACGCCGATCGTGCTGCTGCACTGCTATCCCTACGAGCGCGACGCCGGGTATCTGGCGCAGGCCTTCAACAACGTCTACCTCGACGGCGGGCTGAGCGTGAACTACCTGGGCGCCCGGGCGCCCGCGTTCGTCGCCCGGCTGCTGGAGATGGCACCCTTCCGCCGGATCCTGTACTCGTCGGACGGGTTCGGCCCCGCCGAGTTGCATTTTCTCGGTGCGGCGCTGTGGCGCAACGGCATTCACCGCGTGCTGCGCGAATTCGTCGCCGTCGGTGACTGGAGCGAGGGCGACGCCATCCGGGTGGTCGACCTGATCGCCCGCGAGAACGCCGCCCGCATCTACGGCGTTTGACGGCGGGGGACACCCGGGTATACGGCCGGTTATGCCGACGGTAGGTGGCGTATTGGAGTGGGCCCGCGACCAGGTCGTGTCGCGGGTGCCCAAGGCCGACCTCGATCAGCGCGATCCGGACTACATTCGCGACCAGCTTCCCGGCACCTGGCTGCTGGCGTCGCTGTACTTCCGGGCCGACGTGCGCGGCCTCGACCGGATTCCCGCGGAGGGGCCGGTGCTGATGGTCGGCAACCACAGCGGCGGCAACGTCCCGCCCGACACCTTCGTGTTCACGCTCGCATTTTGCTCCTACTTCGGCGTCGAGCGGCCCTTCTACCAGCTGGCCCACAACCTCGTCGTCTCCGCGCCGCCGCTGCGCGCGCTGCGCAAGTTCGGCACCGTCGCCGCCAACCCCGAAAACGCCCGGCTGGCACTGGATTCCGGCGCGGCGCTGCTGGTCTACCCCGGCGGCGACTACGAGGTCTTCCGCCCCAGCTGGGAACGCCACAAGGTCGACTTCGGCGGGCGCATGGGCTACGTGCGGCTGGCCCGCGAGGCGGGGGTGCCGATCGTGCCCGTCGCCAGCGTCGGGGGCCAGGAGAGCGCGCTGTTCCTGAACCGCGGCCAGTGGCTGGCCAAGCTGCTGATGGCGGATAAGTTGCTGCGGCTCAAGAGCATCCCGATTTCGCTGGCCCTGCCGTGGGGCCTCAACATCAGCGACCTGGCCGGCCACATCCCGTTGCCGACCAAGATCGCGATCGAGGTGCAGGACCCGATCGAGGTCGACGGTGACGATCAGGCCGTGCACGACAAGGTGATGGCCAGCCTGCAGGGCGGCGTCGACCGCCTGGCCGCGCGACGCCGCTTCCCGGTGATCGGCTGATGCGCGTCGAACGCCGCTGCGTCATCAACGCCGACCGCGACGCGGTCTGGAAGATCGTCAGCGACCCCGACTGCTACCCGTCGTTCATGACGAACCTGGAGCGCTGGGAGTCGTCCAACGACATCGATCGCGGCGTCGGGGCCCGCTACACCGTGCACTGGAAGATCGGCTCGGTGCCGGTGGGTGGGCTGATCGAGGTGGTCGAGTTCGACGACCGCCGCGACGTGGCCTGGGTGGGCATCACGGGTGTCACGCTGCGCGGGCGCATCCGGCTGCGCGACGGGGCCGAGGGCAAGACGAAGGCGACGTTCCGGCTGTCGTATCAGGCGCCCGGCGGAATTCTCGGCTACATCGCCGACCGCATCGCCGTGCGCCAGGTCGGCCGCACCCTGTCCGGCACCCTGAAGTGCCTCAAGGCGCTCGCCGAGTCGTGACCATCCACCGCTACAGCAGAACGTGCCACTGAGCTTTGCTGGGCTCCGGCTACAGCGTGGCTTGACCGGCGATTCCGCGCCTGTAGTCTTGTCCCGGAAGGGGCAGGGATGCTGGTCAATTCCGGTTTGCTGGGCGCGCGGTGCAACTCAAGTACATAAGCATCGCAGCGCTGATCGCCGCGGCGGGTGGTGACCCGTGGGCGATCAATCGAAGCCTGCAGTCCGGCAGTCCCGCGCAGATCTCCGGTCTGGCCGAGGCCTTCCACAACGCGGGCCGATGCACGACGGAGTCCGGCGACGCGTTCGCCCAAGCCCGCAAGCGCTTCGACGCGGCGTGGAACCGCGAGAACGGCGATCATCCGATCAACGACTCCGCCGAGGTGCAGCGGGTGGCCAAGGCCCTGGGCGCGCAGTCGCTGCAGTTGCCCAAGATCGGCGTCGACCTGGAGAACATCGCCGCGGCGCTGGCCGAGGCGCAAAAGGCCGGTGCCGGGCAGATCGCCGCCCTGGAAGGCCAGCTGCAGCAGCTCGACGACCTGATCGGGCAGGCGGTGGAGATGGAGAAGGATCCCAAGCTCACCGCCGAGGACAGGGCCGCCCTGGATGCGTTCATCCGGACCTGCGAGGACGACGCGATCGCCGACACCAAGGCCGCGCTGGGCCAGCTGCGATCGACGCGCAACGGCTACGCGGCCACGTTGCAGAAGGCGCTGGCGGGCCTGCGCACCGACGGCTACGACCCGCCGGCCACTCTGGAGGACTGGGCCGAGGGCCCGCTAAACCGGGGCGAGGCAAGGGATTTGGGCCCGGTCGCCGGCACCGGCGCCAGCCCGGGCATCCCGGGGATCGGCGCAGCAGACCTGGGCGAAGTGGTGCGGCTGCCCGACGGCAGCTACGTCGCCATCTTCGGGGATTCGTTCGCCGGTGACCAGATGGGCGCCGGGACCCACTACCCGTCGGTGGCCGTGCCGGTCACCTTCGACGAAGACGGCCGGCCCCATTTCGGCGCGCCGTTGACCGGGCCCGACGGCAGCCCCAACGTCCTGTTCCCGCCGCCCCCGCAGGCGGCCGGCAAAAACACGCTGCCCGCCGGCAGCATCCAGATGCTCGACGGCACCACGTACATGATGGCCGCGGGCACAACCAAATTGAACCCCGACGGTGGGTCGTGGCTGGTGCAGGTCACCAACGACCCCGCCCGCGGCTGGCAGCCCATCCAGGGCTCGTGGCGCGCGCAGGGCGCCGCGCCGACGCAGATCAGCGGGTTCCAGGCCAAAGACGGGACCGTGTATATCGCCGCCGACTCGTTCGACCGCAGCCAAGGGGTCAGCATGTACCGGGTCGATCCCGCCCACGTCACCGACCGCTCCGCCTGGCAGCCGTGGACCGGAAACGGTTGGGGCACACCCCAACAGGCCGCCGCACCGATCAGCCGCACCCCGTTCGGTGAGCTCAGCTTCCGGGAGGTCGGCGGCCAGCCGGTGCTGTCCGGGTTCAACCAGGGCACCGGGAACCTCGAGGTCCGGGTGGGCAGCGACCCCACCAAACTCTTCGGCGGCGCCCCGATGACCGTCGTTGCGCAGCAAAGCAATCCGCAGGGCCCCAACTTCGTCCCGCAGAATTACGGCGGATTCATCCTCCCCGGGTCCACACTGGATAATCTGAAACTGTTCGTCAGCCAATGGAACACCACCACCAACATCCCGTACAACACGCAGGAATTCCAGGTCAATGCGAACCGATAGGGAGACGAACATGATCGCCAAGACGCTGGCCGTTGCCGCCGGGATCGTCGGCGCCGCCGTGACGAGCGCGTGTGCCGCCCATGCCGACACACCCGCCTTTCCCGACATCAGCGGCTACGCGCCGGTCAACGTGCAGGACTACACGATCGGCCTGCCCAACACCGGACGCGCGCCGCTGAACACGGTGTACTTCCTCACCCCAGACGGCATCACGTGCGACTTCTTCTCCGGCGAAGCGCAATGCACCGGCAACAATTTCCCGGCCATTCCTCCCGCGTCCGGGGCGGCCAGCGTGAACTCGATCGGAACCGCATCGGGGCTGGGGCAGACCAATGACCCGATCGCTCCCAACGGCCAGACCTACGGGCATCCGTTGGCCACCCTGCCACCGATGCACTCGATCACAGTCAACGGTGTGATCTGCGGTGTCGACAACGCCGGCACCACCGCGTGCAAAGACCCCCAGGGCCGCGGGTTCGTCCTGTCGCCGCACGGGTCCGGCTGGCTGCCGCACGTATAAGACATGGCGCTCGTGTTGCTGGTCCTCAAAATCGCGCTGATCGCACTTATCGCCGGGGGCATTGGCGCTCTGCTCGTCCGCGGAATCAGGCGCGCACGAGCGAACAGATCGGACCCGCAGTGGACAGGGCGCGGCCAGCCCGGATACGAGGCGTCCGCCCGCGGGGCTATGCCCAACACACCGCGTCCCGAATGGGCCTTCTGGGATGACGAGGGCGACGAGCCACAGCGGCCGTCACTCTAGGACTGCGTCGCCTCGTTGAGAGAGCTGTCGATGCTGTCCGAATATCCGCCCATGAACTCAATCGGCACTCCGCCCACAGTGCAGAAGAACAGCTCGTAGCCGGGCACTCCGATATCGATCGACCGCGTCTCGTGTGCCGACGAGTCGGCACGCTCGCGCGCTCCGCGCGGATCCTCGGACAGAAACGACAGCCCTGCAAGGCCTTCGGGCACGGCTTCCCGGAGCGGCGCGGGCACATCGAGCACCTCGATGAGGCCGCAGTCCCCGGCACCCACCATGGTCACCTGCGTCCCGGTCGAGGGCGGCCACCCCAAGGTCGATTCGAGCAGGTTGCCCGGCACATGGAATTGCTGCTGGATCGTCATTCCGACGACTCCGGTGAGGAACGCGACGAAGTCGTCGGCGGCATGGCTGCACATGACGACGTGGTGGAGCCGACTCGACATCGCGGTCCTCTGGAACGGACTGTCAGACCAACGCCGACGCGTCGAATATCCAGCTGGTGTCCGCGTTCGCCAGGTTCTCGAAATGGTTCGGCGGAGCGAAGGACACCAGGCTGTTCATGTCCCAATAGTCTTTCCAGACCGTGATCTTGCCGCCTTCGACCTTGTGCACGGTGACGAACCGCAGCACGCCCCGCTCGCCGGACGCGAAAGTCCAAGTCTCCGAGTGCTCGTAGATCACGTCGACGCCGTTGGACACCAGTACGCCGTCGTGGTTCTCGTAGCCGGCCAGCGACTCGAGCCCCATTCTGAGCCGCTTGACGATGTCGTCGGGACCGCGCGCCGATAACGCGGGGACCGGCATGTCGACGTAGAGGCAGTCGTCGGCCAAGAACGTCTTGAGCGCATCCCAGTCCCGTCGCGACAGGGCCTGCCACATCCCGGTGACGACGTCCTCCACGGCAACCTCAGAAACCTGTGTCATAGCGGCCAATAAACCCGGTTGTCGGACACGTGTCAACCACCGCGAGCCGAACGCCACTGCGAAAACCCGGGCGCGGATTCGCAGTGCGGTCAGGCTCGCGACGCCGCGGCCGCCGAAACCAGCGCCGGCGGCCCCAGGGCGATCGGCAGCGTCGACCACCCGCGCAGCACCCGGGTCGCGCGCCTGCTCCCGGTCCCGGCCGCCCGCGCCTCGGGAAACCGTTCGAAGAACGCGCGCAGCCCGACTTCCCCCTCGGCGCGCGCGAGCGCCGCCCCCAGGCAGAAGTGCCGGCCCCCGGAGAACGCGAGATGCCTTCCCGCGTTTGGTCTTTCGATGTCGAAGCGGTGCGGTTCGGCAAATACCGCCGGGTCCCGGTTAGCGGCCGCCAGGTAGATCACCACCAACTCGTCACGTTGGATCCGCATGCCGGCCACGTCGACGTCGTTGACCGCCACCCGCGCGGTGAGCTGCACCGGCGAATCGAGCCGCAGGATCTCTTCCACCGCGTTGGGCCACAATTCGGGTCGGCGGCGCAGCGTGTCCAGATGGTCGGGCGTGTCCAGCAGCATGCGAATCCCGTTGCCCAACAGGTTCACCGTGGTCTCGAACCCGGCGGCCAACACCAGGCCGGCGATCGCCTGCAGTTCGTGACTGTCGAGACGCGTTTCGGGAGAACCGCTTTCGGCCGTCTGGATCAGCTGGCTCATCAAGCTGTCGCTCGGGGTACGGCGCAATTCGCGCAGGTGGCCGTCGAGCCAGGAGTCGAACCCTGCGATTCCCCGCTGCACGCTCAGGTATTGGCGCCACGGCAGGCCGATGTCCAGACTGGGCGCGCCGAGTTCGCCGAACTCCAGCACCCGCGCCCGGTCCCGCTCGGGCACCCCCAAAATGTCGCTGATGATCGCGACCGGAAGCTGCGAGCAATACCGCCCGACGACGTCCACCACACCGGCCCCCACCGCCAGCCCGTCCAGCAGGTTGGCCGCGATCCGCTCCACACCCTCGCGCAACGCGGCGACCGCCCGGGGAGTGAACACCGCCGACACCGTCTTGCGGTAGCGGGTGTGATCGGGAGGCTCGACAGCCAGCAGCGACGGCGCACGCAGCGGGTGCAACAGATCGTCGCGCGTGCGGCGCTCCAGCCAGCGCAGCGGCGCCGGCAGGTTGGAGCCCATGTTCACCACGCGGAAGTCGTCGGAGCGCAGCAATTCGTGGGCCGGGGCGTGGTCGGTCGTCAGGTAGTTGACGCGGCCCTTCACCAACGGACCCAGCGCGCGCAGTTCCTCGTAGAACGGCACCGGATCCTCGGCCACCGACGGGTCGGCGATCAGCCTGGCCTGCAGGTCACCCCGCCGCGCGCCGATCGCGGCGACGCCCCGGATGAAGCCGTGCATCGCGAGCCAGTGCAGCCTCTTTTTCACCGCTCAGCTCAGCACTCGGCGGTGATCTTGAAGTCCGTGGTGATCACCTTGTTGGGGTTGCTGTCGCTGATGCCGTAGGCGCTGCCGGCGATGGTGTAGGAGTTGCGGTTGACGTCGGCGCGCGCGTCGCCGACGCCGCCCTGGTAAAAGCTGCCGGTGAATCCGCCGACGTTGCGGATCTTCACCCACTGCGGCATGACCCGGTAACCGCTGAGCAACACCGTCGCCTCGACGTGCCCGTTCGCGTCGGCGATGTCGAGCGTGCGGTACGACTGCATCTGGCTGCACGCGGCCGGGCGCGCCGTATGGGTGGCCCCGTCGATGGTCACGTGGGCGGGCTTGCGCGGCGTCGTCTGCGGCTGACCGCAACCCGCGACGGCGGCCCCAGTGATCAAGACGAAAGCGATTGTGAGCAAACGGTTTTGCACCGAGACCCCTCCTTACGGCCGCTTCGGCATCATCGCCGGCAGGGACTTGACGATGCGGCCCCGCACGAATTCCGGGCTCAGGCCCTTGAGCAGGTCGACCACCCGAATGCCCTTGGGCACATACCAATGCAGCCGCTTCGGGTTGTGGTAGGCCTGCCACGCGGCCTCAGCCACGCTGCTGGCGGGCATCATCCGGAACAGGCCCTTCTTGGGCGCGGCGGCGCGAAGCTCCTCCGCGGACATCGTCGACGCGGCGTCGTCGGAGTGGTTGGTGGTCGTGGTGAGGATGGCGGTGTCGATCAGGCCCGGCAGCACGTCGGCGACCCGCACACCGTGCCGCTGCCATTCCACGCTCAGCGCCTCCGTCAACCCCTTAACCGCGTGCTTGGTCGACGAGTACACCGCGATGCGCGGCATCCCGTAGGTGCCCGACGACGACGACGTCGAAAACATCAGGCTGCCCGGCGTTTTCCTCAGGTAGGGGAGCGAGGCATAGGCGCCGGTCAACACCGCCTTGAAGTTCACCTCGACGACGCGCATGGCGGCCTCGTAGGGCACGTCCTCGAACCAGCCCGATTCGCCGATGCCGGCGTTGTTCCACATCATGTCGAGGCCGCCGCCGTCGTTGCGGGCGCAGAAGTCGGCCAGCGCGCCGTCCAGCGCGGCCTTGTCGGTCACATCGACCGGCCTCGTCCACAGCCGGTCCTCACCCAACTCCTGCCGCAGCGTCGCCAGTCCGTCCGCGTTGCGGTCCACGGCGCCGACGCGCCACCCGTTGGCATGAAACAACTTCGCGCCCTCGCGGCCCATGCCGCTGCCCGCGCCGGTGATGAAGACCGACTGCACGACGCCTCAGCCCTCGGCCAAGTCTTTGATGCGGTTGAGCGTCTTGGTCATATCGCGGACGTTCCGCCGCTTGCGCAGAAAGCCGCCGAACAACCAGTAGACGCCCAGCCACGGCGCGGGGTTGAGCCGAAACGACTCCGTCACGTCGGTGCCGCCGTCACTGGGCGCCAACCGATAGTGCCAGTTGTTCACCACCCGGTCACCGAGCAGCACCGCGAAACCGAACTCGCGGCCGGGTTCGCACGCGGTGACCTCGCACGTCGTCCAATACACCGGCCCGATCTCGTTGCGCCGCACATGGCCCCGGAATTTGGCGCCCAGCGCGGGCCCGGTCGCGTCACCCAGCCATTCCGCCTCGAAGACCTCGGGGGAGAACCGCCCGGTGTTGCGGACATCCGCGATCAAATCCCAGATCTTGTCCGCGGGCGCGGCCATGTGAACCGTCGACGAACCTTCCATGGGCTTGATCCAAACACAGCTTCGCGTTCGGTCATAGAGCCCTGACGGCCGAATCGTCAGTGCGGGATGGCCGCCTGGATGAGGCCGTTGATGATCTGCTTGATGCCCTGCGCGGGATGCGTATACATCCCGATCGGAAGGCCCGACTGGGCACCGCACTTCGGCCAGGGGTCGAGTCCGTCTTCTGCGAAAACCCGGTTGGCCACCGCGATCTGCTGCTCCCGGGATGCGGCCGCCGGATTGCCGACGCCGCCGTAGCGGGCCCAGGTGCCCGGCTTGAATTGCAGCCCACCGTATTCGCCGTTGCCGGTGTTGGCGTGCCAGTTGCCGCCGGACTCGCATTGCGCGACCGCGTCCCAGTTGGGGGCCGTGGGAGCCGCGTGCGCCACTCCGGCTGAGGAGGTCAGCAACGCTGCAACGAACCCGCCGACCATCGTGGACTTGACGAGAGGCTTGCAGTGTTTTCTCATGCCAGGAATTTCGCGGGGCGTGTCCGAAGCGTTACCGATTCGAAAATGCCGCGAGATAGGCCCTCTAGCAGGGTAATTGGGCCTTTCACCAGCCGAAACGCAGCTTTAGAAATTGGTGAGAAATGGATAAATTAGCCCTGGCAACACGCGTCGATAAAGGCCCCATAACGCGCTACTGCGCCCGACGAGGTCGTCGGGCGCAGTAGCGGATCGAGAAGATCAGGCGGTTATCCACCACCGCCGGTCGCGCCCAGGGCGCCCTGCAGGTCGGGCTTCATGGCGTTGAGCTGCGCTCCCCAGTACTCCCAGCTGTGGGTGCCGTTGGCGTTGAAGTTGAACACGGCGTTGTGGCCGCCGGCCGCGTTGTAGGCGTCCTGGAACTTCAGGTTGCTGCTGCGCACGAAGTTCTCCAGGAACTCGGCGGGCATGTTGGCCCCGCCCAGCTCCGACGGTGTGCCGTTACCGCAGTAGATCCACAGCCGGGTGTTGTTACCGACCAGCTTGCCGACCTGAATCGTCGGGTCGTTGCGCTGCCACGCCGGGTCACTCGACGGGCCCCACATCGCATCCGGCTTGTAGCCGCCGGCATCACCCATGGCGAGACCGATCAGCGACGGGCCCATGCCCTGCGACGGGTCCATGAGCGCCGACAGCGAGCCGGCGTAGATGAACTGTGCCGGGTGGTAGGCGGCCAGGATCAGCGCGGAGGAGCCGGACATCGAGATTCCGATCGCGGCGCTGCCGTTGGACTTGACGCCCTTGTTGGAAGCGAGATACCCGGGCAGCTCGCTGGTCAGGAAGGTCTCCCACTTGTAGGTCGAGCAGCCGGCCTTGCCACACGCCGGGCCGTACCAGTCGGCGTAGAAGCTGGACTGCCCGCCGACCGGCATCACGACCGAGAGGCCCGACTTGTAGTACCACTCGAACGCCGGGGTGTTGATGTCCCAGCCGTTGTAGTCGTCCTGGGCCCGCAACCCGTCGAGCAGGTACACCGCCGGTGAACCGTCGCCGCCGCTCTGAAACTGGACCTTGATGTTGCGGCCCATGCCGGCGGACGGCACCTGCAGGTATTCGACCGGCAGCCCGGGGCGCGAGAATGCCCCTGCGGTCGGCGCACCCCCGGCCAGACCGATCAGCCCCGGCAGGGTGGCAGCCGCCGCTGCACCGATCAACAGCCGACGCCCCCAGGCCCGCACCTTCTCGCTCACGTCTGTCATACCTGCCCCTTGTCCGTATGTGATGGCGGTCTCAGCAGGAATTTACCGGGTGATTCGGCCAAATGTCGATCAGGACGCGAACGCGTCTCGGTTTTATATCGGTTTTTTTGCACGGAATTCGCGATGTGGATAAGCACAGCGCAGCGGTCGCCGGTCGCGCGAGCCACCGATTGCCCATCACGAAGCCCGAGGCAGCGACCCGTTTTGGCGTAGCGACCCAGGCCGGGGGCGGTATGCGACTTCGGCGGGCCGGGCGCGCGGCGAAATGGCGGCACCGTTTTCGCCGAACCGCGTGCCCCACATACCGGCGCGCCGCCCGCGGAACGAAGTCGCGGTGGAAGTTGGTCGCCCACGCGTTCGATTGCCGCGGAACGAATGATCGGTAAAACATAGCCTATGAAATCGGCGTGCGACCTGCCGTTTTGCGCTCGCCTACGCGGCGCTCCGCGGCGTGCGGACCGTGAGCTTGACGGGGATTTCGAACCGGGGCAGCCGAACTTGCGAAGACCGCGTAGGCTCTCACGGAGCAAGCCGATGGAGACCACGCGATCCCGGTCCGTTCCGGCTCTCAAGAACCGCCACACCAGCGGCCTTTGTGCTGCGTGAGGGTGATTGGGAGCACCGGATGTCCGGGACTGATTGAGGTGCAGATTTGGATACGGTACTGGGGCTATCGCTGACGCCGACCACCGTCGGGTGGGTCCTCGCTGACGGACACGGCGCCGACGGCACCATCCTGGACCACCAGGAGTTGGCTCTGCCCTCCGGCCGCGGGGTGCGCGCCCTCAATACCGCAGAGCAGGTGGCCGACGAGGTGCTGCGCGTGGACGCGCTGGCGACCGCGAGCGAGCGCCGGCTCCGTGTCATCGGGCTGACCTGGAACGACGACGCATCCGCGCAGGCCGCGTTGGTGTTGGAGGCGTTGACCGACGCCGGTTTCGACAACGTGGTGCCGGTTCGGCTGCTCGAAGCGGTCGAGACCCTGGCCCGCGCGATCGCACCCGTCATCGGCTACGAACAGACCGCGGTCTGCGTCCTCGAGCACGACGGGGCGACCGTCGTCATGGTCGACACCCACGACGGCGAGACGCAGACGGCCGTCAAGCAGGTCCGCGGCGGCTTCGACGGACTGAGGTCCTGGCTGCGCGGGATGTTCGACCGGCGCACCGGGTGGCGACCCGGCGGGGTGGTCGTCGTCGGCGCGGACAGCGACATCAACGGGTTTTCCTGGCAGCTCGAAAAGGCGCTGCCCGTACCGGTTTTCGCGCAGACCATGGCCCAGGTGACAATCTCCCGCGGCGCGGCACTGGCCGCGGCCCGAAGCACCGAGTTCACCGACGAGCAGCTGGTGGCGTACGTCGGCGAGCCCGTCGCCGCGGCCCCGGCGCCGCGCCGGAGGTTCTCCCATGCCGGGGCGGCGGCCGCCCTGGCCGCAGGCGCGGTGACGTTCGTCGCCTCGCTGTCGCTCGCGGTCGGCATTCAACTGGCTCCGGACAGCCAGCCCGCCCCGGCCAGGCACGAGGTGCACGAGCCGGCGCCGCAACTCGCCCAGGCCATCGCGCCGCCGCCGGCCGCCGCGCCGATCGCGCCCCAGCCGAAGTCCGTCGCCGCCGAAACGGCACCGGACGCGGGGCCGCCGCGCGAGCAGAACGCGGTGCCCGCCGAGCAGCCTCCGGATCCGGGCGCCCGTGGCCCCTACCTGACCCGCGTGCTCGAGCACATCCCCGGCGACGCCGGTGACGCGGCGCCGCCCGCGCCTTAGTTGCCCTTGGCCCGCACCGCGGCGAACGCGACCGACACCTCGTCGGCGACCTTCACCGAGCCCATCAACAACGAGTAGGGCTTGACGCCGAAATCGGTTTGCCGAACGGTGGATTCGGCTGTCATCCGCCACGCGTCGCCGAGATCTTCTGTGCGCAGGTCGATTACGTGCTTGCGGGACTTTCCGTGGATGTGCAGCTTCCCGGTGAGCCGGTAGCCGCCGTCCGCCTCGTCGATCGAGTCCGCGGCGAAGCGGATCTTCGGATAGCGGTTGGCGTCCAGCGACTTCAGCGCGTTCGAGCGCACCAGCGCCTTCTCCGGCGCGGACAGGCCCTTGACCCCGCCCTCGCCGCGCAGCACGTCCAGCGAGTCGACCTCGACGGTGAGCTCCGCGGTGACCGGCTCGCCGCCGGCCCAGGCCACCGTGGCCGCCCAGCGGCTCATCGCGATGGTGAGGCGATGCCCCATCCGCGGTGCCCTGCCCGCGACGCCGGTGCGGATCAGCAGCTCACCGTCTGATGCGTCGATGGTCCACCGGTCGGTCACAAACCGACTGTGTCACGTGGTCAAAACAGTGCGGTAGTGCGCCCGGCCCCGCTGCAGCGTGGCGTAGCCCTCGGCGGCCTGCGCCAGCGGTAGCTCCTCGATCCACGCGCGCACACCGGACAGCAGCGCGAAGTGCATGGTGTCCTCGACGTCCTTGGCCGTGCCGGACGGATGCCCGACGATGCTCAGGCCTGGGTTGATCAGCTGCACGGGGCTGATGGGCAGGGGCTCGGGGGTCACGCCGATGGTGACCAACTCACCCTGGGGCACCAGGCCGCCGATCGTGTCCGCCATGGCCTGGGAGTTGCCGGCGGTGCCAAGCACGACGGACACCCCGCCCAGCGCCCGCAACGCCTCCGAGACGTCGGCCGCGGTGGAGTCGATGTAGTGATGGGCGCCGAGTTTCTTGGCGTCGTCGGCCTTGCCGGTGCCGCGCGCGATCGCGATCGTTTCGAAACCCATTGCGCGGGCGAACTGCACGCCGAGGTGACCGAGCCCGCCGACACCGAGGATCGCCACCCGGTCGCCGGGCAGCGCCCGGGTGTGGCGCAGCGCGTTGTAGGTGGTGACGCCGGCGCAGCCCATCGGCGCGGCCTCGGCGTCGGACAGCCCGTCGGGAATCCGGGCCAGGGCGCTGACCGGCACGGTCACCGACTCGGCGTAACCGCCGGGGTACTGCCAACTGGGCACCTTGCCGTTGGCGCAGTGAATGAAAACGCCCTTGCGGCACGGGTCGCAGCGGTAGCAGCACCCACCGAACCAGCCGACCGCGACCCGGTCACCGACCGCGAAGCCCTCGACGCCGTCGCCGAGTTCCGCTATCTTCCCGGCGATCTCGTGGCCGGGCGTCAGCGGCCACGACATCCCGGGAAACCCACCGGAGACGAAATTGGCGTCGGTGCCGCAGATGCCGCACGCGGACACCGTCAGCCGTACCTCGTCGCGGCCCGGTGACACCGTATCGACGTCGACGAGCTCCAGCGGTGCGCCGGCGGATTTCACATGAACAGCACGATGGGTCGTCATGCGGCTGGTCCTACTGCGCCACAGTGCCTTTCGCCGCGTCGGTGTGATAGTCGACCTGCCAGTGCTTGATGCCGTTGAGCCAACCCGACCGCAGCCGCTCCGGCTTGCCGATCGATTCGAGGTCCGGGATGCCATCGGCGATCGCGTTGAACATCAGGTCGATGGTCATCCGCGCCAGGTTGGCGCCGATGCAGTAGTGCGCGCCGGTGCCGCCGAAGCCGACGTGCGGGTTGGGATCGCGCAGGATGTTGAAGGTGAACGGGTCGTCGAAGACGTCCTCGTCGAAATTGGCCGAGCGGTAGACCATTACGACGCGCTGGCCCTTCTTGATCGTCACGCCGGACAGCTCGTAGTCCTCCAGCGCGGTGCGCTGGAAGGACGTGACCGGGGTGGCCCAGCGGACGATCTCGTCGGCCGCGGTAGCCGGACGCTCCCGCTTGAACAGCTCCCACTGGTCGGGAAAGTCGGTGAAGGCCATCATGCCCTGGGTGATGGAGTTGCGGGTCGTCTCGTTGCCGGCCACCGCCAACAGGATCACGAAGAAGCCGAACTCGTCGTCGGAGAGCTTGTGGCCGTCGATGTCGGCCTGGACCAGCTTGGTGACGAGATCTTCGCCCGGATTGGCCGCCCGGTCGGCGGCCATCTGCATGCCGTACATGATGAGTTCGACCGAGGCGGTGATGGCGTCGTTACCGGCGAATTCGGGGTCCTGGTCGCCGACCATCTCGTTGGACCAGTGGAAGAGCTTCTTGCGTTCGTCCTGCGGCACACCCATCAACCCGGCGATGGCCTGCAGCGGCAGCTCGCACGACACCTGTTCGACGAAGTCGCCGCGCCCCTCGGCGGCCGCTTCCTCGACGATGCGCCGGGCGCGCTCGGCGAGGTCTCCGCGCAGGCGCTCGATGGCGCGTGGGGTGAAGGCCCGCGAGATGATCTTGCGCAGCCGAGTGTGCTGCGGCGCATCCATGTTGAGCAGCACGAACTTGCCACGCTCGACCTGCTCGCCGACCGTGCCGTCCTTGTAGCGGGGCAGCGCGGTCTTCTCCAGGCTGGAGAAGACGTCGCTGCGCAGTGAGACCTCTTTGACGTCCTTGTGTTTGGACACCACCCAGAAGCCGCCATCGTCGAAACCGCCCGCCCCGATGGGTTGTTCGTTCCACCAGATCGGCGCCGTGCGGCGCAGCTCGGCCAGTTCTTCGACCGGCAATCGCTCGGCGTGGATGTCCGGATCGGTGAAGTCGAAGCCCGGAGGCAGATTGGGAACCGGCTTGGCCGTCGACTCGGCAGTTGACATGGCGCGCTCCTCGATACGAATTCGTCTAGGCGTCCTGCTGCAAGGAAACCATTGCCGCACCACGGTTGGGAAGCATTGCGGCGATATCGCCGCCCGGAATTGCAACACGTTCTATCGGAGTCGGTGAGGTCCGCCCCGAACGATCTTGTGGCCGGCGGCGCAACCGATATGCTTTTGTCCAGGTCACCGGCGACAGGCGGGGTGGAACATGATTCGGGAATTGCTGAGCGCCGCTTCCATGGCGGGCATCACGATCGGAATGGCGCCGTGCGCGGCCGCCAATCCGCACTACGACGGCGACGTGCCGGGGATGAACTACGACGCGTCACTGGGCGCGCCGTGCGACAACTACGAAAGCTTCATTTTCGGACGCGGCCCCAGCGGGCAGGCCGAGGCCTGCCACTTCCCGCCGCCCAACCAGTTCCCCGCGGCCACCACCGGCTACTGGGTCATCTCCTACCCGCTGTACGGGGTGCAGCAGGCGGGCGCGAAATGCCCGGGCCCCCAGGCGGCGGCGCAGTCGGACCGGGGGCTGCCCATGCTCTGCCTGGGGGACCGCGGGTGGCAAGAGGGCTGGTTCACCGGTGCGGGATTCTTCCCGCCGTCGGAATGACCGGCTGAGCCGATGAACGCGGCCCGGCCCGCACAAGCGCCGGTCCCACGCTGGCTGCGCTTCGTCCTAGCGTCGGATCGCGCCGGCTCCGCCTGGTACATCGGGGCGGGCTTCTTCTTCGCGCCGGTGCTCGCGGTGCTGTCGCCCTGGCCGACGGTCACCGCCGTGCTCTGGGGCGTCATCGGCGTGGCCGGCCTGTGGCTGGGCCTGCTCGGCGTCGCCATGGCCGTCGGCCTGGCGCGAATCTTGCGCTCGGGAGCCGAGATTCCCGAAGACTACTGGCGCACGCTGGTCGACTACTGACGGCCGCCCGCCGCGGCTACAGTCGTGTCCAAGATGGTGCAATGAAGGGAGACTCCGATGGGCTTCAATCCCAAAGACGCCGTAGACGCGGCCCGGGACATCGCGACCAACGCCGTCGAAAAGGCCTCGGACATCGTCGAAAACGCCGGCGACATAATCCGCGGTGACATCGCGGGCGGCGCCAGCGGCATCGTGCAGAGCTCCATCGACATCGCGACTCACGCCGTCGACCGGGCCAAGGAAGTGTTCACCGGCCGAGACGACTTCGTGGAAGACCTCGACGACGAGTAGCCCGGTCGTCAGCCGCCGGCGGCCTCGTTGAGCTCGTCCAGCCGGCTGGTCGCCTCCAGGTACTCCTGCACCCAGCGTTCGATGACGGTCGACGTCTTCTCCACCTTGGTGAACTGGCCCACGACCTGACCGACCGGGTTGAACGCGACGTCGACGGACTCGTTGGGGTACCTGTTGGTGGCCCGCACCGCCATGCCGGAAACCATGTACTGCAAGGGCATTCCGAGCGGCTTGGGGTTGTCCGGTCGCTCCCAGGCTTCCGTCCAGTCGTTGCGCAGCATCCGCGCCGGCTTGCCGGTGAACGAGCGGCTGCGGACCGTGTCGCGGCTGCCCGCCTTGACGTAGGCCTGCTGCTGCACCGGCGTGTTCGAGGATTCCTCGACCATCAGCCACTGCGAGCCGGTCCACGCGCCCTGGGCGCCCAGCGCCAGCGCGGCCGCGATCTGCTGGCCACTGCCGATGCCGCCCGCGGCGAGAACCGGGACCGGCGCCACTTCCTTGACGACCTGCGGCCACAACACAATCGAGCCCACCTCGCCGCAGTGCCCACCGGCCTCGCCGCCCTGGGCGATGACGATGTCCACGCCCGCGTCGGCGTGCTTGCGGGCCTGCGAGGGGGAGCCGCACAGCGCGGCCACCTTGAGCCCGGCGTCGTGGATGTGCTTGATCATCTCGGCCGGCGGCGTGCCGAGCGCGTTGGCGATCATCTTGACCTTGGGGTGCTTCAGCGCCACTTCGACCTGCGGGGTGGCCGTCGCCTCGGTCCAGCCGAGCAGTTGCAGGCTGTCGCCGTCGCTGTCCTCGATCGGCACCCCGTGGTCGGCGAGGATCTTCTTGCCGAAGTCCAGGTGCTCCTGGGGCACCATTTTGCGCAGCGTCTCGGTCAGCTCCTCGGCCGAGAGGTGCGAGTCCATGCCCTCGTATTTGTTGGGGATGACGATGTCGACGCCGTAGGGGTGGTCGCCGATGTTCTCGTCGATCCAGTTGAGCTCGATCTCCAGCTGCTCGGGGGTGAAGCCGACGGCGCCCAGCACGCCGAACCCGCCGGCCTTGCTGACGGCGACCACGACGTCGCGGCAGTGGGTGAAGGCGAAGATCGGGAACTCGATACCGAGGTCGTCGCAGATCGGGGTGTGCATGCCTACTCCTGGAAGCTTGACCGACGCTGGGAAATGCTGGGGAAATTGGAACGTGTTCTAGTTTAGTACGCGCGGCGTTGACGTGGCCAGCGGCCCTTCGTCGGAGCGCCGGCACTACGAGGTTTCACAATGCCGGAGAGCCCCGGCCAAACCTGAGAAACGGCTGACCGATTGTTGTAAATGCGTCTAATTCACAGCACGCACCGCTAGCATCCCGCTCATCGTTGATTGCTCGAAAATGGCCCATCGGGCGGGTTATTGGAGGTTGTCAGATGTCGTTTATGGCTGCAGTTCCGGACGTCGTGGCCACGGCCGCCGAGCATCTGGCGGGCATCGGGTCCTCGCTGAGCGAAGCCAATTCGGCGGCGGCGGCCCCGACGACCGGCTTGGTGGCCGCTGCCGAGGATGAGGTGTCGGCGGCGATCGCGTCCCTGCTTTCCAGCCATGGCGCGCAATTTCAAGCGGTCAGCGCCCAGGCCTCCGCGTTTCACGCGCAATTCGTCTCGGCCCTGGCGAACGCCGGCGGCGCCTATGCGGCCGCCGAAGCCGCCAACGCATCGCCATTGCAGACCCTCGAACAAGACCTGCTCGGGGCCATCAATACCCCGACTCAGCTGCTGTTGGGGCGTCCGCTGATCGGTCCCGGAACCAACGGGGCCGCGGGGACGGGCCAGAACGGCGGGGCCGGCGGCCTGTTGTGGGGAACCGGGGGCTCCGGCGGCTCGGGTGCGCCCGGTCAGGCCGGTGGTGCCGGCGGGGCCGCCGGTCTCTTCGGTTGGGGCGGCACCGGCGGGGCCGGGGGAGCCGGCGCGGCGGGCGGCCAGGGCGGCACCGGTGGGTGGCTGTGGGGCAACGGCGGCGCCGGCGGCGCCGGTGGGGCCGGCGGCGGGGCCGGCGGTGCAGGCGGCAATGCGCTGCTGGCGGGGCTCGGTGGGGCCGGCGGGGCCGGCGCGGCCGCCGCCGCGGGCGGTAACGGTGGGGCCGGCGGGGCCGGCGGCGCCGCCGGGTTCCTCGAGGGGATCGGCGGGGTCGGTGGGGCCGGCGGCGACGCCACGACCGGGACCGGCGGGGCCGGCGGGGCCGGCGGCAACGGGCAGGGCCTCTTCCTCGGCTTCGGCGGGGCCGGCGGCCACGGCGGTGCCGCCACCACCGGTACGGGCGGGGTTGGCGGAGCCGGCGGGAACGGCTTCGCCCGCAGCCCGTTCGGGATCGACTTGAGCCTCGGCGGCAACGGCGGCGCCGGCGGGAACGCGACCGCGGCCCTGGGTACCGGCGGCGCCGGCGGCGCGGGCGGCGCCGGGGCTTCCAGCGGGTTCTTCGGAATCGACTTGGCCCAGGGCGGCGCCGGCGGCGTGGGCGGCACCACCATCACCGGAACCGCCGGGGCGGGCGGGGCCGGCGGCCTCGCCGCCGCCCCCGACTTCGTCGGTTGGGGCGCTGCCATTGGCGGCAACGGTGGGGCCGGCGGTGCCGCCAGCGGAGTAGCCGGAACCGGCGGTGTCGGCGGCATCGGCGGCGAGGCCGCGACGCTGGTCGGCATCGGCGGCGGCGGTGCGGGCGGGGCCGGCGGCGCGTCGGCGCTCGGCACTGGCGGCTCGGGCGGGACCGGTGGGCTGGGCGCCGGGCTGCAGGCCGGCCTGGGCGGTAACGGCGGGGCCGGTGGCAACGCTCCCCTCGGCCTCGGCGGAAACAACGGCGGTGACGGCGGCGCGGGCCTCGGGTTCTTCGGCTACGGCGGCGCCGGCGGCGACGCCGGCACCGGCGCCGGACCCGCCAACGGCGGCAACGGCGGCAACGCCGGCCTGATCATGAACGGCACCTACACCCCGTCGATCTTCGGTCTCGGCGGCAACGGCGGCAACGGAGTCGGCCTCGGGCACGGCGGCACCGGCGGCCTCGCCGGCACGATCGGCGCTCCCGGGATCAACGGCAAGCCGTAGCGGCTCAAAGCGTTTCGCTACCCCCAAGCGCCGGACCGACGAGCTCTTGATCCCTTCCGGCGCGGCGGGGTAGCGTTGTGCTGCCAATTACGAAACTGTCCGTAGCGTAATTGCTCCGATTGGTCTGGAGCCCCACCTAGCGGAAGGATCGGCCCGATGCGCAGCCGTTACGCCGGCCATCCTTTCACCACGCCGACGGCCGAGATCGCGACCGCGCTCGAGGATGTCAGCATTCCGACGCTGCTGCTCTCCCTCGTGCACATCACCGGCGACCCGCGGTTCATCCGGGACTTCAAGCCGATGGGCATCTTCCTCAACGAGGTGCAGGGGTTCATGTCGGAGGAGGACAAGGCGCGCGCCCGCGCGGTGGCGTTGCCGGTGCTCGCCGGCTACCGGGACCGCGGCTGTCCCGAACCCGAACCGCTGAGCATCGAGCTCATCCGGGAGATGATGGACTGGGCCGCCTGCGAACACGTGACCGACGACTACCTGCCCTTGATTTTGGAGGAGATGGATCTCGACGGCACCGACCCGCGCCGCCCGCCGGCCCTGCCGACCGAATCCGCCGCCGGGCTGCCGGTCCTGGTGGTCGGCTGCGGCGAATCCGGCCTGCTGGCCGGTGTGCGCCTCAAGCAAGCCAACATCCCGTTCACCATCGTCGAAAAGAACCCCGGCCCCGGCGGAACATGGTGGGAGAACAGCTATCCCGGCGCCCGCGTCGACGTCGCGAACCATTTCTATTGCTACAGCTTCGAACCCAACAACGACTGGACCCACTTCTTCGCCGAGCAGTACGAGCTGCGGGACTACTTCACCCGGGTGATGAACAAGCACGGGCTGGCCGAGCGCGTCCGCTGGAACACCGAAGTCGTTGCGGCCGAATGGAACGACGCCGACGGCAGCTGGAGCGTGTCGCTGCGCGGCGCCGACGGGCGGACCGACACGCTCACCGCGCGGGCCGTCATCACCGCGGTCGGTCAGCTCAACCGGCCCAACGTCCCGGAATTCGACGGCGCCGACACCTTCGCGGGGCCCGCGTTTCACTCCGCGGCCTGGGATCACTCGGTCGACCTGACGGGCAAGCGGGTCGCGCTGATCGGGGCCGGCGCCAGCGGTTTTCAGATCGCGCCCGCGATCGCCGGCAGGGTCGAGCGGCTCACGGTGTTCCAGCGCACCGCGCAGTGGATGTTCCCCAACCCGATGTATCACGACGAGGTCGGCGACGGCGTGCGCTGGGCGATGCGCCATCTACCGTTCTACGGCCGGTGGTACCGGTTCCTCGTCCTGTGGCCCGGCGCCGACAAGGGACTCGACGCCGCCGAGGGCGACCCGGGCTACGCCGACTCCGACCATGCCGTCAGCGACATCAACGCCGCCGCCGCGATGATGTTCTCGCAGTGGATCACCGGTCAGGTCGGCGACGACGACGAGCTGTTGGCCAAGGTGATGCCGGACTATCCCGCCTGCGGCAAGCGGACCCTGCAGGACAACGGCAGTTGGCTGCAGACGCTGCAGCGCGACAACGTCGAGCTGGTCCGCACCCCGATCCGGCAGATCACCCCGCACGGCGTGGTGACCGAGGACGGCGCGACGTACGACGCCGACGTCCTCGTCTATGCCACCGGGTTCCGGCACACCGACGTGCTATGGCCGCTGAACATCCGCGGCCGCAACGGGGTTGACCTGCACCAGATGTGGGGGAGTCGTCCATACGCCCACCTGGGCATCACGGTCCCGGGGTTCCCGAACTTGTTCGTCATCTATGGGCCCGGTACGCATCTCGCCCACGGGGGCAGCCTGATCTTTCAGTCCGAACTCCAGATGCGCTACATCGACCAGTGCCTGCGGCGGCTGGCCGAGGACAGGCTGCACTCGGTGGAGCCCAGGCCCGAGCCCGCCGAGGAGTGGCATCGGCGGACGCAGACCCAGATCAAGAAGATGGTGTGGTCGCACCCCGCGGTCAAGCACTCCTACTTCAAGAACGCCGACGGCGAAATCCACACCGTCAGCCCGTGGCGGCTCAACGAGTACTGGGCCGCGATACGCGAGCCCGACTGGTCACAATTCGTAGTGCGACAAGGAAAGTGAGCACAGCTGCATGCGAACCGTAGTCGTCGATGGGCCCCGCAGCATCCGGGTCGACACCCGCCCCGACCCGGCGCTTCCCGGCGCCGACGGCGCGATCGTCGAAGTCACCGCGGCCGGGATCTGCGGATCCGACCTGCACTTCTACGAGGCCGACTTCCCGCTCGCCGAACCCATCACGCTCGGCCATGAGGCGGTGGGCACCGTCGTCGAGACCGGCCCGGAGACGCGCACCGTCAAGGTGGGCGATCGGGTGATGGTGTCGTCAGTGACCGGCTGCGGCGCCTGCCCGGGCTGTGCCACCCGCGACCCGGTCATGTGCCACAACGGCTTTCAGATCTTCGGCGGCGGTGTGCTGGGCGGTGCCCAGGCCGATCTGCTGGCGGTGCCCGCCGCCGACTTCCAGCTGCTCAAGATGCCCGACGGGATCAGCACCGAGCAGGCGCTACTGCTCACCGACAACCTCGCCACCGGCTGGGCGGCGGCGCAGCGCGCCGACATTCCCTACGGGGGGACTGTGGCGGTCATCGGGCTGGGGGCTGTCGGCTTGTGCTCGCTGCGCAGCGCGCTCTTCCAGGGTGCGGCAACGGTTTTCGCCGTCGACCGCGTCGATGGGCGGCTCGACCGTGCGGCGCGCTGGGGAGCCACGCCGGTCAAGGCGCCGGCGGTCGAGGCCATCCTCGCCGCGACGGGCGGGCGGGGCGCCGATGCCGTGATCGACGCCGTCGCCACCGACGCCTCGCTGACCGACGCGCTCAACACGGTGCGGCCCGGCGGCACCGTCTCGGTCGTCGGTGTGCACGACATGAACCCGTATCCACTCAACGCGCTGGGCTGCCTGATCCGCAGCACCACGCTGCGCATGACCACCGCGCCGGTGCAGCGCACCTGGCCGGAGCTGGTCCCGCTGCTGCAGTCCGGCCGCCTCGACGTCGACGGCATCTTCACCACGACCCTGCCGTTGGACGAGGCGGCCAAGGGCTACGCGACCGCCGAGTCGCGGTCGGGCGACGACGTCAAGGTCCTGCTGACGCCGTAGTCCCGCTCAGCCCGACCGGGTCGCGGTGATGTATTGCGAGTTCATGAAAGCGTCGATCTTCACGTCGACCCCCGGCGGCGTCATCCCGTAGCCGGCCTGCAGATCCAGCGTGTTGCGGACCGGCTCGACGGCCCACCCGTGCGCGGCCAGCGCTTCCGCGGGATCGGTCTTGGGCTCGTAGGTCAGCGCGGAGAAGTCCACGTCGCCGGACATGTTGACGCCGGGGTGGTCGGTTTCCAGGGCGCTGAGCTGCTCACGGTCCAGCCGCGAACCCAGCGCGCCGATGGCGATCCGGCTGCCCGGCGCGCTGAGCCCGCTGATCCGGGTGAACAGCGCGTTCTGCGCCTCGTCGGTCAGGTAGGGCAGCACGCCCTCCACCGACCAGGCGCTGGAGGCTTCGGTGTCGAAGCCGGCCGCTTCCAGCGTCCGCGACCACTCGGTGCGCAGGTCGGCGGCGACCTCGATCCTGCGGGCCTTCGGCGTCGCGCCCCGTTCGCCGAGCACGCGCGCCTTGAATTCCAGGACTTTCGGTAGGTCGACTTCGAAAACTGTTGTGCCGGAGGGCCAGTCAAGCCGGTACGCCCGGGAATCCAGTCCCGCCGCGACAATGACGGCCTGCCTTATCCCTGCGGCGCCTGCGGCGTCGAAGAAGTCGTCGAAGAACCGGGTCTGCACCCCGTACAGGCGCGGAAAGGCCGTCTCGTCCTCGGAAGTTCCCGGGTTGGCCAGCGCATCCGCCAGATATTGGTCGCGCGACGCGTCGATGAACACCTTGGCGTATTCGTCGCGCACCAGCGGCTGCGGGCTCACGGCGTGCAGTGCCCGCCATCCCGCCACCAGCAGCGCGGTGTAGCCCACGCTGCTCACGATGTCCCACTGGTCGTCGTCGGATCGTTGCGACCCGAACTCAGGTGTCCCCATAGCAGCCCAAGCTACCCAAGCTCCAGCATCACGGTCACCGGGCCGTCGTTGACCAGCTCGACTTGCATGTGCGCGCCGAACACACCGGTCCGTACGTCGGCGCCCAGTGCGCGCAACGTCTCGCCGAATGCGGTGACCAGCGGTTCGGCCAGCGCGGCGGGGGCGGCCGCGTTCCAGGACGGCCGGCGGCCCTTGGCGGTGTCGGCGTACAGGGTGAACTGGCTGACGACCAAGACGGGCGCGTGGACGTCGGCCGCGGACCGTTCGTCGGCGAGAATGCGGAGATGCCATAGCTTTTCGGCCAACCTCCGCGCAGTGTCGGGGTCGTCGCTGTGGGTGACGCCGACCAACGCCAGCAAGCCCTGGCCGTCCGGCCGGATGGCACCCACCACCTGGCCGTCGACCGATACCGACGCCGAGGAGACTCGTTGCACCAAGACCCGCATGGCCCTCGATGCTGCCAGGCGTTCTCGGTAGGCTCGTCACGTGTCTGTGCTCGTCGCGTTTTCGGTCACCCCGCTGGGCGTCGGTGAGGGGGTCGGTGAGATCGTTGCCGACGCGGTCCGCGTGGTCCGCGAGTCCGGGCTGCCCAACAAGACCGATTCGATGTTCACCGTGATCGAGGGCGACACGTGGGAAGAGGTGATGGCCGTCGTGCAGCGCGCGGTCGAGGCCGTGGCGGCGCGCGCGCCCAGGGTCAGCACGGTGATCAAGGCCGATTGGCGAGCCGGGACCCACGATGCGATGACGCAGAAGGTCGCCTCGGTCGAGCGCCACCTGTCCGGCTAGTCGCTCACCGCGTCCCGGAACGCCCGTTCCGCGGCGGCGCCGTGGACCGCGAACACCACCTTCTGCAACGAGTTCGCTCGGTGTCGGCGCACGGCATCGACCATCAACCGCGCCGCGTCCTCGAGCGGAAACCCGCCCACACCGGTGCCGAACGCCACCAGCGCCAATGACCGGCAGCCGAGTTCGTCGGCTCTGCGAAGCGTCGAAGCGGTTGCGCGCGCGATGACCTCGGCGGAGGTGGGGCCGCCTGGCTCCATCGTGGCCGCGTGAATGACGTAGCGCGCCGGCATGTCGCCCGCGGTGGTCTCGACCGCGTCCCCGAGGCCGATCGGCGCCTTCTCGGTCGACTCGCGCTGCACCTCGGGCCCGCCCGCGCGGGAGACCGCCGCGGCGACACCTCCGCCGTGCCGCAGCTCAGTATTGGCCGCGTTGGCGATGGCGTCGACTTCGAGCTTGGTGACGTCGGCCTGCAGGACCTCTAGCTCGATCATCGGCTCATTGTCGCGCACACCTAGCCACATGCCGGCCGGTTGATTAGCGTGGCGCGCATGGAGAAGGTCATGGTGCGAATCGCATGACCGGCGGCCAGGGCGGGGCCGGCGGTCAGGGCGGGGCCGGCGGCCGCGGGGGCGCCGGCGGACGCGGCGGCGCCGGCGGACGCGGCGGCGACGGCGGACGCGGCGGCGACGCCGGCCCCGGCGGCCAGCCCGGCGAGGGCGGCGAAGGCGGCGCCGGCGGCGCACCCGGCCCGGACGGAACTCCCGGCCAGCCCGGCCAACCGGGCCAGCCCGGGCAACCCGGCCAGCCGGGTCAGCCCGGTCAGCGGACGTAAACGCCGCCAGTAGGCTCATCCCGGTGAGCGCACGCGCAGGCATCGTCGTCACCGGAACCGAAGTCCTCACCGGACGAGTCCAAGACGCCAACGGGCCCTGGATCGCCGATCGCCTGCTGGAACTCGGCGTGGAGCTGGCCCACATCACCATCTGCGGCGACCGCGCGAAAGACATCGAAGCGCAGCTGCGCTTCATGGCCGACCAGGGTGTCGACCTGATCATCACCAGCGGTGGCCTCGGGCCGACGGCCGACGACATGACCGTCGAGGTGGTGGCTCGCTTCTGCGGGCGCGAATTGGTGCTCGACGCCGAGGTCGAGGAAAAGATCGCGAACATCCTCAGGAAGCTGATGGGTCGCAATCCCGCTTTCGACGCAAGCGATTTCGACTCGATCAGGGCCGCCAACCGCAAGCAGGCCATGGTCCCGGCCGGCGCGCAGGTGCTCGACCCGGTGGGCACCGCGCCGGGCGTGGTGGTGCCGGGCAAGCCGACGGTGATCGTGCTTCCCGGGCCGCCGCGTGAGCTGCAGCCCATGTGGTACACGGCGATTGAGACGCCCGCCGCGCAGGAGGCGATCGCCGGCCGAACCACTTACGAGCAGAAGATGATTCGGATGTTCGGGTTGCCGGAGTCCGGGCTCGCCGAAACGCTGCGCGACGCCGAACAGAGCGTCCCCGGCTTCGCGGCGCTGGAGATCACCACCTGCCTGCGCCGCGGCGAGATCGAAATGGTCACGCGCTACGAACCCGACGCCGCCGATGCCTATGCGCAGCTGACCAAGCTGCTGCGCGACCGGCACGCCCAGCAGCTCTACTCCGAGGACGGCTCGAGGGTGGACGATCTGGTCGCGGCATTGCTCACCGGCCGGCGGATCGCGACGGCGGAATCGTGCACCGCGGGCCTGCTGGCGGCGCGGCTGACCGATCGGCCCGGGTCGTCGGATTACGTGGCGGGCGGCGTGGTGTCCTATTCCAACGAGGCGAAGGTGCAGCTCCTCGGCGTGGACCCGGCCCTGATCGACGAGCACGGCGCGGTATCCGAACCGGTGGCCGAGGCGATGGCGGCGGGTGCGCTGCGGCGCTTCGGCGCCGACACCGCTGTCGCGATCACCGGCATTGCCGGCCCGGGCGGGGGGACCCCCGAAAAGCCCGTCGGGACAGTCTGTTTCACGGTGGCGCTCGATGACGGCGGGACCGACTCCCGCACGCTGCGCATGCCCGGGAATCGCTCGGACATCCGCGACCGGTCGACGACGGTGGCGATGCACCTATTGCGCCGCATGCTGAGCGGCAGGCACTGACGCCGAGCGTCACGCCGGCAGATGACGCTAAGCTGTCATCATGCGCAGGATGATTCGACGGGCGGGTCGCTACGTGGTTCGGGCGATGGGCAGGGGAGGCCTTCGTCCCGGTGTAGATCTCTCATCCAAAGCCTCTGTCGCCGAGGCGATGGACGAGGGCACACCTATCGCAGCCATGCGCTGACGTCGACATTCACGCCATTTCGGTTGGCAGAAAGCTACTTTCGGCGGTGCCGAAGCGAATCCCGGTGGCGTCCTTACCGATCAGCGTGAGCACCGCCACCGCGATCAGCACCGGCACGATCGTCGCCGCCAGCGCAAACGGATACCCGTGCGATTCGGCCAGGCGTTCCTGGATGGGCAAATTGAACGCAGCCAGCAGGTTACCGAGTTGGTAGGTCACGCCGGGATACAGGCCGCGGATGGCGTCCGGCGACATCTCGGTCAGGTGGGCGGGAATCACGCCCCACGCGCCCTGCACGCACAGCTGCATAAAAAACGAGCCGAGGCACAGCATCGCCGCCGTGCGCGAATAGGCGAACAACGGCACGATCGGCAGGCCCAGCAGCGCGCAGAACACGACGGTGTAGCGGCGGCTGAACCGCTGTGACAGCGTCCCGAAGAGCAGCCCGCCGACGATGGCGCCGACGTTGTAGACCACCACGATCCACTTGACGGTCGTGCTGGACAGCCCCGCGCCATGGTTGGCGGTCGCCCCCAAAAAGGTCGGGTAGACGTCCTGGGTGCCGTGGCTCATCCAGTTGAACGCGGTCATCAGCAGCACCAGGTAGACGAAACGCCGGACGATCGCGGCGTCGCGCAGCACGTCGCGAATCCTGGTGCTGGTCAGCCGCATTCGGTCCTGGGCGGCCTCCCACACCTCCGATTCCTCGACCCGGTAGCGGATGATCAGGCTGATCAGCGCCGGGACGATGCTCAGGCCGAACAGCCAGCGCCACGACAGCCCCAGCCAATCCATCACCACCAGTGACGCGATGCTGGCCAGCAGATAACCGAACGCGTAACCCTCCTGCAGCAATCCGGAGAAAAACCCGCGACGCTCGACGGGGACCTTCTCCATGGCCAGCGCGGCGCCCAGCCCCCACTCACCGCCCATGCCGATGCCGTACAGCAGCCGCAAAATCACCAGGACGGTGAAGTTGGGCGCGAACGCGCACAGGAACCCCACCACGGAGTAGAACATCACGTCGACCATCAGCGGCAGCCGCCGGCCGACCCGGTCGGCCCACAGCCCGAACAACAGCGCGCCGACGGGCCGCATGACCAGGGTGGCCGTGGTGACGAACGCGACCTCGGCCTTGCTGTGGTGAAACGTCTTTGCGATGTCGGCGTAGACGAGCACGACGATGAAGTAGTCGAACGCGTCCATCGTCCAGCCCAGCAACGCCGCGACGAAGGAATTGCGTTGGTCGGCCGTCAGCTTCTGCCGGGGACGGGGTGTGGTCACGTCAGCATCGTGCAGTACCGGGTGGCATTGCGCGAGAGTAAGTTGCCGATACATGCGAATCATCGACGCCGACGGGCACGTCGCCGAGAACTCCTCGCTGGCGGTCGAGGCGATCAAGCGCTGGCCCGATCACGTCAAGCCGGCGGCCGACGGGAGCCGGATGACGTTCGAAGGCCGCAACTACCCGCAGGACGAGGGCCCGGGCGCGGGTTGCCCGCCCGCGCACGGGATCAGCAACGCGCCCGACATCAACTGCCGCTCACCCGAGGGCGTGCTGGGCGACGCCGATCGCGACCACATCGACACGATGGTGCTGTATCCGAGCCTCGGGCTGTGCGCACCCAGCCTGGAAGACCCCGGGTTCGCCGCAGGGTTCTCGCGCCTGTACAACGAGTGGATCGCGGATTTCTGCGCCTCGTCGGGCGGCCGGCTGCGCGGTGTCGCGGTCACGCCCGTCGAGCACGGCCAAGCGGCCATCGACGTGATGACCGAGGCCAAAGACCTCGGGCTGGTGGCCGCGCTGGTCCCGCCGGCGCTGAAGACCCGCAACCTCGACCACCCCGACCTCGACCGGTTCTACGCCGCCGCAGTGGACCTGCAGATGCCGCTGGGCATTCACGGCGCGCCCGGCATCCATCTGCCCAAAATCGGCGTGGACCGGTTCACCAATTACATTCAGGTGCACTGCATCAGCTTTCCGTTCGACCAGATGACGGCGATGACGGCGATGGTCTCCGGCGGCGTCTTCGAGCGTCATCCGCGGCTGCGGGTGGCCTTCCTGGAGGCAGGGGCGGGCTGGGTGCCGTTCTTCATCGACCGCCTGCACGAGCACTACGAGAAGCGCGGCGACTGGGTCGAGCGGGGGTGGCGCCGCGATCCGCACGAATATCTCAAGGCGGGCAACATCTTTGTGACCTGTGAGCCCGAGGAACCGATCCTGCCCGGCGTGATCGATGTGCTCGGCGCCGACTTCATCATGTTCGCCAGCGACTACCCGCACTGGGACGGCGAATGGCCCGAAAGCACCAAGCACCTGCGCACCCGCGCGGACATCAGTGAGGAGGCGCGCGAAAAGATCGGCGCGCTCAACGCGCAACGCTTCTACAACCTGAACTGAACTCTGGGCGCTTGGTGCTGATCGTGTTACCAACCCCACTCGTCATCGCCCAGGACGTCTACGGTGACTCCGTTGTCGGCAGGCCGTTCCGTCCCGTAGAGAAAGGTGAGCAGAGTGCGGTCCTCGCCCAGGGACTCGGTCCCCACGACCGTAGCGTGCCCGACCTTCATGCGGATCCTGTCTCCGGGCTTCAATTCGTCAATACGTTTAAGGGGCACGCTCACCCATCAATGCCGGTGAAACTGCTGCCGTCTCGTGGACACACGGCGTCATAGAGATTGATGATTCGCCCGTCCGCCACCGCGTCGCAACCCTCGGTGTACCTGGGGCTGGTCGTGGCTTGGGCAGCTCCCGACGCCGAAAGACATACAACCTGAACTAAGCCGGGGACTTCCTAAGACTTCCAATGGCAGGATCTTCCGCATGGGCCCTTTTCTGCTGCGCGCGGTACTGACCGGATTGGCACTGTGGTTAGTCACCAAGTTCGTCCATGGCATCAATTTCGTGGGCGGCGACACCAGGCTCCAACAGGTTGGCATCATCTTCGTCGTCGCCGTGATCTTCGGTCTGGTCAACGCGTTCATCAAACCGATCGTCCAGATCCTGTCGATCCCGCTCTACATCCTGACGCTCGGCCTGATCCACATCGTGATCAACGCCCTGATGTTGTGGATCACCGCACGGATCACCGAGCACACGACGCACTGGGGTCTGCAAATCGATCACTTCTGGTGGACGGCGATCAAGGCGGCCATCGTGTTGTCGATCGTGAGCTGGGTGCTGTCGCTGGTGGTGCGCCGCGCCCGCGCCTGACGGCTCACCGCGCCTGCCACCGCGGCGGCCGCTTTTCGGCGAAGGCGCGCGGACCCTCTTTGGCGTCCTCGGTCTCGAAAATGCGGTCGCTGTGCCGGGTTTCGTTGTCGTAGGCCGACGCCAGGTCGAACGCAAGGCCTTCGACGGCCGACTGCTTGGTCGCGGAGACCGCGAGGGGCGCGTTCGCCGCGACGCGCTCGGCGTAGTCGTACGCGGTGTGCATCAGCTCCTCCGCCGCGACCACCCGGTTGACCAGTCCCATGGCCAGGGCCCGCTCCGCGTCGATCATGTCGGCCGTCAGCAGCAGCTCCATCGCCAGCGGGTAGGGCATCTGGCGAGGCAGCCGGACGGTGGTTCCGCCGCCGGCGAACAGGCCGCGCTTGGGTTCCATCACCGCGAACCGCGCCCCGGGGACGGCCACGCGAATGTCGGTGGAGGTCAACATCTCGAAGCCGCCCGCGACGCACGTGCCGTTGACGGCCGCGACGATCGGCTTGTACACCGGGAACCGGTGCAGGACGGCGTGAATGGCGTCGTCCTTGTTCCAGCCGTCGGGCCGGGGCAGGTCGCCGGTGAGCTCCGGGATGAATTTCTTGAGGTCGGCTCCCGTGCAGAAGTCGCGGCCGACGCCGGTGACGACCGCGACCCACGCGCTGTCGTCGTCGCGGAACGCCGCCCACGCGCGGGCCAGGTCGCGGAAATGCTCCATGTCCAGCGAATTGCGCGTCTCGGGGCGGTTGATCGTGATCGTCGCGATGTGGCCGTCGAGCGAGTAGTCGATGCTCACCGGACCGCCAGACCCGCATCGACCAGGCGCACGACGTCGCGCGCGCAACCCCACGACAGCGTGACGCCGTTGCTGCTGTGGCCGTAGTTGTGGACGCACAGCGCCCGCCCGAGGGGCTCGGCCTCGACCCGCACCGACGGCCGATCGGGACGCAGCCCGGTGATGACCTCGATGACGTCGGCGTCGTGCAACCGCGGCTCGATGCGGCGGCATTGCTGCAGGATCCGGTCGGTCACCGCGGGCTCCGCGGCGGTGTCCCAGCGGCCGGGGATGCTGATGCCGCCGCAGACCACCCGCTGCGGGTGCGGGAAGTAGCAGGTCCATTCCGGGGCCTGGTTGATCTCGATAAACAGCTGCCGCAGACCGGGATTTGTCAGGATGACGTGCTGGCCGAAGAGCGGGCGCACCGTGTCGTCGCCCGTTAGGGCCGCGGCGCCGAGGCCCGCGCAGTTGACGACGATCGGCGCCGCGTCGGCGGCTTCGGCCAGCGACCGCACCGGGCGCACCTCGATGTCGCAGCCGGCCGCGGCCAGCCGCCGGGTCAGGTAGTCGAGGTGGTGTGGCATGTCGATCATCGGCACCGTGGCGCGAAACCCGAGGCCGAATCCGTCGGGCACGTCGGCGGGGTCGGCCGGGCGCAAGTCGGGGATCAAGGCAGCCGCCGACGACATCGCCTCAGCCGCGGTGAGTTCGCCGACGGCCAGCGCCGGTGCCATCTGCACGCCCGAGTCGGGGTCGCGGGCCAGTTCGCGGAACACTTCCAGGGAATGCTCGGTCCATGCCAGCGTCTGGTCCGCCCGTTCGGCCGGGCGCGGCGGCGCCCAGACCGCGCCGGCCACGGCCGAAGTCGTCTGGTGCGGCGGCGCGGCCGCCCACACGCGCACCGGCCAGCCCGCTTCGGCCAGGCATATCGCCGAGGTCAAACCGCTGACGCCGGCGCCGACGACAACGACCTGTTGCGGCTCGCCCGACACGGCCGGCTCCCGTCAGGAATGGGGGGGTTGCTGGCCGTTCTGGCCGCCGAGCAGCCCGTTGAGGATGCCGAGCGTGCCCTGCACGCCGGGCGGCGGGGCGGTGGGCGGGGGAGTCGCGTCGGGGGTCAGCTGCCACGGCTGGCAGCCCGACGTCTTGAACGACTTGTCGGTCGGATCGATCTGCACGACCTGCGGCTTCTTGCTCAGGGAGTTGTCGATGAGGTTGCCGTCGGGGTTGCCCGTCCGCTTCCAGTAGCAGGTGCCGTTCTCGAGGGGCCCCGGCGAGCTGTAGATGCCCGGCGCGATGTCGGACCCCACCGCGTAGGTGCCGTCTTTGTCGATGCTCGTCTTCGGGCCGGGCGGCGGTGACGGCTCCGGATCGGCGCCGGCGATACCCACCGACGCCGCCCAGCCCGCCAGCAGCAGGCCGGCGGCGACGAATCGTGTCGCGACCGGTGCGTTGAAACCCATGTCAAGCAGCGTACCGGGGTCTTGAGCCAAGGTGCACGTTCCGCCAAGCCGGGGCGCCACGGCCCGCCACGCCGGGGGCGTTTTCGCGCCGGGCGGGGCGGGTATTTGAGCGGAGTGTTTTGGGTCGCCGCGGTGCTCGCCGTCCTTGGCGTCGCGTTGTTCGCCGTCGGATTCATCCTCTTCGCGAACGGCACCGGGGCGGCGCCGCGGCGCCGGACCGAGGAAGACCCCACCGGAGTCAAACGGGCCGGTGCGCGAGTGAAGTGGTCGGACGTGTTTCGCCGCATGCCGAGCAGCGTGGGCGTCCTGCTCGACAAGGACGCCGAACGCGGTCAGCAGCTGGCCGGGCTGGGGTCGTTGTTCGTTTTGGCCGCGGTGTTGGCGGGCCTCGGCGCCATCCTGGCGCTGATCGCGGGCCTGGTTTCCTAGTTGATCGAGGCCCGAACACCGAGGACCGCCTGGGTGCCGCGCCCGCCGTCGAAGTTCGCAACCCAGGGCCAGTGGCCCTGCGAATCAACCCACACGGCCTGCAGGGCCGTCATCTCGTCGCCAAACATCGCATCCGCAAAGACGAGGTGCGCGTCCGGGTGCTCCACCTCGACCATTTCGACGAGCGGTCCGGCCGGAACGACGATCCGCATGCCGGGCGCCTGCCGCTCGCCGTCGACGGCTCGCCGGCCCAGAGCGTTCAACATCTTTGCCGCCCGCCGCGGTGCGACGCCGGTGACCAGCAGTTCGGGCAGCCCGTAGCGGGTCAGGCCGATCGTGTACGCGAAGGGCATCCGATCGCCCTCCACGTACTGCACCGCCCAGCCGTTCTCGAGCATCGTCCGGCGCAGTTCGGCGAGGTAGTCCTCTGTGGTGCTGCCCGGGTGGTCGCATTGCCAGCACATCGCGATCCCCTTTCATCGTGCTTGCCGCCACGATGCACGGGGCGTCTGACAAGTGGGCCGGTTGAAGGCGCTACGCCAGCCGGCGAACCTTGCCGGCGTAGCCGAGTGCGTGCTCGTACGTCTGGAGGTTGTCGCGCGAGATCTTGGCGTGCACGGGGCGCTCGAGGAAGAAGCGCAGCACCGGGTTGTACGCGTGGTAGGTCTCGTGGAAGGTCAGCACGGTGGTGCCGTCGGGCTGCTCCTCGAGCTCGTGATAGCCCTCGGCGCGCGACCACAACGGCGCGCCGACGGCCACGTAGCGCGACAGCTTGTTGAGCTCGGCCTCGGTGACGGTCTCCCAGGACCGCGCCCGGCCCCGGGACAGCAGGTACTTGGGCACTTCGAAGATGCAGGTACGGACCAGGCCCTCGCCGGCCTCGTTGCCCTCGTTGAGGATTTCCATGCTGCCGGTGGGCCACTTGAGGACTCGCGGTCGCGGCGCGTTCGGCGGGGCCGGGGGGTGCAGCACCCGCCACACCTTCCGCGGCGGCGCGTCGATGTGGAATCGCACGGTGTAGGACCGCATCAGCTATCTCCTCGCAGCTATCCCCAGCTATCCCAATACGTGACGGTCTCCGGGGGTGGCCGCGAGGCCGGCCGGAAGTCGGTGCCGATGGTGTAGGCGACCGGGAAGAGCGCGGCCTGGGTGGCCGTGGGCGGGATGCCGAGCAAGTCGGCCACCTCGCGTTCCCTGGCCAGATGCATCGTCGTCCACACCGATCCCAGCCCGCGCGATCGCAGGGCGAGCAGGAAGCTCCAGCCGGCCGGGATGATCGACGCCCACGCCGACGCGGCGGTCAGCAGGTTCGAGTTGTCGATGCGGTTGTCCAGGCAGGGGATGACATGCACGGGCACCCGGGCCAGCGTGTCGGTGAGCGCGAACGCGCTGGCGTACACGCGTTGGGTCTGCGGGTCGGACGCATCCTTGGCGGCCTGCGCCAGGTATTGGGCGCCCACGCTGCGGTAGATGTCGGCGATGGCGGCGCGCTTGTCGGCGTCGGTGATCACCAGCCACCGCCAGTCCTGGGTGTTGCTCGCCGTGGGCGCCTGCATGGCCAGCCGGATGCACTCGAGGATCACGTCGCGACCGACCGGACGGTTCAGGTCCAGGCGTTTGCGCACCGACCGCGTGGTGGTCAGCAGCTCGTCGACCGAGGCTAGGTCCATCGCAGTCCGTCGAAATCCATTGCCGTCGAACTCCTGCCCGGTCAAGATCGTTACCGGGTTGAGCAAACCAGATTCTCAACTCGGCTGTCCAGGTCGAACGCAGGCCCGGCGTAGACCCGGGAAACCGGGCGGGCTACGGTCCGTTGAACGACGGCGTTCAAGGCAGAGCGCCCCGTGTTTGGAGGTCTCGGCGTGCTGTTCATGCACGAGGTGCACACGGTGCGCGGCCGCCTCGAGGACGACTTCGAGGCCGCGTTCCGGACGGGCTGGATGCCCATGCTGGCCGCCGGCGACGACGCCCGGCTGCTGTGGTACGCCAACCAGGCGCACGGCAGCGGCCCCGCCTACACGGTCATCACCATCACCGCGGTTCGCGACGGGGCCGCCTGGGAGCGCCTGACCGAGCGGGTCCAGAAGGGCGATCTTCAGGAGTGGATGCGCCACGTGGACGAGTTGCGCCACGAGGTCGACGCCAAGCTGCTGGTGCCGCTGCCATGGTCGCCCCTACCCGAGGTGTCGTTCGACGACGTGCCGGTCGACGGGCGAGAGCACGAGATGAGCCTCTACATGGAAGACACCATGTGGCCGTATGAGGACAAGTTCGAGGAATACATCGTCCAGTGCGGCGAGGTGTACGCGCGAAGCCTCGAGCAGCCGTCGTCCATGCTGACCATGCACGCCGCGTTCCAGCCCGCCCTCGGCAGCCACGTACGCCGCGAGGTGATCCTGATGCAGCGCATCAGCCGGCCCGAGGCCCTGCTCGATCTGCTGCGCACCCACATTCCCGCCGAGTACCGCGCGCCGGGAACCTGGATGCACGACGCCCTGGACCTGCGCGACCAGTGGACCACCCGGCTGCTGCGCACCTCCGAGTGGTCGCCCTTGCATTAGGTACATGAGGCCGCTGATGAACATCGGGACGACCCTCGACGCCGCCGCGACCGGCGAGCCGGACCGGGTCGCTCTGATCATCGACGGGCGCGCCATCAGTTACGACGAGCTGGCGGCCACGGTGCGGCGCTGCGCCGCGTGCCTGGCTGAGCGGGGCGTGGCGGCCGGCCAACGCGTCGCGGTCGTCGACTACGGCGGCCTGCACTCGATCGCCACGATGCTCGCGGCGGCGCGCCTCGGCGCCGCGGCCGCGCTGATGAATCCCGCGCTGACGCCCGGCGAGCTGCGCGGGCTGCTGACGAACGCCGGCTGCGCCGACGTGGCCGTGGCGGGGGAGCAGTACGCGCAGCGGCTGCGCGACGCGGGCGCGGCGACGGTGCTGACGGCGCCGGACCTCGACCAGACCGAGGGCCCCGCCCTCGACGTGCCAGTCGACCCGGCCGACGACCGCGACGCCTTGGTCCTATTCACCAGCGGCACAACGGGATTGCCGAAGGCCATCGGGGTTCCCGGTCGCCGGCTCGCCGACCGGATCAGGGGAATGACACCGCCGTTCCGGCCGGGCACCGAACCCGCGGTGGGGATGATGTGCGTCCCGTTCTTCCACGTCGGGGGCGCGCTGGGCACGCTGGGCAGTTTGTACTCGGGCCACACGTTGGTGGTGCAGCCGCGCTTCGACGCCGGTGAATGGCTGCGGCTGGTGGCACGGCACCGGGTGGCGACCACCTTCATGGTGCCGACAATGCTGCAGCGCGTCCTCGATCACCCGGACTTCGCCGGCACCGACCTGACGTCGCTGGTGGCCATCGCCTACGGCGCCGCCGCCGCGCCAATCACGTTGGTGCGCAGGGCAATGGCGGCGCTGCCGCACGTCGCGTTGGCCAACGTGTTCGGCCAGACCGAGACGCTGGGCGCGTACACGACGCTGCTGCCCGGCGATCACCGCGACCCCACGCGCGCCGGGTCGGTCGGCCGGGCGCTTCCCGGGGTCGACGTGCGCGTGGTGGACCCCGCCACCGGCGACGACGTCGCGCAAGGCGCGGTCGGCGAGCTGTGGGTGAACACCACCCAGAACGTCGCCGAGGGCTGGTTGCGCACCGGCGATCTCGCGCGGGTGGACTCCGACGGCTACATCTTCCCCAGCGGCCGGCTGAGCGACACGATCAACCGCGGGGGAGAGAAGTTCGGGCCGATCGAGGTGGAGGAGGCGCTGCGCAGCCATCCGGCGGTGGCCGACGTCGCGGTCGCCGGCGTCGCCGACGACGAACTCGGCCAGCGGGTCGGTGCCGCCGTAGTGGCCTGCGCGCCAGTGACACTCGAGCAGTTGCGCTCGCATTGCCGCGAGTTGATCGCCTACTTCAAGCTCCCCGAGCGGCTGGCGATGGTAGACCAGATCCCCTACAACGCGACCGGCAAGGTCAGCCGGCGCCAGATCGCCGCGCTCATCGTGGACGAGACCTGAGCCCAGGGCGCCGCAATGCTGTTTCTGCACGAGACCCACCAGGTGGTCGGAGCGCGCGAGGAAGAGTTCGAGGCCGCCTACCGCGACGGCTGGATGCCCACGCTGGCGCAGGACGACGACGCCAGGCTGCTGTGGTACGCCAACCACGCTCACGGCTCCGGGCTTGCCTACAACGTCGTCACCATCACCGCAATCAGCGACGGCGCGGCCTGGGAACGCCTGGCCCGACGGGCCCAGACCGGGGACCTGAAGCCGTGGCTGCGCGAGCTGGACCACCTACGCCACAACGTGTCCGGAAAGATCCTGCTGCCCGTCGATTGGTCGCCGCTACAGACCGTCGACCTGACCGGCGTGCCATCCAGCGGCGCAACCCATCCGCCGAGCCTGTTCATGGAGGACACCGGGTGGCCCTACGCCCCGCTCGACGACTACATCCGGATGTGGGACGAGATCTACTACCGGGTACTTTCCCGGGCCCCCAAAGAGCGGCGAATCCTCGATATCCAGGCCTGCTTTCAGGTCGCGCACGGCAGCCACCGGCGGCGAGAAGCGGTGCTGTGGCAGAAGATCGAGAATTTCGACAACTATGCCGCGCTCGTGCGTCTGCTGACCACCGAGACCGCGCCCGAGCACCGCGCGCCCGGCAGCTACATGGTCGAGGCGCTTAAGTATCGCGACCAGTGGCAGAGCCGCCTGCTGCGCACGTCAGACTGGTCACCCCTGTACTGAGCGCCCTAGGCCAGAGCCGCCAGGCCCGAGCGAACCAGGTCCAGGCTGGCGGCGACCATCTCGCCGAGGTCGCCCGTACAGCCGTTGCGGCCCCAATTCTCCACCGCCACAACCAAAGCCGCGGCCAGGGTCGAGCCGGCGACCTCGGCGGCGAGATCGACGTCCGCGACGTCCGGGTTGCGGCTTTTGACAAACTCGGTCAGCACCCCGGCGAACGACGCCTGCACAACCCGCAGGTGGCCCGCGATGCGCTCGGCGCTGATCAGCTCCGCGCGCGCCGTCGCGGCCTGGCGGACCACTTCGAGGTCGTGCGGGAAGGCCGCGACGCTCGCCAGGACCGCGTCGAACAACGACTCGGCGGGCGGCCGCTGCGCCAGCGCCTCGGCCAGCCATTCCAGCTGCGTCTCGTAGTCCTGGAACAGCACGGCCTCCTTGGTCGGGAAGTGCCGGAAGAACGTGCGCTCGGTGACGCCGGCCTCGGCGGCCAGCTCGGTCACGGTTACGTTGGCAAACCCCTTGCGGGCGAAGCACTTCAGCGCCGCGCGGCGCAGCGCCTCATGCGTCGACCGGCGGCGCTGCTCGTGGCCGTTCGGGGGCCTGGGAACTGGCATCTTCCAATTATGTCAGTACTGACATATTCTTGTCACGCGCCGAGCCGAGGAGGACATCGATGAGCGACTATGACGCGATCGTCGTGGGAGCCGGGCACAACGGACTGACCGCGGCCGCGATATTGCAGCGAGCCGGCCTGCGCACGCTGTGCCTGGAATCCAACACCTACGCGGGCGGCATGGCGGCGACCGTCGAACTGATCGACGGGTTCCGCTACGAGATCGCCGGGTCGGTGCAATTCCCCACGGCCAGCCAGATCACCAAGGACCTCGGCCTCGACACCCTGCCCACGGTTGAGCCGGACGTGATGTCGACCAACATCGGCGAAGCCGGCGAGGAGCCGATGGTCTTCTACCGCGACCCGATCCAGCTGATGACGCACCTCGGCGAGAAACACGGCATCGAGGCAGTCACCGGCATGGCCGAGCTGATCGCCTGGAGCCAGGGGCCGGCAAAGGCCCTCGGCCGCTTCGACGTTCGCCAGCCGCCCAAGACCTTCGACGAGATGTACGCCTGCGCGGCCAGCGACGCCGAGCGCCGCGCCATTCACGAGATGCTGTTCGGCTCCGCGATGGACGTGATCGACCGCTATCTGCCCGACCGGGACAAGCACGCGGTGATGCGCGGGATGCTGGCGTTTTTGGCGGTCAACTCCACCTACCGCGGCCCCTATACGCCGGGTAGCGCGACGTGTTTGGCGTTCGCGCTGGCGGTGCCGGACGACGCCACCGCGATGATGACCAAGCTCAAGGGCGGCATCGGCGCGCTGACCGAGCACCTGCGCGAGTTGTTCGTCTCCCACGGCGGCGAGATCAGGTTCCGGGCCAAAGTCGAGCAGATCCTGGTCGGGCGCGGCGCGGTGACCGGGGTGCGACTGCGCGACGGCTCCACCATCACCGCCCCAATCGTGGTGTCCAACCTGTCGCCCGACCTCACCCTCACCGGGCTCATCGCGCCCGAACACGTTCCCGCAGAAGTCGTCTCGCGTGTCGCGGACCGCGATCACCGCGCCTCGTTCGTCCAGCTGCACTTCGCCCTCGACGGGCTGCCCGAGTTCGCGCCGCCGTACGAGTTCTTGAACGAAGAAGGCATGCAGCAGTCCGTCGGCATCTTCGGCTCGCCCGAAGAGCAACAGCTGCAATGGGAGACCTGCCGTCGGGGCCTGATCCCGGACAACCCGTCGCTCGGGCTGCAGATCCCCTCGGTGCACGACCCCGCCATGGCGCCGCCCGGCAAGCACGCCGCCAGCGCCTTCGCCTACGCCTTCCCGGTGGAGGTCGACCGCGAACAGCACGGCCAGCTGAAAAGCGAGATGGCGCAGCGGGTCGTCGCCAAGATCACCAGGTTCGCCCCGAACTTCAAGGACATCGTGATCCGCCACATCACGTTCGCGCCCTACCACATGAACACGATGTTCGCCGCGCCCGACGGCGACTTCTGCCACGGGCTATTGCACCCGGACCTGATGGGCCCCAACCGCCCGGGCCCCAAGGGCTTTCTGGATTGCCCGATCCCGATCCAAGGGCTCTACCTCGGCGGCGCGGGATGCCATGGCGGGCCGGGCATCACGTTCACCCCCGGCTACAACGCCGCCTACCAGGCGCTCGACGACGTGGCCTGACCCGTTTCAGGGTTGGCAGGCGGGTTCCAGCGGGAGGATCGGGCCGCCGGATTGCAGCGACAGCAGATGCAGGTAGGTGGCGAGCGAATGCTCGCACGCCACACTGTATTTGACCAGCACCTGCGGCGGCAGCGGCACCAGCCGGACCGGGTTCAGCTCGTACGGGTTGAGCACGTGTTCGTAGTCCAGCGGCGGGGGCAGCGCGGGGACGATGTCCAGGCGATTGGCGATGCGATACGAGTTCGTGACCACCTGGTCGTAGGTGCCGGCAAACAGCGAATCCCCGGTACGCGGGCTACCGTAGGTGTACACGGCCGGGTGCGTGAACGTCGTGTTCGCCGCCACGTCGAGGGCGAGCAGCGTCGCCAGGGCTCCGCCCAGGCTGTGCCCGCATAGCGTCAGAGAGTTGATCGCTTGGGGGAACTTGAGTTTCGTCAGCGCCGCGGCCACGGTCGGCGAGCCCGGCTGCGTTCCGGTGCGCAGCGAGTCGTACATGATGGTGAAGCCCTCCTCGGTGTGGCCGGCGCCGGCCAGGAACGGGCAGGGCACCTGGAAGAAGTCGGCGTCGTGGATCCACTCGAGGATTCCCTCGGTCCCGCGGAGCGCGACCGCCACGTCGCCGGTCTTGTCCGCCTGGCAGATCAGCCCGATGGACACCTCGTCGTCGGCCCGGGCCGGGTTCATGTCGGTGGCCAGGTCGTTGGCGTAGATCGTCGTGACGACGGTGTAGTCGATGCCGCCGGCGATCAGGGCCTTGCCGGCCGCGTTGGTCAGATCGCCGGGCGACGTCGCGTAGGTGGCATCGACCAGCTGGGCGAATTGTATTGCCCGCGTTATATTTAACGCCGGCGTGGTCGCCGGCATCAGGCGCCGAACGTTCCGGTGTAGCGCGCCCGCCCGGTCGCGGCGCGCGTAATCGCCTGTGCGGCTTGGGCCCCGGCGAGCCCGGCGGGCAGCTGGAAGGTGGCGGGCAGCTGATACAGGGTGAACCGGTAGTGGTGCACCCCCGTCCCCGCTGGCGGGCAGGGCCCGCTGTACTCGGCCCGGCCGGCCGAGTTCGGCAGGCTGCTCGCGCCGGGCGGGGTCTGACCCTCGGCGGTGCTTCCCGGGCCGGGCGGGATTCCCGCCACGATCCAGTGCACGTAGGGCCCGCGCGGGGCGTCCGGGTCATCGACGACGAGCGCCGCGCCCTGCGGCGCCGACCACGTCAACGGCGGTGCGGCGTCGGCGCCCTTGCAGGTGTACTGCGCCGGGATCGGGGCGCCGTCGGAAAACGCGGGACTGCTGATGGTCAGCGGGCCGCCGGCGGGCGCCGCGGGGACGCTGCGGCCCAGGGTCGTCACCTTCGGCGTCTGCGGGGCCGTCATGTGGCCGCCACCGCCGCCCCCGCAGCCGGCCAGCGCCCCCAGCAGCGCCAGTCCGCCCACGACCGCCGCGATTCGTGTCCGTTCCATACACGAAGTGTCGCGCGCGAAACCCGACTCGGGAAGCGTCTACTTTCCGCCCTTGACCTTGAGCACACGCTTGCGCAGGCCGTCGGTCGCCGTTTCCATCAGCCCCTTGGCGCCCCGTTTGACCAGGAATCCGGGAACCGGCGCCGAGGGCTCCACGGTGAGCTCGAAATTGACCCGGGTGGAATCGCCTTCGGGCGTGAGACGGTAGCGGCCTTCCTGCGCGCGTTGCTGTTTGGCGCTCACCAGCGTCCAGCCCACGCCGTCGTCGTACACGGTGTAGTCCAGCACCTGCTCGTCGGTGACGCCCACGATCTTGACCGACTGCCGGGATTTGGTGGGGTGGCCGTCGTCGTCGCGCTCCAGGATTTCGACCTTCTTGTGGAACGAGGACCACTGGGTCAGCGACTCGAGGTCGAACAACACGTCCATGATCTGGTCGGGCGTCGCGTCGATGACGACTTCGCGGGTTTCGGTGATAGCCATGGGGGAACTAGTAGCCGTTGCCGCGATGCTAAAAACCTCAAGGCACCAGCACGACCTTGCCGACGTTCTCGCGGGCGGCCAGGATCCGGTGCGCCTCGGGCGCCTCGGCGAACGGCACCGCCGCATGCACGACGGGAGAGATGGTGCCGTCGTCGAGCGCCGCGGCCAGGGGCGTGATCCAGGGCTCGAGCGTGCCGCGGTCGTCCCACAGCCGCAGCATGTTGAGGCCGATCACGGCCTTCGATTCGGAGAGCTGGTCGATCAGGTTGAAGCCGCGCAGCATGGTCAGTGCGTGCGGCGCAGCGGCGCGCAGGGAGCGCTTCTCGCCGTGCTGCAGGTTCGAAATGCCGTAGCCCACAAGCCTTCCGCCCGGGCGCAGCAGGGCATAGGAGCGGCGCAGCGACGTGCCGCCCAGCGCGTCGAGCACCAGGTCGTACGGGTCGAGGCCCTTCCACCAGCCGTCGCGGCGGTAGTCGATCGTCCGGTCCACGCCCAGCTCGGCCAGCTTCGCGTGCTTGCCGGGCGACGCGGTGCCGTGCACCTCGGCCCCGGCGGCCTTCGCGAACTGGACCGCCGCGATGCCGACGCCGCCCGCCGCGGCGTGCACCAGAACCCGCTCGCCGGCGCGCAGCGACCCGTAGCCGTGCAGCGCCGCCCAGGCGGTCGCGTAGTTGACCGGGACGGCGGCGCCCTGCTCGAAGCTCAGCGCGTCGGGTAGCGACACCGAATCGCTCGCCGCGACGTTGACGGTCTCGGCGTAGCCGCCGAATCGGGTGCCGGCCAGCACCCGTTCGCCGACGCGCCCGGCGTCCACGCCGTCTCCGACGGCCTCGACCGTGCCGGCGACCTCGTAGCCCACCACCGCCGGGAGTTTCGGCGCGTCGGGATACAGGCCGACGCGGGCCATGTGGTCGGCGAAGTTGACCCCGGCCGCGCGCACCGCGACGCGCAGCTGTCCCGGGCCCGGGGGCGGCGGGTCGGGACGCTCCTCGACCTTCAACACGGACGGGTCGCCGTGCTTGGTGATGACGACTGCTCGCATCGTGTTCTCCTTAGTCCTGATCAACACTCTGCGCAAGCCGTCATCAACGGAGCCGATTTGCGGTGGTCCGCAGCCGCCGACCGCTAGCCAAAGGGACGGCGTTTTCGCGCCAACTGCTCTAAGCTCCCTGTCAGAACGTCAAGAAGCCTGGTCAGAGGAGCATCCGTGACAGATTCAGCAGAGTCAGTGGTTCGGAAGTTCTTGGCCTGCTTTCCAACATCGGACGTCGACGAGGTGATCGGCTTCTTTAGTGACGATGCGGTATACATCGACGGTCCGCGGGGAGTCCACAAGGGCGTCGATGCCGTCAGAACGGAATTGCAGGCGCAGTTGAGGTTAGTTCCGAACACCTCGGTCGACATCAAGAGTCTCGCAGCGAATGGGGGCACGGTTCTGACCGAACGAGTCGACAGTTGTGAGATCGCCGGTAAAACCGTCGGTTTTGAATGCGTGGGCGTCTTCGACGTCGATTCTGATGGTCGCATCACACGTTGGCGAGACTATTACGACCTCTCGACGTTCGCGGAGCAGATGATGGCGGCAACCGCATCGCCGAGTTGACCTTTCGCGTTTTGATTTAGTCCAGCTCCTCGGCCAGCCTCTCAGCTACGGAACCGGCCCCGCCATCGACTCCGATTCCGACGTGGCGGCCTGGCCGGCAACCCTTGAGCGAGTGCTCAGGATCGGTGGGGCCCAAGCCATCTATGTCCCGGGCCACGGCAAAACCGTCGACGCGGGCTTCGTCGGCCGGCAGCGGGACTGGCTGAGCGCCCGCGGCGCGCGGGTGTGAACACTAAAAACGTTGCGGCGCAACGTACCCGGGCATCCGTTGCCAACCGCCCGCCGGATGCCGCAAAACGGCATGACAACGGTTTCGGCTCGGCTGCATCGACCCCTGATTGAACAGCCGGTTCCGGGGATAAACTCACGTGCAGCGCAAAATCGTGCTGCAGAGTACCGCGGAGGAGCGTAACCCCATGGCCATCATCGAGACGGACAACGAGATCCGTATACCGTTCGACCAGGACGTTGAGGCTACGCAGCGATACTTCGACAGCTCGCGCTTCAACGGGATCATCCGCCTGTACACCGCCCGGCAGGTCGCCGAGCAACGCGGCACCATTCCGGCCGACTACATCGTGGCGCGCGAGGCGGCGGCGGCCTTCTACGAGCGGCTGCGCGAGCTGTTCGCGGCGAAGAAGAGCATCACCACGTTCGGCCCGTACTCGCCCGGGCAGGCCGTCAGCATGAAGCGGATGGGCATCGAGGGGATCTACCTCGGCGGCTGGGCGACCTCGGCCAAGGGCTCCACCACCGAAGACCCCGGGCCCGACCTCGCCAGCTACCCGCTGAGCCAGGTGCCCGACGACGCGGCGGTGCTGGTGCGTGCCTTGCTCACGGCCGACCGGAACCAGGAGTACCAGCGGCGGCAGATGAGCGAGCAGAAGCGCGCCGCGACGCCGGCCTACGACTTCCGCCCGTTCATCATCGCCGACGCCGACACCGGCCACGGCGGCGATCCGCACGTGCGCAACCTGATCCGCCGCTTCGTCGAGGTCGGCGTGCCGGGCTACCACATCGAGGACCAGCGGCCGGGCACCAAGAAGTGCGGCCACCAGGGCGGCAAGGTGCTGGTTCCGTCGGACGAACAGATCAAGCGCCTCAACGCGGCCCGCTTCCAGCTCGACGTCATGCGGGTGCCCGGCATCATCGTCGCGCGCACCGACGCCGAGGCGGCCAACCTGCTCGACAGCCGCGCCGACGAGCGCGACCAGCCGTTCCTGCTCGGCGCCACCAACCTCGACATCCCGTCGTACAAGGCGTGCTTCCTGGCGCTGGTCCGGCGGTTCTACGAGTTGGGCGTCAAGGAACTCAACGGTCACCTGCTCTACGCGATGTCCGACGCCGAGTACGCCGGGGCCACCGCGTGGCTGGAGCGGCAGGGCATCCAGGGCCTGGTCTCCGACGCCGTCAATGCCTGGCGGGAGGACGGCAACACCTCGATCGACGACCTCTTCGACCAGGTCGAGTCGCGATTCGTGGCGGCCTGGGAGGACGACGCCGGGCTGATGACCTACGGCGAGGCGGTGGCCGAGGTGCTCGCCTTCGGCGAGAGCGAGGACGAGCCGGTCGCTATGAGCCCCGAAGAGTGGCGGCGGTTCGCCCAGCGGGCGTCGCTGTATGCCGCGACGACCAGGGCCAAGGAGTTGGGCGTCGATGCCAGCTGGGATTGCGAGCTCGCCAAGACCCCGGAGGGCTACTACCAGATTCGCGGCGGCATCCCGTATGCCATCGCCAAGTCGCTGGCGGCGGCGCCGTTCGCCGACATCCTATGGATGGAGACCAAGACGGCGGATCTCGCCGACGCCCGGGAGTTCGCCGAGGCGATCCACGCCGAATTCCCCGACCAGATGCTGGCCTACAACCTGTCGCCGTCGTTCAACTGGGACACCACCGGGATGACCGACGAGGAGATGAAGGCTTTCCCCGAGGAGCTGGGCAAGATGGGCTTCGTCTTCAACTTCATCACCTACGGCGGGCACCAGATCGACGGCGTGGCCGCCGAGGAGTTCGCCGGCTCCCTCAAGCAGGACGGCATGCTGGCGCTGGCCCGCCTGCAGCGCAAGATGCGCCTGGTCGAGTCGCCCTACCGCACGCCGCAAACCCTGGTCGGCGGGCCGCGCAGCGACGCCGCGCTGGCCGCCTCCTCCGGCCGCACGGCAACCACCAAGGCCATGGGCAAGGGCTCGACCCAGCACCAGCACCTGGTGCAGACCGAGGTGCCCAAGAAGCTGCTCGAGGAATGGCTGACGCTGTGGAGCGAGCACTACCACCTCGGCGAGAAGCTGCGCGCGCAACTGCGGCCCCGCCGCCCGGGATCGGATGTGCTCGAGCTCGGGATCTACGGCAACGATGACGAGCAACTGGCCAACGTCGTCGTCGACCCGATCAAGGACCGCCACGGCCGCAGCATCCTGACGGTGCGCGACCAGAACACCTTCGCCGAGAAGCTGCGGCAGAAGCGGCTGATGACGTTGATCCACCTCTGGCTGGTGCACCGCTTCAAGGCCGACGCGGTGTACTACGTGACGCCGACCGAGGACAACCAGTACCAGACCTCGAAGATGAAGTCGCACGGCATCTTCAGCGAGGTCTACCAGGAGGTCGGCGAGATCATCGTGGCCGAGGTGAACAAGCCGCGCATCGCCGAGTTGCTCACGCCCGACCGGGTCGCGCTGCGCAAGCTGATCACCAAGGAAGGCTGATCGCTCAGTCGGCGAAGAAGAAGCCGGACAGCTCGGAGCCGGCGTTTTCCGCGCCGGAGACCAGGCTGGCCACCGAGAACGGCAACGCGCCCACGTTGAGGAAGCCGGACACGCCGCCGCCCAGATTGCCGAAGCCCGATATCAGGCCGCCGTAGTTCTGGTAGCCGGAGCCGGCGATGAGCCCGCCCAAGGGGTTGGTGTTGAACCAGCCGGAAAGCCCGGCCCCGTTGTTGCCGAAGCCCGAGCTGCCCCCGGCGCCGGTGTTGAAGAACCCCGACGACGGGCCGGTGCTCGAGTTGAAAATGCCCGGCGCCGAAGGGATGTCGAACCCGGCGACCGTGGAGCTGGGCAAGTGGATGCTCGGGATGGCGAGCGCCGGCGTGGTGAAGCTGCCGAGCCCGATGGGCGGGATGGTGACGGGCAAGGTGGTGATGGGAGGGGCGCTGACCTGGGGGAGCGTGAACGCTCCCACCTCGATGGGCGGCAACGTGAACGGCGACGTCGTCACCGCGGGTGTGCTCACCTGCGGCAGCGTGAACCCGCCCAGCCCGATCGACGGCAGCGTGAACGGCGAGGTCGTCACCGCGGGCGTGCTCACCTGCGGCAGCGTGAACCCACCGAGCTCGATCGAGGGCAGCGTGTACGGCGACGTCGTCACCGCGGGCGTGGACACCTGCGGCAGCGTGAACCCACCGAGCTCGATCGAGGGCAGCGTGTACGGCGACGTCGTCACCGCGGGCGTGGACACCTGCGGAAGCGTGAAGCCGCTCAGGGCGATGGGGTCGATCGTGACGCCGGGGATGGTGATGGCGGGCAGGTTCAATGCGGGGAACGTGAACGACTCAATGGCCAGCGGGAAATAAAAGCCGCTGATGTGACCGCCACCGATCGTGATATAGGCGTCGGGTGCACCCGAATAAATGGGATTTCCGTGGATGTCGAAGCCAGAGATGTAGTTCCCGCCGATCATCGGGTACAGCCCGCTGACCCCTGTCTGCAGAAAAGTAATGTTATTGGGGATGAAGACATGAATATTGTCGATTTCGATCTCCGGCAGCCCGAGGTAACCGATGGTAATGGTCGTGAGTATTCTCGGGGTGGTAAATGCGACCGTGCTGATGCTGTTTATCGTGATGGACGGCGTTTGTATCGTCGGCAGGCTGAATCCGCCCACCGTCACGTCGGACGGCGAGGTCAGCGCCGGGAACGTGAACGACGGCACCGTGATCTCCGGCAGACCGAAGCCGCCCACCGTCACATTCGTCGGCGACGTCAGCGCCGGGAAAAGGAACGACGGCACCGTGATCTCCGGCAGACTAAAGCCGCCCACCGTCACATTCGTCGGCGACGTCAGCGCCGGGAAAAGGAACGACGGAATCGTAATCTCCGGCAGACTAAAGCCGCCCACCGTCACATTCGTCGGCGACGTCAGCGCCGGGAAAAGGAACGACGGAATCGTAATCTCCGGCAGGCTGAACCCACCCACCGCGACATTGGCCGGTGACGTCAACGCCGGAATGGAAATTGCCGGAATGTTGATCGGCGGCAGGCTGAATGCGGGAATTGGTATTCCGGGGACATCGATCGGCGGCAACGTCAGGTCGGGCGTCCCGATCTCGAAGTGGAGGCTGCCCTGCGCCACGCCGCGGTAGAGGACGCCGGTGTTCAGTTCGCCCCCGTTGAACAGGCCGTTGTTCATGTTGCCGACGTTGAAGGCGCCCGTGTTGAGGTCGCCGGTGTTGAAGAAGCCGGTGTTCGCGCTGCCCGTGTTGAAGCCGCCGGTGTTGGACGCCCCCGGGTTGTAGTTGCCGGTGTTGTAGTTGCCGGCGTCCAGGCTGCCGGTGTTGGCGAGGCCCGCGTCGAACATGCCCGTGTTGAACGAACCGGTGTTGAAGAGGCCGGTGTTCGCGACGCCCGAGTTCCCGATGCCGGTGTTGTAGCTGCCGGAGTTTCCGATGCCGAAGTTTCCGGTGCCGGAGTTGAAGAAGCCGACGTTGCCGGTGCCGGAGTTGAACAAACCGAGATTGCCGCTGCCCGAATTCAGCCCGCCGATGCTGACCTGGCTGATGCCGTTCGGCCCGAGGGTGAAGTAGGTGCCGCCGACACCGATTTGGTTGTTGCCGGTCAGCGCGATGCCGACGTTGTTGTTGCCGCTGTTCGCGATGCCGATGTTGGTGGCGCCCGCGTTACCGAGACCGACGTTGCCGCTGCCCGCGTTGCCCAGGCCGACGTTGTTGGCACCCAGGTTTCCCAAGCCGGCATTAGAGCTACCGGAGTTGCCGAGGCCCACGTTGGAGTTGCCCAGGTTCCCGCCGCCGAGGTTGCCGAGGCCCACATTCCCGTTGCCCACGTTGCCGCCGCCGACGTTGGCGAGGCCCACGTTGAGGGTGGTCGTTTTGGTGGCAGCAGCACTGGCGCCGGCCGGCTGGGTAAACGGCGTCAGGGCCGTGACGGCCGCCGAGGCCCCCGAATAGTAGGTAGACATCGTGGACACGGCCTGCGCCCACATCAGCTCGTATTCGCCTTCCGCGGCCGCGATGGCGTGGGCGTTCTGTCCGAACAGGTTGGACAGCACCAGCGACACCACCTGAGAACGGTTGGCCGCCACCAAAACTGGCTGCACCATCGCCGCCTGTGCCGACTCGAAGGTGCTCGCGGCCGCCCGGGCCTGCGCGGCCGCCTGCTGGGCCTCGCTTGCCGCCGCGGTGAGCCATTCCGCGTAGGGGGTCGCGGCGGCGCTCATCGCCGCCGCTGCCGCCCCCTGCCATGCCGCGCCCGCAAGGTCGGACGTTATCCCACCGAAAGCAACCCCGGCGGAGGCCAGTTCGGCGGCCACTCCGTCCCACGCCGTCGCCGCCGCCAACATCGGCGCCGACCCCGTACCGGTGAATATGTTGGTCGAGTTGATCTCTGGCGGCAGCACTAAAAAGCTCATTTGCATAACCCTTCTCGGCGATCTACGGCCAATAAGGCTCACGACAATATGGCAACGCGCGAGCCTCGCCGGTGTCATCGAGTTTTTTCGTAGCGCATAAGCTACGCGACGTTCTCCGTGGTAAAGCCCGTAAGTTATTAAATCAATACCGAACCGTTATATACTTGTGATCACCACTCCATGGATTTGTACAAGTTGTTTACACCGGTCCCCATATATTGTTCTCCGGCAATCAATGTCAAGCATCAGATAAATGACGTCGGCGCAGATTTACCGCGCACGGACACCCCCGCCCCGGTCCGCCCCGGGCCCCTCGAACCCTTGTTTGCGGCGCCGCATCCGGGGGTACGGAGAACTGGTCCGCGTCAAGACCGGTGCGAGTGAAAGTGGGGATCGGCGATGAGATCTGGAGCCAGGAATACCGTCGCGGTGTTCGGCGGGGCGGCCATGCTCGTGTTAGCTGTCGGATGCGGCGGCGGCGGCAACAAGGGGCCGAGCAGCAGCACGACGCCGTCGACCACCACTCCTTCGTCCAGCGTGGCGCCCGCGCCGTCGACCGAACCCGGCGGAGGCGGCGGCGCCCCCGGCGGCCCGACCGGCGGTGGCGGCCCCGGCGGCGGGGGCGGCGGCGTCCCCGGCGGCCCGACCGGCGGCGGTGGTCCCGGCGGCGGCGGTGGCAGCGTCCCCGGCGGCCCGACCGGCGGTGGCGGTCCCGGCGGCGGCAGTGGCAGCATCCCCGGCGTCGGTGGTGGCGGCGGCGGGCCGGGTGGCGGCGGCGGCTGCGTCGGCAACATATGCGGCGGCTACCCGTAAACCGCCGCTGCGCGTAGAGCTTGCTCCCGAGCCGGTGGGGCCAGATGCATCTGGCCCCACCGGCTGAGCAGTCTTGTTATGGTTCTCCGCAACTCGACTGCAAGGGGAGCCCCATGGCCAGGCTCAGGTTTGGATATTTCATCGCCCCGTTCCACCGGGCCGGCACGAATCCCACGCTCGCCCTGCAACGCGATCTCGAGTTCATCGAACACCTCGACGCCGTCGGCTTCGACGAAGTCTGGCTGGGTGAGCATCACTCCGCGGGCAGCGAGATCATCAGCTCCCCGGAGATCTTCATCGGCGCCGCGGCCGAACGCGCCAAGCGGATTCGGTTCGGCACCGGGGTCGTCTCGCTGGCCTATCACAACCCACTGTGGGTCGCCGACCGGTTGATGCTGCTGGACCACCTCACCCACGGTCGCGTGATCGGCGGCATGGGTCCGGGCTCGCTGCCCACGGATTCGTCGATGATCGGGCTCAACCCGACCGACACCCGCGAGTTGCTGGAGACCAACCTCGACATCCTCGTCCGGCTGCTGGCGGGGGAGACGGTCAGCGCTAAGACGGCGACGCACCAGTTGTTCGACGCCAAATTGCAGCTCGCCCCGTACTCCGAGGGCGGGATCCCGCTGGCGGTCGCGGCGGTCGCCTCACCGACCGGTGCCCGGCTGGCGGGCAAGCACGGTATCGGCCTGCTCTCCATCGGGGCGACTCTGACGGTCGAAGGCTTCGACGCGCTGCAGTATCACTGGGGCATCGTCGAGGAGCGCGCGGCGGCCTTCGGCACGCAGGTCGACCGCAGGAACTGGAGCCTGGTCGGGCCGATGCACATCGCCGAGACCGACGAACAGGCCCGCGCCGACGTGAAATTCGGCATCGAGTCGTGGTTCAACTACTTCCAGAAGGTGGCCGCCTTCCCGCAGATGACCATGCCCGGCGAGCAGCTCGACGAGATGATCAACATCATCAACGAGAGCGGGGCGGGGGTCATCGGGACGCCGGAGCGGGCGCGGGCGCAGGTGCAGCGGCTGTGGGATCAGTCCGGCGGGTTCGGCTGCTTCCTGCAGATGGGCCACGAGTGGGCCAACCCCGCGGCCACCAAGCGGTCGGCCGAACTGTTCGCCGCCGAGGTGATCCCGCATTTCCAGGGCCAAGCACAGCCGACGCTGGACGCCGCAGCGCGCGCCGGTCAGGTGCGCGAGGGCTTCGCCCAAAGCCAGCTGCAGGCCGTCGAGCACATGACCAAGAAGTATCAGGACGAAATCGCCTCGACATAGCGTCATATCCGTCCGACAGCCCCTTCTCAGCGTGCGGCTAACGACGGGGCGCACACCTGAGGGATGACCTCCACCACGCAACTGATCCGGCTGGCCTTCGCCGGCGCCACTACCGTCGCCATGATCGCGTTCGGATCGGGATCGGCGGCCGCCGATGACTCCGACGACCAGGCCCAACTTCAGCAACAGCTGGCGCAGCAGGAAATACAGCAGTCCATGCAGCAGGCCGAACAGCAAAACGAACAGGCCGAGCAACAATTCGAACAGGGCATGCAGCAGGCTCAGCTGGACGACCAGCAGGCCAACAACCCTTAGTCCCGAAAAGCCCTGGGCGCCAACGCAATCTCAGCCATTCGCCTCGCGTTCGGCCGTCTTCAGCAGCCGACCCGCGAAGAACCGGACCGCCCCGCCCATCGCGGCCCGCATCACCGGGCCCGTCCCGCGCACACCTTCGACGAAGGCACCGGTCCAACGGATGTCGGTGCCGCCGGCCGCGTTCGGGGTGAGGATCACCTCGCCGACGTAGTCCTTGGCCGGGCTCGGCCCGACCAGCTTGTAGGCGTGGCGGCGGTCCTGCTCGTACGCGGTGGTTTCCTCCTGCACCAGCACAGGCCACATGCCGATCCGGCGGACGGCGCCGACGCCGCCCGGCGCGGGATCGCCCTGACGCGCCCAACTCGACTGCAGCACGATCGGCTTGGCCCACTTCGACCAGTTGGCGCCGTCGGCCACCAGCCGGAACAACGTCGCCGCGGGGGCGCTGCTGGTGCGGTTGACCTCGAACGTGAACTTGCGACCCGACATGTCGCGTACCCTACCGCGGACCGGATGGCCCGTCGGTCCGCGTTGTGCGCTTCACCACCCCCGCAGAGGCCCCGGGCAACCCGAATCGACGCCGCGGGCCACCTAGACTGCCCTTTATGGATTGCGGTTCCCGACCCAGCGCCGCGGCCCCAAAAGGCTTGCTACTGATAGAGGACTGCCTGGACGCCGACGGCAACATCGCGCTTCCGCCGGGCACCACCCTGATCTCGCTCATCGAGCGCAACGTCGCCAACGTCGGTGACGCCGTGGCGTATCGCTACCTCGACTACGCCCGCAGCGAGGGGCAGGCCGTGGAGGTGACCTGGGCCCGTCTCGGCGTCCGCCTCAAGGCCATCGCCGCGCAGGTGCAGAAGCTCGTGGGCGAGGGCGACCGGGTGGCGATCCTGGCGCCGCAGGGCATCGACTATGTCGCCGGCTTCTACGCGGCGATCAAGGCCGGGGCCATCGCGGTGCCGCTGTTCGCGCCCGAGCTGCCCGGCCACGCCGAACGGCTGGAGACCGCGTTGCGCGACTCGCAGCCCGCCGCGGTGCTCACCACGGCGTCGGCGAAGGACGCCGTCGAGAGCTTTCTGGCCGGCCTGCCGGGCCTGCGCAGGCCCCACCTGATCGTCATCGACGAGATCCCCGACTCGGCGGGGGAGCTGTTCGTCCCGGTCGAGGTGGACGTCGACAGCGTGTCGCACCTGCAGTACACCTCGGGCGCCACGCGACCGCCCGTCGGCGTGGAGATCACCCACCGGGCGGTCGGCACCAACCTCGTGCAGATGATCCTGTCGATCGACCTACTGGACCGAAACACCCACGGCGTCAGCTGGTTACCGCTTTACCACGACATGGGCCTGTCGATGATCGGCTTTCCCGCGGTCTACGGCGGGCACTCCACCCTGATGTCGCCCACCGCGTTCATCCGCAGGCCGCTGCGCTGGATCCAGGCCCTGTCCGCCGGGTCGAAGCAGGGCCGGGTGGTGACCGCCGCACCGAACTTCGCCTACGAGTGGACCGCCCAGCGCGGCCTGCCCGGCCCCGGCGACGACGTCGACCTGCGCAACGTGGTGATGATCATCGGTTCCGAACCGGTCAGCATCGACGCGATCCGGACCTTCAACAAGGCGTTTGCGCCATATGGGTTGCCGCGCACCGCGTTCAAGCCCTCATACGGCATCGCCGAGGCCACCCTGATGATCGCGACCATCGACCCATCGGCCGAGGCGTCCGTCGTCTACCTCGACCGCGAACAGCTCAGCGCCGGCCACGCGGTGCGCACCGAGGCGGACCAGCCCAACGCCGTGGCGCAGGTGTCCTGCGGCCGGGTCGCCCGCAGCCTGCGCGCGGTCATCGTCGATCCCGACACCGGAGCCGAGCTGCCCGACGGGGAGGTCGGCGAGATCTGGCTGCAGGGCGACAACGTCGGTCGCGGATATTGGGGGCTGCCGGAGGAGACGCGCCGGGCGTTCGGCGCCGAGCTGCAATCGCGCCTCGCCCAAGGCAGCCACGCCGAGGGCTCGACGATCGATCGGAGCTGGCTACGCACGGGGGACCTCGGCGTGTACCTCGACGGCGAGCTCTACGTCACCGGCCGCATCGCCGACCTGGTCACCGTCGCGGGCCGCGACCACTACCCGCACGACATCGAGGCCACCGCCGCGGAAGCGTCGCCGATGGTGCGCCGCGGGTACGTGACGGCGTTCTCCGCGCCGGCAGCCGGCGGCGAGCAACTAGTGATCGTCGCCGAACGTGCGGCCGGCACCAGCCGCGACGACCCGGCCCCGGCGATCGAGGCGATCGAGAACGCGGTGTCGCGCCGCCACGGCGTGACCGTCGCCGACGTGGTGTTCCTGCCGGCCGGCGCCATCCCGCGCACCACCAGCGGCAAGCTGGCCCGGCGGGCGTGTCGTGCCGAATACCTCGCCGCCACCCTGGGGGTGCACTAGTTGGTGGCATCCTGGCCGGGTGGGCTTGCTTTTCCGGTTGGCGGAGCTGCTGATCGTGATCCTGCCGCTGGCGGGCGTGGCCGTGGCGGCGGTCAAGACGTTCACGGCCAACAAGCGCCGCGCCGAGCAACCGCCAGCGACCGCCGAACCCCCCGAGCCCGGCCCCACTAGCCAAGCGGCGCAATGGCGTTCGCTGCGCCGCGTGATCGAGGAGCACCGCCGCACCGACGCGCGATGGCTCGACTACGAGCTCGACGTCGCCAAGCTGCTCGACTTCCCGCTGATGACCGACATGCGCGACCCGCTCACGGTCGGCTTCCACAAGGCCAAGCTGCGGGCCGACTTCCTGCGCCCGGTCCAGGCCGAGGAGCTGCTGGACGACAGCCAAGCGGCGGCGCGGTATCAGTCCGCGGTCGAGGAATACGTGACCGCATTCGACGTCGCCGAGGCCGAGGCGACGCGCCGGCGCCGCGGCGACTTCTCCCGCACCGACCAGCAGCGGATCGCGCGCGCCCAGAGCCTGTTGCGGGTGGCGTCGGACCCGGCTGCGACACCGCAGGAACGTCAGCAGGCCTTCGACGTGGCCCGCAAGGAACTCGACGGGCTCATCGTGTTGCCGGCGACGACGCAGGCCGCCGTCGAGCGGGGGATTTCCGGTCAGCTCGAGGGGTAGGTCCGTCACGGGCAGGAATAGCCGCCGTCGATGACGATGTCGGAGCCGGTCATGTAGCTGGACGCCGCGCTGGCCAGATACACGTACATGCCGGTGAGCTCGTCGGGCCGGCCCAGGCGGCGCATCGGGATCTTCGGCTCCCACAGCGCGTGATACTCCGCCAGCGGCTCGACGAGTTCGGTCAGGATGTAGCCGGGACTGACGCTGTTGACCCGGATGCCGTGCGGCGCGAACTCGACGGCCATGGCCTTGGTCAGGTGGATGACCGCGGCCTTGGAGGCGCAGTAGTGGCCGACCTGCTGCGGGACGTTGATGATGTGGCCCGACATCGAGGCGGTGGTGATGATGGTGCCCCCGTGCCCCTGCCGGACCATCGCCCGCGCGGCGGCCCGCGCGGTGAGGAATACGCCCGTCACGTTGGTGTCCTGGATGCGCTGAAATTCCTCGGGCGGCATGTCCAGCATCGGGGTGTCGGAGATGATCCCGGCATTGCAGACCGCGATGTCGACGCCGCCCAGCTCCGCGGTCACCCGGTCCAGCATCTCGTCGACCTGTTCGGCCCGGGTCACGTCGCAGCGCACCGGCAGGACCCGGCCCCCCGCGCCGGCGAGGTCTCTCGCGACGGCGTCCAGGGCCTCGAATTTCCGCGCCGCGACGGCGACTTCGGCGCCCGCATGCACGTATGCCCGCGCCACCTCCTTGCCGATGCCGCTGGACGCTCCGGTCACCAGGGCCCGCTTGCCGCGCAAGTCGAACAGGTCGAGCACGTTCATTTGAGGTCTCCATTCCGGCGGAACACGTTCTAGTGTGTCCGACATGGGCAAATTCAGCAGGACCGAAATCGAGCGAGCCGTCGCAAACTACACGGCCGTCGTCGAGGGGTGCAGCTCCTCGGGCGACTGGCGACCGTTCGCGGACCTGTTCACCGAGGACGTCGTCTACACCGAACATCACTACGGCGTCTTCCACGGCCGCGAGGCGGTGCGGGACTGGATCGTCGCCGTGATGGCGCCGTTCCCGCACATGCGCTTTCCCAACGACTGGATCGCCTACGACGACGACAACGACGCCGTCGTCGTCATGATCAGGAACCTGCTCGACCACCCGAGCGACCCGAACGGCGAGCCGTTCTGGTTCCCCAACTGGACCCGGCTCGTCTACGCGGGCGACGGCCTGTTCTCCAGCGAGGAGGACATCTACAACCCCGGCCGGGACGCGCCGCGGGTTGTCGCCGCGTGGATGCAGGCCGGCGGACAGCTGGCGTCGGACCAGATTCTGCAGCCCCAGGCATAGCCCGTTCCGCCGAGTGTGCAATCTACGACGCTCCACCGGCGTGTCGCGTCGCGAATTTCACACTCGGCGTTGGGGTTACCGCGCGGCCACCGCGCGCCGCCCCCGCCGGCGCGACCGGACCGCCGCCAGCGCCTGATCCCAGGCCAGCCGGGCGGTGGCCTTCATGTTGGCCGGCGTCACGCTGTCCCTGGACAGCAGGGCGGTGGCGGCGGCCTTCGTGCCGGGCGACGCCTTGGACATGTGGCCCGAGTCGAACGGTGGCTGCGGGTCGTATTCGAGCGCGAGCTGGATTGCCTTGGCGCGGTTTTCGCCGGCGAGCTGCCCGGCCAGCCACAGGGCAAGGTCGAGGCCCGCGGACACGCCCGCACTGGTGACGACGTCGCCCGACCGCACGATCCGCTCGTCGGCGACCGGGGTGACGCCGAACGCCTTCAGCGCGGCGAGGCTCACCCAGTGTGACGTCGCCCGTTGGTCCCGAAGCAAACCGGCGGCCGCCAAGATCACCGATCCCGAACACACCGACGTCGTCCAGCTCGCGGTGCGGTGCACATCGCGCAGCCACTCCAGCAGCGCCTCGTCCCGCGCGTGCACCGGGGTCGACGGGCCGCCCGGCACCAAAACCACGTCGGGGGAAGGGGTTTCGGCCAGCGAGTGGGTGGCGCCGATGACCAGCACCCCGGAGTCGGCGGTGATCGGCCCCGGTTCGTGCCACACGAACCGCACCTCGGCGCCGGGAAGGTTGCGCAGCACCTCGTAGGGCCCGATCATGTCGAGCGCGGTGAATCCCGGGTAAGCCACGATGGCGATTTGAGTCATTTGCGACATCCTTTCCACTATGCGAAGGCCTTGCGGTACTGATCCGGTGAGATGCCCATGCGTCGAACGAAGTTGCGCCGCATGGTTTCCGCTGTGCCGAACCCGCACCGGGCGGCGATCGCGACCACGGTGTCGTCGGTCTCCTCCAACTGCCGGCGCGCGGCTTCGGTGCGGATGCGTTCGACGTAATGCCCGGGCGCCTCACCGATCTCGTCGGTGAACACCCGGGTGAAATGGCGTGGGCTCATCGCCGCGCGGCGGGCCAGGTCGTCGACGCTGTGCTGGCCGCCCGGCTCGGCCTCGATGGCCTCCTGCGCGTCGCGGATGGGAGCGCGCTTGGCGCGCGGCATCCACACCGGCGCCGCGAACTGGGTCTGCCCGCCGGGACGGCGCAGGTACAGGACGAGCCAGCGCGCGACCGTCTGCGCGACCTCGGTGCCGTGGTCGTCCTCGACCAGGGACAGCGCCAGGTCGATGCCCGCGGTGACGCCCGCGGCCGTCCAGAGTGTGTCCGAGCTGCGCACGAAGATCGGGTCGGGATCGACGTCGACGGCGGGGAAGTCGCGGGCCAACCTCCCGGCGAAGGCCCAGTGCGTGGTCACCCGCCGCCCGTCGAGCAGTCCGGCCTCGGCGGCCAAAAACGCGCCCGTGCACACGGTGACGACGCGGCGGGCGCTGCCGGCGACCCTCTTGATCCAGCCCACCAACTCGGGATCGCGGCGCGCCCCGTCGACGCCGCCGCCGCCGGGCAGCACGACGGTGTCGATGGGTTCGCTCGGGTCGGGCAGCGGCCCCGCCAGGAAGCCCAGCCCGGTCGCGGTGGTCACGGGCCGGCCACCGACGGAGGACACGGCGACGTCGTAGCCGCCGCCGGTCAGCAGCGCGGCGCCGGTGAACACGTCGTGGGGTCCCACGATGTCGAGTGCCTGGACGCCGGGAAAGCCGACGATCACCACCTTGCGAGGCATCCACTCAGTGTTCGCCAGACCGGCGATGGCGTCTACGCCATGCACCCCACCAATTAGGACATGTCGACCTGACCCGAGGCGGTCGCATCGGCCTTGGCAGACTGTGGCCATGGCACAGATAACCTTGCGTGGAAATCCGATCAACACCGCCGGCGAGCTTCCCGCCGTCGGATCCCCGGCCCCGGCCTTCAGCCTGACCGGCACGGACCTGGGCGCGCTCAGCAGCGACCAGTTCGGCGGTAAGCCCGTCGTGCTGAACATCTTTCCGTCCATCGACACCCCGGTGTGCGCGAACAGCGTGAGGGCCTTCAACGAGCGCGCGGCCGCCACCGGCGCGTCGGTGCTGTGCGTGTCGAACGACCTGCCGTTCGCCCAGGCGCGGTTCTGCGGCGCCGAGGGCATCGAGAACGTCAAGACCGGGTCGGCCTTCCGCGACGACTTCGGCCAGAGCTACGGCGTCACCATCACCGACGGTCCGATGGCCGGGCTGCTGGCGCGCGCCGTGGTCGTGGTCGGCGCCGACGGCAACGTCGCGTACACGGAGCTGGTGCCCGAGATCGCGCAGGAGCCCGACTACGACGCGGCGCTGGCCGCGGTGAGCTAACCCGCCTGCCCCAGCCGTTCGGCCGTGGCGGCCAGCACCCGCCGGCAGCCGGTCCACATCCGTTCGATGATGTCGGCGGCCGGCGGGACGTCGTCGATCCGGCCGGCCACCTGACCGGTGTTGGCGACGCTGGCGTCCATGTCGCCGTCGAAGTAGAGCCGCTGCACGCGTTGCAGCGCCGCGCCGCCGTCCTCGAAAGACCCAGTGCGGTCCAGCCTTTCGGCGGCGGAAGTGCGGATCACGCGCATCATCCGCTTCCCGTCGAGGGGCAGCAACACCGTCGCCGTCTCGTCGGCGCCGGCGACGGCCCGCTTGAGGTTGCCGTGCACCGGTGATTCCGCCGAGGCCATCAGCCGGGTGCCCATCTGCACGCCCTCGGCGCCCAGCACCAGGGCGGCGGCCATGGACGGGGCGTCGCAGATCCCACCCGCCGCCACAATGGGCACGTCGACGTGGGCGGCGACCAACGGCAGCAGCACCATGGTCGAGGCGCCGAACCGGTTCTTGAACCCGCCGCCCTCGACTCCCTCGACCACCAGCCCGTCCACGCCGGCGTCGACGGCCTTCTGCGCGGCGGCCAGCGTGCCCACCACATGGAACACGGTCAGACCGGCGTCGTGCAGCCGGTCGGTGAACAGCGACGGGTCGCCGGCCGAGGTGGTCACGAACCGGATCCCGTTGGCGACGAGCAGATCGATCACGGCCGGGTCGCGGTTGAACAGCAGCGCGATGTTGGCGCCCACCGGGCGATCGGTGAGCTCGCGCACCCGGCGCAGGTCGGCCCGGCCCTGCTCGGATGTCGTTTCGATGATCCCCAGCGCGCCGGCTTTCGAGACCGCCGCGGCCAGCTGGGCGCCGGCGATGTAGGTCATGGGCGCCTGGATGATCGGGATGTCGATCCCGGCGAGTGCGCAGACGCGGTTGCCGGCCATCAGCCGCGCGGATCGATCAGGTCGCGGAAGCCGGCCGCCGGCTCGACGGAGGCGCCCAGCGCGGCGACGCGGCTGGCCAGCCCCTTGTCCGAGGTGACGACCCGGATCTCGTGCGGCCGTGCGTCGGCCTGCACCAGCCGGACGATCTCGTCGTCGGCCGAATTGGCCGCCGCCTTCGGCGCATACGCGATCTCGACCACCGACGCGGCGATCGCGGTCGACGGCGGCTTCTCGAACACCACGGTCACTTGGCCTCCTTGGGTTGGCGCCCACCGGTCGAGCCGGTCGACCAGCGTCAGCATGGCGCGGCCGCGGTCCTTCCACCAGCCGTCGGGGCGACTCCCGATCACGTTCATGCCGTCGACAATCCAGCGCACAAGCACACCGTAGAGTGATCGGACCGCCGATTGGAGGAGGACGCCGATGACGTCGTTAGCCGACACCGAGGACCGGGTGGTCTCGCTGGCCCGCGGGATGCGCGAGCTGGTGCGCGCCGAGGCCGCCGACTCCGAGCGGGCGCGCACCCTGACCCCGGCGATCGTCGACGAGATGTGGGCCAGCGGCCTGATGTCGGCGTTCAACCCGATCCCGGCCGGCGGCGTGGAGCCCTCGTTCGCCGAGATGATCGAGGCGTGGATCGAAATGGCTTGGCAGGACGGGTCGTTCGGGTGGGTCGGGATCGCCAACCTGCCGTCGTCGTTCGCCGCGGCGGCCTATCTGCCCGACGACGGGTTCGCCGAGGTGTTCACCGCGCACGACAACCGCGTCACGATGGGCGGCCAGTTCTTCCCCAACGGGCAGGGCACCGTGGTCGACGGCGGCTACGTGGTGAGCGGCGCGTGGAACTTCGGCTCGGGCATCGGTCACTCGCAGTACGTGGCGGCCGGGTTCTTCCCGATGGACAACGGCGAGATGCGCTGGATCAGCGAGGGATTCCCCGAGATGCGGGTCGCCGTGGTGCCGCGGGAGCAGATCAGTTTCGACGACGGCTGGTACGTGCAGGGGCTCAAGGGAACCGGCTCCTACGACTACAGCGCCACAGAGGTTTTCGTGCCCGACGGCCGCACCTTCGAGCTGTTCGTCCGCGAGCCCTACCGCGGCACGTCGCCGGCCACGCGCATGGGGCTGATGCCGGTCACCGCGGCGGGCCACGCGTCGTGGGCGCTGGGCGTGGCCAAGAGCATGCTCGACGACGTCCAGGAGTTGGCGGCGACCAAGTTCCGGATGAGCGACATGGCGGCGCTGGCCAGCCGCCCGACGTTCCAGAAGGGGCTGGCCCATCACCGGGCGGCCTGGCGGGCCGCGCGTCTGCTGGTGCTCGACGCGTTCACCACCGCCGAGGCCGCCGTCGCCGCCGGGGCAGACCTGACCCCGGCGCTGCGCGCGGACATGCGGGTGGCCGCGGTGTACGCCACCGACACGGCCCGGGCCTGCGCCGAGTGGGCGCACCTGGTCGCCGGCACCAGCTCGATCCGCGAGGGCAGCCGACTCGAGCGCGCGTTCCGCGACATCTACACCGGCACCCAGCACGCCTTCATCAGCGAGAAGGTCGCGATCGACGTCGCGCAGATCTGGCTGGGCATCATCGAAGATCAGCCCGGCCTGTGAACGCCTACGATCAGCTCATGCGCGACGCCAAAATCCTGATCACCGGTCCGACCGGTCAAATCGCCACCCCCATCGCCCTGGCGCTGGCGGCCGACAACGAGGTGTGGGGCATCGCCCGCTTCACCGACTCCGCGGCGCGGGAAGGCTTGGAGCGGGCGGGGATTCGCTGCCAGACGGTCAACCTCGCGGCCGGCAACTTCACCGGGCTGCCAACCGATTTCGACTACGTCCTGAATCTGGCGGTGGCCAAGAGCGGCAGCTGGGACAAGGACCTCAAGGCCAACGCCGAGTCGGTCGGCCCGCTGATGGCGCATTGCCGCGGCGCGAAGGCGTTCCTGCACTGCTCGTCCGGGGCCGTGTACGACCCGCCGGGCGACGAAGTCCGGACCGAGTCCGCCGCGCTGGGCGACAACCACAAGCCGTTGTTTCCCACCTATTCCATCTCCAAGATCGCCGGCGAGGTCGTCGCCCGGTCGATGGCACGCGTTCTCGACGTGCCCACGATCATCGCCCGGCTCAACGTCCCCTACGGCGACAACGGCGGGTGGCCGTTCTACCACATGGAGATGATGCTGGCCGGCATCCCGATCCCGGTCCCGCCCGGCGGGCCGGCGTGCTACAACCCGATCCACGAGGACGACATCATCGCGACCATCCCGAAGCTGCTCGAGGCGGCGACGGTCCCGGCGACCACGGTCAACTGGTGCGGCCACCAGACGGTCAGCCTGCAGGAATGGTGCGGCTATCTGGGTTCGCTGGTCGGCAGGGAGCCGGTGTTCGAGGAGAGCGAGCAGGCGCTGCGCGGCAATCCCACCGACGTCACCCGGATGCACGAGCTCGTCGGCGGCACGACGGTCGACTGGCGAGACGGCCTGCGCCGCATGGCCGCCAAGTTCCATCCCGAGCTCGTCGGCGCCTGAGGCCTGATGACCGGTAGCTCCGGCCAGCAGCAACTGCGCGATCTCGCGTTGCTGCGCCGCGTCCGCGATCGGATCGACCGGGACTACGCCCAGCCGCTGGACGTCGAAGCCCTCGCCCGAGGGGTGCACATGTCCGCCGGGCACCTCAGTCGCGAATTTCGGTGCGCCTACGGCGAATCGCCCTACTCGTACCTGATGACGCGGCGCATCGAGCGCGCGATGGCGCTGCTGCGTCGCGGTGATCTCAGTGTCACCGAGGTGTGTTTCGCGGTGGGCTGCTCGTCGCTGGGCACCTTCAGCACCCGGTTCACCGAACTGGTCGGCATGCCCCCCAGCACGTATCGGCGCCGGGCGGCCGACGCGACCGCGGGGATACCGCCGTGCGTCGCCAAGCAGGTGACCAGACCGATCAGGAATCGAGAAGCGAGCGTCACCGGGCCGCACCTAGCCTGACGTTCATGGACATCACGATTCATTCGAGCTTCCTGCCCCACCAGGACCCGGAAGCCTCCCTGGCCTTCTATCGCGACACCCTCGGCTTCGAGGTGCGCCTCGACGTCGGAAAGGGTGCGATGCGCTGGATCACCGTCGGCCCTCCGAATCAGCCCGGCACGTCGATCGTGTTGAACCCGCCGGCCGCCAACCCGGGCACCACCGACGACGAGCGCCGCACCATCGCGGAGATGATGGCCAAGGGCACCTACGCGATGCTGCTTTTGGCAACCAAGGACCTCGATGGGGCCTTCGAGCGGCTGCAGGCCGCCGATGCCGAAATCGTCCAGGAGCCAACCGAGCAGCCATACGGGCTCCGCGACTGCGCCGTGCGCGACCCCGCCGGGAACCTGATCCGCATCCAGCAACTGCGCTGAGCGACAACGGGAAAAGTCCCGAACCCTCCCAGCAGGTTCGGGACTTCCCCGGCGCGCACAGCGCGCCAGGTTCACGACCCCTTGGAGTAGCGAGTCAGGAACCCGACGGCCGCGATCCCAGCGACCGCACCGATTGCCCCCCACAGCACCAGCTGGAAGGCCATCGCCCCGAAGAACCAGCCGAACGTCAATCCGAGGTACAGCACCCAGATCAGGCGGAACGCGCTCCACGCCGCGACCAGGCCGGCGCTGATCCCGAAGTACAGGCTGCGCTGACGGTCGACACGGTTGATCTGCTCTTCGATGCTGGTGGGCACGATCTTCATTTCTCTGGCTTCCTTTCATGAGGCGCCGCCGGGATGGCGTCGTCACTGCGACAAGTACAAAGCGGGGCATCGGCTACCGATCCCAATAACGTGCACGCGGTTTCGCGGTGCATTACTGTCGCCCCATGAGTCCCGAAGACGTCGTCCGCGCCGAACTCGACACCTGGAGTCGACTCGACGTCGACGAGATCGTCAGCCACTTCGCCGACGACGCCGTATGGGACAACGTGCCCCTCGGCGCCGTCTCGGGGCGCGACGAAATCCGCAAGGCCGTACAGGGATACGTCGACCGCACGTCGGAAGGCAACATCGAGATCTTGAATCTGGCCGTCGCGGGCAACGTGGTGTTGACCGAGCGCCTCGACCACTTCGTCTACGACGGCAGATCCATCCATGCCCGGGTGATGGGAGCCTTCGAAGTCGACGGCGACAAGATCACCGCCTGGCGCGACTACTTCGACGTGCCCAACGCCGCGTCGTAGCCCATCTCGGCCCTGAACCGGCGATACTTCTCGACGCGGTCGGGCCGGCGCCGCACCACAAGCCACCCGACGGCCAGGACCACGAACCACACCGGAAAGCAGGCCAGGGCGATCGCGGTCTCGCGCTGGGTGCACAAGGTCCACACCACGAACGCGAAAAACCCGAGGACGGTCCAGCACATCACGACACCGGCGGGCATCCGGTACGACGAATCGGCGTGACGCTGCGGGTGCTTCCGCCGGTAGACGAGGTAGCTGACGACGATCATCGCCCACACGAACAGGAACAGCAGCGAGGCGATGGTCGTCACGAGCGTGAACGCCTCTAGTACCGAACCGCCGAGGTAGATCAGCGGAATCGAGGTCAGCAGCAGCGTCGCGGTGAGGAACAGGGCGGTCGCCGGAACGCCGCCGCGGTTCAGGCGGCAGAATACCGCCGGGGCGCTGCCCTCGTCGGCCAGGCCGAAAAGCATGCGGCCGGTGGAGAAGACCCCGGAATTGGCCGCGGACGCCGCGGCGGTCGTCACCACGAAATTGACCACCGATGCCGCGGCGGCCAGCCCGGCCAGGGAGAACATCGTCACGAACGGCGATTCGCCGCTGGGAAACTCGCGCCACGGCACGACGGTCAGCATCGCCAGCAGCGCCCCGACGTAGAAGATCGCCACTCGGACCGGGACGGCGTTGATCGCGCGGGGGAGGGTGCGGCCCGGGTCGGCCGACTCGGCCGCGGCGGCGCCGACGAGCTCCACACCCACGAACGCGAAAAACGCGATCTGGAACCCGCCCGCCGCGCCCATGAAACCCGTGGCGAAGAATCCGCCGTCGTTCCAGAGGTTCTCGACCGCCGCCCGATGTCCTTGCGGCGAAACGAAATTTGTCGCCACCAAAGCGAAGCCGACGATAATGAAGCCAACGATCGCGGCCACCTTGATCAAGGCGAACCAGAACTCGACCTCGCCGAAGTTGCGGACATTGACCAGGTTGACCGCGAGGATCGCCCCGGTGGTCACAACCGCCACCAGCCACGCCGGCACGCCGGGCCACCAGAACTTCGAATAGCCGGTGATCGCAACGATTTCCGCGATGCCGGTCACCATCCAGGCGAACCAGTACGACCAGCCGACGAAGAACCCGGCCGCCGGGCCCAGCAGGTCGGCCGCGAAGTCGACGAACGATTTGTAGTTCAGGTTCGACAGCAGCAGCTCGCCCATCGCGCGCAGCACGAAAAACACGAAGAAGCCGATGACCGCGTACACCAGCACGACCGCCGGGCCCGCGTGGGCGATCGTCCGCCCCGACCCCATGAACAGGCCGGTGCCGATCGCCCCGCCGATCGCGATCAGTTGGATGTGACGGTTCCCCAGGCGCCTCTGCAGTCCTGGCCGCGGCTGCGCAATCGTCTATGCCCCGTCGTCGCGAAGCTTGACCACGAGTTTGCCGACGTTGGCTCCGTCGAACAGCATGTTGATCGCCGTCGGCAGCTGCTCGAAGCCCTCGACCACGGTCTCGAGCGGCGTGAGCCTGCCGTCGGCGATCAGGCCCGCGATGCCGGTGGCTGCCTCCGCCGCGCGGCCCAGGTGATCGAGGACGATGAAGCCCTGCACCGTCGCGCGCTGGATGAGCAAATTGCCGAACGCGCGCGGTCCCGGCGGTGGGTCGGCGGCGTTGTAGCCGGAGATCAGGCCGCAAAGGGCAACGCGCGCACCGATGTTCAGCCGGGCGAAGACCGCGTCCATGATGTCGCCGCCGACGTTCTCGAAGTCCACGTCGATGCCGTCGGGGGTGGCCGCGGCCAGCCGCGCGACCCAGTCGTCGGCGCGGTAGTCGACGGCCGCATCGAAGCCGAGCCGCTCGGTGAGCAGGGCGCATTTCTTGGGGCCGCCGGCGATCCCGACGACGCGCGCGCCGTCGGCCTTGGCGAGCTGCCCGGCCACCGACCCGACCGCGCCCGCCGCCGCCGAGACGACGACCGTCTCGCCCCGCTTGGGCTTGCCGATGTCGCGGATCCCGATCCACGCCGTCAGCCCGGTCGTGCCCAGCGCGCCCAGGTACGCGCTCGGCGCGACCCCCTCGGCGAGCTCGAGCGGCATGACCAGCGACGTGTCCGAGAGGACGGCGTATTCCTGCCAGCCGAGCAGGCCCTGCACGACCTGCCCGACCGCATACCGCGGACTCTTCGACGCGACGACCTCACCCAGGCCGCCCGCGCGCATGACCTCGCCGATGGCCACCGGCGGCAGGTACGTCGGGGTGTCGTTGATCCACATGCGGTTGGTCGGGTCGAGCGAGATCCAATCGACGCGCACCAGGGCCTCGCCGTCGCTGATCTCGGGCACGGCGCCCTCGCTCAACTGGAAGGTGTCGGGGCCGATGCGCCCGGTGGGGCGCTTGCTCAGCAGAAAGCGGCGGTTTCGCTCGGACATATGCGCACCGTACTGGACCGGGAGGTCGCCGGACAGGAAGATCAGGATGGTGAATGTGATGTCGCGAATGGCCCTGATCGCCATCGCCGTGCTGACGGCGGGCGTCTGCTCATCGGCGGTGCCCGCGGGCGCCGACCCGCCGCCGACCCAGGTGATCACCACCGTCGCCGTCGGCCCCGCCGGCCAGCCGATCAACGGCTACCGCGAGGCGACGGGACCGGGCAATGTCGGCCGGGCCGGCGACTGCTCGACCCCGTCGCCGTCGGCGGTCGCCGACGACGTCTACTACTGCTCACCGACCGCGGCCGGCGCCAACGCCTGCTGGCCGTCGACGCCGGGATCGCTGCTGTGCGTGGACAATCCGTGGACCATGAGCATGCACCGCGTGACTTACGACGGCCCGCTGCCGCCGGTGCGCGCGAACGCCAACCCGGACCCGTTCGCGCTGACGCTCGACGACGGCACCCAGTGCCTGTTCCGTAACGGCGGCGCCTGGGGCGGCCGCGCGGACGGGTACGTCGGCGTCTACGGATGCGGCAGCCCGCCCGGCGCGAACCCCGCGGTGCTGTGGCTGCCCGACTCGGGTCCCGGCACCTGCATCGACCGCTCGTCGCCGGTGTGGACGGTCAAGGTCGGCCGGCTGGGCGAACCGGGCGCCGTCTTCCCGCCGCCGCAGACCCGCGCGGTGACCGCCGTGTGGCTCGCCGGCGCCAAGGCCGGCCAGTAGGCCTGCTATAACGCTGATATGCCAAGCTCCGCGCACACGATCACCCACGTTTCCGACACCGCCCGGTGGACGGCCCTGCACCGGGCGACCGAATCGGCCCGCCCCGACGCGTTGTTCAGCGATCCGCTGGCCGGGCTGCTGGCCGGCGAACACGGCCGCGCCATCGTCGCGCGGGTGCCGCGCTCGACCCGCAACGGGTGGTGGCTGGTGGCGCGGACCAAGATCATCGACGACGCCATCGCCGACGCGATCGCCAACGGCTGCGACCGGGTGCTGAACCTGGCCGCCGGCCTGGACACCCGGCCGTACCGGCTGGACCTGCCGGCCGATTTCACCTGGGTGGAGGCCGACCTGCCGAAGCTGCTCGAGGAGAAGACCCGGCTGTTGGCCGACCAGACGCCGCGCTGCCGGCTGACCCATACGGCCGTCGACCTCGCCGACGCGCGGGCCCGCGGCGCCTTCCTCGACGACGCCCTGCGCGGCGCGACCAAGGCCCTGGTGCTCACCGAGGGCCTGTCGATGTACCTGGACGACGGCGACATCGCCTCGCTGTCGGCGGCGTTCAAGCGCCCCGAGGTGGCCTGGTGGATGCTCGACTTCGCCGGGCCCGGCCTGCGGCAGATGATGAACAAGAAGATGGCCGGCATGCTGCAAAACGCGCCGTTCAAGTTCGCCCCCGCGAACGGGCTGGCCTTCTTCGAGGACCTGGGCTGGCGCGTCGTGGACGTGCAGGCGCTGTATCTGGCCGCCCACAAATTGCATCGGCTGCCGCTGTACATGCGTCCGCTGACCTGGCTGCCGCAGCCGGACCCGCGAAACCCGGGTCGCAGGGTCTGGAGCGCGACCGCGCTGCTCACCCATTGAGCGCCGGTGACGGCACCCCCGACAAGGTGGATGCCAGCCTGCTGACCGGCGTCTCGGAGACCGCGCTGCTCACCCTGTACGGCAGGGCCGACCAGGCCGCCCACCCGGACCCGATCATCGACGACCCGATGGCGATCAAGCTCGTCGAGTCGATCGACTTCGACTTCGAGAAATTCGGGCGCAAGGGCCAGGAGATGGCGTTGCGCTCGCTGGCCGTCGACCGGTGCGCCATCGCGTACCTCACCGAGCATCCTGAGGCGACGGTCGTCGCGCTCGCGGAGGGGTTCCAAACCAGCTTCTGGCGGCTGAACAGCGCGCTGCCGAACGCGCGATTCCGTTGGGTGTCAGTGGATCTGCCGCCGGTCATCCAGCTTCGCCGGCGGCTGCTGCCGGTATCGCCGCGGATCACCGAGCTCGCCCAGTCGGCGCTGGACTACGGCTGGATGCCCGAGATCGACGGCAGCCGGGGGGCATTCATCACCGCCGAGGGGCTGCTGATGTACCTGCAGCCGCACGAGGCCATAGGGCTGATCGCCGAATGCGCCCAACGGTTTCCGGGCGGGCAGATGTTCTTCGACCTGCCGCCGATCTTCGTCAAGAAGCTGGCGCCGCGGGGGATGCTGTCGTCGCGGCGCTACCGGGTGCCGCCGATGCCCTTCAGCCTCTCAGTGAATCAACTGGCGGACCTGGCCAACACCATGCCCGGAGTCACAGCGGTGCACGACGTGCCGATGCCGAAGGGTCGCGGCGTGATCTTCGGGAAACTGTTCCCCGCGTTCTGGCACTTCGGCCCGACCAAGCCGTTCCGCGGGGCCTACACCCTGCTCGAATTCGGCTGAGCGCCTTTACCAGACGCGGATCCAGTCGACGAGCATGTCCGCGGGATAGCTGCCCGGCCCCGGATCGCCGCCGCCGGAGCCGGCGACCGCGAGGTTGAACACCGGGAACACGGTGTAGCCGGGCCCGTTGAAGGGCCAGTCCGGCAGCGAGCTGGCCGGCACGTCGAAGTACGGCTGCGCGCCGTCGGAATAGTCCTTCCAAAAGCGGATGCCGGCCTCGTCCCACTGGCATCGCCAGGTGTGCCAGGCGCCGTCCACCGCAATGTTGTGGGTCTTCCATTCGCCGCCGTTCGCCTTGGCGTGGACGGTGGTGGCCGACGGCCAGCTGCCGTTGCCGTACCACTCGACGACGTCGATTTCGCCCTGGTCGTCATTGCCCAGCCAGTAGGCGGGCCAGGCGCCGGCGGTCAGGCAATTGAGCTTGATCCGCGCCTCCCAGGTGTGGCCGACGCCGCCGCGCCACAGGCTTTGGACCTTGCCGCTGAAGTACGTGGGACCATCCTTCGCGGCGTGCAAAACGAGGTTGGAGTTGCCGTCGACGAACACGTTGCGGCGGTCGTCGCGGTATTGCCCGATGTTTTCCGGCCGCTCCCAGTACGTCGGGTCCTTGATCGTCTCGCGGGCCTTGGCCACCGCCCACTTCGACGCGTCAGGGGCCGAGCCTGCCGGGCCGTCGAATTCGTCGTGGAAGATGTAGTTCCCGGCCTGGCCGCTGGGCGCCCCGGGCGCCGGTCGGGGCGGGTTAGCGCGGGCCTTCGGGGCGGGCAGCGCGACTGCCAGCGCGCCGATCCCGGCGGTCAACATCATGCGGCGGCGATCCATCTCCGGCATAAGCACCGCACCATAGCAGCGGCACCGGCTCGACGCGAAACCGTGGATGTCGGTGTCCGCCGCTAGAGTCCGCAGCACCGGGTTTTCGGGATGACGCCGAAATTCATGGCTAATTCTCATCCCGGCGCAGGGTTTGGTCACAGTATTGCCGGGGCATTCTGGATCACGAACCCATAAACCGCCGCGGTGGTTATTGCGGGTTGATCGGGAGGAGTTGGAATCGTGGCGAATGCGTCAGAGGCTCAGGTTATCCACCTTCGGTCGCATCCGGCATGGGTCGCGGCGCGGCAGCGGGAACGCGAGCGGCGAGCAGCGATGCGCCGTCATCCGTCCTATCTCGCCCGTAAATACGCGGCGGGCGACGTCATTCGCAATTTCACCGTCTACTCGAGCGGCGATACCCCAGCCTGACTAAATCGGCGACCTTTGCCGAGTGTGTAGCTGCTGCGGGATTTTCCCGCTCAGCCTCAAGTGATCGCTGCAACACCTGATTCGTTGAAGGGTGTTGCTCGTGGGATCTCAGACGGGGTTTCGTGGTCATGGTGTGAAGCTGGACGTCGAGTTGGCGGCGTCGGTGCGCGAAGTGTTCTGGAGGGCGGTTAGGTCGGGGTTGTCGCCGACGGCGGCGGCGACGGTGGCTGGGGTGTCGGGCGCGACGGGCCGCTCGTGGGCTCGAACTGCGGGCTATCAGACCAATACCAAGCACTACGGCATCCGGTATTCGCAGCAGGTTAAAAAGGCTTTCTGGGAGGCGTTGGACTCGGGGTTGACACCGACGCAGGCTGCGGTGAGTGTCGGCGTGTCGGAACACAGTGCTCGACGCTGGATTGAACAGGCTGGATACGTGCCAAAAACACCTATCCCCGCCGATGTCGATCTCGACGAAGAGCCCGACGCGCCACCGCGGGGCGCGTTGTCCTTTGTTGAGCGCTGCCGCCTAGAAGAACTGCTCGAAGCGCAGTATTGCCAGGCTGAGGCCGCCCGCCTGCTCAAGCGAAACCCGTCCACGATTAGCCGGGAATTAGCTCGGGGAGCCACCCGCTGTGGCTATCGCGCCCAGGTCGGCCAAGACGCCGCCGATGCGGCGCGGGCACGCCCCAAAGCGCGCAAGCTCGAAACCAACCCGGTCCTGCTCGCCGAGGTTGTGCAACGCTTAGAAAAGCGCCACAGCCCCGAGCAGATCGCGGGCCGGCTGCGCCAAGATTTCCCCGACGATCCGGAGATGTGGGTGTCTCACGAGACGATCTATCAGGCCATGTACGTTCAGCCGCGCGGTGAGCTGGCCCGGCTGGTCAACGCCGCGCTGCGCAGTGGGCGGACGCAACGAAAACATCAGGGCCGCAAGACAACCGACCCTCGTGGCCGAATCAAAGACATGATCAACATCAGCGAACGGCCGGCCGAAGCCGACGACCGTGCCATTCCAGGGCATTGGGAAGGTGATCTGATCATCGGCAAAAACCAGGCATCCCAGATCGCCACCCTCGTCGAGCGCACCACCGGATTCGTGGTGCTGTTGCACCTGCCCAACGATCGCACCGCGGCCACCGTTGCCGAGGCGATGACCGCCAAGATCCCCGAGATTCCCGAGGTGCTCCGCTTGTCGTTGACCTGGGATCAAGGCAAAGAGATGGCGCTACACACCAACATCACCGAGGCCACCGGCCTGCCGATCTACTTCTGCGACCCGCACAGTCCCTGGCAGCGCGGCACAAACGAAAACACCAACGGCTTGCTGCGCCAATACTTCCCCAAAGGCACCGACCTGTCCTTTCACGGGCCCGGCATCCTCGACAACGTCGCCGCCGAACTCAACGCCCGACCCCGCAAACGCTTCGGCTGGCGCACCCCCGCCGAAGAACTCCAACGACTACTGTCAGACCCGTCCACTTTTGTTGCGGCGACCGCCTGAATCCAAGCCGATTTTTTCGCGATAGCTGCACGCTCGGCGACCGGGGGCCTGAGTGCCAACCCCGCCACGAGACGCTCCGCTGGGATTGCATACAACCGGTCACAAAGCGGGGGTTGACACCTGTCAAAGCGGCCTTAATGTATACAAAATGGCTGTCTCCCTCGAGGCACACTCGCGCGCGTCCGAGCTCGACGAACTGCGCGACGTGGCGCGCCGGGTGGTGGCCAGACACCTGCCCTTGTCCGGGGCGCGGGACCCGCGCGCGGGCTGGGCGGCGCTGGCCGACACCGGCCTGCTCGGCATCGCCGTGCCCGAGCAGTACGGCGGCGTCGGGGCCGGCCTGACCGAACAGGCCATCGTCTGCGAGGAACTCGCGCGCGAGCTGGCGCCGGTGCCGTATTTCGCCACGGCCTGCCTGGCGGCCGCGGCGCTGGTGGCCTCCGGCGACGTCTCCGCCTGTGCCGAGCTCTTGCCCGGTCTGGTCTCCGGCGAGCGGACCGCCACCCTGGCCGACGGCACCGGCCGCGCCGAACGCGACGGGCAGGGCTGGGCCGTCAGCGGCGAATTCCACCACGTCCCCGACGGGGCCGACGCCGACGTCGTCCTCATCGCCGCCGAAACCGACTACGACACAACGCTTTTCGCCGTGACCGACGGACTGCACCGGGAGCGACTGTCCACTCTGGACGCGACGCGGCCGCTGGCCAACCTCCGCCTATCCGGTGCGCCGGCCCGGCTCGTCGGCGTCCCGGGCACCGCGGGGCCCGTCCTGGCCGCGGTGCGCCTGCGCGCGACCGCGCTGCTGGCCGCCGAACAGGCGGCGCTGGCCGAGCGGTGCGTTGCGCTCACCCGCCAATATCTGTTGGACCGCAGGCAGTTCGGCCGCCAGATCGGCGCGTTCCAGGCGCTCAAGCATCGGCTGGCCGACGCCGCCGTGCGCGCCGAGTTGGCGGCCGGCAGCGCCTGGTATGCGATCCGGCAGCTGGAGGCGGGCGCGCCCGACGCGGAGTTCGCCGCGGCCGTGGCGGCGGCCGCGTGCGGGGACACCGCGCTGCACAACGCTGCCGAGATGATCCAGTTGCACGGCGGCATCGGCTACACGTGGGAGCACGTCGCGCACCTGTACCTGCGCCGCGCCAAGGCCGACCAGTACCTGATCGATCACCCGTCGGCCCACCGCAACCGGCTCGGCGCCTGGGTGGCCGAGAACCAAACCACGTTCACTCCCGAAGCCGCCTCCGTGCCCCCGGCGGTCGAGGAGCTGCGCGCGTGGCTGGCCGGCAATCTCACCCCCGACGTCCAGGCCGACGACAACCCGCCCGCCGCCGGCGAGAAGTACTCGCCGGCGCGCCGCGATTGGTATCGCAGGCTCGGGGACGCCGGCTGGGCGACGCCGACCTGGCCGGCCGAACACGGCGGTCGCGGGCTGGGCCGCGACGAGGGCGGCGCCGTCGTCGAGGAACTGCGCCGCCGCGGCCTCGACCGGCCCGAGGAAGACTTCGTCGGCGTGTGGCTCGCCGGCCCGACGATCCTGCAGTGGGGCACCGACGCGCAGCGCGAGGCCCACCTGCGGCCGCTGGCGCGCGGTGAGCACCGGTGGTGCCAGCTGTTCAGTGAGCCCGGCGCTGGGTCCGATCTGGCGTCGCTGTCCACCGCGGCGGTGCGGATCGACGGCGACCGCTGGCTGGTCAACGGGCAAAAGGTGTGGAGCTCGTTCGCCGACACCGCCGACTTCGGGTTGCTGATGGCCCGCACCGACCCGACGCTGCCCAAACACGCGGGGATAACCTATTTCCTGCTGGACATGCGCACGCCGGGGGTCGAGGTGCGCCCGCTGCGCCAGATGACCGGCGACGCCGAATTCAACGAGGTCTTCCTGACCGACGTCGTGGTACCCGACTCCGCGCGCCTGGGACCGTTGAACGCCGGCTGGAAGGTCGGTATCAGCACGTTGATGCAGGAACGCAACAGCCTGACCGGGCCGCCGGTGGTCGGTCAGGGGGTGGCCGATCAGTTGATCGCCGAGGCGGTGGCCGGCGGGGCGTGGCACGACCCGGACATGCGAAACCGATTGCAGCACATGCTCGTTGACGAGCGCGCCCTGCAGGCCTCCGGCTTTCGCGCCAGCGTCACCCCGGGCCGGGATCCGGGCGCCATCGACTCCGTCCGCAAGCTGGTCAGCGCCGACCTGCACGAGCGCGCCGGCCGCATCCGCGTCGACCTGCGGCCCGATTTGACGCTCGGCTGGCCGGTGGACGCCGAAATGCCCGCCGGCGCAAGGTCTTTCCTGGAGATGAAAAAGTACTGCATCGCCGGCGGCACGTCGGAGATCCAGCGCAACATCATCGCCGAACGTGTGCTCGGGCTGCCCCGCGAGGCCGACCCCGACCGTGATAAGCCGTTTAATCAGCGGACCAGTCGATAAGCGAGGAGCGCAACACCGATGCTGACCGGCGAACAGTACAAGGAGTCGCTCCGCGACGGGCGGCGGATCTACCAGGACGGCAAGCTGGTGGTCGACCTGGACACCGACCCGTTGCTCGCCCCGGCCCTCAACGCGGTCGCCGCGGGCTACGACGAGTACTACCGGCCCGACGCCGACGCTGTGAACCCGCTCGTGGAGGCGCCGCGCAGCGTCGCCGAGCTGCGCGACCGGGCGCCGATCCTGACCACCATGGACCTGCTGCTCAACGTCACCTACCAGTCGCTGATGACGCTGGTGGTGGCCGCCGCGCGGCTGGGCGACGCGCACCCCGAGTTCGTCGGGCGCATCAATACCTATGTGGCACAGGCGCGTCGGGACGACATCCGCATCGCCGAGTGCATCACCGACTCCAAGGGCGACCGGTCTAAGGCGCCGGCCGCGCAGGAGGATGCCGACCAGTACGTGCGCGTGGTCGAGCGCCGCGACGGCGGCGTGGTGATCCGCGGCGCCAAGCTGCACATCAGCGCCGCGCCGTTCGCCCATCACCTGCTGGTGATGCCGACCAAGTCGATGAAGCCGGGGGAGGAGGACTACGCGCTCGCGTGTGCGGTGCCGGTCAACGCGCCGGGCGTGCACGTCGTCAGCCGGACCGTGCAGGCCCGCGGCGGGGACGATCGCGACTACCCGGTGAGCTCCGGGCGCAGCATGCCCGACGGGTTCGTCATCTTCGACGACGTGTTCGTGCCCGAGCAGCACGTGTTCCTCGACGGGGTCGCGGCGCAGGCCGGGATCTTCGCGCACTCGCTGGGCCTGTGGGAGCGCCTCGGCGGCACCGCGGTCATGGTGGAGCAGGCCGACGAGATGGTGGGCCTGGCGCAGCTGATCGCGGAAGCCAATGGGACGGCGCGGGTTTCACACGTCCGGGAAAAGATCGACGAGATGATGATCCATGCCACCATCCTGCGGGCCGGCATGGACGCCGCGATCGGCAACGCGCACACCACGCCCGAGGGTTACTACTATCCCGACGACCTCTACACCAACGCCACCAAATACCTCGGCGCGGCAAATTTCAACCTCATGGTGCGGCACCTGCACGACATCGCCGGTGGCGGCGTGATCACCACACCGTCGATGGCCGACCTGGACAACCCCGACATCGGCCCACAGCTGCGCAAGTACCTGACCGGGGCGCCCGAGGTGTCGGGTGACACCCGCGCCAAGCTCTTCCACGCCATCCGCGACGCCACCGCCGACGCCTACGGCGGCTGGCATCTGGTGACCAACGTGCAATCCGGCGGTGGGTTGTTCGCCCAGCGGCTGGTGACGCGCAAGCACTACGACCTGGAGCGGGCCAAGCGGCTGGCGCGGCGGGCCGCCCACCTCTGACCGCGAGAGTGCCACTACCGACACCGCTTCCTGGGCAAACGCGTCGGCAGCTGCACTCTCGCGGCCTGTAAGCCCCGGCCTTGCGTTGAACGTGAACGTAGACGTAGATTCAACTCATGCGCTTTGGAGTGTTCATCGCTCCCTACCACATGGTCGGGGAGAATCCGACGCTCGCGTTCGAGCGTGACCTGCAACTCGTCGAGGCCGCCGAGGACCTCGGCTACGAGGAAGCGTGGTTCGGCGAACACCATTCCGGCGGAACGGAAATCAGTGGCGCGCCGGACCTGATGATCGCGACGGCCGCCGCGCGCACCAAGCGGATCCGGCTGGGCACCGGCGTGGTCTCGCTGCCGTACTACCACCCGTTCATGTTCGCCGACCGCATGGTGCAACTCGACCACCTGACCAGGGGCCGGCTGATCGTGGGTGTCGGGCCGGGCGCCCTTCCGGGCGACGCGTACATGATGGGCATCGAAACCACTCGCCTGCGCGACAGGATGCTCGAGTCGCTGGACGCGGTGCTCGAGCTGTGGCGCGACGAGGCGCCCGTCAACCGCGAGACCGACTGGTTCACGTTGCGCGACGCCCGCCTGCAGTTGCGGCCGTACAGCAGGCCCGGCATCGAGGTGAGCGTGGCGGTGACGGCGTCGCCGTCCGGGCCGGTGGCGGCGGGCAGGTTCGGGATCGGGCTGTTGTCCATCGCCGCGACGCAACAGAAGGCGTTCGACGCGCTGGCGCGCAACTGGCGCACCGCGACCGAGACCGCGGCCGCGCACGGCACCACCGTCAGCCGCCAGGGCTGGCGCATGTGCGGACCGATGCACATCGCCGAATCCGAGGAGCAGGCGCGCCGGGACGTCGAGATCGGGCTGGCGCAATGGGTCGACTATTTCCAAAACGTCGGCGCTATACCGATTTTGGGCGACTTCGATCCGGGCGAGGACATCGTGGCGGCCGTCAACGAGACGGGCGTCGGCGTGATCGGCACCCCGGACATGGCGATCGACCAATTGCGCCGGCTGGAGAAGCAGTCCGGGGGTTTCGGCACTTATCTGCTGATGGCGCACGAGTGGGCCAACCGGGAGGCCACGCTGCGCTCCTACGAGCTGATCAGCCGGTACGTCACCCCGGTGTTCCAGGATTCGCTCGAACCGCTGGAGCGCAGCCGGGACTGGACGATCTTCCACCGCGAGACGCTGATGGGCAACATCACCAACGCGATCGTCGGCGCGACGCAGCAGTTCCTCGACGAGCGCGACGCGCGCCGCCGCGCGGCCGAACAAGAGCAAGCCGAAGCGCTGCACGCCCGTCAGTGACCGACTTCGGCGTCCTGCTGTTTCCCAACGCGGCGTGGCCGACGCTGGTGGACCGCTGCGAGCGCGCCGAGGAGTTGGGCTTCCGCAGCCTGTGGATCGACGACCACGGCGCCAATCCGCAAGCGCCGAGGTCGAATTGGCTGGAGGCCTTCACCACGCTGGCCGGCCTGGCCAGCTGCACGCGACGCATTCTGTTGGGTCCGTTGGTGTCCAACGTCATCCTGCGGCATCCGGTGCTGCTGGCGCGCCAGGCGATCACGCTGGAGAACATGTCGGGCGGGCGGCTGCAGCTGGGCATCGGCGCCGGGTATGCGCCCACCGACCACGCGCTCGTGGGCGCCGAGCCATGGCCGCAACAGGAGCGCGCCGAACGGTTCGCCGAGGCGGTCGAGCTGATCGACGCGCTGCTGCGCGCCGAGCCCGTCCACTACGCCGGGCGACACTATCGCGCTGACGGCATCCGGCTGCGCCCGCCGCCGATCCAGCGGCCCCGGCCGCCGCTGTGCGTTGCCGCCCACGACGTTTCGAGCCTGCGGCTGGCCGCCCGATTCGGCGACATCTGGAGTTCCTTCGGCGGCTGGGGGCTGTCGTCGCGGCGGCTGCTGGAGCTCACCACGAAGCGCTCGGCGCTGCTCGACGAGTTCTGCGCGGAGTTGGGCCGTGACCCGAACGGCATCCGCCGGCAGATCCTGGCGGGCAGCCCGGCCACCACCCCCGACCCGATCTGGTCGTCGGTGGCGGCGTTCGACGACTGGGTGGCGGGCTGGCGACGGGCCGGCATCGACGAGATCGTCTTGTATTTCCCGCCGGAACTGCTCTACGAGCCGGAGTTGATCGACCCCGCGGTGCTGGAGCACCTGCGCGGGTTGCTGTTGGCCCGGATGTCAGGTGAGCAGCGCGCCGCCGTCGACGGGCAGCACCGCGCCGCTGACGAATGACGCGGCCGGGCTGGCCAGAAACAGCACGGCGGCGGCCACCTCGTCGGGCTCGCCCAGCCGTGCGGCGGGCACCCGGGTGGCGACGAAGTCGTCGTTGAAGCCGTCCGGCGTGTGTTCGGTCAGGCCGGTCGACAGGAATCCGGGTGCCACGGCGTTGACCCGAATTCCCTTGCGGCCGGTCCACTGCCGGGCCAGGTCCCGGGTGAGGCCCAGCAGCCCGGCCTTGCTCGACACGTAGCCCGCCTGCGGCAGCCCCGTCGTGGTCAGCCCCAAAATGCTGCTGATCATCACGATCGCCGAGCCCGGCGGCATGACCCGACCGCACGCCTGGCTCATCCAGTAGGCGCCCATCAGGTTCACCTCGACGGTGCGCCGGAACTGCTCGGGATCCTCCCGGGTCGCGGGCGCGGCGGTGCCCACCCCGGCGTTGTTCACCAGGACGTCCACCCGGCCGAACCGGTCCACGACCGCACCCACCGCGGCCGTGCAGGATTCGGAATCGGCGACGTCGAGCTGAAAAGCCGCCGCGTCGATGCCGTCGGCGCGCAACGCGGCGCACCGCGCCTCGGCCTCGTCGACGCGGCGGCCCGCCAGCGCGATTCGCGCTCCGGCGGCCCCGAGCGCGCGGGCGATCGCCAGGCCCAGCTGCGACGTCGCCCCGGTGACCACCGCGACGCGGCCGTCGAGGCGGAACCGCTCCCTCACGAAGCGTGCGTCTCGGTTTCGCGCCGCGATTGCAGGGCCAGCAGTGAGTCGCGGCCCTGCAGAATGTGCTCGGCCATCAGCGCGCCGGCGCGCTCGGGCTCGCGGGCCGCGATGGCGTCGCGCACCATGCGGTGGAACAGGTTCGACCGCTCGCTTTCGGCGCGGGTCTGATGCCGAAAGACCTGGTACACCAGCGGGATGTCGACGGCGTGCTCCAGCAGCGCCGAGAGCCTCCGGTGTTGCGCCCCCTCGACGATGGCCCGGTGAAAGGCGCTGTTGGCAGCCGTGATTCGGCGCAGGCCCGCGTCGGCTGAACCGCCCGACGCGAGCTCGATCCCGGCGTCGAAGTCGGCGATCGCCGCGTCCAGCGCCGCGATGCCCTCGGCGCCCATCCGGACCGCGGCGCGTTCGGCCGCCAGCGATTCGAGCCGCGCCCGCAGTTCGTACTGGTCGCGGATGTCGGTCTCCGACATCGTCGCGACGATGGCGCCGCGGTTGCGTTCGATGACGACCAGGCCGTCGGCCGCCAAGGCGCGCAACGCTTCCCGCACCGGCGTGCGGGACAGGTCGAACATCTCGCCGATGCGCTGCTCGACCAGCCGCGAACCCGGCTCGAAGTCGCCCTCGGCGATGGCGCGCCGGATGAGCCGGTAGGCCAGCTGTGACCGGCCGTCCATCTCGGTCACCTCAGTCCCGCCCCGACGTCGCCGCGCCGATGTCCAGCACGCCGCCGCCGTCGGGGTCCTCGACCTCCACGACCGGATCGTCGGCGTCGTCGAATTCCAGCCGCAGCGCCCGCGACATGATCGCATGCATCACGTACATCGTTGTGGTGTAGGTGAATTCGAGGATCTCGGTGTCGGTGAACACCTCGCGCATCTGGTCGAACAGCCGCTCGGGCACCCGGCCGTGTTGGCCCGCAAGGCAATCCGCGTAGGCCAGCAGCAGCCGCTCGGTGTGGTCGAAGCAGTCGGCGGTCTGCCAGGACGGGATCGCGGCGATCTTCTCCTCGGACAATCCCGCCGACCGGCAGGCCTTGCAGTGCTGGGAGAACACGAATTGGCTGCCCACCACCCAGCCGGCCCGGATCTGGCCCAGCTCGCGGTGATCGGGCCGGATCGAGACCTCCTCGCGGTAGAGGCGGAACCCGCGCACGGCGTGGCGCAGGGCGGCGGGGGATTGGGCCATCACCGTCCACCAGTTGCCGGGGGTCCCGCCGACGGTGCCCGGTTCGGCCACCGGATCGCGGTCGCCGAACATGAAGTCGTACATCTTCAGCGTGAAGTCGTCGGTGACCTCAGCGCGGGGGATTGGCGTCAAGCGTGGCATGATTGCATTCAATCCCAGCCCCGGGCGGCGCGTCAACGCAGTTCAATCCAAACTTGACCCCCAGATTGCGTACAGTCCGGGCGTATTCAGGGACGAAGGCCGGTCAGCACCATCGCCGCGAACGCGTCGCCGATCTCGTTGAGCGTGTTGCGCCCGCCGGGGACATACCAGCGGTGAATCCAGTTGTGCATGCCCAGCACGCCGAGCATCACCAGCCGCGGGTCGAGGTCCTTGCGAAAGACACCCGACGCCACGCCCTCCTCGACGATCGCCAGCAGCGTCTTGCCGTACGCGTCGGCGTTGGCGACGATGTCGGCCGCCTCGGGGATGGCCGCGATGTGCTGGCTTTCGTTGAACAGCAGGAAGACCTCGGGGTAGGTGGCGAGGTCTTCGATGTACGCCTGCAGCGCGCGGCGCAGCTTCTCGTCGGCCGGCGCGTCGGCGTCGAGCGCCGCACGGCAGTGGCGGGTCATCGCGTAGGCCGGCTCCTCGATCAGCGCGACCAGCAGCTCCTCCTTCGTCCCCACGTAGTAGTAGAGCGAGGCGCGGTTGATACCCACCTCGACGGCGACGTCCTCGAGCCGGGCCCGGGCGTAGCCCTCGCGGCGAAAGACCTCCGCGGCGCCCTTCAGGATGGTCTGCCACCGCTCGCCGGAGGCGCGGCGATCGGCGTTACGCCGTTCCTGGCGGCGGCGTGCGTTGTCGCTCGGTTCGCCGCGCTGTTGGCGTGTGGCTGGAATCGTCGGCCTCCCTCGTGCACCCGTCGGTTTGCCAAAATACGCGATCGACCCGGCGACCTGCGAATTGCCAGTTTATCAACATGAACGTTGACGTTGACAAAAGTCGGAAGGGCGTCGTAGCGTTCGGAGTTGATGCCCGGTCAGTCCCGCTCACTCGCGGCCCAGCTTCGCCATCGCGGCGCGGAAGTCGGCGTGTTCCATGGCCGCGGCCTCCAGCGCGAGCGACAACGGCAGCACGGCGCCGGACGCCAGCGCCAGCAGCCGGTTGATCGCCGCCTTCGTGCCCTGCACGGCCTGCGGGGCCAGCGCGGCCAAGCGCTCGGCCATCGCCATGGCCGAGGGCAGCACGTCGGGCGCCGCGACGACGCGGGTGATCAGCCCGAAGCGTTCCGCCTCTGCGGCGGTGAGGATTTCGCCGGTCATCAGCAGGTGCTTGGCCCGGTTGAGCCCGACCAGCAGCGGCCAGATCACCGCGGCCCCGTTGCCGGCCGGCAACGCCGCATGCACGTGCAGGTCGCCGAGCTTGGCCGCCTCGGCCATGTACGAGACGTCGGCCAGGGTGGCCAGCACCGCGCCCAGCCCGATCGCGTGTCCGTTGACGGCGGCCACCAGGGGCTTGGTCAGCCCGACGATGTCGTCAAAGATGTGGCGCGCCTCCTCGATCGGGGTGCGCCCGGTCGTCGTCGCGTACCGGCGGGTGGCGGATTCGTCGCCCCCGGCGGAGAAGGCCCGGCCCGCGCCGGTCAGCACCACCGCGCGCACGCGGGCGTCGTCCTGGGCCGCGGCGAACACGGTCGAGAGCTCCGAATGCATCACGTCGTCAACGGCATTGGCCTTGTCGGGCCGGTTCAGGGTCAACACCGCGACGCCGGTCTCGGAATGCACCGCGACGTCGACGGTGCGGTAGGCGGCCGGGTCGAGCATGGCGCGCGTCCTTTCTTCAACGTGAACGTTGACGTAGAGCATAGGAGCAGGATGGCATGTTGAGGTTCGGGACTTTCATCGCGCCGTATCACCCTGTGCGGGAGAGCCCGCTGACCACCTACGAACGCGATCTCGAGCTGATCGAGTGGTGCGACAGGTGGGGGTTCGACGAGGCCTGGGTGGGCGAACATCATTCGGCGGCTTGGGAGAACATCGCCGATCCCGCGATGTTCCTGGCCGTGGCCGGGCAGCGGACCACGCGGATCCGGCTCGGCTCCGGGGTGGTCAGCCTGCCGTACCACCACCCGATGATGGTGGCCGACCAGTTCGTGCAGCTGGACTACCTCACCCGCGGCCGCGCGATGCTCGGCGTGGGCCCCGGCGCGCTGATCTCGGACGCGACGATGATGGGCATCGACCCGGTGACCCAGCGGCCGCGCATGAACGAGGCGCTGGGCGTCATCATCCGGCTGCTGGCCGGCGAGACCGTCACCCATCACAGCGACTGGTTCACGCTGGAAGAGGCCCGGCTGCAACTACTTCCGGTCAACGGCTCGATGCCGATCGCGGTCGCCTCGAGCACGTCGCCGTCGGGCATGACGGCCGCGGGCACCCACGGGGTCGGCGTGCTGTCGCTCGGGGCGGGCCTGATCGGTGGCAAGAAGGATCTCGCGGCGCACTGGGCGTTGGGGGAGAAGGCCGCCGCGGAGAGCGGCAAGCAGCTGCGGCGCGAGGAATGGCGCCTGGTCATCCGGGCCCACCTGGCCGACACGCGCGAGCAGGCCATGGCCGAGGTCCGGGACGGGCGGGAGGCCGAGCGCATCGGTTACTTCAAGCGCGTCGCGGGACTGAAGAACGACTACACGCTGGAGCAGGAGATCGCGGAGGACGCCGCGATCGTGGGCACGCCCGACGACATGATCGAGGCATTGCACCGATTGCAGAGCGCCACAGGCGGATTCGGCGGGTTCTTGGTGCTGGCCGGCGATTGGGCCGACCGCGCGGCGACGCTGCGCAGCTACGAATTGATGGGCCGCTACGTGATTCCCGAGTTCCGCGGCCACCTGGATCCGCTGCGGGCCAGCTACGACACGGTGGTGGCCAAGAAGCGCGACTTCGGCGCGCCGGCGATGGCCGCGATCAAGAAGGCCTACGAGGACGCCGGCCAGCAGATGCCCGAGGATCTGAACCCAACGAATTTGCGTTAGCCCCCCGCGAGGCTGTAAGTGCCGACACCCCTTCTCGGGCGATGCGTCGACAGTTACAGTCTCGCGAACGAATCGGATGCTAGAGCTTGCCCGCGACGAAGTCGGCGGCCTGGTTGGCCATGCCCGCGTCGATGTACGCGCCTGCGAGGTGCTGCGGCCAGTTCTCTTTCCAGGTGTTCGGGTCGGCCGGGTTGCAGATGGGGTCGGCGCCGTGGCACAGCTCGATGGTCCGGTCGTCGTAGATCGGGCTGAACCTCGTGATCGGGCCCGCCCACGCGCTTCCGTTGCCGAACAGCGCGACGGCGGCGATGTGCTGATCGGTGCCCGGCGGTAGCGGGCTGTCGAAGCCGAAGGCGGAGACGGGCGCCGCGAGCACCACGTCGGTGACCGCCGCGCCCAGCGAGTAGCCGCCCAGCACCAGTCGGGTGTCGGGACAGCTGTTGACCACGTCCTGGATGTGGCGGCTCATGTCGTTGGCGCCCTGGGCGACTTCGGTGTCGGCGGGGTACTGCACGGCATAGCTGCTGACGTTCCTCGACACCTTGGATCGGAGGGCGCTGATGAACGCGTTGCCCAGTACCCCCGGGCCGGGTGATTCCTTGCGGCCGCGGGCGAACACGACCTGCACGGGGGAACAGCCGGCGGCGACGGCCTTCGGCGCGGTTGCCGGCGCCCCGAGGGGAAGCACCGCAGCGGCGACCGACAGCCCGGCCGTGACGAGGATAGGTAATGCGCGCACAGCACGATGTTAGAGCGATTGCGCCCGCGCCGCTCGCCGGCCCGAACGGGAGTGCGCGCCTGATAGGTTCGGCTGATGAGCCGCGCCGATGTCAGTTCGCCCGAGCGCCTGTTCGCGATGGCCGAGCAGGTGCAGGGTTTCATGCCGCCCGACGAGGGCCGCGCGCTGTATGACGCCGCGCTGCGCTACCTCGGCGGCGGCGTCGGCGTCGAGATCGGCACCTACTGCGGCAAATCCACCCTGTTGCTCGGCGCGGCGGCGCAACAAACCGGCGGCGTGCTCTACACCGTCGACCACCACCACGGCTCCGAAGAGCACCAGGCCGGCTGGGAGTACCACGACGCGTCGCTGGTCGACGAGGTCACCGGCCTGTTCGACACGCTGCCGTCCTTCCGTCGCACGCTCGACGCCGCAGGGCTCGACGACCACGTCGTCGCCGTCGTCGGCCGCTCGCCGGTCGTGGCTCGGGGCTGGGGATCGCCGCTGCGATTCTTGTTCATCGACGGCGGCCACTCCGAGCAGGCCGCGAACGAGGACTTCGAGGGCTGGGCGAAGTGGGTGGAGGTCGGCGGTGCGCTGCTCATCCACGACGTGTTCCCCGATCCGAAGGACGGGGGGCGCCCGCCGTACCACATCTACCGGCGTGCGATGGATTCCGGTCAGTTCGAAGAGGTTTCGGCGATCGGGTCGCTGCGGGTGCTGGAACGGATCAGCGGCCCGTAGCCACGCATTCGCAGTCGAAGTCGGTCTGCAGGCCCATCGGTAGCGCGTCGCCGCGGAAGATCCCGCCGCCCGCGGTGGTGTCCGACAGCGCGTCGGCCGCCAGGATCATCGCCGCGCCGGTCCACGTGGTGCGCTCCTCGGGCCAGCGCTTCCCGTCGGCGAATACCAGGCCGGTCCAATAGGATCCGTCCTCTTCGCGCAGGTGCTGCATCGCGGCGAACTGCCGGTGCGCGGCCGACCGGTGGCCGATGGCGTCGAGTGCCATCACCAGCTCGCACGTCTCGGCGCCGGTGACCCAGGGCCGGTCGCCGACGCAGCGGATGCCCAGACCGTCGACGACGAAGTCGTTCCAGCGCTGATTGATCCGCTCGGCGGCCGCCGGCCCGCGCAGGGCACCGCCGAGGATGGGGTAGTACCAGTCCATCGAGTAGCGGTCCTTTTCGGTGAACGCCTCCGGATGCGCAGCGATCGCGTGGCCCAGCCTGCCGAGCGCCAGTTCCCATTCCGGCTGCGGGTCGTCGACGAGCGCGGCCAGCGCCAGCGCGCAGCGGATACTGTGGAACACGCTGGCGCACCCGGTCAGCAGCGCTTCCTGCTGGGGCCCGGCTTCGCTTCGGGCCCAGGCGATCTCGCCGTAGCCGAACTGCAGGTCGATGACAAAGTCGATCGCCTTGTGGACCACCGGCCACATCGTCGCCGCGAACGACTCGTCGCCGGTGATCAGCGCGTGGTGCCACACGCCGGTGGCGATGTAGGCGCAGAAGTTGCTGTCGCTGTTGGCGTCCTCGACGACGCCGGCGCGGGTTTGGATGGCCCAGGAACCGTCGGTCCGCTGCGTGCGGCGGCTCCACTCGAACGCCGCGCGCGCCGACTCCAGCAGCCCGGCCGCGGTGAGCGCCATCGCGCATTCGATGTGATCCCAGGGATCGGTGTGACCACCGGCGAACCAGGGGATGGCGCCCGAGGACTCCTGCTCGGCGGCTATCGACAGCGCGGTCTGGCGGCACTGACCGGGGGTGAGAACGCCCGGGACGGCCGGCGCGCTAACCCGACGCAACGGAATACCCCGGAGCGGCTTCACTTTCGGTCGCGTGCGACTTGGTGAAATACATGACGACGCTCTTGCCCACGAGCGGGTCGAGCAGGGACTCCGCGAGCCGCGTCACCTTCGGCCGCTGCATGAGGTCCCACACCAGGAGCTTGTGGTAGGCGGCCACCGCGGGATGATCCGGCTTGGAGACGCCCACCGCGCATTTCAGCCACCAGAACGGCGAGTGCAGCGCGTGCGCGTGATGGGTGTGCATCAATTCCATTGTGCCACTGCGGATCTTGTCGCGCAGGTTGCTAGCCCGGTAGATGCGCACGTGGCCACCCTCGTTGGCGTGGTATTCGTCGGACAGCGCCCAGCACACCCGTTCGGGCAGCCAGCGTGGGACGCTGACCGCCAGCGTGCCACCGACTTTGAGGACCCGCACCAGTTCGGCGATGGCGGCGTCGTCGGCGGGAATGTGTTCGAGGATCTCGGATGCGATGACGCAGTCGAACGTCTCGTCGGCATACGGCAGGTTCAGCGCGTCGCCGACGACCACCTCCGCCGACGCCGCCGCCGGCGCCTCGCCGGTCTCGGCCATCGCCCGCAAAATGGTGTCGACGGAACGCAATTCGGCTTCGTCGCGGTCGAAGGCGACGACGTCGGCGCCGCGACGGTAGGCTTCGAACGCGTGCCGTCCGGCCCCACAGCCGACGTCGATGACCTTGATGGCCGGCCCGATGCCGAGCCGGTCGAAGTCCACGGTCAGCATCGCGCGATCGCCCGCTCGTAGACGCCGACGGTCTGGGCGGCGACGGCTTCCCAGCTGAACACGTTGACGGCGCGCTCGCGGCCGGCCTTGCCCATGGTGCGCCGCTTTTCGGGGGAGTCGAGCAGCTCGCCGAGCGCGCCGGTGAGCGCGTCGACGTCGGCGGGCGGCACCAGCTCGGCGCAGGCGCCGTCGGTCCCCAGCACCTCGGGCAGCGCGCCGACCCGGCTGGCCACGATGGGCGTGCCGCTGGACATGGCCTCCACCGCGGGCAGCGAAAACCCTTCGTAGAGCGAGGGAATGCAGGCGACCTCGGCCGAGGCGAACAGCGCGGCCAGCTCGGAATCGGAAAGACCGCTGGTGATGTGGACGATGTCGGAGATGCCCAGTTCGGCGATGAGCTTATGGGTGGGACCGTGCGGCTCGACCTTGGCGACCAGTCGCAGCTCGACGTCGCGGCGCGTGCGCAGCCTGGCGACGGCCTGCAGCAGGGTGCGAACGCCCTTCAGCGGGGTGTCGGCGCTGGCGATCGCGATGATCCGGCCGGGATGGCGAGGTTGCGTTCCCGGCTGGAACAGCTCGGTGTTCACCCCCAGCGGCACCACGTGCAGCTGATCCCGCGCGACACCGAAGTCGGCGACAATGTCCGCGGCCGACGACGACGACACCGTCAGCAGGTCGGGGATCTGGCGTGCCACCTCTTCCTGCATCTTGGAAAAGCCATACCAGCGATGCACCAACGGCTTTCGCCACCACCGCGCGGCGGCGACGTCGAGCACCCGGTCGCGGGTGATGGGGTGGTGCACGGTCGCCACCACCGGCAGCCCCGCGCCGGCGATCGCGAGCAGTCCGGTGCCCAGGCTCTGGTTGTCGTGCACGACGTCGAAGTCCCCGGGCCGCTCGGCCAGCAGCCGCGCGACGCGCATGGTGAACGTTCGTGGTTCGGGAAAGCCCGCGGTCCAGACGGTGAGCAGTTCCAGCAGATCGATCGAGTCGCGGATCTCGCCGGGCCGCGGCACCCGGAACGGGTCGGGCTCGCGGTAGAGGTCGAGGCTGGGCACCTTGGTCAGCCGCACCCGCGGGTCGAGCAGCTCCGGATAGGGCTGGCCGGAAAACACTTCGACGTCGTGACCGAGTTCCACCAGACCGTGGCTGAGATGGCGCACGTAGACGCCCTGTCCGCCGCAATGGGTCTTACTGCGGTAGGACAGCAGGGCAATTCGCATACTTAACTCTTATCCGCCGGAGAATGAGCGCGGACGGCCGCCCCCGAATCCATCGCGATCAACGGACTCCCGAACCCCGTGACAGCAAACTGGACATGTGTCCAGACTATAGTTCGCCCACCTAAATGACGCAACGCGGCGGGGTGCCGTCGCGCGGGACTCACCGGCCGGCGGGCAGGCTCGTTGTCAGCGCGTGCAGGAGCCGATCCAGCACCTCGGCCGCCTGCATGCGCGCCGTGTCGGGATTCGGCGAGTGCGCGACCAACAGCGCCGCCTCTTCCAGCGCCGCCACCAGCATGTGGGTGAACTCGCGCACCGGCTGAGGCTCGATGGAACCCTCGGCGATCGCGCGATGGACGAGCACCTCGATCGCGGCCATGCTGCCGGCCTCCTGGATGGCGCGCAGGGTCTGCCAGCCCAGAATCACCGGGCCGTCGACGAGGATGATCCGCTGCACCTCGGGTTCGGCGGCGGCGTCGAGGAATCCACGCAGCCCGCTGACCAGGCGCTCCCACGCGTTGTGGCCGGGCGGGGGATGGGCCAGCGATCGCAGCATCAGGTCCCGTTCGACCTCCTGGAACACCGCGTGGAACAGCTCCGCCTTGTTCTCGAAGTGGTGGTAGAACGCCCCTCGGGTGCCCACACCGGACCGCGTCACCAGGTCGCCGATGGACGCCTGGAAAAATCCCGGGTCGACGAACAGGGCACGCCCGGCGGCGATGAGGTCGCGGCGCGTCCGGTCCCCGCGGGCGCGCCGGTCTTCGTCGGTCCCACCTCGCCTGGCCACCCAGCGATGGTAGCAACATGCGCCGCGCAGGTTGCGTTTTCCGGTCGCCGACCTGCGGAGCCCGGTAACTAGGTGCTTAATCAACCATCACGCGATAGGTTGATCGGGTGCTGGATCGAGTTGACTTCGAGGTAACGCGCGAGACGCCGTCGCTGGATCACTACCGGCGGAGTTGGGCGCCCGGCGACGGCGTGGGCCTGGCCGGCATCTGGCTGGGAGCGGTCCTCTCGGACGCGTCCGGTCAGGACTACTGGGGGCTGCGGGGGACCGACGACTTCCTGGTCGGCATGACCCACGTCGTCTCGCCCATCTGCGGGTTCCGGGCCCTGCGCAAAGGCCTCGATCCCGACGCGCCGCATCTGTTCGACGAGTACGCCTCGATCGACTGGTTCGAGCCGATGGAGTACACCGACAGCGGCGATCGGCTGCAGACCAATTACTCCAGCGGCCGCCTCGAACGCGGCGCGGATGGCTTGCACTGGTATGACGCGAGCGAGCGCTGGCAACTGCACGCCCGGACGGTCAGCGACGTCGTGGTGACCCACGTCCCGGCCCAGGACGGCGTCGACCACGAGGTCTACTACCGCCACGAGCTGATGTATGCGACCGGGGTGGTCGCCGGCATCGAGGTGTCGGGATATGCGCATCAGGATTTCGCCTACGGACCGCCGGGGATGGCGTACACCGAGCTGCCGATCGCGCGTCACCTGCAGGGCATGTGGGTGTCCTGGTTGCACGAGTACGGCGACGGATCCCTTGGCGGCGGCAGCTTCTGGCAGGGCCGCGACGACGTGGCCTTCGGGCCGGGCTACCAGCTCAAGGACGGCGTCACCACCGTGCACGACGACATCGTGGCCCGGCCGAGCTTCGACGGCGACGGCAAGCTGGTCGCCCTCGACGCGTCGATCGGCACCGATTCGTACTCGTTCGCCTTCGACACCGCCGGCAGCCCGTTGCATTACTTCGGGCGCCTGACCGGCGGTTCGTCCGGGACAGCGGCCCGAAGCTGGTGCTGGGTCGAGTACGCCGGGGGCATGCTGACCCCCGAGCTGCTGGACCTGATGATGCAGCGCTTCACCCTGGCCCGGGGACGCTGATCGCTATGAGCACCATCGAGCCCGCCCGCATCGGGCTGCTGTTCGACTACGTCGACGGGGACGGCGGCTTCGACGAGAACATCCTTCCCGCTTTGCAATTGGTCGCCGACGACTACGTGGCGCGCGGCGCGCTGGAGCGGCCGGTCGAATTTGTCGTGCGCGCGGTGCAGGGCCTGCCGAACGGCTCCTTCCGCGCGGTGCGCGACGCGTTCTTCGAACTGGTAGAGCACGACGTGCAGGTGATCTTCGGCCCGTGGGTGTCCGAGAACGCCGTCGCGTTGCGGCGCCATGTCGAAGACCTCGCCGAGGTGCCGATCATCACGATGGGCGCCTCCGAGAACATCCTGGGCGAATGGTCGTTCGGATTGCCCGCGGGCTCGATGGAAGAGGAGCCCATCATCATGGCGACCGTCGCGAGGCTGGACGGCCGCCAGACGGCGGGTATCGCGTTCGAGTCGTCACTGATCGGCGACGAGTACCTGCGCACGGCGCGGGTGGCGTGCAAGGCCGCGGGGCTGACCATCACGGCGGAGGTGGCGATCCCGCAGGTGCAGGCCGACAAGCGAAAGGCCATGGCGGAGCTGGCCGTTCGTCAGCCCGATGCGATACTGCACGTCGGGTTCGGGCTGGGCATTCCCGGAATGAACGACGCGCTGACCGAAATCGGCTGGATGCCACCGCGATACACGACCACCGCCTTCGAGTTCGCGGCGCTCAGCCAGTGGTGGCGCGAGCAGCTGGCCGGTTGGGTCGGGCTGGATCAGTACGACGAACGCAACCCGGTCGGCCAGGAATTCCTCGACCGATTCGAGGCGCGTCACGGGCGCCGCCCGGCGTACTACTTTCCGCTCTACTGCTGCGATGTCGGGCGCGTGATGATGACGGCCCTGGCCACCGCGCGGCCGCTGACCGGCGCCGGCGTCAAGGACGCGCTGGAAAAGATCAAGATGATGCCGGCGGCGACGGGAGCACCGGGCACGCGCATCGGCTTCGGCAAGTTCATCCGGCGCGGCTGGATGGGCAGCGAGTTCCTGGTGGCCCGCCGGGTGCTGCCGGACGCCAGCGGCACCGTCATGCACGGGACCATCGAGGGCCTCGTCGATCCTGTTGGGGCGCAATGAAACCCGTTCGCGTCATCCAATGGGCCACCGGGCCGGTCGGCGCCGCGCAGCTACGCGAGGTCATCGACAACCCGTCGTTCGAGCTCGCCGGCGTGTTCGCGTACGACCCGGCCAAGGTCGGGGTCGACGCCGGCGTCCTGGTCGACCGGCCTCCGACCGGCGTCCTCGCCTGCAACGACAAGGCGGCGATGTTCGCGCTGGACGCGGACGTCGTGCTGCACGCCGCCAGCAAGGCCGGGGCCGACAACACCAACACCGACGACATCGTGGCGCTGCTGGAGTCCGGCAAGGACGTGATCACGACGACGTCGTACAACCACCTGCCCACCTACGATCGCGACACCCGTCGGCGCATCGCCGAGGCGTGCGAGCGCGGCGGCTCCCGGTTTCACGCCGCGGGCGAGCACCCGGGGTTCATGTTCGAGCGCCTCGCGGTGGGGCTCACGGCGCTGTCGCAGCGCGTCGACCGGATCACCGTGCAGGAGTTCGTCGACTGCTCGGCGATCTCGGAGCGCCGGATGCTGGTCGATCTCATGGGCATGGGCAAGAGGCCCGAAGAGATCACCACCGATTCGCCGATGTTTCGGGCCGTGTCCCTGCAATACGAGCAGGCGCTCGGCGCCGCCGCGGACGTCCTCGGGCTGCGGCTCGACGAGATCCGCTCGAACATCGAAACCACTATGGGCACAGCCGATGTCGAGGTCGCGTGCGGTGTCATCCCGGCGGGGACGGTGGTCGCGCAGACGCTGTCGTGGAGCGGTTATCACGGCGGCCGGCCGGTGTTGGTCGCCGAGGAATTCTGGTCCGTCGGTGACGCGCTCGACGACCAGTTCCTGGTCCGGGTGATCGTCGACGGGGTCCCGCCGCTGCGCGTCGACCTACGGATCGGCGACGAACCCGACGGTGGCGCCGGCGGCCAACTCGCGGTGGCGATGACGGCGGTGCGCGCCATTCCCTACGTCCGGCAGTCGCCGCCGGGGGTGGTGGTCGCGCCGGTGTTCGGCGCCTATCGCTGGCCCGCCGGATAGGGGCGATCTATTCCGGGACGGCGTTCAGTTCCTTTCGGGCCAGGCCGATTTGCTCGTAAGCATAGGTCGCGATGGCGGCGATGGTCATCGCCTGTCCCTTGCGGGCGAGCGATTCGTAGGTCTGGTCGCCAAGGACCTCGCGGAGGCGGGCAACTGCTGTGCCGAGTTCGGGCTGGGTTGCGGCGGCCATCGGATTGACCGCGGCGAAACCCGCGATGGTGGCCGCCGGTTCGTAGCGGCCAAGGCGCACCAGGACGACGGCCAGGATAGCCAGCGGGTTATGCAACATGCCGATATTGCCCGACTCGTGGTCCTTGCGGATGGCCACGGCCAGGCCGTCCAACGCCGCCGACCGGTCTCCGAACTCGGCCTCCAGTCCGGACTGCCAGTACGCCAGTTGCGCCTCGAAGAACCGGTTGCCGCTGTCCCGCGCGACGAGCACGCCGCGGCGCAACGCCGCGAGCGCGCGGCCTGGATCGCCGTAGCGGTACGCAAACCCACACGCGAAAAGTGCGTAGGCAAGCACCCACGGATTGCCGGTCGCCTCGGAGGCTTCGATGAGCCCCTCGGCGGTCACCATCGCGTCGTCGATCGAGCCCGCGACGGCTAAGGCGAACACGAGATTCGCCCTGGCGAATGTATTGGTGCCGCCGCTGCGCGCCAGCTGGGCGCGGCACATCTCGGCATACCGGTCGGGCCGACCGACGAACAAATACGCACTGCCGAGCCAGGGCTCACCGAAGTACGACACCTTATCGCCGGCGGCGGCGATAACTCTCTGCCCGATCTCGCTGTAGCGCACCGCCTCTGCGAAGCGCCCGAGGAGCACGCACAGCGACGCTCCCACGCATACGGCGGCGAGCCGAGGATGTTCGGCGGCGCGGAGGGGTTCTATCAGTTCTTCGGCCCACGTTGTCGGCTCGTAGTACTCCAGAAAGGGGCCAAGGAGTCCGGCATACGCGGCGATCGCGGCGCCCGTGTCCAGATCGCCGTGGTCGGCGGCCCAGCGGAATGCGGTGCGCAGGTTTGTCATCTCGCCGGTGAGCCAGTCGTAGGCCTCGCGCTGGCGCGGGCCGTCCCACAGGTCCATGATGTCGGATTCGCGCCCGGCGAAGTAGTGGGAATGCGCCGTCCGGACCCCTTCTGCCGCACCGGATGTGACGAGTTGTTCCTCGGCGAACTGACGGATCGTCTCCAGCATCGAATACCGGGTCCGGCCCGAAGACCTGTCAGCGAGCAGCAGCGACTTGCGCACCAGCGCATCCAGTACGTCGAGCACGGCGTACTCGTCGCAATCACCCGATCCAGCTACGGCAGAAGCGCTTTGGAGATCGAACCCGCCGGCGAAGACCGAGGCGCGTTCCAGCACGGCCTTTTCGGTGCCATCCAGCAGGTCGTAGGACCAGGCCACCGCGTGGCGCAGCGTGTGGTGGCGTTCCAGGCCGCGCCGCGCGCCGACCAGCAGCCGGAACCGGTGGTCGAGACGATCACGCATTTCAGCGGCGGTCATCGACGCCATCCGGGACGCGGCCAGTTCGATGGCCAGCGGAATCCCGTCCAGTCGCTGACAAATCTCGGTCACCGCGGCGGCTTCGCCGGCGTCGGCCAGCGAGAAGCCCGGCGCAATGCCGTGGGCGCGTTCGGCGAACAGACTCACCGCCGCGGAGTCGACCCCCGCCGCGGCGTCCAGCGAGCGCACCGGCCACACGCGCTCGTCGGGCACTCCGAGCCCCTCGCGGCTGGTGGCCAGGATCCGCACCGTCGCCGAGTACGCGAGTATCGCCTCGATCAGGTCGGCGGCGGCGCCGAGAACGTGCTCGCAATTGTCGATCACCAACAGCCGGACCCGGCCCTCCAGCGCGGCGGCCACCGACTCGCCGACGGTCTTACCGGGCTGCTGGGTGATGCCCAGCACCGCCGCCACCGCGTCGGGCACGGCCGCCGGATCGGTCACCGCTGCCAACTCGAAAAGCCAAGCGCCGTCCGGAAACTCATCGGCCAAAAGCACCGCGACTTCCACAGCCAGGCGGGTCTTGCCGACCCCACCCACGCCGGTCAGCGTCACGAACCGATGCGCCTTTACCGCCGCCTCGATCTGGGCCACCTCCGACTCGCGCCCGATCAGCCGCGTGGTCGCGCGCCGCAGGTTTCCCGGCGTCGTATCGAGCGCCCGCAACGGGGGAAACTCCGTCGAAAGGCCCGGCGCGCGCACTTGAAACAGCCCGACGGGCATCGGAACGCCGCGCAGCCGTCGCGGCCCGAGGTTGACGAGGTCCACCCCGCCGAGCAGCCCCGCCGTCGACTCGGCCACCAGAATCTGGCCCCCGTGCCCGGCGGCCATCACCCGCGCCGCGCGATTGAGCACCGCACCGAAGTAGTCACCGTCGCGCAGTTCGGCTTCGCCCGTGGCGATTCCCATCCGCACCGGCAACCGCAACGAACGTTGCGCGGCCACCGCCGCGGCGACCGCCGACCCGGGTGAGGCGAACGCCGCGCAGACCCCGTCGCCGGTGTGCTTGAACAACCAGCCCGCATGCGCCTCGATCGCCTCACGCAACACCTGATCGTGGGCGGCCAGCGCCGCGCGCATCTCGTCGGCGTCTGCCTCCCACCGACGGGTCGAACCCTCCACGTCGGTGAAAAGAAAGGTCACCACCCCCGCAGGGGGCGCCCCGGTAGGCACCCGCAAAGGATGTCACACAAAACCCTGCTCAGCCCGCGACTTTGTTACCATCGCGCGGTGCGCGGACTCTCCAGACGCGACGTCCTGAAATATGCCCCGGCCCTGCTGGGCCTCGGGGCGATGATGGCCTACGAGCCCAGGGCAGCGGCCACCGACATCAAGCTGATCGACTTCGCCGAGAAGAGGATCGCGCCGGAGGAGATCAAGGCCGCGGGCTACGCCGGCGTGGTCAACTACGTCTCGGAGTCGCGGCCCGGCGCGAACTTCGAGGCCAAGCCCATCACCCGGCAGTACGCCGACTCGCTGCGCGCGGCGGGCCTGCAGATCGTCAGCAACTTCCAGTACGGCAAGCCGGGCTGGCCCGACCCGTCGGATTACACCCGCGGGTACGACGGCGGCGTGGCCGACGCCCACACGGCGATGCGGCTGCACTCCGCGGCCGGCGGCCCGGATTCGGCGCCGATCTTCTTCAGCATCGACGACAACATCGACGTCGACACCTGGAATAGCGTTGCGGTGCAATGGTTCCGGGGGATCAACTCGGTGCTGGGTGTGCCCCGCTCCGGCATCTACGGGCATGCCAAGGCGTGCGGGTGGGCGATCCGCGACGGCGTCATCGGTAACTCGAGCACACCCGGGCACCGCTGGGCGTGGCAGACGAGGTCGTGGTCCAACGGGGAGCGCGAGCCCGCGGCTGTGCTCTACCAGACGGTGGTCAACAGCCCGTCGAACCCGAGCCCGCTGCTCGGCGGCATCAACGTCGACATCGACGACGTCCTCGCGCCCGACTACGGCCAGTGGGATCTCGCGCGCTGAGCCTCGCGTCGACCGTGGGCTCTACGCACGAAAATCGGCGGCCCGCGCCCGTGCGTAGGCCCCACACTCGATGACCCAAACCGAACGACACCCCGCGAGCCGAAAGCCCGCGGGGCGTCGCCTAGCGACCGACAGTTACTTCAGGTCGAACCGGTCGTTGTTCATGACCTTGACCCAGGCCGCGACGAAGTCCTCGACGAACTTCCCGTGGTTGTCGTCCTGGGCGTAGACCTCGACCAGCCCGCGCAGCACCGAGTTTGACCCGAACACCAGGTCGTTGGCGGTGGCCGTCCACTTGCGCTGACCCGAGGCGCGGTCGAACCCTTCGTAGACGTTCTCCGCCGACTCCGACGCCTTCCACTCCGTGCCCATGTCGAGCAGGTTGACGAAGAAGTCGTTGGTCAGCGTGCCCGGCCTGTCGGTGAACACGCCGTGCTTGCTGCCGCCGTGGTTGGCGCCGAGCGCGCGCAGGCCACCGACGAGCACCGTCATCTCCGGACCGGTCACGCCCAACAGGTACGCCCGCTCCACCAGCAGCTGCTCCAGCGGCGCCTTCTCGCCGGCCCGCATGTAGTTGCGGAACCCGTCGGCCCGCGGCTCGAGCACCGCGAACGACTCCACGTCGGTGCTCTCCTGCGTGGCGTCGGTGCGACCCGGCGCGAAATGCACCGAGATCTCGTACCCCGCGTCCTTGGCCGCCTTCTCGACCGCCGCCGAACCCGCCAGCACGATCACGTCGGCCAGCGAGATCTTCTTGCCGCCCGAGGCCGAGCCGTTGAAGTCCTGCTGGATCTTCTCGAGGACCGGCAGCACCTTGTCCAGCTCGGACGGCTCGTTGACCTCCCAGTTGCGCTGCGGCTCGAGGCGCAGCCGACCGCCGTTCGCGCCGCCGCGCTTGTCGGTGTTGCGATAGCTCGCCGCTGCCGACCATGCCGTCTTGACCAGCTGCTGAACGGACAGACCCGAGTCGAGCACCGTTTTCTTCAGCGCCGCGACGTCCTTGTCGTCGACCAGCTTGTGGTCGACGGCGGGAACGGGGTCCTGCCACAACTGCGGCTCGCCGACCCACGGCCCCAGGTAGCGGCTGATCGGACCCATGTCGCGGTGCAGCAGCTTGTACCACGCCTTGGCGAACGCGTCGGCCAGCTCCTCGGGGTGGTCCAGCCAGCGCCGCGTGATGTCGGCGTAGATCGGGCTCTCCCGCAGCGAGATGTCGGTGACCAGCATCGTCGGGTTGCGACCCTTCCCGCCGAACGGATCGGGAATCGTGCCGGCACCCGAACCGTCCTTGGCGGTGAACTGCCAGGCGCCGGCGGGGCTCTTGGTCAGCTCCCACTCATGGCCGTACAGCGTCTCCAGGAAGCTGTTGTCCCACTTCGTCGGCGTGGGCGTCCAGACGACCTCCAGGCCGCTGGTGATGGCGTCCTTGCCCGAACCGCTGCCGTAGGAGCTCTTCCAACCGAGCCCCTGCTGCTCGATCGGGGCGGCCTCCGGCTCGGGACCGACCAGCTCGGCGTCGCCGGCGCCGTGGGTCTTGCCGAAGCTGTGCCCGCCGACGATCAGCGCGGCCGTCTCCTCGTCGTTCATGGCCATCCGGCCGAACGTCTCGCGGATATCGATCGCCGCGGCGATCGGGTCCGGTTTGCCCTCGGGGCCTTCGGGATTCACGTAGATCAGGCCCATGGTCGTCGCCCCATACGGTTGCGCGAGATCGCGCTTACCGGAGTAGCGCTTGTCGGTGCCCAGCCATTCGCCCTCTTCCCCCCAGAGGATCTCTTCGGGCTCCCAGACGTCCTCGCGGCCGAACGCGAAGCCGAAGGTCTTGAACCCCATCGACTCCAGGGCCACGTTGCCGGCGTAGGTAATAAGGTCGGCCCAGGAGAGCTTGTTGCCGTACTTCTTCTTGATCGGCCAGAGCAGCCGGCGGGCCTTGTCCAGGCTCGCGTTGTCAGGCCAGCTGTTCAGCGGGGCGAAACGCTGCATGCCCTGCCCGGCGCCGCCGCGGCCGTCGTGAATGCGGTACGTGCCCGCGGCGTGCCAGCTCATCCGGATGAACAGGCCGCCGTAGTGGCCGTAGTCGGCGGGCCACCAGTCCTGCGACGTGGTCATCAGCGAGATCATGTCGGCCTTGAGCGCGTCGACGTCGAGCTTGGCGAACTCCGCGGCGTAGTCGAAGTCATCGCCGAGCGGGTTGGACTGGGGCGCGTGCGGGTGCAGCCTCGAGATATCGACCTGGTCGGGCCACCAGTCCTGGTTGGTCAGCGGGGCGTGGGCCTTCGGCGTCGGGGCCGGGATGGCCGGGTTTTCGCTCTCGCTGGTGCTAGAGGTATCGGATGACACAGCGTTCCTTTCCAGTGGTGATGCGGGTTGCGATCACGGGAAGTGATCAGGACTCAGCGGTCGAGCAGTCGGGGCACACGCCCCAATAGATGACTTCGGCCTCGTCGAGGACGAACCCATCCAGAACGTCATTGTCGTCGGACGGGGTCAGACACGGCGCGTCGCCGACCGCGCAGTCGACGTCGCCGATGATCCCGCAGGTCCGGCACACCACGTGGTGGTGGTTGTCGCCGACACGGGACTCGTAGCGGGCGACCATGCCCAACGGCTGGATGCGCCGCACCAGCCCGACGACGGTCAGCGCGTTCAGCACGTCGTAGACGGCCTGGCGGGATACGTCGGGCAGGCCCTCGCGCACCGCGGTGAAGATCGTCTCGGTGTCGGCGTGGGCGTTGGCGTGCACGGCCTCGAGGACGGCGACCCGGGGCCGGGTCACGCGCAGGTCGGCGCTGCGCAGCCGGTCCGCGGAACTCGCCGATGAGGACACCCTGCCAATAAGACTCCGCTATTTGGAATCAGTCAAGAGTTTCCGGGGGGCGTTTCAGGAGGCCGGCTTCAGCGCGCTGCCCTGGCGCCATTGCTCCCAGCTCAGCGTCCAGTCACCGTTCTGGGCCACCGTCAGCGGCGGCCCACCACTGTTGCGGACCTCGACCACGTCGCCCGGCACCGAGAAGTCGTAGAACCACTTTGCGTTGTCGGCGTTGAGGTTCAGGCAGCCGTGCGAGGTGTCCTGGTGGCCCTGGGCCCACACCGTCGCGTCGAGCTCGTGCAGATAGATGCCGTCGCTGCTGATCTTGGTGGCCCAGTTGATGGTTTCGCGGTAGCCGAGGCGCGAGTTCTTGGGCAGCCCGAACGTCGAGGAATCCATCACGACCGGGTTGCCCTTGTCCAGCACGGTGTAGACGCCCGGCGGGGTCCACAGCGAGATCTTGCGTCCGGCGACGTCCTCGATGCCGCCCATCCCCATCGACGTCGGCATGGTGCGCACCAGCTTCCCGTTGTCGAAGACGCTGACCTGATGGGTCGCGTCGTCGGCGATCGACACGTGCGCGTCGCCGATACGGAACGACGCCCGGCTGTCGTCCTGGCCGAAAAGGCCGTCGCCCAAGCCGATTCCGTAGATCTTGGCCTCGGCGGTGACGGTCGTTCCGGGCGCGTAGTAGCGCTCGGGACGCCAGTGGGCGTTTTGGTTGTCGACCCAGAACCAGGAACCCTGCACCGGCGGGTTGGTGGTCACGTTCAGGCGCCGCTCGGCGGCGGCCCGGTCGGGGATCTCCTCGTCGAAGTGGGCGACGACGACGGTGCCGACGCCGTAGGTGCCGCCGTCGTGCAGCGGGGCCTCGGCCGTCGTGGTGAAGGACACCTTGGTCTGGTTGGACGGCTGCAGCGTCGAGAACGACGAAACCTGCGTGGCCGCAACGCCATTGGGGCCGCGGCCGGTGACCGTCAGCGTGTAGGTGCGCCCGTAACCCAGGGGCACGGTGGGCTTCCAGACGGTGTTGTCCGGCGTCATGACACCCTCGACGGCTTTGCCGCTCTCGTTGACCATGCGCACGTCGGTCAGCGTTCCCGCGTCGGCCTGCACCGTCACCGGGGCGACCGGGTCGACGTCGCGCGCATCCGGGCCGGGGGTGATGGTGATCCGCGCCGCTTCAGGCGCTTTCGGGGCCGCGGCCGGGTTGTGGTGGCACGCGCCGGCCACGAGGCTGAGGGTGACGAACACCGCCGATAGGGCCCGGCGCGGCCGCGTGATTGTCATGGTGGGCACCGAATAGCCCGCGGCGTGCGCGCGGAAACAAGTACATGATTTAGGTCATGGGCGACGAACTCGACAGTCTGTACGCGGCGGCGCCGGATGCGTTCACCGCGCGGCGCACCGAATTAGCCGCGGCGGCCAAGGGGCGCGGCGACGACGCGGCCGCCAAACGGATCTCCGCGGCGCGCAAACCCACGACGGCGGCCTGGGTGGTCAACCGGCTCGCGCTGCGGCACCAGGACACCACCAAACGCCTGGCCGAGCTGGGTGACCGGCTGCGGGCCGCGCACGCCGAGATGGACGGCGAGCGCATCCGCGAGTTGTCCGCCGAGCAACACCGCCTCATCGCCGACCTCACCCGCGCCGCCTTCGACGCGGCCGGCATCAGGCCGTCGGCGTCGGTGCGCGAGGACGTGACCGGCACGCTGCAGGCCGCCATCGCCGACCCCGACGTCGCCAAGCGGCTCGGCCGGCTCACCAAGCCCGAGCAGTGGTCGGGTTTCGGCTTCGGCGAAGCGGCGCCGGCCGAGGCGCCGTCCGGGCCGAAGGCGAAGGCGCGGCAACCGGCGCGCGACACGGCCGCGACGCGGCGGCGGGAAAAGCTGGAGGCCGCGCTTGCCGACGCCGAACGGGGCGAGGCCGACGCGCGCGCCGCGCTTCGCGCGGCCGAGCGCGAGTACAAGGAGGCCGAGGCCCGCTACGACGAGGCCAAGCGGGCCGCCCGCGCCGCCGCCGACGCCGTCAAAAGGACAAAGGCACAGCTCAAGCGGGCGTGACCGGGCCGGGAAGGTTTCCGTGCGCGCTGCCGGGGTATCAGCACCGCCGTGACTTCTTTATGGATGGCCGAACGAGCCGAGCAGCCGTGGACCGCAAGCCAGCTCGAGGACGGCCCCCGCTCCGCCGAAGTCATCGTCGTGGGCGCGGGGATCACCGGGCTGACGACCGCGGTGCTGTTGGCCCGCGCCGGCAAGGACGTGTTACTGCTCGAGGCTCGCACCGTGGGAGCCTGCGCCACCGGCAACACCACCGCCAAGATCAGCCTGCTGCAGGGCAGCCAGCTCTCGAAGGTCCTGCCCCGGCACGGCAAGGACGTGGCGCGCGCCTACGTCGACGGCAACCGCGAGGGCCAGAAGTGGATCGTGGCGCACTGCGAATCCAACGGCATCGCGGTGCAGCGCGAGGACGCCTACACCTACGCCCAATCCGCCAAGGGCGTCCTGTCCGCGCGCGCGGAGCTGAAGGCCTGCCAGGCCGTTGGCCTGCCCGCGGTATGGGACGACGACGCCGACGTGCCGTTCCCGTACCACGGCGGCGTGCGGCTGCCCGACCAGGCGCAGTTCGACCCGATGCCGTTTCTGGATTCGCTGGCCAAAGAGCTGCTTGACCGCGGCGGGCGCCTCGTCGAGCACACCCGGGTGCGCAAGGTGTCGCAGCGCGGCAACGGGGTGCGGGTCCACGTCAACGACGCCGCGCAGCAGGACGTCGAGCTCACCGCCGGACAGCTGGTGCTGGCCACCGGGATCCCGATCCTGGACCGCGGCGGCTATTTCGCGCGGGTCAAGCCGAGCAGGTCGTACTGCCTGGCCTTCAAGGTCCCCGGCACCATCACCCGGCCGATGATGATTTCCACCGATTCGCCGACGCGTTCGGTGCGCTATGCGCCCGTCGCGGGCGGCGAGCTGCTGATCGTCGGCGGGGCCGGCCACACGGTGGGCCGCGAGAAGAGCCCGTCGCGATCGCTGGAGGAGCTCTCGTCGTGGGCGCGGATGCACTTCCCGGGGGCGGTGGAGACTCACTTCTGGTCGGCGCAGGACTACACGCCGATCGACCACCTGCCATACGTGGGGCCCATCCTGCCGAACAACGAAACCATCTACGTCGCAACGGGTTTCAACAAGTGGGGCATGACCAACGGCGTGGCGGCGGCGCTGCTGCTGTCCAGCAGGATGCTGGGCGGCCGGATGGACTGGTCGAACGCATTCGCCAGCTGGAGCCCGCACGAGCTGACCGGCCTGCTCACGGCCATGCAGGCCAACCTCGAGGTCGGCTTCAACCTGACCAAGGGCTGGATCACCCCGGCGATCCGCACCGGTCGCCGCAGCCCCGTGAACGGCGAGGGCGGCGTGGTGAGCGGGCCGCCGTGGCATCTCGAGGCGCGTTGCCGCGTCGACGGCACGGAACACATCGTTTCGCCGGTGTGCCCGCACCTGGGCGGGATCGTGAACTGGAACGACGCCGACCAGGCGTGGGAGTGCCCGCTGCACGGGTCGCGCTTCGCCCCCGACGGCACCCTGCTGGAGGGACCGGCCACCCGCGACCTGACGGCCTGAAAACCGCGCGCCGAGCGTGACGTCAGGGCGAAAAAATCGTGAATCCACCACCAAATCCTCGCCACCAGTTCACGTTCGGCGACGGGGATCAGCGCGTCTTCTCGTAGACGAGCCAGCGCAGTTCGATCGGGGACTCCTCGCGCGTCATGTCGAAGATGTCGAGGCCGCTGGCCCAGCCCTCGAACCAGCCCGTCGGGGGCCAGGCGCCGGGCGGCAGGTGGGCCTTCTCGTAGTCGTAGGCCGAGTCGTCGGCGACGAGTCCGAACGGCAGTCCCGCGACGGCGGCGGTCACCTCGCCGCGGGTGAAGATCATCGTGTTGCACTGCTGGCCGAGTTCGCGCGCGGCGTCGTCGGGGGTGTAGCCCGGCCGCGGCAAGAAGGTGTTGAACACCAGGCGACCGCCGGGCGCCAGGCACTCGGCGGCGAGCTCGAACAGGCCACGCAGCTCGCGCGCCGTCCGGAAGTCGGGCACCACCTCGGAGAGCACCATCAGCTGGTACTCCTCGCGCACACCCTCCATCGCGGTGAAGACGTCGCTCTGGATGACGCGCACGCCCAGCGCATCGGCCTCCGCCTCCGCGCGCATCACCGCGGCGAACTTCGGGGCCATCTCCACCGCGTCCACCGGGTGCCCGCGCCGGGCCAGGGCCAGCGCGTTGCGGCCGGTCCCGGCGCCGACGTCCAGCACCCGGCACGCCGCGGCGTCGGCCGCCTCGGAGGCCAGCGCCAGCACTCGCGCGTCCGGTTCGGTGCCGAACAGCGGCGCGGGCCGGGTGGCCACCCAGTTGTCGTAGTCGGCCTCCACGCTGCGCCATTCGGCGGTGACGCGGTAGTTCAGCCCGGTCCCGAAGGGGACCTGAAACGAGACGACGATCTCCGAACGCTGGGTGGCCGTGTACGCCTTCGCCAGCTCGGCTTCCAGCGCCCTTTTGAGCTGAGCCGATTGTTCGGGGGTGTACACCACGCCGAAGGTGGCGCACAGGTTGCCGCACAGGTGGACGTATTCGTCGATCAGGGCCGGCACGGCCGGCAGTGTGATTTTGCCCTCGGCCACCGTGCGGCGATACAACCGGCTGGCCATCGCGTCGCGCAGCAGCGCGGGATCGAACGACTCCGGTGGCTCGCCCACCAGACTCTTCTACACGACCCGCTCCGTGGCCGCACGGCGGACGAGGCGCGAGTTCGGCGCGAAATTAGCTATCGTTACCCGCCGGGGATGTACTACTAGGGGAAGTGCGAGTGTTTGCCGGCCCGGTCCTGACTGCGCCGTCCAGTACGTCGTCACCGAACCCGCCGGCGTGCTGGCGGAGTGCGCCCCGATCGGAGGAAACGACATGGACTTCGCAGCGCTGCCACCGGAGATCAACTCCGCGCGCATGTACCTGGGTCCCGGGTCGGGGCCGATGCTGGCCGCCGCGACGGCCTGGGACGGGCTGGCCGCGTCGCTGCACGCCGCGGCGAGCTCGTACCAGTCGGAGCTGGCGGCGCTGACGGCCGGGCCCTGGCTGGGCCCGGCGTCGGCGCTGATGGCCGCCGCGGCCGCCCCGTTCGTGGCGTGGACGAGAGTCTCGGCCACGCAGGCCGAGCAGGCCGCCAATCAGGCCGCGGCCGCTGCGGCGGCGTACGACGCGGCGTTCGCGGCGACGGTGCCGCCCCCGGTGATCGCGGCCAACCGCACCCAGTTGATGACGTTGGCCGCGACCAACATCTTCGGGCAGAACACTCCGGCGATCGCGGCCACCGAGGCGCAATACGCCGAGATGTGGGCCCAGGACGCCGTTGCGATGTACGGCTACGCGAGCGCCGCCGCGGCGGCGACGGCGCTGACGCCGTTCTCGCCGCCGCCGCAGAACACCAACTCGAGCGGGCCGGCCACCCAGGCCGCGGCGGTGGCCCAGGCCACCGGCACCTCCGCCGGAGACGCGCAAAGCGCGGTGTCCAGCGTCCCGCAGGCGATGTCGGCGGTGCCCACCACGCTGACCAGCCTCGCGGCCGCGCCGGCCCAGGTCGAGCCGGCCGACGTGCTGGGCGTGATCAACCTGCTGGGCAGCCTGAGCGGCATCTTCGTCGATCCCGAGATCGGCTCGGCGGGGCTGGCCAGCAGCCTGGTCGCCCTGCCGTACGACGTGGTCGGCGCCCTGACCGGTTTCCACACCGACGACATCGTCAGCGGCTGGGCGGGCATGCAGCCGTTCCCGGGGACCGGGCCGGTGCCGCCCTCGCCGTTCCCGGTCATCACCAACCTGGCGGGCGGGTCGGCCGTGACGGCGGGACTGGGCGAGGCGAGAGCCGTTGGGGCGCTGTCGGTTCCGCCGGCCTGGACCGCCGAGACGACGATGATCCGTCCGCTGGCGGTCGCGTTGCCCGCCGCGAGCGCGGCCGCCGCCGAGGCCGGCGCCGGGAGCGCCGGCAGCCTGTTCAGCCAGATGGCCCTGGCGGGCATGGCCGGGCGCGCGATGGCCGGCACCGGGGGAGGCGGCGGTGGCGCGCCCGGTCGTCGGGAGCGGATCGGCGCGCCCACGACCGGCAAGAAGGATGCCGACGACAAGGACGCGCCCGCGGAGACCCCCGCCGGCGGCCCGGTGACGAGCATCGCCGCCGAGCTGCGCGAACTGGCTTCACTGCGCGATTCGGGAGTCCTCACCGAAGAGGAATTCACCGCGCAAAAAAAGCGCCTATTGGCGCACTGAGCCCCTGACAAATTGTCCCTCAGGGCAATAGTTGCCAATTGATCGCTAGTAACGGCGCCAGCATTCCGGCGGCCCCAAAGCAAGCGCCTCCGTGCAGCTCACTCGCCTAATCGACGCGCGCGAATTTCTATATTTTTAATATTTGAATCGGCATAAGCACCCATATACTGACGGCACCCCAGACGACCAAAAAGAAGGGCACGAAAAATGTTTGCACCTCGCTGGCTGACCAAACTGACCATCCCCGTCGTGGTCGGCGCCGCCCTGACGACCGGCACCGCGATCGCCGCGGCCGACAGCACCGACGACGCCTACATCGCCAAGCTGCACGGCCTCGGCTTCACCTGGTCTTCGGGGGCCGACTCCGACATGGTGTCCATCGGGCACCAGATCTGTTCGGACCGCATGGCCGGCCAGACGCCCGACGCCATCGCCTCGGACATTCACGGCAGCCTGAGCTCGAAGGGCTACTCGTTCGCCGACGTCACCGGCATGGTCAGCGCGGCGGAGTCCGTGTACTGCCCGGGCTGATCGACGCGGGGGGCATTGCATAGCGACGCATACTGATCTCGTGATGCGGGTGGAAAGTCTGCGCCGCTACCCGGTGAAGTCGATGCTCGGCGAATCCGTCGACAGCCTGTTCGTCGACGAGGGCGGTGCCGAGGGGGACCGGCGCCTGGCGCTGGTCGACACCGAAACCGGCCACGTGGCCAGCGCCAAGCAGGCGCGCCTGTGGCGCGGGCTGCTGAAGTGCACCGCCCACGCCGGCGCCGGGCCGGTGAGCATCGACCTGCCCGACGGCACCAGCGTCACCGCCGACGACCCCGGCGCCGACGACCTGCTCTCGCGGCTGCTGGGGCGGACGGTCCGGCTGGTCCGCCAACGACCCGACGGCGCGACGCTGGAGCGCCCGGACCCGGAGAAGCTGCTCGAGTTCGGGTTGGACGCGCCGGACGCCGAGGTGGCCGGCCGGATCGTCGAGATCGCCCAGGCGACGCCCGGTGACTCGTTCCACGACGAGGCCCCGCTGCACGCGATCACCACGGCCACCCTCGAGCACATCGGCGTCGAGGCGCTGCGCTACCGGCCGAACCTGATCATCGCGACGCCGCCGGACCACCCGCCGTACGGCGAAAGCGATTGGATCGGAAGGGAAATCGCGGTGGGGGAGGCGCGGCTGCGCGTGTTGTCGTCCACGTCGCGGTGCGTGGTGCCCACCCTCGAGCACGGCCCGCTGCCGCGGGCGACGCAGGCGCTTCGCACACCCGCGGCCGAGAACCGTTGGGACACCGGCGGTCACGGGCAGCAGGCGTGTGCGGGGGTGTACCTGGCGGTGCTGGCCGAGGGCGTCATCCGGGTCGGCGATTCGTTCACCCTCGATCCCTAGACAGGCTCAGTCGGCGATCGCAGCAAAGTCCACCCACAGGTGTCGTGGCCCGCGGAACACTTGGTTGTGCCGATACGGCGGAGGGTCAACGACCAGCTTCGGGGATTCGACGCGGCGCAGGATGACTTCCAGCGCCAGGTTGACCTCCAGGCGCGCCAACGGGCCGCCGATGCAGGTGTGAATGCCGCTGCCCCAACCGAAATGCTCGTTGTCCTCGCGTAGCGGATCGAAGCGATCCGGGTTGTCGAACCTCCGCGGATCCCTATTGGCCGCCGCATATACCAGGTGCACGGCGGCCCCGGCCGGGATCACCGTCCCGCCGACCTCGATGTCGGTGGTAGCGCTGCGGCTGGGGAAGAACTGCACCGCGGACTGCAGCCGCTGCACCTCTTCGATTGCGCGCGGGATGAGCTCCGGGCGCTGCCGCATCAGATCCCAGGCACCGGAATTGCGCAGCAGCGTCATCACGCAGTTGGTGATGGTGTTGACCGTCGAGTCGTGGCCGGCGACCAACAGCAGCATGGCGTTGGAGGTCGTCTCCGCCACCGACATCGGCCCATCGGGCCCGTCATCGTGGAGCAGCCGGGAGAGCAGGCCGTCGCCGGGGGTATGTGCGAGCTTCTGCACCAGGCCGCCCAGATAGTCCTGCAATGCGGTGGTGCTTTCGCGGGCCTTCGCGGCCAGGGCCCGGCCCTGTTCGGTGGCGCCCTCCGGACCGAGGTCGGTCCCCATCATGAAGTCGAAGATCCAGGAGTGAAACCTCGGCTCGTCTTCGACTGGCACGCCGAGGATCTTGCAGATGACGGCGACGGGTATCGGGTAGGCGTAGTCCTCCACCACGTCCAAGCGGGTCTTGCCCCGGGCCCTGACGTCGTCCAGCATTTCGTTGGCGAGTTGCACGACGAACGGTTCCATGCCCGGGATCAGATCGGGGGTGTGCGGCGGGCCGAACTGGCGCATCACCTGCCGGCGCGCCCGGTCGTGATCGGGCGGGTCGGAAACGATGATGCTGGGGACGCGACCGTAGCCCTGCATGTGCCCGCTGCCGGCAGCGGTTTCGGGCTCGTCGCGGCGGACCGGGCTGCGGCGGATATCCGAGCTGATCCGTGGGTCGTGGGCCAAAGCCAGCAGCTCCCGGTAACCGCTGACGACATACGTCTTGTCGGCGACCTTGGCCACCGGCGTCTCGCGCAACGCCGCGAAATATGGGTAGGGATTCGGGCGGTTCTCGAACTTCATCGCCTCGGTCCAGGCGGTTTCGGCGTCCATCGTTGCGGGCTCAGCGGCTTCTGGGACGGAATTCGGCGCCGCGGGAGGTGGGGTCGTGCCCGGTCAGAACCACGTCGAGAACAGCGGTAGGTTCCCGGGGGTCGGGGAATCGGGCCGGCATCGGCTCGAAGATGGCCGGACGGTCATAGCCCGGCGGGGGCGGCGGGAACGGAGCGGACCGCTCGATGAGCGACGCGTAGTACGGCAGCCACTTGCCGTGGTTGAACGTCACCGCCCCGACGATGCGGCCCCGGTAGCCGTAAGCCGCCGCGAAGCGGCGCTGCGCGGGCGAGCCCTGGGTGAACACGATCTCGTCGCCGAACGAACACACCCCGACGCTTTTGATGTTGACACCGAACTGGCCGGACCAAAACGACGGGAGCGGCAGGTGTGGGCGCCGCCCCAATTCCAGGCTGATCATGTTGTTGGCCGCCACCTCCGCACCGAAAACGGCGTTGTCCCAATGCTCTTGAGACATGAACTGGTACTCGTACAGCACGTGCGGGGCGCGGGCCACATCGCCGGCGACGAAGATGTTGTCGGTCACCACACCGTTGATGTCGAAGGCGCGGCACCCGGCGTCGCACGCCAGCCCCCAGAACCCGCTCGCCAATTGTGCGCCGTCGAGCCATTCCACGTTGCGGATCGAGCCCAGGCAAGCTACCACGACGTCGACGTCGAGCACGGTGTCGTCGGACAGCCGTGCCGTGCGGACGTGGCCGTCAGCATCGCCATCGAGGCCGTTCACCGCTACACCGGTCCGCAGGTCGACTCCGGCGTCGACCTGCATCTGGGCGGCGATGTCGCCGATCACACCGCCGAGGGCGCCGGTGAGCGGCGCCTTGCCGCGTTCGGCGACAGTCACCGGAAGGTCGAGATCACGGCAAACCGAGGCGATTTCGGAGCCGACGAACCCCGACCCGACGATGAGCACGCGGCGCGGCCGCGCCCTCAGAGCGGCGGCCAGCTTCGCGGCGTCGTCACGGGTGCGCAGCGTGAACAGGCCCTCCAGCGCGGACTCGTGTGGGTTGAACCATGGGCGCGCCCTCGTCCCGGTGGCGACCAAAAGGCGGTCGTAGTCGACCTTTTCGCCATTGGCGAGCAGGACCTGGCGGTTGGTCCGGTCCAGGCCCACCGCGGCCACACCGAGCCGCCAATGCGCGTCGACGGGGCGCAGGCGGGGGAGCTTGGTGTGATCGGCGGGCACCCAGCCCTTCAAGACCTGCTTGGACAGGGGTGGCCGGTCGTAGGGCTCGTGCGGTTCCTCGCCGATGATCGTGAGCTGGCCGCGAAAACCCTTCTGCCGCAGGGCTTCAGCGGCTCGCAGACCGGCCAGCGACGCGCCCACGATGACGATCCGGCCTTCGCGCTTGAACGTTTCGACGAGCCGGCCGACCAGCGAAGCCGCCGTCATTCGGTGTCCCGGTCCGACGGGGGATCCACTTCCAGGATGATGGCCTGCACGGGACAGGACGCCGCCGCGCGCAACACGCGCTGCCGCTGAGTCTCTTCCGGATTCGGGTCGTAGGCCAAAGCCTCCTCGCCGACGAGTTCGAATACCTCGGGCGCGAGCGGGACACATTGGGCGTAACCCTGGCACTTGTTGAGATCGACCACCAACCGCATGTCCCGAGCCTTTCGCCCGTCGGCTAACTGAGCCCTCGCGCGCAGAGATTACTTGGCAGCGAGCGACCGCGACAGGCATAGCCGAAAAGTGCGGCTCAGCGCCACTTGATGCCGCACCCGATCGACGGCCGCTGGTCGGGGTCGACCGGGCGCCCGGCCAGCACGGCGTCGACGGCGGCGCGCACGTCGGCGCCCGTCACCGGCTTGTCGTTCTTCGGGCGGGAGTCGTCGAGCTGGCCGCGGTAGACCAGGCGCCGCTCGCCGTCGAAGACGAAGGTGTCGGGCGTGCAGGCCGCGGAGTAGGCGCGGGCGACGTCCTGGGTCTCGTCGTAGAGGTAGGGGAACGTCCAGCCGTGGGCGCGGGCCTCGGTGACCATCTGGTCGGGCCCGTCCTGCGGATAGGTGACGACGTCGTTGCTCGAGATGCCGACCATCGCGACGCCCTGGTCCGCGAGGTCGCGGCCCAGCGCGGCGAGCCCGGCGGCGACGTGCTTGACGTACGGGCAGTGGTTGCAGATGAAGGTGACGACGAGCGCGGGACCGGTGAGGTCGTCGAGGCCGACGGTGTTGCCGGTGGCCGGCTCGGGCAGCGCGAACGACGGGGCGGGGGTACCCAGGGCGAGCATGGTGGACTCGATGGCCATGCCCGCCAGCCTAACTCGGCGCTACAGCTTGGACCCCAGCCCCGCAATGAGATTGACCGTGACGGCCAGCACGACCGCCCCGAGCAGATAGGACAGCATCGCGTGGCGCAACACCGTCGCCCGGATCGACGTCAGCCCGATCTCGGTGTCGGACACCTGGAACGTCATGCCGACGGTGAACGCCACGTAGGCGAAGTCGCGGAACCGCGGCGGCTCCGGGTCGTGGAAGTTGATCCCGCCCGGCTCGTCGGAGTAGTAGAGCCGCGCGTAGTGCACGGTGAACAGCGTGTGCACGGCGAACCAGGACGCCACCACGGTCACGACGCCGAGCAGGGCGGCGGCCACGGACTCGGCGCCGGTGCGCGAGCCGGCGGCCACCACGTAGCCCACCCCGGCCACGCTCGCGACGCTGGCCCACACGATCACCGAGTCGGCGACCCAACGCGTGGGGTCCTCGCGGGTCACGTATTCGCGGGTCTGATCGGCGTCCATGCCGCCCAGCAGCAGCCGCGTCCACACCACATACAGCCCGGCGGTCGCGGTCCAGCCGACCAGCGCGAACCGCCAGCCCGCGGCGTTGCCCACCGCGACGGCGACGGCGACGCCGAGCACGACGGCGATCAGGATGCGCACCGCGACGGTGTCGCGGGTCAGCGCAACGAGGGATCGCACCCGCTCTACGTGGTGGGAGACGCCGGGCCGAGGTGGTTGACCACGAACGTCGCGGCCTGGTTGGTCATCCCGGACTGGATGTAGGAGACGTGGGCCATGATGTTGCCGCCCGACGAGCAGATCGGGTCGTCCGGCGCGCACAGGCTGATGGTCCTGCCGGCCAGCTGCGGGCTGATCGTCGGCAGCGGCTGGCCGCCCCACAGCATGCTGGAGAACCCGCTGGAGGGCTCGCCGAACAGGGCGACGGCGGCCACCCGGTCGGCCACCGGGGGCGGGAGCGTCTGACTGGCCAGGTCGATCACGGTCGAGCCCTGCGAGTACCCGCCGAGCACGATCTTCGACTTCGGGCAGCTGGCGACGACGTCCTGGATGTGCGCGCTGGCGTCGCTGGAGCCGGCCGTCGCGCTGTTGTGGTAGTCGTCGTTGGCCGGGTAGTTCACCGCGTAGGCGTCGACGGAGCGGCCGCCGGCCTGCGCGGTGAGGGAGTCGACGAAGGCCTGGCCGACGTCGGCCAGGCCCGGCTCCTGATGGGTGCCGCGGGCGTACACCACGGCGACGTCCGAGCATGGGTCGGCGGAAGCGGGGCCGATCACGGGCGCGCTCAGCGCCGCCCAGGCCGTCACGGCCGAGATACCAACGATGCGGGCAAGGCTGCGTGCACTCATGGCCAAATGCTGACACACCGCCGGCGGTGCCTTGCTATGCGGTCGGTGTGACGTTTGATCAATCCCGAGATTTTCGGGCCGGATTTTCCTAGAGTCTGGGCGTACCGGCACTAGTGACGCACCCCCGGTGAACGACGTGGTCTTGGGGCAGAGCGAGAAGGGACACCCTGGGGGATGAGTTTTCTGACGTCGCCGCCCGAGATCATCTCGTCGCTGCTGTATTCCGGGCCCGGATCGGCGCCGATGCTGGCGGCCGCCGCGTCGTGGGACGGGTTGGGCACCGAGCTGGCCACCGCGGCGCAATCGTTTTCCTCGGTCACTACGGGGCTGGCCGGCCAGGCCTGGCAGGGACCCGCGTCGGCGGCCATGATGCAGACCGCGACGCGCTACGCCGGCTACTTGAGCTCGGCGGCGACGCAGGCGCAGACCGCCGCCGCCCAGGCCCAGGCCGTGGCGAGCGCGTACGAATCCACGATCGCCGCCACCGTGCACCCACTGGCGGTGGCCGCCAACCGCAACGGTTTCGTGCAGCTGGTCATGTCGAACCTGTTCGGGCAGAACGCGCCCGCGATCGCCGCCGCGGAGTTCGACTACGAGCGGATGTGGGCCGCCGACGTGGCCGCGATGATCGGCTACCACGGCGGCGTCTCGGCGGCGGCTTCGCAGTTGCCGTCCTGGGCCGCGGCCGCGCAGGGACTGTCGACCCAGCTGTCGGGGGTGGTGGCCAACCCGCTGGGCGCGCTGGCCGCGGCGACCGCGGCGGCCACCAGTAACCCGATCGGCACCCTGGTCACCGACGTGCAGGCCGGCTTCGGCCAGGCCGAACAGAACATCCTGGGTGTGATCAACGCGCCCACCAACTACTTGCTGGGACGCCCGTTGCTCGGCAACGGCACCAACGGCGCGCCGGGCACCGGGCAGGCCGGCGGGGCCGGCGGCATCCTGTGGGGCAACGGCGGCAACGGCGGATCGGGAGGCGTTGGTCAGACGGGAGGCGCTGGCGGGCCGGCCGGTTTGATCGGCAACGGCGGCGTCGGCGGCACAGGTGGGAACGGTGCCTTTGGCGGCGCCGGCGGGATCGGCGGCTGGCTGTACGGCGCCAACGGGGCCAACGGCGCGCTCGGCGTCAACGCGCCGTCGACGATGCAGGTGCCGATCTCGATGTACGGCGTCACCGAGCCCATCGTCAACCTCTCCGTCAACGGCGGGCCGTCGGTGCCCATCCTGGTCGACACCGGGTCCACCGGACTGGTCATCCCGCTGCAGTACATCGGCTGGCAGCACCTCGGCATCCCGACCGGATTCGGCATCAGCGGCTACAGCGGCGGGCTGAACTACATCTACGCCTCCTTCAACGGACCGGTGAACTTCGGCAACGGCGTCGTCACCTCGTCGACCACCTACAACGTGCCGCTGATCTCGTGGCCCACCCGGCTCGGCGGGGCCTGGACCTTCACCCAGTTCTTCGCCCCCGACGGGGTGGTCGGCGTGCTGGGCCTCGGAGCCAACGCGGGCGGCCCGGGCGTCTCCATCCCGACCCAGGCGCTGCCGGCGGGCTACAACCAGGGCGTGCTCATCAACGAGGTGACTGCTGCTTCCCCCTCTCCCAACTATCCCGACTTCAATCCAAATCCCTACCCGTACATAGAGTTCGGTCCCGCCCCTGCCGACGTAGGGGCCGCGCATCCCATCGCCACGGTCAGCGGATCGCCGATCACCACGCTGAATGTCGAGATCAACCACAGCGGGATTCCCACGCCCGTTCTCACGAACGTCGACTCCGGCGGCGTGCAAGGAACGCTCACATTCAATGCGCAGACGGGCGACCACATCTACGTGTCCGCGCCTGACGGCACGCCTCTCTACGACTTCATCTACAACCAGGACTACTTCCCGACGCAATCGACGGGCAATATGAACACCGGCGCCTTGCCGTTCCTGACTCGCCCGATCTACATGGACTACACCAACGGGACGACAACTTTCTACGGCTGAGCGAGATACCTTCTTCCGCTTGATGTTTCGGCTCTAATCCGCCAAGCCCTCGCGACACGTAAACCACACACACGACACGCCGGAACTGCTCGCAGTGGTTTACGTGTCGATGAAAAGCGGGCTGGGGCCGCGCCGGACCGCGACAATCGCAATCATGCCGCGGCGCAACGCCGCTCGCGGGAAGGCGCATTTTCAGCTCTCCGGCCCGTTCCTTTCCTAAAGTCCTCCTACGGAGGGAAGGACATCGGGGATGAGTTTTTTGGTCTTGCCGCCAGAGATCAATTCGATGTTGATGTACGCGGGCGCCGGCGCGGAGCCGATGCTCGCCGCCGCGGCGGCCTGGGACGGGCTGGCGGGCGAGTTGAGTTCTGCGGCGCAGTCGTTTAGCTCGGTCACCGCGGGGCTGGCCACCGAGGCGTGGCAGGGACCGGCGTCGGGCGCGATGCTCTCGACCGCGGCGCAGTACACGCGGGTGCTCAGCGCGGCCGCCACGCACGCGCAATCGGCAGCCGCACAAGCCCAAACCGTCGCGGGCGCTTTCGAATCCGCCGTCGCCGCCACGGTGCATCCCGCCGTCGTCGCCGTCAACCGCAACCAGCTCGTGCAGCTGGTCGTGTCAAACCTGTTCGGGCAGAACGCGCCGGCGATCGCGGCCGCGGAATCCGAGTACGAGCAGATGTGGGCCAAGGACGTCGCCGCGATGGTCGGCTACCACGGCGGCGTCTCGCAGGCGGCGGCACAACTGTCGCCGTGGACGGCGGCGCTGAAAACCGTGCCGGCACAGGTGTCCGCCGCGACCATCGCCAACCCCGTGGGCGCGGCGCTGGACTGGCTGGGCGCGGCGGTCGGCAACAGTCCCGTCGCGGGCCTGCTCGGCCAGGCCCAGCAAGCCGTCATCAACGTCGTGAACACGCCCTCCGAGCTGCTGTTCGGCCGCCCGCTGATCGGCAGTGTCCCGACCGGCGGTGTCGCCACCGGTCCGCCCGGGACGGTCCCGATCACCATGGTCGGCGGCGTGGAGCCCGTGGTGGGCGTCGCCGTCGGTAGCGGGCCGATGGCGCCCGTCCTCGTCGACACCGGATCCACCGGCCTGGTCGTCCCCCTAAGCAACATCGGGGGGATCTTTGGGCTGTTCAACCTCGGGCTGCCCACCGGGTTCGGTACCAGCGGATACAGCGGCGGGCTGAGCTACCTCTATGCGACGTTCAACGCGCCGGTGAACTTCGGCAACGGCCTCGTCACCCCGCGCACCCCGGTCAACGTCGAACTCTTCGCGTGGCCGACGACGCTGCAGTCCGCGCTGGCGCACGGCCTGACGTGGGACTCGTACTTCGCCGCCGACGGGGTGACGGGCGTGCTGGGCGTGGGGCCGAACGCGGGCGGCCCGGGCCCCAGCATCCCGAACCAGGCGCTGCCGGCGCCCTACAACCAGGGCCTGCTGATCAACGAAACCGGGCCCAACCCGTACCTGCAGTTCGGTCCGGCCCCGGGGAACCTGACGCCGATCGCCACGCTGAACGGATCGCCGATCACCACCCTGGAGATCAGCACCGGCCCGCTGGGATGGCTGGGCCCGCAATATTCGGTCAACTCGGTCATCGATTCCGGCGGTGTATCGGGAACCATCCCGTCGGGCCTGAACGTGCAGACCGGGACGCCGGTGTATGTCTGGGCGCCCAACGGGCAGTTGCTGTACGCCTTCACCTACGGCGTCAACTATTCGCCGACGCCGTCGCCGTACATCATGAACACCGGGGCGCTTCCGTTCCTCGAACACCCGGTGTACATCGACTACGGCGCCAACACCACGACCTTCTACGCCGCCTGAGCCGCCCCTTCGCAAACACCGCGGCGATCGCTAACGTTTGACGGGTGCGCCGCTACCGCGTATTCGCCTGCTGCGCCGCGCCGCTTGCGCTGGCGGCGCTCGCCTTCGCGCCCGCCTGCTCGGGCGCGCCCGGCGGCGCGCAGCCCGGGCTGGCGTCGGACCCCGCGCAGCTCGCCGACGACCTCGTCGCCGACGAGCACGCGCTGCGTGACCCGTCGGCGGGGGAGGGCGCGCTGGCGGCCGCGGCGCATCGCGAACAGGCCGCCTACCGCGCGATCGGCCGGCACCCGGAGTGGGATGCGACGGCCCGGCCGCGGATCCCGCCGCCGCTGCTCGACGTCTACGACCGCAACGTCGACGCGCGGCGGCAGCTCACCGCGATGACGCCCACGCGAGACACGTTGCCCGCGTGGCGCATTGAGCCGCCCGCCCCCGCCGACGAGCTGCTGGGCTACTACCACCAGGCGGAGGCCGAATCCGGGGTCGGGTGGAACTACCTGGCCGCGATCAATCTCATCGAAACCCGGCTGGGCAGCATCGCCGGGGTGAGCACAGCCGGCGCGCAGGGGCCCATGCAGTTCCTGCCCGCGACGTTCGCCAGCTACGGGCAGGGCGGGGATATCGCGTCGCCCCACGACAGCATCCTGGCGGCGGGCCGCTACCTGGCCGCCAACGGCTTTGCCGGCGACCACGATCAGGCCATCTACCGCTACAACCACGCGAACCAGTACGTGCGCGCGGTCGACGACTACGCGGCGCTGATCGGCGCCGATCCCGCCACGTTCGCCGCCTACTACCGCTGGGACGTCTACTGCCACACGAGCAGCGGCGACGTGCTGCTCCCCATCGGCTACGCCGCGAGCGGGCCGATCCCGGTCGCGGACTACCTGGCAAGCCACCCGCAGCAGCGCACCAAAGCGCTTGGGGCAGTTAATGATTCGGGGTAACGTTTAAGGGGACGGTTTTCGGTCCGTCCCACCTCACCATATTACGCACCCGGGGGCTTGCGGCAAGGCCGGGGTCATGGCGCACAATCGCTGGCCGGGAACCTGCGGAATGGGGGAGTGCGACATGGGTGACGGACCGATCGCCGAGCATGCGGTGGTGATCGCCGGGGCGGGACCGACGGGATTGATGTTGGCCGGCGAGCTGGCCCTGGCCGGGGCCGACGTCGCGATCGTCGAGCGGCGCGCCGACCGGGAGCTGATCGGTGCGCGGGCCGGTGGCCTGCACGCGCGCACCCTCGAGGTGCTCGATCAGCGCGGCATCGCCGACCGTTTCCTCGCCGCGGGCGAGGTGGCGCAGGTGGCGGGGTTCGCGCAGATCCGGTTGGACATCGGCGACTTTCCCAGCCCGCACCCCTACGGGCTCGCGCTGTGGCAGGCGCATATCGAGCGCATCCTGGCCGACTGGGTCGACGAGCTGGCCGTGCCGATATACCGCGGGCGCGAGGTGACCGGCCTCGCCCGGGACGGCACCGGCGTCGACGTTCAGCTTGCAGGCGGCGAGCTGATGCGGGCGCGCTACGTCGTCGGGTGCGACGGGGGACGCAGCGCCGTCCGCAAGGCGGCCGGCATCGACTTCCCGGGCTGGGACCCGACCATGAGCTACCTGCTGGCCGAGGCCGAAATGGCTTTGGCGCCGGGGGAATCGCCGCCCTGGGGCATCCGCCACGACGCCCTCGGCGTCCATTCGCTCAGCGCGCCCGCCGAGGGCGGGCCGGTGCGGGTCATGGTCACCGAACGGCAGATCGGGCCCGCCGCCGAGCCCACCCTGGCCGAGCTGCGCGAGGCCCTGGCCGCCGTCTACGGGACGGACTACGGAATCCACAGCGCCGCTTGGATTTCCCGGTTCACCGACGCGTCGCGGCAGGCAGCGAGGTACCGCCACGGCCGCGTCCTGCTGGCCGGCGACGCCGCCCACGTGCATCATCCGGTGGGCGGGCAGGGCCTCAACACCGGCGTGCAGGACGCGGTGAACCTGGGCTGGAAGCTGGCGTCGGTGGCGCAGGGAAAGGCCCCGGACGGCCTGCTGGACACCTACCACGCCGAGCGGCACCCGGTCGGGGCCCGGGTGCTGCGCAACACGATGGCACAGATGGCGTTGCTGCGGCCCGACGATCGCCTGAAAGCGTTGCGCGAGTGTATGTCCGAGCTTCTCGCCATGGACGAGCCGCGCCGACAATTCGGCGCGATGATGTCGGGCCTGGACATCCGGTACGACCTCGGCGACGGGCACCCGCTACTCGGGCGCCGCATGCCCGACCTGAAACTGGTCACCGCGCACGGCGCGACGCGGGTGTTCACCCTGCTGCACGACGCCCGCCCGGTGCTGCTCAACCTCGGCGCGCCACTGGATATCGGCCCCTGGGCGGATCTGGTCAGGCTGGTCGACGCGAAATACGCTGGCGTGTGGGAACTTCCGGCAGTAGGCGCGGTGTCCTCCCCGGCGGCGGTGTTGATTCGCCCCGACGGACACGTCGCCTGGGTGGGGGACGGCTCCGACGCCGGGCTCGCCGACGCGCTGACCACCTGGTTCGGCGCGCCCGTTTAGGGGCCAGGGTCGGCGAATGGACTCACAGCCCGCACCTCGCGGCGTTTCACACCGCGCATGAGCACCGTTTAGTCGGGAGGCTCCTGCTCCGAGCCGCGGGTCGCGGTGTTCTCCCGTTCGCTGGGTTTGCCGGGGACGTCTTCGGCTTCGCGCTCGTTGGCGACCTTCTCGTCGAGCCGGTCGACGATGTTCTCCAGCTCCTCGTTGTGGCTGACGGGGTCTCGGTCGGGATTTGTCACCGCTATCCAGTACCCCGCAATAGGGGGCTGCACACACGCGCCGGCGATGGAAGTATCGAACGGGTGGCCACCAAAAAACCGCAAACGATCTCCTACCCGGCGCCGGGCGCGCGCCCGCACCGCCACGACGCCGTCCCGCTGGACCCGCACGTCATCGTCCTGTTCGGCGCGACGGGCGACCTGGCCAAACGCAAGCTGCTTCCCGGCCTGGCCTACCTGAACCAGTCCGATTTGGCGCCCGAGGTCCAGATCGTCGCCACCTCGCTCGAAAACTTCAGCAACGACGAATTCCGCGAGCTCGCCAAGAACGCGCTCGACTCGTTCGGCGCGCACAAGCTCACGTCCGAGCAGTGGGCCGATTTCGCGAAGAACATCTCCTACGTGCCGCAGGGAGCCGGGCCCGAGGCACTCGCCGAGATGGTCGCCGAGGCCGAGAGCAACCTGGGCCCCGACGTGCGCAGGCTGCACTATCTGTCGGTGCCCCCGAAGGCTGCGCGCGACGTGATCACCACGCTGCGCGACGCGAAACTCGTCGAGCGCTCCCGCGTGGTCATGGAAAAGCCGTTCGGCACCGATCTGGAAAGCGCGGTGTCGCTCAACGACTTCCTGCACGAAACGTTCGAGGAATCCCAGGTTTTCCGCATCGACCACTTCCTGGGCAAGGAGGCGGCCCAGAACATCCTGGCATTCCGCTTCGCCAACGGCCTGTTCGAGCCGATCTGGAACCGCAACTTCATCGACCACATCCAGATCGACATTCCCGAGGAACTCGGCCTGGATCAGCGGGCCAACTTCTACGAGAGCACCGGCGCCTACAAGGACATGGTCGTCACCCACCTCTTCCAGGTGATGGCGTTCGTGGTGATGGAACCGCCGACCGCACTCGAGCCGCGCGCCATCAGCGAGGAGAAGAACAAGGTCTTCCGGTCGATGTTGCCCGTCGATCCGTCCAACGTGGTGCGCGGCCAGTACAACGGCTATCGCGAAGAAGAGGGCGTGGCAAAGGATTCCGACACCGAGACGTTCATCGCGCTCAAGGTGGGCATCGACAACTGGCGCTGGGCCGGCGTGCCGATCTATCTGCGTACCGGCAAGAAGATGGCCGAGGGCATCCGCATCGTGTCGATCGCGTTCAAGGAGGCGCCCCGCACGATGTTCCCGCCCGGGTCGGGGGTGGGCACCCAGGGCCCCGACCACCTGACCTTCGACCTCGCCGACAACTCGAAGGTGTCGCTGTCCTTCTACGGCAAGCGACCGGGTCCCGGCATGAAGCTGGACAAGCTGTCCATGCAGTTCTCCTCGCAGGAGATCGATACCGTCGTCGACGTGCTTGAGGCCTACGAGCGGCTCATCCTCGACGCGATGCGCGGCGATCACACGCTGTTCAACACCGCCGAGGGCATCGAGTCGTTGTGGGAGCGGTCCGAGGAACTGCTCAACGACCCGCCGCCGGCGAAGATGTACCAGCCGGGCACGTGGGGCCCCAACGCCATTCACCAGCTGATCGCGCCCAACGCGTGGCGGTTGCCCTTCGAGCGGGGATGGCGCGAGTCCAAAGGCGACTGCTAGCCCGTCGGCTCCGGCGGGTGGCCCAGCCAGTCGCGCAGCTTGTCGTAGATGGCGGCGTGGTTGAGCAGGTCGAAGTGGTGCAGCCCGGTCAGGGTCAACCCGTGGTCGGGCTCGAACGGCACCCGCCGGGACTTGCCCACCCCGGACGCGCTCGCCGAGCGCACCAGGCGATCGCCGAGCATCGAGCCGACCGCGCGCGGCCCCGCCGTCGCGGCGACGAAGTGGTAGACCGCGCCGGGCAAAAACGGCACCTCGTGGCAGCGGTCGCGCAGGAACTCGTCGGGGTCGCAGTCGCTCCAGTCCTCGTCGAGCAGCGCGCCGTAGCGCAGGTCCTTGGTGCCCGAGCTGCGGGCGTTGAGAAACCAAGCCACGCCCTCGGTTTCGGGCAGTCGGGCCAGCGCCCAGGACGCGGCGTTGACGCCCTTTTCCAGGTCGGCGCCCAGGTGCGGGGAGCCCAGGCACACGACGTGGCGGACGGCGTCGGGCCAGTCGTGTTCGTGGCGGCTGCCGTAGTGGCAGGCGCTGCGCGCCACCAGGCCGCCCATCGAATGGCCGATCAGCGCGATCTCCTCGACGGGGACCGGCCACCGCGCGCGCAGCTCCTCGATCAGGGCGGCCAGGGACTTGCCGTTGTCGGAGATATGCAGACCCGTGTTGTAGCGCAGGTAGACCGGGGTGAACCCGAGGTCGTCGTGCAAACGCGCGCCGTAGGGGCCGACGCTGTCGCCGTCGCGCGGGGGGCGCCGCCACGCCCGTTCGGTCATGCACCAGCCATGCACGAACACCGCGATCCGCCCAGTGGCGTGCGGGAACGCGGCCGCGATGGCGTCGGCGTCCATCCCCACCGGCCTGCCGTGGCGGCGCACCTGCATCGTCAGCGCGAAGCCGTTGCCGCGCTCGGTGAGCTCGTCGCCGTAGATCCCGTTGAGCGCGGCGATGACGCCCGCGACCTTGGGGTTGGCTTCGACCGTGTCAGCGTCGTCACCGCGGGTTCCGGCGGCCAGGTGGCCGGCGCCGCGCAACGCGCCCCGCAGCGCACGGTCGACGGCGTAGTAGGTCGCCGCGGCCGTCGTGTTGTGGATGACCTCGACGGGTCTGGCGACCGGGCCCACCGCGCCGAACACCCGGCGCGCGATGCCGCTGTGGGTGTCGCGCACCAGGGTCGTCAGCACGCGGGTGCCCTCACCCGCGAGGTCGGCCAGTGACCGGATTTCCTGTCGCTGCATGAGCGCCTCCTTCCCGCTGCGACGCAGGGTTCCCACTCGGGGCGCCCGCCTACCAACCTCGAACGTGCGGCCAGCCGCACGTTCAACCTCGAATGTGCGGCCAGCCGCACATTCGCGGGGCCTTAGGCTCAGTAGGCTCAGTCGGTGGCACCCACCCTGCGCCCGCGCCGATCCGCCCTGTACCTGCCCGGCAATAAGGACCGGGCGCTGGAGAAGGGCACAACGCTGCCGGCGGACCTGTTGATCCTCGACCTCGAGGATGCCGTCGGGCCCGGCGCCAAGGCCGACTCGAGGGCGCGGGTGTGCGACGCGGTCGCGTCGGGCAGCTACGGGCCGCGCGAGGTCGTGGTGCGTATCAACGGCCTGGACACCGACTGGCACGACGACGATCTGGCCGCCGTCGCCGCTTCGCCGGCCGACGGGGTGCTGGTGCCGAAGGTCGAGACCGGCGCCCAGGTGGGGGCGCTGGCCGCGGCGCTCGATCGGCTCGGCGCGCCGGAGCCCATGCAGCTGTGGGTGATGATCGAAACGCCGCGCGCCTTCCTGCGGGCCGAGGAGGTCGCCTCGGCCAGCGAGCGGCTGGCCGGGCTGGTGGTCGGCACCAACGATCTGGTCAACGAGCTGCACGGGCTGCACGTGCCCGGGCGCACGCCGGCGCTGACCGCGTTGTCATTGGCCGTGCTGGGAGCCAGGGCGGCCGGAAAGGTCGTCCTGGACGGCGTTTTCAACGACATCACCGACGAGGCCGCGTTCCTGGCCGAGGCCCGCCAGGGCCGCGAGATGGGCTTCGACGGCAAGACCCTCATCCACCCGTCGCAGATCGCACCCGCCAACGACGTGTTCGGGCCGTCGCCCGACGAGCTGGCCGACGCCCGCAAGATCGTCTCGGCCTACGAGGAGGCGCAGGCGGCGGGCAACAGCGTCATCACGGTCGACGGGCGGATGATCGAGAACCTGCACGTGCGCGACGCCCAGCGGATCCTCGCGCTGGCCGACCTGATCGCGCAGTTGGAGTCCTAGCGGCCGCCGTTGCGGTCGATCCACCCGGTGAGCGCGTCCTCGAGCGCGGCGTCGACGCGCATCCCCGCGCCGTCGGCGGCCCGCTCGAACCGCTCGACCAACTCCGTCGGCACCAACGCGTCCACCCGGGAGTGGGTGGGTTTCGGCTTCGCCGCAGGCTCGGGTTGGGACACGGGCACGTGCTTCGCGGCGGTGGCCTCCATGGTGTCGCGCAGAGCGGGGATCTCGTCGAGCAGGCGGGCCAGGTCGTCGCGCTCGATGCGCAGCACCTCGGCCGGGCCCGTCGTCGTCACGGTCGCCGACCGCAATTTCCCACGGCGAAGCGCGGATTCGCCGATCACCTCGCCCGGCCCCAACAGGGCGACGCGGTCCTCGCCGACGTACACCCCGGCCTCCCCGCTGAGCAGGATGTAGCAGGAGTCCGACGGGGTCTGCTCCTGGATCAGCGGCCAGGGCTTGGATCTGGCGACGCGGTGGGCGGCCCCGACGAGACGCTGGAGCTCACCGTCGGAGAACTTGTTGAACGTGGTGAGCTCGCGCAGCCGGCGGAGGTCCTGCTCCTCATGTCCGTTCGCATCGACTTTCATGGCGGGCTCCTAGCGCGCGATGTGACCCGGGTCACGAGGAGCGTAACCCCATTTGCGGTGGCGAACAGCACAAATTCCGCGCCTGAAACCTGCCGCACCCGCCGGAACGGTAGGTTGAACGCGAATCCGGACGACCGTGAGGGGAGACACCGTGCGCCAGACCGCGGCCATGGCTGAGGCCGACCGCGCGTGGATGATCGATACGCTGCTCGCGCTGCTGCAGACCCCGAGCCCGGCGGGTCGCACGGACGCGGTGATGCAATTGATCGGCGACATCCTGGACGACTGCGGCGTGCCGTTCACGTTGACCCGCCGCGGGGCGCTGACCGCCGAACTGCCGGGGGAGTCGCCCACGACTGACCGCGCGCTGGCGGTGCACGCGGACACCATCGGCTGCATGGTGCGCAGCCTCAAGGACAACGGCCGCCTCGAGCTGATCCCGGTCGGCACGTTCTCGGCCCGGTTCGCCACCGGCGCGCGCGTGCGGATTTTCATCGACGACCCCGAGGAGTTCATCACCGGCACCGTCTTGCCGCTCAAGGCCAGCGGGCACAGGTTCGGCGACGAGATCGATACCCAGCCCACCGACTGGGAGCACGTCGAGGTCCGGCTCGACCGCAAGGTGTCCTCCCGTGAGGACCTGATCCGTCTCGGCCTGAACGTCGGCGACTTCGTCGCGTTGATCGCCAGCCCGGAGCTCACCGCCGACGGCTTCATCGTCTCCCGTCACCTCGACGGGAAGGCCGGGGTGGCGATCGCGCTGGCGCTGGCCAGGAGGCTGTCGCAGAACAAAATGGTCCTGCCGCACCGCACCATGATCATGGTCACCATCACCGAAGAGGTCGGCCACGGCGCCAGCCACGGCCTGCCCGCGGACGTCGCGGAGCTGATCTCGGTGGACAACGCGGTGTGCGCGCCCGGCCAGCACTCCATCGAGGACGGCGTGACCATCCCGATGGCCGACATGCACGGCCCCTTCGACTACCACCTGACCCGCAAGCTGTGCCGCCTGGCCGACGAACAGTCCATCCCGTTCGCGCGGGACGTGTTCCGCTACTACCGGTCCGACGCCGCCGCCGCGATCGAGGCCGGTGCCGAAACCCGTGCCGCGCTGGTCGGTTTCGGGCTCGACGGCAGCCACGGCTGGGAGCGCACGCACATCGACTCGCTCGAGGCCGCCTACAACCTGCTGCACGCCTGGCTGCAGACACCGCTGACGTTCGCCAAGTGGGACGCCAAGCCGTCGGGCAATCTGCGCGACTTCCCCTCTTCGAAGCAGCCCGCGCCGACCGAGCAGTGGGTGCCGCTGGCCCGCGGCGAGTACGAAAGCCCCGGCGAGGCTTCGCCCGGATCGCACTGGCCGCCCTCGACGGGCCCCCAATCCTGAAGTCGCGCGGGGTCTTTACCTGACCCGGTCCAGGGGATAGCGTGAGCGCCGAGTATTAAATCAACCAATTTATTTAGCGTTCCCGATATCGAAGGAATCGACATGCCCCAATCCGTTGCGAGCAACGAAAACGAACAGCTGGTGCTCGACTTCATCCACGCCGCCTACGGCGAACACATGGACGTCGACGCGATGACCGCACTGATGGCCGAGGACTTTGTCTGGCAGCTCCACGTCCCGCTGTCGCCGGTGGTGGCCGGGCGCGACGCGGCACGCGCGGAGCTCGAAAAGCACAACGGCCTGTCGACCGGAATGATCGACGGCAGTGAAATCCGCACGATTGTGTCGAGCGGGGACACGGTGGTCGTCGAACGGGTCGACGTGAACGCGATGAATGGCGTCGCGGTCACGTTTCACGTCACGGCATTTTTCGAAGTGCGCGACGGCGCGATCACTCATTGGCGCGAATATTGGGACACCAGCCATGTCGCCCAGCAACTCGGCATCGACCCGGCGCACATGTTCGCCCCGCTCACGGGGTAAGCACACCTTCTTAAACGAAACCTAAGAGGATCTTACGATTTTCTTAATCATCGTGTAGCGTCGCCTGTCATGCCCTTCGATGTGGTGATCGTCGGCGCGCGGTGCGCCGGCTCGCCGCTGGCCGCGACGCTCGCGCGACGGGGCCTGAGCGTCTGTCTCGTCGATCGCGCGAAGTTTCCGTCGGAGACGCCGTCGACACACATCATTCAGCCGTCGGGGGTCCAGTTGCTGGATCAGCTGGGCGTGCGCGACGCGGTCCTGGCCGCCGGCGCGGTCCCGCTCAATCGCATGACGCTGGTGGTCGACGACGCGGTTCGCATCGATGCGACGATCGATCCCGCGGACATGATCCAGCCGAGCCTGTGCGTGCGGCGGGTGACGCTGGACGCGCTGCTCGTCGACGCGGCGGCCGCCGCGGGCGCCGACGTGCGCACCGGATTGCGCGTCACGGGCCTGGTCAGCGAAGGCGGTCGCGTCACCGGGGTCGACACGGCCGCCGGCCGCATCGAGGGCCGGTTGGTGGTCGGCGCGGATGGCCGCCACTCGACGGTCGCCGCGCTCGTCGGCGCCCGCGAATATCACGTCGCGCCGCCCGGAAAGATGTTCGCCTGGGGCTATTTCGAGCACGTGCACGATCGGGAAGGCCACGCGCGGCTGGGCCGCCGCGGGGACGTGGGCTTCCTCGCCGGCCCGACCGACGGTGACCTCTACATGGCCGCCATCGCGATCGATATGGCGAAACAGGCCGAGTTCCATGCCAATCGCGACGCCAACTTCACCGCCGGCCTGCGGTCGTGGCCCGAACTGGCCGAGGCGATCGGGGACGGGCGGCGCGTCGGCCCGATCCGGGTCCTGACCAACTGGCACGGGTACTTCCGGGAGGCCGCCGGTCCCGGCTGGGTCCTGGCCGGCGACGCCGGGCACTTCAAGGATCCGGCACCGGGACAAGGCATCAGCGACGCGTTCCGTCAGGCCGATTCGCTGGCCCGTTCCATCGAGGAGGGGCTGGGCAACGCTCACCCGGACGAGGCCACGCGACGCTGGTGGCACTGGCGCGACGACGATGCCTACGAAATGCATTGGTTTGCCGCGAATTTCGGCGCGTCCGGCGCTACGACGCCGTTCAATACCCGCGTGATGAAGGACATCGCGGCCGACCCCAAGGCCACCCAGCTGCTGTTCGGTGTGCTCAACCATATGATCCGCCCGTCGCAGCTGTTCACGTCGCGCAGGATCGCTCGTTCCGCTCTGCGTACGCTGCGTGACAGACCGGACCGGGCGATCTCGACGCTCCGGGAGATCGTCAGGGCGGGCAGGGAAAACGCCCGGCATTCCGGGCAGCACCGGGTGGTGGGTCAGGTCACCGATCGCTCCAAGCTCGCAAGCGATTCGGCGACGTAGTCGTCACCGAAGGCGGGCATCCCGCCGATCCGGTCGCGAAAGTCCTGCGGCGTGCCGCTCCAGTCGTAGGTGAGGGTGACTTCGGTGCCATCGCCGTTCGGGGTCAGGTCGTAGCGCCAGAACCAGCCGCCGGGGCTGTGGTTGCCGGCGTCGTCGAGCATGCCCGGCATCCACCCGATCGCGCGGTCCTTGTCGAACACGTTGACCAGGTTGTAGGTGACGTAGTCACCGCCGGCCTGCGGGAGGTACATGTTCATCGCGAATACCTGCCCCGCGTTGGTGATTGGTGCGGTGTCCACCGCGTCGCGGACCCAATCGGTGGGTTCGGTGTTCTGGTGGCGGACGGGGTCGGCGAGGACGGCGAAGATCTCGCCGGCGCCGGCGGCGATGGTGCGGGTGGCGACGTAGCGTTCGGTGGTCATGCGTGCTCCTTGGGTCCGTAGGCGGCGGCGATGTCGGGGGAGTCGAGCCAGCCCGAGTAGGTGGGGCGAGACGGCCAGCCATCGGGCGAGTCGAGCCAGTCTTCCTGGCGGCCCCAGGGCAGGACGTCGATCAGTCCGAAGGAGTGGCTGAGCTGTTCGGTGCCGCGTCCGTTCGTGTGCCATGTGCGGTACACGGTGTCGCCGTCGCGCAGGAACACGTTGACGCCGAAGCCCCCGCCGGGCGGTGCGTCCATGTCGGCGCCGAAGGAGCTCGCCGACGACGAGTACCAGTCCATCCGGTTGCCGACCTTCTGCTTGTAGGCGAGGGCCTCGTCGATCGGTCCGTTGGTGACAACGACGAAGCGCGCGTCGTAGTTATCGAGGAACTCCAGCCGGGTGAATTGCGACGTGAAGCCTGTGCACCCGCCGCACTGCCACTCCGCGCCGTCGGACCACATGTGGTGGTAGACGATCAGCTGCGCGCGGCCGCCGAACACGTCGACCAGGCGGACGGGGCCGTCGGCGCCGATCAGGGTGTAGTCGGGCACCTCGACCATCGGCAGGCGCCGCCGCCGGGCGGCGATCGCATCCAGCTCGCGGGTCGCGGCCTTCTCGCGCTTACGCAGTTCGTCGAGGGCGGCGCGCCAGGTTTCGTGATCGACGACGGGCGGCAGGGCTTCTTCGGCCAAGGCCATGGCACTCCACCTTTCACTCGGTTTGTCCGTTCCGGAAGGTATGACCATTGGCGCGCCCGAAATTCATCGGTCCGTCGGGATGCGCCGGCGCGGCGGTCCTCCGCCTCCGCGCCGAACGTGTAACTACGGCGAAAAAAGTCGCGAAATTTCGCCGTGGCTTCACGCGCGGCGAATGGTCCTGGACGACTTTTGCTTGACCTGCCCGCCCCGGCTCGGTTCGATGATTCATACACGACCAGGGGAGGCCCACAATGAGGACGTTCGTTCGCCATCTTGTTGCCGTCGTCGGGACGGTGTTCGTCTCGATGGCCGCCGTGACGATCGCGATGCCGGCGGTCAGCTCGGCCGACTGCGGGGACGGCGAGTGGTGGGACCCGACCGGCAAGGTCTGCCGACCGCTCGGCGTCGGGCCACAACCGCTGAACTGCGACCCGGGCCAGTGGTGGGACCCGACGGCCAACGTGTGCCGGCCGTTGGGCGTCGGGCCACAACCGTTGGCGTGTGACAACGGCTGGTGGTGGGACCCGGCCGCCAACGTGTGCCGGCCGCCGTTGGTGCCGGGCGGCTAACCCCCGTCGTACCGGCTCAGCGAAGGATGGCGACCAGAAAGTCGGAGTCCTCGGTGAACGGTCGCAGATCCCAGGTGGAGAGCAACAGGTCCGGGGTGAACCCGGCTTCGGCGGTGTCGTCGAGGAACTCGCCGAACTCGTAGTCGCGACCGGCGCCGAAGCCGATCACCGCCCGACCGTCGTCGGCGAGGTGGGCGCGCAGCCGGGTCAGCACCCGCACGCGGGTGCTGTGGGCCAGAAATGCCATGACGTTGCCGGCCGACATGATGACGTCGAACGGCTCGGGGATGCCGCGCGCGGGCAGGTCGAGCTCCGCCAGGTCGCCGACCAGCCAGCGCGGTCCGGGATGGTCGTGCTCGGCCGCCTCGATGAGCACCGGGTCCACGTCGACACCGACGACGTCGTGCCCGGCCGATGTCAGGTACGCGCCCAGCCGGCCGGGGCCGCAGCCGGCGTCGAGGATGCGGGCGCCGCGCGGCGCCATCGCGTCCACCAGGCGAGCCTCGCCGGCTAAGTCCTCCCCGGCGCGGGCCATGGAACGGAAGCGCTCCACGTACCAGTGCGAATGCCCGGGATCGGCCGCGACTTTTTGCATCCAGATGCTCGGCTCCGTCATGCCGACCATTGTTGCACCGCACCCGGCGCCCCGCGTAAACCGCACGCCGAGAGCGAGATTCACGACGCGACAACCGCGCAATTCACTTTCGGCGAGAACGGTCGAGACGAGTTACCCGGCGGGGACTCGCGGTTCCGACTACAGTATCTCCCGCATCATGTCCCTGATGTGCGGTTGCTGTGGCTGTGCCGGAGGCACCAGTCATGGCTGGTCAAGACGAGGCAGGCAGCTTTGGAGCGCTTGCTCGAGCGCGAGGCGATACTGGCCGAGCTCGGCACGCTGGCGGGCGCGGCCCGGCGCGGTGCCGGCCGGCTCGTGTTGCTCCGAGGGGAGGCCGGGGTCGGCAAGACCGCGGTGATCGGCCGGTTCACCGCCGGCCTCGACGACGGATTCTGCGTGCTGCGGGGGTGGTGTGACCCGTTGGCGGCGCCGCGCCCATTGGGTCCGCTGCTCGACGCGCTAACCGGGGTCGGTCCCGCGGCGGCCGACGCGCTGGGTTCAGCGATCGAATCGGGCGACACCGGGACGCTGTATCGGCGGCTGCTGGCGGTCCTGCGCGACGGGCACCGCTGGGTGTGGGTGATCGAGGACGCGCATTGGGCCGACGGTGCGACCCTGGACCTGTTGCGCTTTTTGGCGCGGCGTGTCGATTCGCTGCCCCTTTTGCTGGTCGTGTCGTACCGCGACGATCAGCTCGACCGGGAGCACCCGCTGGCCGTCGCCCTGGGCGACGTGGCGACCTGCGCGGGCGTGGCCCGCATCGGACTGCAACCGCTGAGCCGCGAAGCGGTCGCTGCGCTGGCCGCGGGCAGCGGCATCAACGCCGACCAGTTGCATGATCTCACCGACGGCAACCCGTTCTTTGTCACCGAGGTCTTGGCCGGCGGTGTCGCGGCGCTCTCAAATAGGTTGCCGCGCAGCGTTTCCGAGGCGGTATGGGGGCGGCTGGCGAGCCTGTCGCCGTCCGCGCGCGAGACCGCGCACGCCGCGGCGGTCTGCGGCCCGCACGCAGACCCCGCGCTGGTACGCAAGATTTGCCCGGCGGCACGAGCGGGGCTGGGCGAATGCCTCGACGCCGGAATTCTGGTGACCGACGGTGACACGATCGGGTTTCGTCACGAACTGGCCCGGCGCGCGACGCTCGAACAGGTCCCTCAACATCAGCGCAAGGCCCTGCACCGTCGCGCCCTGGCTGGGCTGTCCGAGCCGCAGGTCGACCCGGATGCGTTGTCCGCGCTGGCTTTTCACGCTGACATGGCCGGCGATGGGGAGGCGGCGTTGCGTTACGGGGCCGCCGCCGCCGAGCGGGCCGCGCGCTTGGGTGCGCACGGCCAGGCCGCCGACCTGTACGCGCTCACGCTGCGTCACGCCGATAACGCCCCCGACGATCAGAAGGTGCTCTGGCTCGAGGGCCACGCGTACGCGTCGTACTGCTGCGGGGCCGGGGCGGCGTCGGTGTCGTCGTGGAGCGAGGCGATCACACTGCGCCGCGCGTTGGGCGACACGCTGGGAGAAAGCGACGATCTGCGCTGGCTGTCACACCAGCTGTGGGGGACAGGCAAAACGGGCGCGGCCGTTGACACGGCCAAGGCGGCGCTGCAGGTGGTGCGCGACGCCGGCCCATGCCCACAGCTGGCGTGGTCCCTGGTGAACATGACCGAGGTGAGCACGTGGGGTTTCGATCCGGCCGCGGCCGACTATGCCGCCCAGGCGATTACGGTCGGCACCCAAATCGGTGACGACGCCGTCGTCAACCGGGCGCGCGGGTTCGCGGCCCTGACCCGGGTGCTGCGCAGCGACACCGGGTGGGAAGAGGCCGAAGCGGCGTGGCACGCCGCGATGGCCGGCGACGGCCCCGGCGAGGACGCCGGCCTGCTCGGCTCCAACCTGGCCGTGTTCGCCGCGCAGCACTTCGACCTGGATCGGGCCGAACGCTACGTCGCGGAGACGATGCCATATTGCCGGGACCGCAACATGTTCCAGTACGAGGCCAACATCCTGGGTGCCGGCGTGCTCGTCGGCACCCATCGGGGCGACTGGGACCGGGCCGCCTCGACCGCTTTGGAGCTGCTCGCTCGTCCGGCGGTGGTGGCGGTCAATCAGCTGCCGGCGCGCCTTGCCCTCGCCCTCATCCGAGCCCGTCGCTCCGGACAATCCGTTACCTCGCTGCTCGACGAGGTCGCCGTCGCCTCCGACCACGAGCGCATCATGTCCGTCTGGGCGGCGCGCGCCGAGTCCGCCTGGCTGGCCGGCGATGACGACGCCGCACACTCCCTGGCGCAGCGCGGACTGGACGCTACCGGTCCCGCCGGGGACCCCTGGCTGATCTGGCAGCTGCGCCGGTGGGTCCACCTTTCGGGGGGATCCGGCGCGACCGCCGACGCCGACGGCCCGATCACGCCCTTCCATCTCGAGGTCAGCGGCGACTGGCAGGGCGCGGCCGATGCCTGGGCGCGCCGTGGCTGCCCCTACGAGGCGGCCATCGCCCAACTCGGCGGTGACATTGCGGCGGTGGAGTCGGCGCTGGCCACCTTCCGCCGCCTCGGGGCGCGGGCCGCCGCACGCCGGGCCCAGCAGCGGCTGGGGGAATTGCGCGGGCCGACCCGGCGCAGCCGGCCGGGAGACCTTCGCGCCGACCCAAACGGGTTGAGCCGCCGCGAACGTGAGGTGCTCGACCTCATCGCCGACGGCCACAGCGACGCCGAGATCGCCACCCAACTGTCGATCAGCCCCAAAACCGTTGGGCACCACGTCAGCTCGATCCTGACCAAGCTCGGTGTCGCCAACCGCACCCAAGCCGCGCGGCAATACACCCGGGAAACGTAGGGTTTCTCCCCTTCCCTCCGCCGAGTGTGAATTTCAGGACGCGACACGCCGCTGCAGCGTCGCGCGATTCACTCCGGGCAACGGTCCCGGGCCGTGTCGACCGGGTCTGGGTTGCGGGACAATGACCACCATGACAGAAACGGTGAAGGTGACGCTGGATCGCAACAGCGTTGCCATGGGCGACGACACCGAGTCACACCGAGTTTTCTGGATCTTCCCCGGCTCAGCCACGGTCGATGACCTTTTGGTGGAGATTGCCCGGGGCTACGTTCCCGGGGTAGCCGGGCCGGTCGGGTGGTTCGTCGACGTCAATACGGACGATCAAATCAGCCGTCGCGAGCTCGGCATCGTCTACTCGCGCGACGACCTCAGGCAAGAGCCTCACATTTGCAGATTGGTGAACGGTGAGACGACATTGGGCGATCTGGCCCGCCGGGCGAAGGTCCCAGACCTTGACGTGTACGCCCGCTATATGACTTGGGACATGGGGCGCCCGCTCGCGCTGAGCGAGGTGACAGGCGGACCCACGTACACCGGGGCTCGGCCGACCAAATTGGAATCCGAAGCCGCGGCACAGGCCAAGACCGATTGGGTACTGGTAAACGAATTGGATCGCCGCGCCGCCGATGTCGCAGCAGCGCGGCGGGATTGGATTCGCGCCAACATCGTTTCCGCAGCCGCGCCGCCACCGGGCTCCGATGCCTTTATCGCCCGCAATTTCCACTTCTTGACCGACCTGCACTGTCCCGCCAGCATGCACGTCGCCGCGCAGCTGCTGACCAACGACGACGCCGGATTCAAAGACATCGAAGCGATAGTCGACACCGACCGGCGGCCCGCCGTGGTGACCCTCGCGATGGTGCTCGCGGCGTTCGAATGGAACATCGACCGCGGCAGCTGGGATGCGCAGGGTCGTCCATATTGCAAGCCGTACTTCGAATTCCTCACCGGCTGCGGCTATCGGCTTTCACCGATCGAGCAAGTCATGGCCGGCCACATCAGCGTCGAGCAGATGAAGTTCTCCACCCAGGACATCGCCAGGCTCGACCGCATCCGTCAACTGCGGGATCAGCAATATCAGCTGCGCACGGATCGCTACTACGCGAAGTCCCTCAGCGAAGATGAATACCGGGCAGCCATCGGGCCCGTCCATGCCGAACTTTCGGCGTTGGGTGAGTTGCCCGGTCCCATGTAGTTCGGCGTGTGCCCCACGCCTCGGCATGTTGATCGCCGAAGGCTGCCACGTCATCGTCGGCCAAGCTCACGCTCCTTCCAGTAGCGATGAGCCAAAATGTCCAATTGGTACAAAATAGACGAAACAGCTAGACTTGGAGGTCTGCAGACGAACGAGGGGAGCGCCATGACCACCGTCTTGTTCCGTGACCGCGACGGCAAGCTCGTCGATGTGCCCACGGTGACCGCCAGCCGCTTCAAAAACGAGTTCGGCAAGGTCTTCGACCAGGCCGCGGTCAGCGGGGCGGTGGTGATCACCAAGCACGACACCCCCAGGGCGGTGCTGCTGTCGTATTCGGAATTCGAGGCTCTGACCGCGTCGGCCACGCCGGCGCTCGACGAGCTCAGTGAGCGCTTCGACAAGCTGCTGGCGACCATGCAGACGCGCAAGGCCAAGGCCGGGGTGGCCGCGGCGTTCGACGCCACACCGGAGGAACTGGGCGCCGCCGCGGTGAAGGCGGCGCCCACCGCGGCGCGACGCTGATCCACCCGCTCCACGACGATGCCGCCGCAGATACACGTATTGGCGGGCGTCAACGGCGCCGGCAAGAGCAGCATCGTCGGCGCGACGATCCGCGCCAAGGGCGGCGAGTACTACAACCCCGACGAGGCCGCGCGCGAGATCAGGGCGGCCAATCCCGGACTGGGCCAGACCGAGGCCAACGCGGCGGCATGGGAGCAGGGCCGAAGGCTTCTGCAACGGGCGATCGACGAAGGCCTCGATTTCACCGTCGAGACCACGCTCGGCGGCAACACCATGCCGGCAATGCTGGCCGAGGCGGCCAAGCGAGGCATCGAGGTCCGCGTCTTCTACGTCGGGCTCGACAGCGCCGACGCCCATATCGAGCGGGTGCGACAACGGGTCCGCGCCGGGGGGCATGACATCCCCGAAGCCGACATCCGCCGTCGCTGCCGCCACAGCCTGATCAATCTCGTGGCGTTGCTACCGGTGCTCACCGGGCTGCGGGTCTATGACAACTCCGCGACCGGCGACCCCGCCGCCGGGCAGGCACCGAAGCCGGTCTTGGTGTTGCACATGGAGCGCGGCCGCATCGTCGCGCCGGAGGATTTGACCGCCACACCGGCTTGGGCCAAGCCCATCGTCGCCGCCGCGCTGGAGCGTTCGCAGCTCAGCCCGTAGCGCTGAGGATCTTGATCGCGAAGATGAGCGAGTCGCCGGGCCGGATTCCGGCGCTGGGCTGGCCGTTGGGGTAGCCGTCGGCGGGGACCATCGCGACCGCGACCGTGGACCCGACCTTTTGTCCCGCGATGGCCTTCTGAAAGCCCGGTACGACTCCGGTGAGCGGGAAGTCAACCGGCGCGCCCCGTTCGTAGCTGCTGTCGAAGACGGACCCATCACGTCCGTTGACGCCCATGTAGCAGACGGAAACCCGGGCGGTGGACGAGACCACCGGTCCGTCACCGGCGTGCAGCGTATGAACCTGAGTCTGAACGACGGCAAACGGCGCCGTCACGCTCACGCGCGGAGCGGTCGTATCAGTGGAGCCGGTGACCGCGACGCTGCCGGTGCTCCCGGCCAGCGTCCAGTCTGGAGTGCCGCCATTCGGAGGCGCCGCGGTGGGGCAGGAGCCGGCCGCGGTTGCGGTGCCCGTTCCGGCGAGCGTCAGGACGGTTGCCGCGACACAGGCCGCGAGCGCGATGGAGGAATTCACCCGGGAGAATTTCACCGCCGTCACGCTACAGCAGCCCGCCGCATCAAATGCACCGAGCAGGAAAGCCCGTCGCGCTCAATGCAGCGTCATTTGCCGTTGTCGACCTGGCTCATCGCGCCCGCATCCATTGAAATCGGCGGTAGACCTTCAACCTCTGGGCCATGGCTCTGACCTGGGACCCTGACGGCGTTGTGTTGGCTAAGGTTTCATAACGGTTTCGGTTGAGCAAAGGTACGGCAGCTTACCCGCGACGCGCGGGCTTATATCGCCTGCCTGGCCTTAATGTTGGCCGCTATGGCAGCACTGCACAACGGCGTGAAACGCTGGCGCACAGCGCTTCACGTGATCGTATCGGCATTGATGGTTGCCATCCCCGGACTCATCGCCACCCCCGTAGCTCATGCGGCCGCGGCCACGGCGACGTTCACGGTGGAACATACGTGGCAGACCGGCTTCATCGCCCGCTTCACCATCACCAACGCGAGCATCGCACCGCTCAGCGATTGGCGGATTGACTTCGACATGCCGGCGGGACAATCCGTCCTGCACACCTGGAATAGCACCGTCACCCAATCGGGCACACACTACGTTCTGACCCCCGCGAATTGGAATCGCGTCATCGCACCGGGCGGCACAGCCACAGGCGGCATCCGAGGCGGGCTCACCGGTACCTACTCGCCGCCGTCGAACTGCGTGCTTAACCGGCAATTTCCTTGCACGTAAAGGTGTTTGCGCACTTCGGCTCGATCACATAGCGATTCGGCCCCAAACGGGTTCCTGTCACGAATCCCCCAGCGGGGGAGCGGCGCACCTTGCACCACCCGCTGGGCATCGAAATCCGTTGGTGTGAAGCGTGTTAGAAATTTTGCGGTAAATCCGAGTCGCTAGCCTTTCCAGACGACCTTGTCCGTGCCCCCGGCGTCCCGGTAGACGACACTGTCGGGGTTCGTACCGCTGCGAACGTCGAAGTAAATGCGCCCCGTAACAGGATTGCCTAAGGGAAGTGGCCCCTCAGGAAGCCCGTCGGTCTGGTTGCCCTTCATCACCGCGAACGTGGAGCTGTTGACGGCGCGGGCATTGAAGTCGGCAATGTTCGGGGTTGCATTACCGCTCACACCTTTGGCGGTGACGTCGGAGTACCAGATGCCGTCGTTGTGGCCGCTGGGCTGCAGGTTGTTCACGGTGCAGTCGATGGTGCCGCCCATGCTGGAAATCTCGGCCATCTGGCCGAATTGCAGCACTTGCGGAGCGGCGAATGCCGGTGCGGGCGCGAAAAGTCCGACCCCGGCCAATACGGCTGTTATTGCCGTTGTTTTTGATGCAAGGTGTGAGAAGGCCACGTCGGGCTCCCTTCGTGAGGTGCCGGCTGTCAAAGGTGGCAGCTAATTACCCGGTGAGGTCTATCCACAGCACGGAATTTCAAACCTGATCTTCGCTTGCGCGTTTGTCGTTTCATGAATCTCGCGCCGTGCCGGACTCACCGTCTACGACCGCGGCGTAAGTTCGTTCGGAGCTACGAGGACCGCCACAGACCGCGCCACTCGCGAGAGGAAGCCCATGAAAGCGATCGGATCCCACCACGCAGCAGTCGTCGGCCTGGCCGCCGTCGCGCTGATCGCGGTGGGCTGCAGCAATGGCAAGAGCGTCCACGCGTCGGCACCGCCTCAGGCCGGGGTGAGTGCCACCTCCACGTCTCCATCCCCGGCGCGGCCGCCCGAGGTGAAGCTCATCGGGGAGAGCGACGTCGAGGTGACTCTGACCGGCCCGATCGCCGCCAAGTACTCGTCGGCAACCGAGGATCAAAAGAAGGCTCTCGGCAAGCCGCTGACGGGTGACCGCAACGCGGGGACACGGGAGAGCGGCGTGGTATTTCAGCAATTTCAGGGCGGCGTGATCACCGCCGAAAACGCCAAAGCCGGCACGCCCGCCTATATCACCCTGGGCAAGATCCGAGAGGCCTGGAATGTCCCGCGCGCCGCGGACGGTACGCCTGCGACCACCGGCACTAACGGATCGGCAGGTCCGCTGGGCCTACCCATCAGCGACGGAAACGCGGTCGGCGATCTGCTCGTGTCGAACTTCGAGCACGGCAAGATCGAGTACAACCCGAAGACCGACCAGGTCCAGGTGACGGTAAACGGCAAGGTCGTACCATCCGGGCTGTAAGGCGCGCACAGGTGACCCAATCGCTTTGCAGCGCCCGCTATTCGGGGACGCGACAACCACCGAGACGGAAACGCTGCACGGCGAAGACAGGGCAGCCTGATTCCGTTGATTATTGCCCCGCCACGACGAGCCGGAGTCCGGCGTCGACGGCCTCGAGACTATTCAGATCGCGATGGCGAATCTCCCAAGCACCCGTATCGAGGTCCTCGCGTAGCCGCTTGAGCCCAGGATCAAGATCCTTTGCCGGGAGCCGTGCTAGGCCTGATATGCAGCGCCGCACGCCGGGGTCAAGATACGCGGCAGGTCGGCGCCAATAGGCCGGGCCAAAGCCGTCCGAGCAATCATGCGGCACCAGAACCGTCTCGATCCGGTCGGCGCCAATCACTTCGGCTACTTCGGCGATAGGTAGTTCCGAGGCCGCCGACACACTTGCAGCGGCGGGGAAGTACTCCTGCCAAAGCCAGAACGCGCTGTGGACGGCCGGCTCGTAGGCAAAGATGACGATGCGCCGAGCGACGCGGACAAGTTCGCGCAACCCTGCGAGGGGATCGGACCAGTGGTGGATCGTCAAGACGGCCATCGCCGCATCGAAGGCCTGGTCGCAAAGCGGTAGTCGTTCAGCGGCGGCCCGGATGCATGGCGCCGCATCTGGAGCCCGCTGCTTGACCATCACCCCGGAGGGCTCGACCGCAAGGACGACGCGATCGATGGGCTCATAGGAACCCGTCCCGGCGCCGACGTTCACCACGTTCGAAGCATCGCCGAGAGCCGACGAGATCCTGGCTGCGATCCGAGAATCGGGGTTGCGAAAGCGCGCATAACTTACACCAACGCGGTCATAGGTGTTGCGCGCAACCGAACGCTTCACCCATCCACTCTGACCGACAGCGACGGCAACAAGCCAGCAATTCGTGCCTGGCGCAAAGCCGCCGCGGCCCCACAGCGGCCAAGGGGATGAACGCGCCGGCAGGGTCGAGCTGCCGGACGTCACCGACAACGATTACGGGTAACCCGCCTTATTCGAGTCGGCCGTATTCCACCCGAATCGAGCGGCGACGCGAGCGCTGGGCAGGACCTGGAGTCTGAGAGCAATGGCCGAGACGACCCAGACGCGCATGTTCTGTTTGCTACCGGCCACACCGGTTGTCGGTGGACAGGCGCTGCTGGAGTTGCCGCTGCTGGGTCAAAAAACGCCCATGTGGATCCAGCGGTCGTCTTACAAAACGTCGTACACTGTTGCGATGGCTGACACGATCACCTTCAGGCCCGACGAAGACACATCAAAGGCGCTGGAGGTCTTGACCAAAGACGGAACCGCCGTGTCCGTAGCCGTTCGATCTGCTCTTATCGATGCCGCACGACGGAAGGCCGGCGCGGCGATTCGTGCCGAGGCGGAAAGGCTTGCTGAAGACGAGTCCGACCGCGCTGAGGCTATGCAGGTGCTGCGCGATATGGAGACGTTGCGTGCGTGGTGAGGTCTTTCAGTTGCGTGCCCCGCGGGGGAGTCGCGGTCACGAGCAGTCCCGTTCCCGCTACGCCGTAGTAATCCAGTCAGATCAACTGCCGCTGTCGACGTGGCTGATTGCACCAACATCCACGTCGGCTCGTGCCGCCAGTTTTCGTCCCGAAGTTGAAATCGGCGGCGTGAACACCCGCGTGCTTGCCGAACAGGCCGCCGCAGTCGACCCGGGCCGACTCGGCAAGGGCGTCGGGTTCCTAAGCTTCGATGAGATGCGCCGCGTTGATGCGGCACTGCGCATCGTCCTCGATCTATGAGCGTCGGACAAGCCTCGATATCTGAAGAGACCATAGACCTTTTGCCCAAGTCCCCGCCCATGAGACGCGCAGTCGGGGGCAGGTCTGATTCATCTGACGAAACCGGAGAAAGTTTACCTAACATAATGTCGCTTATCGGTAAATGACTAATGCCGAGTTCATGCCACTCTCGGCGACGGTGATGATATGAGCCGACGCCCGCCACCTCTGCTCCACCGGCGTACAGCCCGTCGGAACCCAACTGGGCGCCCGTCGCGCCACCCCGGGAACCGGCAATGAGAGCGACGTGTTCACTGGGCGAGGCACTCGCACGCAAAACGGGGCCACTCGTTCGCCCCACCCACACCTACAGGCGAGATCGGCACTAATTTGTCACGGTGACGAATTGCGATGGGCCGCTGGCACTTTCCCGATGTCACCCGAACGGATCCCGACCCCCGCCCGTCAGTCCGTGCGGCCTAGCGGCGCCGCGCCTCGAGTACGTCAAGCTTTACCGATCGAATGGCAGTGCCAGCAGGTCGTTACGTATCCATACCAACCAGGGGGCGCACTTCCCCCGACTCGCCCATCGTCGCCAAAACGTCACTGTGACGAATATTGGTGCAGCGCAAGGTTATTGGGCTGCGGGCCGGCGTTTCTGGATCGGCTCAGTAGATAGCAGCGCCGCTGATCACCACTCATCGTCCACGGCGTCGAGTACGCGGTGGCCCACCGCCACCGCGGCAGCCTCCGCTTCGTCGTCGCCTTGCAGATGCACTAGTGCACTATCGATCTGTCCAGTCAGCGATTGTGCGGCTCGAGTAAAGAACTCGGATCGACTCATGCCCAGGTCACTCGCTCGCTGAACGACACGATCGAACGTCTCGTCCGGAAGCGATATGGCTGTCTTCATATGGAACTATAACCCGGTACCTGATGCCCCCTTCGCCGCATGCCTTGGTAGGCACTCGCAGCTGTCGAGCACGCACCGTTTACTAGATGGAACCGGCCTGCGTTGCACTGACTCTGCGCTCATGGCGCGCCCTTCTCGTACTTTTGCGCCCTGGACGCAGAGTCAACGCGGCGGGAACCCACCAAATGCTCTGCCCCGCAGGCGATTTCCAGACATTACCGTCACGGTGACGAAACTGCCGGGGCGGTCTGGATGACCCCGGCGCATGCTGATGGGTCGCCGCACCCCCTAAGAGCGACACTTTGCCGGCGAAGGATGCGAGGGCCGCAGCGACACCTGGCCGCGGCGCCGCATACGCTATCGATGCGCAAGGCCGGCGGGGAGGAACTGCATCCATGAGCGATGTCGATGCGGAGGGTGCGGGCGAGGGGTCCGGCTTAGAGCCGCCCGTCTCACCCGAGGTACGCAAAGCCTTCGAGGTGTTGGAGCGGTGCGCGCCGGAGCTGGGAGCGTGCTGGGCGATCGAGCTGTGGTGCACGCCGCCTGATCCCAGGTCGACTCGCATGCCGCCCGGCGTGGGCGCTGGCGAGCGCGTGGAAGCGCGGTGGTCAGGCCACCGGGTTGCCGGCGAGGCCTGGGGTGAGGGGCCACCCGTGTACCTGGTGCACGGCTGGGGCGGGTGCCGCGCACACCTCGGCGTGTTCATCAAGCCCCTTGTCGCGGCCGGGCATCGCGTCATTGCGTTCGACTTGCCCAGCCACGAGGAGTCCGAGCGCGGCGACCTGGCTCCGGGGCGCACGACGATCGCCGAATGTGCGCGTGCGGTACAGGCCATGGTGGATGCCCACGGGCCTGCGCGAGCGATCGTCGCCCACTCCCTCGGCGCCAAGGCGGCCGCGCTGGCGCTGTCCTGGGGAGCACCCGCCGAGCGGCTGGTCTTTCTGGCGCCGATGGGTGGGTTTTCGAAATATCTCGACTGGTTCGCGCGCCGCCACGGCTTCGGCCCGCGCATCCGCGACGCCCTGCACCGCCGACTCGATCGTCGACTCGGGTTCCCCTTGCTGCACTCAGACCTCACGCACCTGGCGTCGTGCATTGACGATCCGCCGCCGCTGCTGGTCGTGCACGACCCCGATGACCCCGACAGCCCCTTCGAGATGAGCAAAGACCTGGTCAGCAGGTGGCCGGGGGCGACCTTGACCGCTACCCAGGGACTCGGGCGGCTCGCGCACTACCGCATCTTGCGCCATCCAGAGGCGGTGCGCGCCGGCGTCGAGTTCGCGCTTGCGGATTCGCCGGCGGCAGCGCTGCCCGACACGGTGTGAAAGCGCGTCGGCGCACCATTTCGTCACGGTGCCGTTTCTCTCGTTCCCACGCCCCCGCTCGACAAACCGGAAAATGTGCGCCTATCGCACACGCGCCGGACGGTCGGCAGTCCTGAGCCCGAATTCCTCCCGTGCGCGCTCGATCAACGCGGTCTCGACGAGGTCGCGCGCTGGGCCGATCTGGCTCGCAGCGCTGACTTTTCGGGCGTCGCCGCTTCGGTGCGCCCGATCTAGGACAACCGCCGCTAGCCCGTCGCGACCACCGACGCGGAGTTCCACGGCGCGGGGCGCTCGGGCGAAACCGCGGTGTCGGGCAGATCCTCGGTGACGTCCCAGGTCGCCGAGAGCCGCCCGATGCCCAGCGCGACCGCGCAGTGCACACCGAGCTCCACGAGCTGGTCCTCGGTGAAGTGCTCGCGCAGTTCGTCGTACACCGCGTCGTCGATGGCCAGATGGTCGGTGGCGAACAGCTCGGCGAAGCGGATCGCGGATCGCTCGGCGGCCGAAAGGTTTTCGGCTTCGGCGGGCCGTTCCAGCGAGCAGACCGCGTCCTCGTCGAGGCCGTCGTCGATGGCGCTCTGATAGCGCACCGCGATGCAGCTTCGGCACTGGTTGAAAAATGCGATGCGCAGTCGGGCCAGCTCGAGCAATCTTGGCGGCAACGTTCCGCTGTCACGCAGCGCCGCGGTCAGTGAGCCCAGCGCCCCGGCCACCGCGGGAAGGCGTCCCATGATGGCGGCGACGCCGAGATTGATCCGATCGCCCTGACCGAGATCTTGGGTGGGCACCGCAGCAAAGGCCGCCGAAGGCTCGATTCGCGTCACTGCATCGTCTCCCGTTCACCGAATAGCCCCGGCGCCACGCTACTCCCCTGCGTCGCCCGTCCCGCCGAAGGGCGGACCGTCGAAGCGCTCGGAGGTGGCGAACTCGGGCACGGACCGTCGGCGCAATTTGGTGACCTGACGCACCGGCCTGCCGAGCGGCACCACCGCGGCGATCGCATACGGGTCGGGCACGCCGAGCAATTCCTTGACTCGGGGCTCCTCGGCCACGGCCATCGTGGTCAACACCCCGCCGTACCCTTCGTTGCGCGCGGCCAGCAGCACGCTCCAGACGAACGGGTACACCGAAGCCCCGGCTATCACCCCGATCCGGTCGAGGCCCTGATCGCTGGCGGCGACGACGCCGAGGTCCAGGCAGATCACCAGCACCACCGGCGCCTCGCGGACCGAGGCCGACATGCGCGCGGGCGGCTGGGTCGCCTCGATCGTGGCGGCGTCGACTCCACTGGGCCGCAACGGATTCCACGGCGACTCGCCGGCCGCGAGCTGCGCGGTGTACCGGCGGGCGGCGGGTAGACCGAGGTCCGCCAGCGACGCCCGGGTCTGCCGGTCGCGCACCGCGATGACGCGCACGCCCTGCCGGTTGCCGCCCGTCGGCGCGAAGCGGGCGTGGTCGAGGATGCGCGCGAGCACGTCGTCGGGAAGTGGGTCTTCGCTGAATTCGCGCACCGCGGGCGTGGATCGCATGACGTCGTACAGCTCCATGGCACCATCGTGCCGCACGCGTCACTCAGGCCGCGTCGTGAAAGATCAAACCGAGGGTGCAGCGCACGCCGGACCGGACCACCGACACCCCGTGGCGCACCGGAGCGGCGGACCATCCCCGCGTCGTGCGCACCGGCCGTTCCCGAGTGGTGAAGATGTAGCCGTGCCCCTGCGGCAGCGTCGTGGCGGTACCACGCGACTGGGCGCGGGGCCGCTGCTCGACGAGCAGGAACTCACCGCCGGTGTGCGCCACGCCCGGCTGGTGCAGGTTGATGACAACCTGCAGCGGAAAAACGAGTTCCCCGTAGAGGTCTCGGTGCAAGGCGTTCCAGTCGCCCGGGCCGTACTTGAGCAACAACGCGGTCGGTTTGGTTTGGCCGGCGCCATGGCACACGTCCAGCCACTCGTCGAGACTGTCGGGCCAGGGTGGCTCGCGGCGCAGCTTGGTCCACCAGTCGCGGGCGATCGGCAACAGCCGTGGGTAGAGCGCCTGTTTCAGCCCCTCGATCGGCCGCGGCAACGGGCGGTCGAAGTAGCGGTACTCGCCCCGGCCGTAGCGGTGGCGGCCCATGTCGATGGTGGCGCGAAACAAGCCGTCGTCGCGATACAGATCGAACAGCGCCGCGCACTCGGTCGCAGTGAGCAGCGGCGGAAGCAGCGCGCCGCCAACGTCGTTCATGGCGACGGCGACGGCGTCCCAGTCCGCGGCGTTTACCCGCCGATCCCATTTCGACGGCATTGATTCACCTTCCCTGCCCAGCCGCGAAAGTGCGACTGGCGACGCGCTTCTCGAGTACGGGTGTCGGTAGTTGCACTCTCGCGGCCAGAAACTGAGGTATGGTCGGCGAAAGCCGGGCACGGGAGAGCACGCGATGGCAAATGCATACGCCGAGAACGCCTTCACGGCGCGGCACGCGATGGCCCCCGGTCTGCGCAAGGCGGCCCGATTCGTGCCCCGCGGATACGCGCTGAATCGCGGCTACCGGGTGCAGCGGGCGCTGATGAACCTCATGGGCAACGCGGGCCGGCTGCGCCACGTCCCGGTCGCGCGGGTCAACGAGCACGTGACGGTCCGGCTGCATCGCCCGGCCAGCCTGCCCGAGCGGGCGCCGGCGATGTTGTGGATCCACGGCGGCGGCACGATCATGGGCCACGCCGCCCAGGACGACAAGTTTCTCCGGAAGCTCTCGCATCTCACCGATGTCGCGGTGGCCGCGGTGGAACACCGGCTGGCACCCGAGCATCCCTACCCGATCCCGGTGGAGGACTGCTATGCGGCGCTGCAATGGCTGGCGCGGCAACCGTGGGTCGACCCGGATCGGGTCGCGATCGGGGGGGCCAGTGCCGGTGGACATTTCGCGGCGGCGGTGGCCCAACGGGCCCACGATCGCGACGACATCAAGCTCGCCTACCAGATGCTGGTCTATCCGATGCTGGACGACCGGACCGGCGCCGGCGGGGGCGACAAGCGAATCGTTTGGACCGCCAACGACAATCGGCTGGCGTGGCGGTGGTATCTCAACGGCGCGGATCCCAGGGAGGCCGCGCCGGCGCGACGGGAGAACCTGGCCGGCCTGCCCCCGACCTGGATCGGGGTTGGCTCGCTGGACCTGTTCTATCAGGAATGCTTGGACTACGCGCGACGGCTGCGCGAGGCGGGCGTCCCCGTGCATGAAGAGATCGTCCCGGGGGCGTTTCATGCGTTCGATCAGATCGCGGACAAGGCGCCGGTGTCGGTGAAGTTCTTCGCCAGCCAGTGCGACCACCTGCGCGACGCCTTAACCTCAAGACGCCCGTGAGGTAGTCGGCGCGGACGGACCCGTCACAACCTGACTGCAAAGTTTGCGTTTTGTGCAACTATTAGTGCCATGGGCAACGAGATGGGACTTCGCGAGCGGCGCCGCCGCCAGACGAGCGCGGACATCCGCGACGCCGCGGTGCGCCTGGCGAGCGACCGCGGTTTCGACAAGGTCACCATCGAGGAGATCTGCATCGACGCCGGCATTTCCACGCGCACGTTCTTCAACTACTTCCCCACCAAAGAATCCGCGATCGCCTACGGCCCCTCCGACCTGCCCCCCGAGTTGGCCGAGGAATTCATCGCGGCCGGGTCCGCCTCGTACCGGGTCGTGCTGGCCGAGCTCATCACGCTGGCGGCCCACCATCTGCGCGACCTGCCGCCGCGGCGCGAACAGGCCGCCGGCATGATGGAACTGGCCAAAACCAGCCCCGCCGTCCTGGCCGCGTTCCTCGCCGAGTTGGAGCGATTCCAGACCCAGCTCACCGACATCGTCGCGCGCCGCCAGGCGATGCGGCCCGACGACGACATCCCCGCCCTGATCGCGGCGCTGGCGTTGACGGCCGTCCGTTCGGGCCTCGAGCGCTGGGCCAGCGACGACTCGAAGTACGCCGACGACACGCCGATGCCCTACGTCGAGCGCGCCGCCGCGCTGGTCAACAGCATTTTCGAAGCGCCCGCGACAGTTAGCTAGATCACTTTTTTGCACTGTCTGCAAATTATGCAGGCAATGTACTATGCTTTGGTGGGCTAAGTAGGGGGTAAGGCGATGCGGGGCCGGCATCCCAGCGCCCAACGATCGAAAACACGCGGATCGCGATGATCGGCGAAGTCCACTGCGCCGCAAGCTGATTGCGGCCAGTGCCACCCGACCTCGCCCGGTCCGGCCGCCGAGTGACGCCGAGCGATGAGAAAGGACGCCCGCAGGTGCAGCTATCGAAGGTGGTGCGCAACGCCTGGCTGCCGCTGTTGATCGTGGCGGTGGTCCTGGTCGGCGGGTTTGCCGTCGCTCGAGTCAAGTCGTTCTTCGGCGCGCACGACACGGGCGTCATGACCAGTCCGCGACTCGATGAGTCCAAGCCGTTCAAGCCCAAGGTCGTCAAATACGAAGTCTTCGGCTCGGCGACCCACGCCAACGTGAACTACCTCGATCTGTCCGCCGACCCGAAACGGATCGACGGCGCGCCGCTGCCGTGGACGCTGGTGCTGTCCACCACCGCGCCTTCGGCGTTCCCGAACCTCTCGGCGCAAAGCGACGGCAACTCCCTGGGCTGCCGCATCACCATCGATGACGAGGTCAAGGACGAGAACCTCACCCACGGCGTACACGCGCTGACCTTCTGCATGGTGAAGTCCGCATGAGCACGACGTTCAACGACGCCCGCACCGACACCATCCCCGTCGTCAGCGAACCCGTGCGGGACAAGATCCCCCGGCTCATCCGGACGTTCGCCGTGCCGATCATCCTGGGCTGGATCGCGATCATCGCCGTGCTCAACGTCTCCGTCCCCCAGTTGGAGGAGGTCGGCAAGACGCGCTCGGTGTCGATGGCCCCCGACGACGCGCAGTCGGTGGTCGCGACCAAGCGCATGGGCGCCGTGTTCAACGAGTACAAGTCCAACAGCTCGGTGATGATCGTCCTCGAGGGCCAGAATCCGCTGGGCGCGGATGCGCATAAGTACTACGACGAGGTCGTCAAGAGACTCGACGCCGACACCAAACACGTTGAGCACGTTCAGGATATGTGGAGCGACCCGCTGACCGGCGCGGGCGCGCAGAGCAACGACGGCAAGGCCGCCTACGTCCAGGTCTACCTCGCCGGTAACCAGGGCGAGGCCTTGGCCAACGAATCGGTGGAATCGGTTCAGAAGATCGTCAAGAGCATGCCCCCGCCCGGCGGGGTCAAGGCCTATGTCACCGGCCCCGCGGCGCTGGCGGCGGACCAGCACGAGGCCGGTGACCGCAGCATGCAGCTCATCACGGCGACCACATTCACGGTGATCATCGCGATGCTGCTGTTGGTCTATCGCTCGATCGTCACGGTCCTGCTCACGCTGGTGATGGTGGTGCTCGAGCTGTCGGCGGCGCGCGGAATGGTCGCGTTCCTGGGCTATTTCAAGCTCATCGGGCTCTCGACGTTCGCGACGAACCTGTTGGTCACCCTGGGGATCGCGGCCGCAACAGATTATGCGATCTTTCTGATCGGTCGGTATCAGGAAGCGCGCGCTATTGGCGAATCCCGAGAAGATGCGTACTACACGATGTACAAGGGCACCGCCCACGTGGTGCTCGGGTCGGGCTTGACCATCGCCGGCGCCACCTTCTGTCTGCACTTCACGAACCTGCCCTACTTCCAGACGCTGGGCATCCCGCTGGCGATCGGCATGGTGGTCGTCGTGGCGGCAGCCTTGACCCTGGGCCCCGCGGTCATCTCGCTGGCGTGCCGCTTCCGCAATACTCTGGAACCCAAGCGGGCGCAAAGGATTCGCGGCTGGCGCAAGGTCGGCGCCCTGGTCGTGCGGTGGCCCGGCCCGATCCTGGTGATGACGATCGGGGTGGCGCTGGTCGGCTTGCTGACCCTGCCCGGCTACCGCACCAACTACAACGACCGCAACTACCTGCCCACCGATCTGCCCGCGAATGAGGGTTACGCGGCCGCCGACCGGCACTTCTCGCAGGCACGGATGAATCCCGAAGTGCTGATGATCGAAAGCGACCATGATCTGCGTAACTCCGCGGACTTTCTGGTCATCGACAAGATCGCCAAGACCATCTTCCGGGTCCCGGGAATCTCTCGCGTGCAGGCCATCACCCGGCCGGAGGGCACGCCGATCGAGCACACGTCGATCCCGTTCCAGATCAGCATGCAGGGCGTCACCCAGCAGATGAATCAGAAGTACCAAGAAGACCAGATGGCCGACATGCTCAAACAGGCCGACATGATGCAGACGACGATCGACAGCATGGAAAAGATGTCCAGCATCACCGTGCAGATGTCAAACGACATGCATGCCATGGTCAAGAAGATGCACGACATGACCATGCATATCGACGAATTGCGTCAGCACATGGCGGATTTCGAGGACTTCTTCCGGCCGCTCCGCAGCTACTTCTACTGGGAAAAGCACTGCTACGACATCCCGGTCTGTTTCTCGATCCGGTCCGTCTTCGATGCGCTCGACGGCATCGACATCATGACCGACGACATCCAGAGCCTGCTGCCGGTCATGGATCATCTCGACACGCTGATGCCGCAGATGGTTGCGCTGATGCCGTCGATGATCGAGAACATGAAGGCCATGAAAACCACGATGCTGACCATGTATTCGACCCAGAAGGGCCTGCAGGATCAGCAGAACGAGGCGCAGAAGAACTCCAACGCCATGGGCAAGGCGTTCGACGCGTCCAAGAACGACGACTCGTTCTATCTGCCGCCGGAGACGTTCAACAACGCCGAGTTCAAGAAGGGCATGAAGAACTTCATCTCCCCCGACGGCCACGCCGTGCGCTTCATCATCAGCCACGACGGTGATCCGATGTCGCAGGAAGGCATTTCGCACATCGGCGCCATCAAGAAGGCCGCCTACGAGTCGCTGAAGGGCACTCCGCTGGAGGGCTCCAAGATCTACCTCGCGGGCACCGCGTCCATCTACAAGGACCTCAGCGACGGCAACACCTATGACCTGCTGATCGCCGGGATCGCCTCGCTGTGCCTGATTTTCATCATCATGCTGCTGATCACCCGGGGCGTCGTGGCGTCGGCGGTGATCGTGGGCACGGTCCTGCTGTCGCTGGGCGCTTCCTTCGGGCTTTCGGTGCTGATCTGGCAGCACCTGATCGGCATCGAACTGCACTGGATGGTGCTCGCGATGTCGGTGATCATCCTGCTGGCCGTCGGCGCCGACTACAACCTGCTGTTGGTGGCGCGGTTCAAGGAGGAGATCCACGCCGGCCTGAATACCGGGATCATCCGATCGATGGGCGGCACCGGGTCGGTGGTGACGTCGGCGGGTCTGGTGTTCGCGTTCACGATGATGACGATGGCGGTCAGTGAGTTGACGGTGATCGGCCAGGTGGGTACGACCATCGGCCTGGGGTTGCTGTTCGACACGTTGATCGTGCGCTCGCTGATGACGCCATCGATCGCCGCGCTGCTGGGCAAGTGGTTCTGGTGGCCGCAGCGGGTGCGACAGCGCCCGAAGCCGTCGCCCTGGCCGACTCCGGCCAAGCATCGCGAAGAGCTCGTCGACGCCGGACCCGCGAAAGTGCAGTAGGGCTTAGGTGACCCACTCCGGCTGTTGACTGGCGTCCACCGCCGAGAAGTCCTTGTGCCCCAGGCCGGCGGTGGTGCCGCCGTCCACGACGAACTCGGAGCCTGTCGAGTAGCTCGACTCGTCGCTGGCCAGGTACACGACGAGGTTCGACACCTCGCGGGGGTCGGCGGCGCGGCCCAGCGCGGTCTGGAAGATGTCGTCGGGCACCCATTCGGTCATCGGTGTCTTGATGAGCCCGGGATGGATGGAGTTCACCCGGATCCCGCTCGGACCCAGTTCCAGCGCCACCGATTTCGTCAGCCCGCGCACGGCGAATTTGCTTGCGGTGTAACCGTGGGAGGCGATAGTGCCGGCCATCCCCTCGATGGATGAGATGTTGATGATCGACCCGCGTCCCGCCTCCTTCATGGGCTTCACCACCGCGCGGATGCCGAGGAACACCCCGGTCACGTTGATGTCGAAAATCCTGTGCCACTCGGAGAGTTCGTAATCCTCGACGGTGCCGATGTTGAGGATGCCGGCGTTGTTCACCAGCACGTCGACGCCGCCGAACTCGCCGAGGGCCGTCGCCACCGCGGCTTCCCAGTGCTCGGCCTTCGTGACGTCCAGGTGTAGGTAGCGCGCGGCGTCACCGACTTCGGCCGCGACCGCCTTGCCCTCGTCGTCGAGAATGTCGCCGAACACCACCTTGGCCCCCTCGGCCACCAGCGTCCTGACGTGCGAGGCACCCATCCCCCGCGCTCCGCCGCTGACGATCGCGACCTTTCCCGCCAACCGTTCTGCCACTGTGCTTCTCCTGTCGCGTGCCGGGGTTTTCTGCACCCTATCTGGTCAGTCGACGACGTCGAAGATCGCCGCGGCCGAGGTGACGGCCTTGTCGGCGTTGCCCTCGTCGTGCAGCAGCATGCGCACGCCGACGCGTCGCGGTCCACCTCCTGAACCGGCGAGATGCGCCGTGCCCTCCACGCGGAAGGGCCCCACCTTGCCGCGCGACATGAACATGACGTGCCAGCTGGCGACCTGCACCCTGCGGGTGGCGGCGGCGTCGGCGGCCAGGTCGGTCGCCGCCGTCTCGAGGACGACATGCTGAGGCCCGATGTGTAGCGCGGCATCCGGTGAGGCGAGTTCGGTGCTCAGTTCGGGCAGCGTCCAGTGGCCATCGTCGCGCTTGCGGGCGCCGAAGGCCTGCCACAGCGGCGGCAGGTCGGGCGAGTCCTCGACCACCAGCTCGGTGCCCGAAACATCCATCCTGCCAAGGCCTTCCGGTGGCACCCCGATGACCGCCCCCTGGCCCTCGTTGAACGCGATCACCCGATCGGGGTTGTCGGCGTCGACGATCTTGCACCGCCCGTAGCCCATGGTCCGGCCCTGGTGCACGATGCCCGACCCGACAATCTCGATCCGTGTGACGTCGTAGCCGGGGTCGACGATCTGCACCGACGCGATGACCGGGTTGGGGACCGCGACCATGTCCGTCTGGCAGCCCTCGGGCGACGAGATCGCCAGCGGCGCCACCATCAATCCGCCCGCCTCGTTGCGCATGTCGCGGCGGATGGTGACCGTGTCGTCGGTCTCGCCGAGGTTCATCGACGAGTGATTGCGCCCGATGTAGCGGTAGCTCAACAGGCCCGTCCAGCGCCGGTACAGCTCCTCGCGGTAGGCGTCGGTGTCTTCGGCCAGCTCGCGGATATCACGAAGTTGATCGCTCACTTCTGGCCTCCTCCTGGGGATTTGCCGTGGCGCACCTGTTTGAACGGCACGCCGCGGTCGGCGGCGTACTCGCGCGGGAAGTTCAATACCCGTTCGCCGATCACGTTGCGCGCCATCTCGGTGGTGCCGCCGCCGATGCTGGCGACCTGGCGGCCCAGGTACCGCGTGCCGATGTTGAGCAGCCCCGCGTCGTCCTCGACCACCCCCGCCGCGCCGGCAACGGAGTGCGCGGTGTCGTTCTCGACGTGACTCACCTCGGCCATGTCGAGCCGGATGATCGATCCGGCTGCGGGGGGCAGGGTTCCGGCGACGACGGCGTGGTAGACGTGTTCGCTCAGTTGCCCGTGCACCGCACGGTGGACCAGGGCGCGGCCGACCATCTCCCCGACGCGTTCGTTGCCGCCCTGCCCGGTGCGCTCGACCAGCGCCATCAGGTCGACCGAAACGTCCTCGGCCTCAGTGATTCCGGGCCCGCTGGTGTATTCCGAGCCGTCGCCCATGCTGCGGCGCTCATGATAGAGCTGGCGCGACGCGACCTCCCACCCCTTGCCCGGCTCCCCGACGACCGCGTCGTCACCCAGGTCGACGTCGTCGAAGAACTCCTCGCAGAACTCGATTGAGCCGTTGACCTGCTGGATGCGGCTGATCGTCACCCCGGGGTGGTGCAGCGGCACCAGAAACATCGTCAGGCCCTCGTGTTTGGGTGCGTCCCAATCGGTTCGGGCCAGGCACAGGCCGTAGTCGGCCGCGAACGCCCAGGTGCTCCAGGTCTTGGCGCCGTTGAGGATCCAGCGCCCGTCGCGGCGGTCGGCGCGTGTGAGGACGCCCGCGAGGTCCGAGCCGCCGCTGGGTTCCGACAGCAGCTGCACGAGCACTTCGTCGCCGCGCAATGCCGCCCGAATGTGGGTGCGCTTCTGCTCCTCACCGCCCATGTCGAGGATCGTCGCGCAGCAGATCGCGAAGGACGGGACGTTGAGCAGCAGCGGTGTCTCGTAGGCCAGGGCCTCGGCGTCGAACGCCTTCTTGTACTCGTAGCCCAACCCGAGGCCGCCGTACTCGCGGGGAAAGCAGATTCCGGCGAATCCCCCGTCGTACAGCATCCGCTGCAGTTCGCGGGCGCGCTGCCAGGACGTCAGTTCGTCGCGCTCGAGGACCATCGCGTCCTCGGAGTCCAGCCGCGGCAGGTTCTCGGCCAGCCAGGCCCTGGCCCGGTCGCGGAATTCCGCTACGGACTCGGTCGCGTCGCCGCTCACGGGCGGCCTCGAATTCGCCTGGGCGTCATCGCCGGTGGCCTCCCGCGCTGTTCGAGAGATGAGCTGGTGCTGGGCGACTGTACAGCACTTTTCGTGACTATACAGCCTTGACTGACGGGTTACAGTTTTGGCGTGAAATGTCACGCTCCGGCCGGATCCCGATGACCGCCGGCACCATCCTGATCACCGGCGCATTCGGTCAGGTCGGCAAGCGGTGCGCGCAGCTGCTGCTCGAGCGGGGCCGCACCGTCGTCGCCACGGACCTGCGGACCGACAAGACCGTGGCCGCCGCGGCCGAATTGTCCGCGGGCGCCGGAGCGCTGGTTGCTGTCTACATCGACCTGACGGATGCCGCGTCGGTGCGCGAGTTGCTCGCCGCCCACCAACCCGAGGCGATCGTTCACCTCGCGGCCATCGTGTCACCGCCGTCGTATCGCCACCCCGGGCTGGCGCGACGGGTCAACGTCGGGGGCACCGAGAACCTGCTGGCGGCCGCCACGACCCTGACCGCTCCCCCGCTGTTCCTGATGGCATCCAGCGCCGCGGTGTACGGGTCGATCAACCCCTACCGGCACCCCGAGCGGATCACCCCCGAGACCGCGGTGAATCCCATCGACCAGTACGGCCAGGACAAGGTGCTGGCCGAGGCGGCGGTGCAAGCCAGCGGCCTGCCGCACGCGCTGTTCCGGCTGGGCGGGGTCATCTCGCCGGATGGGCAGGCGAACTTCAGCGGCGACTACCTGGTGCTGGTGCAGTCGATGCCGCGCGACAACCGCATTCACGCCGTCGACGCACGCGACGTGGCACTGGCCTTCGCCAATGGTGTCGACCGCCAGGACGCGATCGCAGGCAAGGTGCTGCTCATCGGCGGCAACGAATCGTATGTGAAGCTCCAGCGCGACCTGGAGGACGACGTGATGGCCGCCCTCGGGCTGGGCCGCCTGGGCCCCTCGGCGAGCCTGCCCGGGGACCCTGACGACGAGCGCGGGTGGAGTTTCACGGGCTGGTTCGACACCACGGAATCGCAAGCGCTGCTTGGCTTTCAGGAGCACGACTGGGACCAGACGGTGGCCTGGGTCGCCGATCCCCAGCGGCACCTGCGCATCGTCTTGCGCGTGCTCGGCCCGATGTTGCGGCCCCTGATGCGCGCCGCGCTCAAGCTGCAGCGCAGGGTTGAGGGCCGGGGCAAGTACGCCGATCCGTGGACGCTGATCGAGAAAAAATACGGCCCGGGCGCTTTGGCCGCCGCGGACTAGCTCCGCGATTCGCCCGTCCGCAGCGCACAAGCCCGTGTGCGGAGCATGACTTGACGCCCAATCGCGCAGGGCTTTTCCCGCGGTCCCAGCTCGTCGGGTGCGGTGGTGCGCGAGGCGTAACGATGCACGCTTGCCAAAAACATTGGTTGGATCTGTCGGGGTCCTCCCCTATCCTGGAGTCGCTCAAGAGCGGACGGCTGTTCGGGTACCTGGCCCGCCGTCCCGGCAACCGCGCCACCACCGCACGGTGCCCCAGGGGAAGAGCCGGCACGTGACACGTGCAAGTGGTGGACGCCCGAGGGTGGCGTCGCCGGGAATGGCGAAGAAATGACCAAGCAGAAGCTAAGCATCACTGATGCGGCACTACGCAAGCGCAATACCGAGTTGTCCGTGCATATTCCTTGCGGATGGCTGCGAGGACCCGTGCCGACCACCTGCAGGTGGAATTATCTGCACGGTCGTTGGCAGTCGTGCGGGGACGAAGACTCGCCCGAGAAATGGAAAGGTTGTGATGTCTCCCGTGCGCTCGACCTGTGCATCATCTGCTGCAGGGGAACGGCTGGCGGCCCCACGCGGTGGTCATGGCTGGCGTGTGCCGATTGCCGGGCCGTAAACGCGGAACTGCAGTCGGCGTGGGGATTTCGCCCACTCGCCCTGGGACGACACAGCCTGATGAATCGGATCGGCGTGGGGGGCAACAGTTCACCGGAAGTCCAGAAGGCGCAGATCGACCGGCTGATGGGGTTCACGAAACACGTCCAGCGGCTCGGCGAGTGGAAGAAGCAGGAGTACGGGCGGTTGGCGAGCAGGTTCGACCCGCTTGCCGACGTTCCCCTGAGCGCGTGGCAACAAGAATGGCCGCCCGGCCCAGACGCATCGTGGGACGCGTTCTCACGTCTGACCGGGCTCGAACCTCCTCCGCGACGATAGACGAGCGGAGGACGGAAGACAGGTCAACGCGTCGAACGACAACCCGCAAGGCGGGTCCAGCCCGGCATCGAGCGCGCCGAAGGCCTCGGACGATTAGCGGCGTGACGCGAAAAAGATTGCGGCCTTGCGGATCGAGTCTTCGACGGGTTCGGGTTTCCACCCGAGTTCGCGTTCGGCCTTGGAATGGTCCAGGGGCGACATGAGCTCGGCCATGCGCATCCCGGCGTAGGCCAACGGGAGGTCGCGGCGCAGCAGCCGCGCCAGCAGGTCGTTGACGCGCGCCCCGGCGCGCAGCACGGGCATCGGGATGGGTATGCGCGGTGGGCGCCTACCCACGGCGGTCGCGGCAATGCGGTGCAGCTCCTTGATGCTCAGGTACTTGTCCGAGATGATGTAGCGCTCGCCGCTTCGCCCGCGCTCGGCGGCCAAAAGCATTGCCCTGGCTGCGTCTTCGATGCCGACAACTTCTGCCGAGTAGCCCAGATAGAACGGGAACCGCCCGTTGGCGACCAGGGAGATCACAGAGCCGTGCGGGGTCGGCGCCCAGTCTTCGGGGCCGTAGGTGGTGGAGATGCACATCGCCGCGGCGGGCAGCCCTTTGTCCCGCGCGTAGGACAGCAGCAGCTCTTCGCCGGCCACCCGGGCCTGGATGTAGGCCCCGCCCTGATCCCAGTTGTGCGGATCGTCTTCGGTGACCGCCCTGGTCTCGCTGATAGCCAAAGAGCCTGTGGTGCTGGTGTATATGAACTTCGTCAGGTCCGCGGCCAGGGCGGCGTCGAGAACGTGCCGCAACCCTTCGACGTTGGTTCGAAACAGCGGCGCGGGATCGCGCAGCCACATCCGGGCGTCGACGACGCAGTAGTAGACGACGTCACACCCGGCCATCGCCGCACGCAGCGCGGCGTCGTCGAAGACGTCGCCGTAGCACCGCTCGACGGCCAGGTCGTCGATCCCCTTGGTGGAGCTGGTGCGGCGCAACATGACTCGCACGTCGGCCCCGGCGGCGACAAGCTGCCGCGTGACATGGGAGCCGAGGAAGCCGCTGGCGCCGATCACCAGCTTCTTGTCGCCGGCCACTAGCGGTCGATCCAGCCCATTTGCGCCTCGGCGTGGTGGCCGCCGACGGGTGGGGTGAGCCGGTCGATGCTGGCCAGCTGATCGGGGGTGAGTTCGACCGTGTCGGCGGCGGCGTTCTCCTCGAGCCGCGCGACGCGCTTGGTTCCCGGAATCGGCACGATGTCAGGCCCTTTCGCGAGCAGCCAGGCCAACGCAATCTGGGCGGGGGTGGCGCCGGCGTCGCCGGCGATGGCGCGCAATTCGTCGGCGCTGTTGAGGTTGTGCGCGAAGTTCTCGTCGAAGAAGCGCGGGTTGGTCTTGCGGTAGTCGCTGTCGGGCAGCTCGCGGTTGGAGCGGATCGCGCCGGTGAGGAAGCCGCGGCCGAGCGGCGAGTAGGCGACGAATCCGATGCCCAGTTCGCGCAGGACGTCGAGCACCCCGTCCTCGGGGTCGCGCGTCCACACCGAATATTCGGACTGCACGGCGGTGATCGGGTGAACGGCGTGGGCGCGGCGAATGGTGTTGACGCCCACCTCGGAAAGGCCGATGTGCCGGAGTTTGCCGGCGCTGACCAGCTCGGCCAGCGCGCCGATCGTGTCCTCGATCGGAGTCTCGCGGTGGAGGCGGTGCTGGAAGTAGAGGTCGATGCGGTCGGTCTCCAGCCGTCGCAGCGAGCCGTCGACGGCGATGCGAATGTTGGCGGGGCTGCTGTCGAGGCCGTCTCGTCCGGTGTGGGAGATCAGGCCGAACTTGGTCGCGAGCGCGACCTCGTCGCGGCGGCCGCGCAGGGCGCGGGCGACCAGTTCCTCGTTGACGTAGGGGCCGTACACCTCGGCGGTGTCGATCAGCGTGACGCCCAGGTCGATGGCGCGATGGACCGTGCGGATGGATTCGGCGTCGTCGGTTCCGGCGCCCGCGTAGGCGACGGACATGCCCATCGCGCCCAGGCCGAGGCGCCCGACTTCGAGTTCGCCGAGGTGAGCGCGCTTGATGGGCCCTTGCATGGGCCTATTGTGCGCGACGGCATTTCGGCCCGTTTGGCGGGTAGCCTGGCGCGGGTGCACACCGCGCGACCGGTCCGCGACCTGGCGGTCGACTTCTATCGGGTGTCCGGTGTCGTCCTCATCGTGCTGGGCCATTGGCTGGCCGGTTCGGTGACATATCACGACGGAGCATTCGGCAGGCAGAACCCGCTCGTCGACCTGCCCTGGACGCAGTGGCTGACGTGGCCCTTCCAGGCGGTCCCGACGTTTTTCGTGGTGGCCGGCTACGCGGGCGCGGTGTCCTGGGCGCATCGGCGGGAGGCCGAGGGGGTGTCCCGGCAGGCCTGGCTGCGCCGGCGGCTGGCGCGGGTGCTGGGCCCGACGGCGGCCTACGTCGCGCTGGTCTCGGTGGTCGTGGTGGCGCTGGGCGCCGGTCACGTGGCCGGTTCGACGCTTCAGTACGCGGGCTGGGCGGTGGCGATGCACCTGTGGTTTTTGGCCGTCTACCTGATGGTGGTGTCGCTGACGCCGATCGCCATTGCGGCACACCGGCGTTGGGGGCTGCTGGTGCCGGCCGGCCTCGCGGCGGCGGTGGTGGCGGTGGACATCGCATCGATCGCCGGTCATGCACACCATCTCGCGTGGGCGAACTACCTGCTGTGCTGGGGCACGTTCTACCAGCTCGGAATCGCTTGGCACGGTGGGTCGTTGGCGCTACGCAGATCCGCGGTGCTCGCGGCGGCCTCGGGTATCGCGCTGGCCCTGTTGACCGCGCTGGGCCCCTATCCGGTCAGCATGATCGGTGTGCCCGGGCAGACCATCGACAACACCACGCCGCCCACCGCGGCGCTGCTGGCTTTCGGATGCGCGCAGGCGGGATTGGTGATCATGCTCGCGCCCGCGCTCAACCGCGCATTGCGCGCGGGTGTGGTCAAGCGGGCGCTGGCCATTGGGAACAACAACGTCATGGCCCTGTACCTGTGGCACATGATCCCGGTGGTGATCGTCGCGCTCGTCGCGTATCCGGCGGGCCTGCTGCCGCAACCCCCGGAGGGTACAGGGGCGTGGTGGCTGGCCCGGCTGGAGTGGGTCGTCGTCCTCAGCGTGGCCACGGCGGCCGAGCTCGTGTTGTTGTGGTCGCAGCGGCGCGTCTTCGCGACGCCGCTCCCCATGCTCGGTATCCCCCTCACGGACCGTTGGGGTGAGGCACCCATGCTGGTGGGTGCCGCGGTAGCCGCCGCCGGTCTGAGTTTCTTCGCCGGCGGCGGCTTCGCGCCGGACGGGCGTTTTCCGTGGCTGACCGCGGCGGCCTTCGGCGTCGGGGTGCTGCTGGTGGCGCTTAATCCCACAAAGGTCAGCCGACAGTCGGTTGGCCCGGCACCTGCGGCCGGCTGAGCTCCCGCGATTACCGGCCTCGGCCGGTTTGTCAAGCGACTTACGGCCCCTGGAGAGGGGCCGCAAGGCCCTGGTTGCAGGCCATATCCGAGGAGAAATGTCGCATACAGGGAATGTTCGAGCTCCCGGACCAGATCGAGACAACCTCGCTATGGGAGTACACAGATGTTAGACAGCCTGGCGGTCACCAACAACCACGTCCCTCAGCAGCGCACACAGGATGCCGAGCTATTGAAGGAATCCGGCGTGCACAAGCTCGTTGTCCTAGATCGTGACGGGAACTGCTTGGCATTCGTATTGGCTTGGGACGGCTTCGATTACGACGCTGATACGGACACATATGTGTGCGTTGCCGACCGTGATGGCAGAGAACTCATGACCGTATACACCGAAGGTGAGGTCACGTCAGCACCCGGCGCGAACATGTATGTCGTAAGCGCGCCCGATGGGTCCGGTAAAGGGCGCCGCGGGCCCCGTTGACCTAATCGGCCGCCGGCGAGGAGTTCCCCGGCGTGGCGCAGTCGTGCACCGATATGGTCACGACGGATGAGGATTTGCTGTCACGGACGATTATGATGAACCGTTCGTACGGTTAGTTGTGCCGAGGGGTTGAAGATGCCCAGATCGCCTGGCAGGCGTAGCGAGATCCTGGACGCGTTCGTCCGCTACGTCGCCGAACGCGGCTATGACAGAACGAATATCGGTGATATCGCCGACGAACTTGGCATGTCGAAGGGCACCATCGTTCACCACTTCGGAACCAAAGCGCAGATGTTGCGGGAGTTGGAAGAGACCCACTTGACCCTCCATCTCGATGTGCTGCGCATGGTATGGGATCGCCTGGCCGCGCCGCACGAACGCATCGCCGCAATCATTTTCGCCTCCGCACTGCTCCAGGTGATCGGCCGCGAAGCCACCGTTGCCAGCCAGCGCGAGGTGGTCCAGCTGTTCGATGATCCGGCGATGCAGCAAGTGCGCACTTTGCGCGATCAATTGCAGGCGCTCGCGATTGACGAAATTCGCACCGGGATAGAGAGCGGTGTGTTCCGAAGCGTCGACGTCGAACTGGCCGCGCTGCAGCTGTGGGGATCGCTGCAGTGGATGTGGGTGTGGTTCGACCCCACCGACTCCCGGGCGCCCGAACAAGTCGGCGCTGCTTTCGTTGACGTGTTCCTCGGCGGACTGCTGCTCGACCGCTTTGGACTTAGCAGGTGGGCGGACCCCTCCACGGGCGTCGTCTCGGTGGTGCGCGAATGCCTGACCGCGTTAGCGAGCACCGAAGGTTGACCTGAAACAGGATGCTCTGCGCGGGAAGATAATTCGCCGCCAATCGGTCTCGACCTGAAACGCTGAGCCGCCCCGGCAGCGACATCGCCGGGCCACGACACCGATCAACGCGCGCCAACCGGGTTGCAGGAGGTGCAAAAGCGCTGGTAGGGCCAAATGATGCGCGGATCAGCGAGAAGTGTTGGCGGCGGCGGGCGGGCCACATTGCCGATTTATTGACCGCACGTACGGTCTGATGTCATAGTTGCTGGCGTGGCGCAAAGACTGGCGGCGTGCGGCCGGGCGGGGATCGGGGCCGACGCTTGGGGGGATCATCGGGTTGGCTCACATCCGCAGGTACGTGAGCCACGCCGCGGCTCACACCAGGAAGCGCTGGGCCCGAGCTTCGGCCGAAGACGTCGCCGGCGGTCCTTGTACGCGCGAGATTCGGAATGTGTTCTGGCGGCGTACTTTTCGCGTCGATCGGCCGTGCGATACCCGCTCGGGCGAGCGGCCGAAGACCTGTGGCTCATCACGTGGTCACGCCGGGGAGCACACCGATGACAACCACGCAGCTGCTTTCCGGCAAAGTCGCCGAAAAGATCCGGCCGGGCACGGAAGTGGCCGGCGGTTTCTTCCGGATGTGCGTGCTGACCGGCAAAGCTCTGAGGCAGCCGTTCGAGTGGCGTGAGTTCATCTGGACCGGCTGGTTCCTCATGCGGGTCTCGCTGCTGCCCACCATCGCGGTGTCCATCCCGGAAACCGTGCTTCTCATCTTCACCCTTAACCTCCTGCTGGCCGAGATCGGCGCGGCCGACGTCTCCGGTGCCGGCGCCGCGATCGGTGCGGTCACCCAACTCGGCCCGATCGTGACGGTTCTGGTCGTCGCCGGCGCGGGGGGCACCGCCATCTGTGCCGACCTCGGCGCGCGCACCATCCGCGAGGAGATCGATGCGCTCGAGGTGCTCGGGATCGACCCTATCCACCGGCTGGTGGTGCCGCGCGTCGTTGCCTCGACGATGGTCGCGATACTGCTCAACGGCCTCGTAGTCGCCGTCGGGCTGGGCGGCGGCTACCTATTCAGCGTCTACCTGCAGAACGTCTCGAGCGGTGCCTACCTGTCCACGTTGACGGCGCTCACCGGGCTGCCCGAGGTGGTGATCGCGTTCGTCAAGGCCGCAACGTTCGGGCTGATCGCCGGGCTGGTCGGCTGTTACCGCGGGCTCATTGTCCGCGGCGGGTCCAAAGGTCTGGGCACCGCTGTGAACGAGACGGTGGTGCTGTGCTTCATCGCGCTGTTCGCGGTCAACGCGGCACTGACCACCATCGGTGTCCGGTTCGGAACGGGGCACTGATGGCCTCAGCTACGGGGGCTGCCCCGGCGCGTATGCACTTCCCGCAGGCAACCCTCATCCGATACGGAGAAGCCCCGGTCCGGCTACTGGTCGAGATCGGTCAGATGGTCTGGTTCGCGTTGACCACCGTCGGGCAGATCCCTTTCGCCATGCGCCGCTACCACAAAGAGATGCTGCGGATGGTCGCCCAGATGGGGATGGGTACCGGCGCGATGGCCGTCGTCGGTGGCACCGCCGCCATCGTCGGCTTCATCACCCTGTCCGCCGGCTCATTGGTCGCCATCCAGGGCTACGCGACGCTGGGCAACATCGGTGTCGAAGCATTCACCGGATTCTTGGCCGCACTGGTCAACGTGCGGTTTGTGGCGCCGGTGGCCGCCGGTCAGGCGCTGGCCGCAACAGTCGGTGCCGGCGCCACCGCGGAACTGGGCGCCATGCGCATCAGCGAGGAGATCGACGCGCTGGAGGTGATGAGTATCCGGTCGGTCGCCTTCCTGGCATCCACCCGGGTAGTGGCAGGTCTCATCGTCATCATCCCGCTGTACGGGTTGGCGATCACCCTGGCCTTCGTCTCCCAGCAGGTCACCACGGTGTTCTTCTACGGTCAGTCCGCCGGTACCTACAACCACTATTTCCACACATTCCTGCGCCTCAACGATGTGGGCTGGTCGTTCGCGGAGGTGATCCTGGTCGCGGTGGTCGTGATGACCACCCACTGCTACTACGGCTATACCGCCAGCGGCGGGCCGGTCGGCGTCGGTGAAGCGGTCGGGCGGTCGATGCGGCTGTCGTTGATCACGATCGTCGTGGTGGTGGTGCTGACCGCGATGGCTGTCTACGGCAAAAGCCCGAACTTCAACCTCACCGTGTAGCCGCCATGACGTCCCCAGCGAAGGAGAACCCGCCACGCATCCCGCCGTACAAGACGGTCGCTGTGGTGTTCTTGGTGATCGCAACGGTGGTGTTGGCGTTCGTGTGGCTGCAGTTTCGGGGCCGGCTCACGCCGAGGACGCCCTTGACGATGGTTGCTGCCCGGTCGGGTCTGGTGATGGATGCGGGGTCGAAGGTCACCTACAACGGGGTGGAAATCGGCCGGGTGACAAACATTTCGGAGATCCACCGCGATGGCACGCCTGCGGCAAAGTTCGTCTTGGACGTCGACCCCAAGTACATCAAGCTGATTCCGGCCAACGTGGAGGCCAATATCAAGGCGACTACGGTGTTCGGCAACAAGTATGTGGCGTTGACCTCACCGAAAACTCCTACGCCGCAACGCATCACACCGCAGCACGAGATAGACGCGAGGTCGGTGACGACGGAGTTCAACTCCTTGTTCGAGACCATCACCTCGATCGCGGAGAAGGTGGATCCGGTCAAGGTGAACCTGACGCTGGCCGCGGCCGCGCAGGCACTGACCGGGCTGGGCGACAAGTTCGGGCAGTCGATCGCCAATGCCAACGCGATCCTCGACGACATCAATCCGCAGATGCCGCAGTTACGACATGACATTCAGCGGCTGGCCGCCCTGGGCGACACCTACGCCAACGCCGCACCGGATCTGTTGGACTCGCTCAGCAACGCCGTGATCACGGCGCGCACGCTGCACCGACAGGAAGCCGACCTGGATGCCGCGTTGTTGGCCGCGGCCGGGTTGGGCAACACCGGGGAAGACATCTTCCGCCGGGGTGGGCCCTACCTGCAGCGGGGGGCTGCCGATCTGGTGCCAACCGCCCAGCTGCTCGACACCTACAGCCCAGAGTTCTTCTGCACCATCCGCAGGTACTACGACGTGGAACCCGCGGCCTTTTCGACGACGGGCGGCGGTAACGGCTACGCGCTCAGAACCATGACCGAGCTGACGTCGGGGTTGGGAGCCATCCTGACCCTCCCCGGGTTGACCGGCACAGTGCTCACCCAGGGACTGCTCGGACTGGCCGGACTGGTAGGCGGGGCGCCGAATCCCTATGTGTTTCCGGACAATTTGCCGCGGGTGAACGCCCGCGGCGGGCCGGGCGGCGCGCCGGGTTGCTGGCAATCCATCACCCGTGACCTGTGGCCGGCACCGAGTCTGGTGGTGGACACCGGCGCCAGTCTCGCGCCGTACAACCACCTGGATACCGGCTCGCCGTACGCCATCGAGTACGTGTGGGGCCGCCAAGTCGGGGACAACACGATCAACCCATGAAAATCACCGGCTCCGCTATCAAACTCGGCATCGTCTCGCTGGTGCTGCTGCTGATCACCGTGTCGATCGTCGTGGTGTTCGCTCAGATGCGCTTCAACAGCACCAACAGCTATTCCGCGGAGTTCAACAATGCCAGCGGGCTGAAAAACGGCCAGTTCGTCCGCGCCTCCGGAGTGGAGGTCGGCAAGGTCAAAGAGGTGCGGCTGATCGACGGCGGCCGGCGGGTACTGGTGAAGTTCGACGTCGACCGTTCGACACCGCTCTATCAGTCGACCACCGCGCAGATCCGCTATCTCAACCTGTTCGCCGACCGCTACCTGGAGCTCAAGCGCGGCGAAGGCGAAGGCGCGGACCGGGTGCTGCCGCCGGGCGGATTCATCCCGTTGTCTCGCACGTCACCGGCGCTGGATCTCGACGCCCTGATCGGTGGCTTCAAGCCGCTGTTCCGGGCGCTCGAACCCGAAAAGGTCAACACCATCGCGTCGGCGATCGTCACCGTGTTCCAGGGTCAGGGCGGCACCATCAACGACATCCTCGACCAGACCGCGCGGCTGACCGCACACCTCGCCGACCGCGACCAGGCGATCGGCGAGGTGGTCAAGAACCTGAACGTCGTGCTGGACACCACGGTTCGGCATCGCAAGGAGTTCGACCAGACCGTCGACAACTTCGAGAGATTGATCACCGGGTTGCAAAACCACGCCGACCCGCTGGCCGCCGGCACCGCGCACATCAGCGACGCCGCCGGAACGGTGGCCGACCTGCTCGCGGACAACCGCGCCCTGCTGCACAAGGAGATCAACTACCTGCAGGCCCTTCAGCAGCCGCTCGTCGACCAACGCGATCAGCTCAACGATCTGATCCACAAGACACCGACCGCGCTCAACCTGATCGGACGCAGCATCGGGCTCTACGGGGACTGGGTGAACTTCTACGTCTGCGACCTCACGATCAAGTGGAACGGGCTGCAGGCCGGCGGCCCGGTACGCACGGTTCGGCTCTGGCAGCAGCCCACCGGTAGGTGCGCGCCGCAATGAGAACGCTGACGGAGTTCAACCGAAGCCGGGTCGGGCTCATGGGCATCACCGTGCTGGTGCTCGCGGTCGCCGTCGGCCAAAGCTTCACCAGTGTCCCGATGATGTTCGCCAGTCCGAGCTACTACGGGCAGTTCACCGACACCGGTCAACTCAACAAGGGCGACAAAGTGCGCATCTCGGGCGTGAATGTCGGCAAGGTGGAGGCGCTCGACGTCGACGGCGACCACGTGCGCATCAAGTTTTCCATCGGCAGCAGCACCATCGGCACCGAAAGCCGGCTCGCGATCAAGACCGACACCATCCTGGGCAAGAAGGTGATCGAGATCGACCCGCGGGGAAACCGGACGTTGCGGCCGGGAGGCGTTTTGTCGCTGAGCCAAAGCACTACCCCGTATCAGCTCTACGACGCGAACTTCGACATCACCAAGGCCACCTCCGGCTGGGACATCGACACCGTCAAGCGGTCACTGAACGTCTTGTCGCAGACCATCGATGAGACCTATCCCCACCTGAGCGCCACACTCGACGGCCTGGCCAAATTCTCCGACACCATCGGTAAACGCGACGACCAGATCAAACACCTGCTCGCTCAGGCACATCAGGTGGCCGGCGTGCTCGGTGACCGCAGCGGACAAATCAACCGGCTCCTGGTCAACGCGAAGACGCTGCTCGTCGCGTTCAACGAACGCGGACGGGCTATCGGCGCCCTGCTGCAAAACATTTCCGCCTTTTCCGCCCAGGTGCAGGGGTTCATCAACGACAACCCGAACCTCAATCCTGTGCTGGAGCAGTTACGGACCATCAGCGACGTGCTGGTGGCGCGCAAAGACGACCTGGCTCAAACCTTCACGTACGTCAGCCAATTCGCCGCATCGCTGGGGGAATCCATCGCATCGGGACCGTATTTCAAGATCGTCCTTTCCAACCTGCTGCCGTACTGGATGTTGCAGCCGTTTGTGGACGCTGCCTTCAAGAAGCGTGGCATCGACCCCGAGAACTTCTGGCGCAGCGCCGGGCTGCCCGAGTTCCGCTGGCCCGACCCCAATGGCACCCGGTTCCCCAACGGTGCGCCGCCGCCCGCGCCCCCGGCGCTGGAGGGCACGCCGGATCACCCGGGCCCCGCGGTCCCCCCGGGAACGGCGTGTTCGTACACCCCGGCCGCCGGCGCACCGCCACGGCCGTGGAACCCGTTGCCGTGCGCCGGCATCGAGGTCGGACCGTTCGGCGGCAGCTTCCCGGCACCTATCGACGTGCAGGCCTCGCCGCCGAACCCGAATGGCCTGCCACCGACACCGGGTATCCCGATCGCCGGGCGGCCGGGCGACGCGCCTCCGGACGTTCCGGGCACACCGGTGCCGCTGCCGACCCAAGCGCCACCGGGCGCACGCACCGAGAACCTGCAACCCGCCGGCCCCACGCCCCCACCGTCGACGTTCGCGCCGGGGCTGCCGGCGGGGCCGTCCGCGCCGCCGGGACCGGGACAGCAGCTGCCGGCACCGTTCATCAACCCCGGCGGCACCGGCGGCAGCGGCATCACGGGAGGCAACCAAAATTGAGCGGCGTCTTTAGCGTGCGTAACCCGCGGTCCCGGAAGGCGATCGGGACGCTCATCGTGGCGCTGGCTGTCCTGGCCGGGTTCCTCGGGTTGCGGCTGTACGACAAGTTGACCACCAACACCGTGGTCGCTTACTTCCCGTCGGCGAACGCGATCTATTCCGGGGACAAAGTCCAGATCATGGGCGTTCACGTGGGTTCGGTCGACAAGATCGAACCGGCCGGCAACAAGATGAGAGTGACGTTTCACTACAAGAACAAGTACAAGGTGCCCGCCAACGCGTCCGCCGTGATCGTGAACCCCACCCTGGTGGCATCGCGGATCATCCAGTTGGAGCCGCCCTACAAAGGCGGTCCGGTGATGGCCGACAACGCGGTGATTCCCATCGAGCGCACACAGGTCCCGGCGGAGTGGGATCAACTGCGCGAGGGCGTCGCCAACGTCATCGACAAACTCGGCCCGACACCCGAGCATCCCAAGGGACCGTTCGGTGAGGCCATCGAGTCGTTCGCGGACGGGTTGGCGGGCAAGGGCAAGCAGATCAACACGACACTGAACAGCCTGTCGCAGGCGTTGACCGCGCTGAACGAGGGGCGGGGCGACTTCTTCGCGGTAACGCGCAGCCTGGCGCAGTTCGTCAACGCCCTGCATAAAGACGACCAGCAGTTCGTCGCGCTCAACACCAACCTGGCCCAGTTCACCGACAACTTGACCGGGTCCGACCGGGACCTCGCCAATGCCATCCAGCAGTTCGACGGCCTGCTGTCCACCCTGCGTCCGTTCCTGGACAAGAACCGGGAGGTGCTCGCGCACGACGTCGACAACCTCGCCAACCTGACCACCAGGCTGGTCCAACCCGATTCGCTGAACGGTTTGGAGACCGCCCTGCACGTCCTGCCGACGCTGGAGACGAACCTCAGCCAGATTTACCACCCGTCGCACGGTGCGGTCATGTCCATCCCGGCGATCCCGAGCTTCGCGAACCCAATGCAGTTCGTGTGCAGCATGATTCAGGCCGGCAGCCGGCTGGGCTACCAAGAGTCCGCCGAACTATGTGCGCAGTACCTCGCGCCGGTTCTCGACGCGATCAAGTTCAACTACCTGCCGTTCGGGCTGAACCTGTTCAGCACCGCCGAGACGCTGCCCAAGGAAATCGCTTACTCCGAGCCGAGGCTGCAGCCGCCGAACGGATACAAGGACACCACCGTGCCCGGGATCTGGGTGCCCGACACCCCGTTGTCGCACCGCAACACCCAGCCCGGCTGGGTCGTCGCGCCGGGCATGCAGGGCACCCAGGTGGGACCGGTCACCGGGGCACTGTTGACCCCCGCCTCGCTGGCCGAACTGATGGGCGGCCCGGACACGCCGCCTCCGCCGTCAGGGCTGCAGACCCCGCCGGGACCGCCGAACGCCTACGACGAGAACCCGGTGGTGCCCCCGATCGGCGTGCAGGCCCCGCGAGTGCCGATCCCGCCGCCGCCACCGGGGCCGGGGGTGGTCCCGGGCCCGGTCGCCCCGACGCCCGCGCCGGTGGCCGCCGCGACGGGAGCGGGCTCGTGAACACGTTGCGCACCTTGGCTATTCGGGTCCGATACCGAGCGCGGCACGGAGTAGCGCTACTGGCTGTCGCCGTGGCGCTGACGTCGTGCGCGCAGTGGCACGGGATCGCAAACGTACCGATGCCCGGCGGCCCGGGCAGCGGGCCCGGGTCCTACACCGTCTACGTGCAGTTGCGCGACACCCTGGCCCTCAACGACAACAGCCGGGTGCGGGTGGCCGATGTCTTTGTCGGCACGGTGCGCGCGATCCAGCTGAAAAACTGGGTCGCGACGCTGACGCTGCGCCTGGGCAAAGGCGTCAAGTTACCCAAAAACGCGACCGCGAAGATCGGGCAGACCAGCCTCCTGGGTTCTCAGCACATCGAGTTGGCCGCGCCCCCCCATCCGTCCCCGGAGCTACTCAAGGACGGCGACACCATCCCGCTGGAACATGCGTCCGCATATCCCACGACCGAGCAGACGCTGGCCAGTCTCGCCATGATCTTGCGCGGAGGCAACATCCCGAACCTCGAAACACTGCAGAACGAGGTGTACAACGTCGTCAACGGGCGGGCCGACCAGATCCGTGCCTTCCTCGGCAAGCTGGACACCTTCACCGCCCGACTCGACGAACAGCGGGCCGACATCACCCGAGCCATCGATTCCACTAACCGGCTGTTGGCGTACGTGGGCCCACGCTCGGACGTTCTGGATCGGGTCCTCACCGAATTCCCCCCACTGCTCAAGCATTTCGCCGACAAGCAGAACCTTTTGATCAACGCGGTCGAGGCGACGGGACGGCTCGGCCAGGTTGCGGACCAATACCTGTCCGCCTCGCGGAACGACCTCCACGAAGACCTGCTGGCGCTGCAGTGCCCGTTGCGCGAACTCGGCCGTGGCGCGCCATATCTGATCCGCGCACTCAAGCTGATCATCGTGCGGCCCTTCGACATCGACGCGGTGCCCAAGGCGTTCCGCGGCGACTACTTCAACCTGTCGCTGACGCTCGACCTGACACTCAGCGCCGTCGACAACGCGGTCCTCACCGGGACGGGATTCTCCGGAGCGCTGCGCGCGCTCGAACAAGCGTGGGGTCGTGACCCCGAAACGATGATCCCCGACGTCCGGTACACGCCGAACCCGAACGACGTGCCGGGCGGCCCGCTCGTGGAAAGGGCGGACAGGCAATGCTGACACCCTTCATCAAGCGCCAGCTGATCCTGTTCGGCATCCTGTCTGCGATCACGGCGGTGGTGCTGGGCGGATATTACCTGCAGATTCCCACCGCGGCAGGGATCGGCCAGTACACCCTGAACGCAAACCTGCCCGCGTCGGGCGGTCTGTACGAGACGGCCAACGTGGCTTATCGCGGCGAAACGATCGGTACGGTAACCGCCGTCGAGCCGACCGAGTCGGGCGCCCGGGTGACCATGCGGATCGCCGACCGCTACAAGATCCCGATTGACGCCTCGGCCAACGTGCATTCGGTGTCGGCGGTCGGTGAGCAGTATCTGGACCTGGTGTCACCCGGCAACCCGGGCAAGTACTTCGCCCCGGGACAGACCATCACCCGTGGCACCGTGCCCACCGAGATCGGGCCGGCGGTGGATGCCGCGAACCGCGGGCTGGCCGCGCTGCCCAAGGACAAGATCGCCTCGCTGCTCGACGAAACAGCCCAGGCCGTAGGGGGTTTGGGACCCGCCCTGCAGCGCCTGGTCGATGCGACGCAGGCGATCGCCGGCGACCTCAAGACGAACATTTCCGATGTCAATGACATCATCCAGAATTCCGGGCCGATCATCGACAGCCAGGTCGATTCGGGTGACTCGATCGAGCGCTGGTCGCACAACCTGGACACCCTGGCCGAGCAGAGTGCCGGAAACGACCAGCACGTGCGAAGCATCCTGACGCAGGCGGCACCGACCGCCGACCAGGTCAACACCGTGTTCGGCGACGTCCGCGAATCGCTTCCGCAGACACTGGCGAACGTCGAGATCGTGCTGGAGATGCTCAAGCGCTACCACAAGGGCATCGAGCAATTGCTGGTCGCCTATCCGCAGGGAGCGTCGGAAGGCCAGACGGTAGTGGCGCCCTTCCCGGGCTACGCCTCGCTGGGCACCTCGCTGACGATCAACCAGCCCCCGCCGTGCCTGACCGGGTTCCTCCCGGCGCCGGAATGGCGGTCACCCGCCGATACCAGCCTGGCGGCCATGCCGTCCGGAACCTATTGCAAGATCCCGCAGGACACTCCGGCCAACGCCGTGCGCGGGGCACGCAACCTTCCCTGCGTAGATGTCCCCGGCAAGCGCGCCGCGACGCCGCGCGAGTGCCGCGACTCGAAACCGTATGTCCCGCTGGGAACCAACCCGTGGTACGGAGACCCGAACCAGATCCTGACGTGTCCCGCACCCGCGGCGCGCTGCGATCAGTCGGTGCGGCCGGGCATGGTGATCCCGGCGCCGTCGATCAACAACGGCATGAACCCGGCGCCCTCGGACAGGGTGCCGGGGACGCCGCCCCCCGTCAGCGATCCGTTGCAGCGGCCGGGATCGGGGACCGTCGAGTGCAATGGCCAGCAGCCCAATCCCTGCGTCTACACACCTAGCAACCCGCCCGCGGTCGTTTACAGCCCACAGAGCGGTGAACTCCTGGGGCCCGACGGGGTCAGGTACGCGGTCGAAAACTCGACCAAGACCGGGGACGACGGCTGGAAGGACATGCTGGCCCCGCCCCGTTGACTCGGGTCTGAGTTTTCTGTGCTGCGTTTCAATCCGGCTGATCCACAGCACCATTGGGGGACAGGCCCGGGACTGTCGGCGGTGGGAACGCTCGCCCCGCAACTCCCCCGATCGTCGCCCAGCCCGGCCGGACCATTGACACTGACCGCACGTACAGTCATATACTGACACGACATGCGACAAGCTGACCGCTTCGGTGCGTCGAAGTGTGCCCCTGGCTCGACAGCCCGCGGCCGGCCGGCGAACGACAGAGATCGGAGCGACATGCCGGAAGTGATTGGCCTAGGCCAACTCCGGAGTGACGCCTGCGCGTATCTCGAGCGGGTTGCCGCCGGCGAGACGATCGAAGTCGTCCGTCGTGGCAAGTTGGTGGCACAAATCGCGCCCGTAGGCGACTGGAGGGTGGCTCCGATCCCCGCGCGATCCGTCCAAGTCCCACCACCCCACGCCGGTGGCTGGGTCGGGCTCGAGGAACTGCGAACGCGTGCCGGGCGGTGCTTCGACCGGGTCGCGTCCGGCGAGACGGTCTATGTCGTCCGTGGCGGGAAGTTATTGGCGCGGATCGTGTCGGCCGGTGCCTCGACGACGACGCCGCTGCCTGCGGACGCCGGTCGCCGGGTAGGGCTCGACGAGCTGAGAAAGCGTGCCGGGCGCTACTTCGACGAGGTGGCGGCGGGCCAGACGATCGAGGTCGTCCGCGGCGGCAAGCTGGTTGCCCACATCGTGTCGGCGGCCGGGACCGACGCCCGCAAAGGCGCCTGACCGCGCCGCTGCCTCCCGCCCGGTGTCAGCGCGCCGGGCCGTTGGCCAGCAGGGCCTCGCTCTCCTGCGGACGCATTCGCTAGCGCGGGAAGGCACGTCCGGTTCAGGATCCCGGCGGTTGCGTCACGAAGTCGATGAGTTCCTCGACGCGGCCGATGAGGACCGGTTCCAGATCGTTCCAGTCGCGCACCCGCGAGCGGATGCGCCGCCAGGCCCGGGCGATGTCGGCCTGGTTGGCGTGCGGCAGGCCCAGCGCCGTGCAGGCGCCGTGCTTCCACTCGATGTGCCGCGGAACGTCCGGCCAGGCCGCGAGGCCCAGCCGGTGCGGCTTGACGGCCTGCCAGATGTCGACATAGGGGTGCCCCACCACCAAGGTGTCGGCCCCACCGGGCCCGTCGCGCACCGCGTCGGCGATCCGCGCCTCCTTGGAGCCCGCGACGAGGTGGTCGACGAGCACGCCCAGCCGGCGGCCCGGGCCCGGTGCGAATTCCGCCACGATGCCCACCAGATCGTCGACGCCGCCGAGGTGTTCGACGACGACACCCTCGATGCGCAGGTCCTCCCCCCACACCTGCGCGATCAGTTCGGCGTCGTGGCGGCCCTCGACGTAGATCCGGCTGGCGCGCGCGACCCTGGCGCGGGCACCTGACACCGCGACCGAGCCGGAAGCGGTCCTGCCCTTGGCTTTCGGCGCGGGGCGGTGAGGGGCGGTGAGGATCACCGGGCGGCCGTCGATCAGGTAGCCGGGACCGAGCGGAAAGCCGCGGACGTGGCCGTGCCGGTCTTCCAGGTCGACTCGACCGTATTCGACGCGCACCACCGCTCCGACGTAGCCGCTCGTCGCGTCCTCGACCACCAGGCCGGGCTCCGCCGGCTGCTCGGTCGAGCGGGGTTTGCGCCGGCCCGCGGCGAGGATATCGGTTCCGTAGCGATCTGGCACCCGGCAATAGTAGGGGAAGCGTTGCGGCTAAAGGCCGTTAGGGCGCGCCCGCCCGGGAGCTATTCGAAATTGTTAAAGCACTAAGGATTCGGGAGTAAGACTGAAAAATTCATAAATAGTTGTAAGTAACTGCGTTGTCTTACCAGGCTGATGGCGCTACCGCTGATAGGTTGCTAACCGCCGCTAATACGCAGCGGTGAGCGAGGTGGACGTTATGGACCTGTCCCATTGGGTGTCGAGCATCGTCGCTTTTGTGCGCGCCGGCTATGTGCCGCCGACGGCTTTGTCGCATCGGCGCGTATCCAATGACGAGATCACCGCTATTACAAGAGAACTGATTGTGCGTCAATGCCGGTCGATCAGCGCGGCCGACGTCGGGGTGGCGATCACGTACGTCACCGACGAGCTGCCGTCCCAGGGTGACATCGCCCGCGTGCAGCGCAGGCTGCAGGCGATCGGCTAGTCCTTCCGGCGCCCAACGTCGACTGTTGGGGAAACGTTGGCGCTCTGGCCCGCCACCTCCACGTTCGGCGCCCGCCGTTGCGAAGGTGCTCATGTGATCCTCAGGCCGTCGACGCCGAAGAAGTGCAGGTGTCCGGGCTCGGGCCGCAGGTGCACGCGGCAGCCCCGCTCCGGTGGGTGGCGGCCATCGGCGCGGGCCACGACGGGCTGATCGATGACCTTGTTGGAGCCGGTGATTCGTCCGTACAGGTACGCGTCCGCGCCCAACTCCTCGACCACGTCAACCTCTATCTCGACGCCGATACCACCCAGCGCGAAGTGCTCGGGACGTACCCCGACGACGACTTCGCGCGCCGTCCCGGAGATCTCCCGCGGCACCGGGATGGTCCAATCCCCCAGGGACACCGATGCGTCCGTGATCGGCAGGGTGAACAGGTTCATCGCTGGGGATCCGATGAATCCCGCGACGAAGACGTTGGCGGGATCGCGGTAGAGCTCGCGGGGCGCCGCGAACTGTTGCAGCACGCCGTCGCACAGCACGGCCACGCGGTCCCCCATGGTCATGGCTTCCACCTGATCGTGGGTGACGTAGACCGTGGTGGTGCCAAGACGCCGTTGCAGCGCGGCGATCTGGTTGCGGGTCTGCACGCGCAGCTTGGCGTCGAGATTCGACAGCGGCTCGTCCATCAAGAACACCTGCGGGCGTCGCACGATCGCGCGCCCCATCGCCACCCGCTGGCGCTGCCCACCGGAGAGGTCTTTGGGCTTGCGGTCCAGATACGGTTGCAGGTCAAGCAGTTTGGCAGCCGCCAGCACCCGCTCGCGGACCTCTGCCTTGGGGGTCTTGGCGATCTTCAAGGCGAACCCCATGTTCTGCGCCACGGTCATGTGCGGGTAGAGCGCATAGTTCTGGAAGACCATCGCTACGTCGCGATCCTTGGGATCGACACCGGTGACGTCGTGTTCGCCGATGCGGATGCGTCCGGAGTCCAGCGTCTCCAGACCGGCCACCATCCGCAGCGAGGTCGTCTTGCCGCATCCGGATGGTCCGACCAGCACGACGAACTCGCCGTCCCCGACGTCCAGGTCGAGGCCATCCAGGGCCGGGCGGTCCGACCCCGGATAGCGCCGCGTCGCACGCTCGAAACTCACCGAGGCCATCGCTATCCGTTCATTCCGGTCACGGCGATGCCACGGACGAAGGAGCGCTGGGCGGCGGCGTAGATGACGACGAGCGGCACCATGATCAGCATCGAGGCCGCCATGATGATCGGCCACCGCGCGACGTATTCGCCCCGCAGCCGGACCAGGCCCAGCGTCAGGGTCGCCAGGCTGTTGCGTTGCAGCATCAGCAGCGGCCACAGGAAGTCGTTCCAGACGTTGACCCAGGTGAGCACCGCGAGCACCATCACCGCCGGGCGGGCGTGCGGCAGCAGGATGCGCCAGTAGATCTGCCACGGGGAGCAGCCGTCCAGGATTGCCGCCTCCTCGAGATCGCCGGGGAGCGTGCGGAAGAACTGCCGCATGAGGTAGGTGCCGAACGCGCTGCCGAACAAGCCCGGCACGATCATCGCCCAGGGGGTGTCGACCCAGCCCGCCGTTCGCATCAGGATGAACTGCGGGATCACCGTGACCGTCAGCGGCACCATCAGGGTGCCCAGGTACAGCACGAACAGCGTGTCGCGGCCGCGAAATTGCAGTCGCGCGAACGCATACCCGGCCAGCGAGCAGAAGAAGACCTGCCCCGCGGTGACGCAACCCGCGTACAGCACGGTGTTGAAGAACATGCGCCCGAACGGCATCAGCGTGAAGACCTCGGTGTAGTTCGACCACCGCGGGTGGGCCGGCAGCAACCTCGGTTCGCTCACCTCGCCTTCCCGCTTCAACGAGCCGGACAACGCCCAGGCGATCGGGAACAGCCAGCACCACGCGATGGCGAGCAGCGCGGTGTAGACCCCGACGGCACGAAACACGTTGCGCGCGAACACCCGCTCAGCCGAGCCCATGCGAGGCCTCCAAGGATCGCTGCCGGGTCAGGCGCAGCTGCACCACCGTCAACGCCAGCAGGATGGCGAACATCACCCACGCCAGCGCCGACGCGTAGCCGAATTCCAGGAAGGAGAACGCGTGCTGGAACAGCATGATGCCCAGCACGTAGGTCGCGGTTTCCGGGCCGCCGTTGGCGCCGTTGAGGACGTAGACCAGGTCGAACGCCTGGAACGCGTGGATGATCGAGATCACCACGACGAACGACATCGCTCCCCTGATCAGCGGCACCGTGATGAAGGCGAACTGCCGGATCTCCCCGGCACCGTCGATTCTGGCCGCCTCGTAGACGCTTTCCGGTACCCCCTGCATCGCGGCCAGCAGGATGACGGTGGCGAACGGCACGGCGCGCCAGACGCTGACGAGGCACAGCGAGAACATCGCCCAGTTGGGGTCCACCAGCCATGGGACGGGGCCGATCCCGGCCCAGCCGAGCATGATGTTGAGCAGCCCGCTGTCGGTGTTGAAGACGAACTGCCACACGACCGCCATCACCACCGACGAGATGGCCAGCGGCAAAAAGACGATGGTGCGAAAGACGCCGATCCCCTTGACCTTTCGGTTCAATACCCCGGCCACCACCAGGCTGATGACGATGGTCGGCGCGACGGTGCCGACCGTGAAGATCACCGTGTTGCGGATGGCGATGAGAAACAGCGGGTCGGAGGTGAACAGCTCCTGAAAGTTCTTCAGGCCCACGAACTTCGGGGGCCGGAAGACGTCCCACTGCTGGAAGCTCATGTACAGCGAGAATCCGAGCGGGAACAGCATGAACACCGCGACGGCGGCCAGGTTGGGCGCGACGAACAGGCGACCGGCCCGGGCGCGCCGTCGTGAGGGGCCGGAGCGGTTGGACCCGTGGCGGGCAACGGATGTCATGGGCTGCGCAGCACCTCGTCGATGGCGGGCGACATCGCCGCCAGCGACGTCGCCGGGCGGGACCCGCGCAGCACCGGTCCGAAGTTGCGGTCCATCAGCGCCACGATCTTCTCCCATGCCGGGGTGACCGGCAACCCGTCGGAGTGCGCGGGGCCGTCGGTGAGCACACCGAGGTTGCCGACGCGGTGGTGGGCCGCGGCGAATCCGGTCGAGCCGAGCGCGGACCGCAGCACCGGCACGAAGAGGCTGGATTCAGCGATCAGTGCCTGCCCGACGGGTCCGGTCGCGAATTTGACGAATTCCCATGCCTGCTCCTTGCGTTGGCTGCTCGACGAGATGGCCAGCCCGGTGGAGCCGATGTTGGAGCGGGCGGGCTGCCCGTGCCGGCGCGGTCCCACCGGCAGCGGGGCGACGTCGAAATCCAGGTCTTCGGCGCGGATGAACGTCTGGTTGCGCCAGTGACCGCCGAGTGCGATCGCGGCCTTGCCCGCCGCGAACAGATCCGGCGTGGACATCGACTGCACGTCCGACGCGTTGGGCGCCACCCTGTGCTTGTTTGCCAGGTCGGCGTAAAACTGCACCGCCTCGATGAAGGCGTCGTGGTCGAAGTTGAAGTGGGCCGGGTTCTTCAGCGGGGTGGACCACGGCACCCCGTTGTTCATGGCGAACAGGCCGGCCGAATAGTAGGAAACGAAGACGTTGACGAATCCCCACTGGGTGGTACGACCGGATCCGTCCCGCTTGGTGAGAGCGGTTGCGGTGTCGAGGAATTCGGCCCACGTCCAGGGCCGGTCCCACGCGCTGGGCGGCGAGGGCACGCCGGCGTCGGCGAAAAGCCGTGTGTTGTAGAACAGGTAGTTGCCCGACCACTGCTCCGGAAGCGCGTACTGGCCGCCGTCGAAGGTGAAGGCGTCGTACAACGGCGCGATGCCGTCCGACGCCAGTTGCGCGCTGAAGGCACGATCGTGGGCGAGCATGCTGTTGAGGTCCAGCAGCACCCCGCGGGCGGCCAGTTCGGCGTAGGTCAGGTCCCACGCCATCAGCACGTCCGGGCATCTGCCGCCGGCGCAAAACGTCGACAGCTGCTGCATCACGCCGGGCGCGGACAACACCGCCCGTACCTTGATCTCGGGACGGCGGCGCTGGAATTCGTCGACGATGCGCATCCGGGCGTCGCGTTCCTCGGGGTTGGCCGCGAAGAAGAACGTCAGCGCGTCGTCGTCGGGGGCGCAGCCGCCCTCCCAGGGCGCCATGGAGGCCACTGAGGCCGCGGTGAGCGCACCGGCGCCCCGCAGCAGGCTGCGCCGCCCGAACGGCCTAGCAGGCATGGTGCTCCCTTGGCCGCTCGGGAGGCGGTGCGGGCAGCGCGAGCGCGACCCGGCGCAGGGTGCCGGGGTCCCCTGTGATGTCGACGGTGTGAATGCGGTTGTCGGCTCCCACGCCGATCCGCAGCAGGATCTCCGCGTGCCCGCGCGGCGCGATCGCGATGCCGGGCGCGCCGTCGATGAGCACGACGACGCCGGCCCGCGCGCGCCGGGTGAAGCGGCGGGTCTCCTCGGCGACGCGGCGGGCCCCGCGCAGCTCGGTCGGCACGTCCCCGGGCACCAGCCCCGGGTCGACCCGGCGGACCACGTCGGGGGCGAGTAGCTGGAGCAGCGTGGTGATGTCGCCGCCGCGCGACGCCGCGAGGAACGCCTCCACGACGGCGACGAGCTCGGCCGCGCGGCCCGGCGGGGCGGACGGGCGGCTGTGCAGCCGCCCCCGCGCCCGGCTGGCGAGCTTCTTCGCGGCCGCGGGCGAATTGCCCAGCAGGCCGGCGATTTCCTCGAACGGCATGGCGAACACGTCGTGGAGCACGAATGCGACGCGCTGCCCGGGTGACAGCCGGTCGAGCACCACGAGCATCGCGTCGCTGACCGAGTCGGTCAGCAGCGCGGCCTCATCCGCGGGCGGTGCCGTCGCGGCGAGCCGGTCCAGCTCGTCGGGATCGGCAAGGGACTGCTCGGCGCGCCGCGCGCGCGCCCGGAGTTGGTCGATCGCCGCGCGGACGGTGATGGTGGTGAACCACCCGGTGAGGTTGGCTATGCCGGCGGTGTCCGAACGGCTGGCCTTCAGCCACGCCGACTGCACCGCGTCGTCGGCGTCGGCCCCCGAGCCGAGCAGTTGAAACGCGACCGATCTCAGGTGCCGACGATCCGCGTCGAACCGCTGGGCGAGGTCTACCAGATCCTGTGGTGCGCTCAAGGGTCACCTTTCTTGCGCGGGAGTCGTCAAGAAGATGTGCGCATCCATCGAACTCTCTGTCGCAAAAGGAGACCAACACGATGACCCTATCGATTGTGCGCCGCCACGGGCGCCGCGGCCATTCGGCTCGCCGTTGCGGAAACAGCTGGAAGACAAGGGGCTAAAGCACATGTCACTGATGTCCCACACCGTCTATGTCGTCATCACGCTGGCCACGGCCGCCGTCACCGCCGGCATCGCCGTGGCCGACCTCATCCCGGCCCGATTCGTCCTGTCGAATTCGGCCGAGGTGGGGGTGCCGCGCTCGTGGCTTCCGGCGCTGGGCGCGGTGAAGCTGGCCGGGGCCTGCGGGCTGCTCGCCGGGCTGCTGGGTCTGCCGGTGCTGGGGATCGCGGCCGCCGCCGGCCTGGTCCTGTTCTTCGTCGGCGCGGTACTCACGCACATCAGGGCCCGGGTCCTCTACAACATCGCGTTTCCCGGCGCCTACCTGGGCCTGTCGGCGGCGACGCTCGCGTCGATGGTGGTGCGCTGACTCCCGAGGCCGATCAGGCGGGAAAGTACCGAATCGCGTTGAGCGCGTTGCCAGGCCACGCCACGTCGACGAACACGATGCCGCGCCCGTGAGCCGCGTTGACCGACACCGCGACGGTGCTGCCCGCGCCGATCACCTTGGTCCAGCTGAGCCCGTCGAGCCGTTCGACAAGTTCGGGGATGCCGAGCGGGATCCCACCATCGATGTCGCCCAACGTGATTGGCGCCTCTGGCGACAGCGCGCGCAGGGCGGCGCCTTCGTCCTTGCGCGCGACGGCACCGAGGAACTCCTCGGCCCGCCGCTTGTGCCGTGCACCGGGGCGCCGAAACCCGGCCAGGAAGCCCGCACTCCCCCGCAGCCCCTGATTGGCCAGCAGGCCACGCGACAGCGCCACCGCGGGCGACGCCGCGCGGGTCCCGGTGCGCAGGAACTGCAGCATCATCGCCGGCAGCTCCCAATGGGCGCGCAATCGCGCAATTATCCAGTGGCCGCTGGCTTCTCGGAGGTCGTAGCGCAGGAACGCGGGGATGTGCATCGTCACCGCGGAACCCATCGACACCTCGAGCTCGAGGTCGCGCAGCACGGCGGTGCCCGACACGATGTCGAGGTCGCGGTGGAACGTGATGTCGCGCGGACCGATGAACGTGTCGTAGAACCGGCCGATCTGCGTGTGCCCCACGTGCGGCCGCGACCCCACCGGGTCCTCGACGACGCCGTCGGCGCTGAACAGCCCCACCCACTCGGCGCGGTCGTGCGCGGCGGCCGCCTGCGGCGACCGTTCCACCGCGGCGAGCAGGCGTTCGGGGTCCAGCGGAGCCACCGTCAGGGCCCGCCGACCAGCTCGACGCCGGCCGACCGCATCGACGCCAGCGCGCGCTCGGCCGAATCCGCCGCCACGGCCGCCGTCAGATTCACCAGCACCCTGGTGGTCAGGCCGGCCCGCGCCGCGTCCTCGGCGGTGCGCCGGACGCAGTGGTCGGTGGCGATGCCCACCACGTCGACCTGATCGACCCCGCGCCGCCGCAACCAGTCGAGCAGCTGGGTCCCGTCGTCGTCGGCGCCCTCGAAGCCGCTGTACGCGGCGCCGTGGGCGCCCTTGCGGAACACCGCCTCGATCCGGGCGGGGTCGAGTTCGGGGCGGAGCTCGGCGCCCGGGCTTCCGGCGACGCAGTGCGGGGGCCACGACGACGAGTAGTCGGGCCGGTCGGAGAAATGGTCGCCAGGGTCGATGTGGAAGTCCTCGGTGGCCACGACGTGGTCATAGCCGGGCCCGCACGCCAGGTAGTCGTCGATCGCGGACGCCAGGCCCGCACCGCCGCGCACCGGCAGCGAGCCTCCCTCGCAGAAGTCGTTTTGCACGTCGACGACGATCAACGCTCGCACGCGCTCCACCGTAGTCCGGGGCCGCCGCCCGGTTGGCTCTGCGTCCAGGGCGCAAAAGTACGAGAAGGCCACACCCTCAGAGCAGAGTCAACAGAAAGGTCACGGAGCCAAGGGCCCGCGGGCACGGTTTGTTTGCGGGTCCGTGGGGTAACCCAGCTGCCATGTTGTTCCGCAGAATAGCGAGACCCCTGTTGTCAGCGGTGTTCGTCGGCCAAGGTATCGACTCACTGCGCAATCCCAAACCGGCGGCGGAAGCCGCGGCTCCGACGGTCGACGGCCTTCGGGCCCTGCCGGATCCGGTGGGTAGCCGCGTTCCCAGCGATCCCCAGACCGTCGCCCAGATCACCGCGGCCGTTCAGATCGGCGGCGGCTTGCTGCTCGCCACCGGCAAAGCCCCGCGCGTCGCCTCGGCGGCGCTCGCCCTGACGGTGGTGCCGGCCAATCTCGGCGGCCACATGTTCTGGAGCGAGAGCGACCCGCAGCTCAAAGCGCAGAAGCGCAAGGACTTTCTGACCGACCTCAGCCTGCTGGGCGGGCTGATGATCGCGTCCGCCGATACCGCGGGCAAGCCGTCCCTGGGATGGCGCGGCCGCCGGGCCGCCGAACGGCTCTCCGAGCGGGTGTCGTCGGCGCTGCCGGGATCCCTGGAGTCCCCCGATGCCGACTTCGGCGAGCTCGGCGAAAAGATCGCGCGCGGTTTGCACGTCGGCGCCGAGCGCGGCCGCGAATTGGCCAGCACCGCAGCCGAGAAGGGCGCCCCCTACGCCGAGGCCGCCCTCGAGCGCGGCCGCGAGCTGGCCAGCACGGCCGCCGAGCGGAGCGCCCCGTACGCCGAGGCCGCCCTCGAGCGCGGCCGCGAATTGGCCGAGACCGCCGCGGAACGGAGCGCGCCGCTGGCGAAGAAGGCACGCAAACGTGGCGAGGAACTGGCGAGCACCGCGGCTGAAAAGGGCGCGCCCCTGGCGAAGAAGGCGCGCAAGCGCGGCGAGGAACTGGCGAGCACCGCCGCCGACCGGAGTGCGCCTCTGGCGAAGAAGGCGCGCAAGCGCGGCGAAGAGCTGGTCGACGTGGCGCGCGACCGTGGGACCGAACTCGCGGAGATCGCGCGGCTGCGTGGCAGCCAGCTCGCCAGCGAGGCCGCAGTGCGCGGCACTCACCTGGCCGACGCCGCCCGCGAGCGCGTCGGCGAGGGGGTCGTCAAGACACGGGTCAAGGCCCGCCGCCGCCGTCCCTGGTAGCCGCGCTCAGTTGAGCCTCGTGGTGAACCGCTTGATGGGGGCGGGGCCGTCGCGTTGGGGCTGCCGCTGAACTGGACGTTGTCGCTCGCCTCCGCGGCGACCCAAACCGCCAGCCGCGCCACGAAGGCGCGCGTCGTTCAGGCGCCCGACACGAACGCATCGACGATCGCGTCGACACGCTGACCGACGTCCACGGTGATGCCGGCCTCGTCGGCGCCCAAGGGCTCCAGCGCGTCGAACTGCGAGCGCAGCAACGCAGCCGGCATGAAATGTCCGGGCCGCCCGGCCAGCCGGGCGGCGATGAGCTCCGGTGAACCGCGCAGGTGCAGGAACGTCGCGCGCGGACAATGCGCCCGAAGTTGGTCGCGGTAGGCGCGTTTGAGCGCCGAGCAACTCATCACCCCGCCGTCGCGGTGGGCGGCCAGCCATTCGCCGACCCGCTCCAGCCAGGGATGGCGGTCGTCGTCGGTGAGGCTCTTACCGGCGGTCATCTTGGCGATGTTGGCGGGGGGATGCAGGGTGTCGGCGTCGGCGAACGGCACTCCCAGCCGACCGGCCAGCGCCGCCCCCACCGTCGACTTGCCGGATCCGGACACGCCCATCACGACGACGGGCGCCGTGGCGCCTACTCGGCGCGGTGGCGGTTCCATTCCACCCAGCCGACCCCGCTGCGGCCGTCCGCGGTGTGGACCGTGGCCCAGGCGCGCGGAAACTGGCTGGCCCGCCCGTCGGCGGCGGTCAGGCGCACCGGCGCGTGGCCGCGCAGTTCGACCTCGGCGGTGATCCCGCCGGGGCTGAGTTCCAGCGTCGCATTCCGCGGTAATCCGTTGTCGCCGAAGCCTTCCCGCGAGGTGACCGTCTCCAGCTCGGTGAGGTCCCCGCCCGCGTCCTGGGCGTAGCCGATGCTGAACTCCGGGGCGCCCGGAATGCGGATGTTCACGCCGTGCAGGTGGCTGCCGTCGTCGAGGTGCAGCGCGCTCCAGATCCAGTCCATGCTCCACCAGTCGCGCACGCCCCACGAGTGGTCGCGCTGCCCGGGGACCGCGTCGACGCGATAGCTGGTGTCCCCGATTGTGACGGTTCCCGTGACGGTACAAGGGATTTCGTAGCGCGTCGTCACCCGGTACTGATACGGCGTGCCGTCGGTGGCCCACACCAGATTCATCGTCACCGCGACGGGAGTCCCCGGCTCGCCGCGCAGCAACGCCGACGGATCGGAAAAAGCCTGGCCCCGCCCGCGGATGTCCACCCGATAGGACTGCAACGGGGCGGCGGCGGAGTGGCCGACCTCGAGGCCGTCGGTGCGCACCACCCACGGGTCGCACGGCAGCGCGACCTCGGCATCGATGGCGACGGTCGGCATGTCGGGTCCGCACAGCAATGCGTGCACCCAGGCCGTCTGCTGGTTGGCGATCAGGCCGAGGCGAAACCAGCCGCCCAATCCCTGTGCGGCATCGACGAAGTCGGCGTACCAGCTTTCGCTCCACAGCGGCTCGGCCGTCGGGACGTGGGCGCCTTCGTCGTCCTCCGACGGTCGCAGCGGCTCCGGCAGTGCCGCGACCGGTAGCGTCGCCAGCGCGTCGGTGTCGAGCACGTGGTCGCAGTTGCGTTGCAGCATCGTCATGAACATCCGGTCGCCGCGGTCGGTGCGCTCCACCAGCATCGACGAGACGATCGCCATCATCACGCCGAAAAAGCTTTGCCGGCGCACACCTTCGGCGACGTCGGTGCGCCCGATCGGCGCCTGCGGCCCCAACGCCTCGTGATAGGCGGTCAGCAATTCGTCGTAGCGCTCCCGGCGGTCCTCGGTACGCAGCGCGCAGCCCAGGAAGTACGCCAGGTCGGTCAGCGCCGGCCCCCAGGACACGGTCTGCCAGTCGACCACGGTCAGCGCGCGTTCGGCCCCGGCGGTGCCGAACAGCATGTTGTCCAGCCGGTAGTCGCCGTGCACCAGACCCATGATCCGGCCCGGCTCCGACTCCTGGGCGAGGTAGCCGTCGAACGCGGACACCAGGCGTTCGCACACCACCCGGTGTTCCGGGGCGATCTGGTCGCCGTAGCGGTCGACGAAGCCGGCGTACAGCGCCGCGATCATCGCCTGGTTCAGCGGCGCGTCCCGGTTGAGCCATGGCGCCTCGGCCAGGGTGGTGTCCCCGAGCAGCGGGCCGTGCAGCCGCCCCAACTCGACGACACCGACGCGGGCCTGCTCGGTTGTGGCACCGGCGATTTCGTCACCGACGAGGGCCGGCCCGGCGTCACCGAGCAACAGGTCGAACACGCCCGTCGCAGTATCGACCGCGCCGTGGTAGCACGGCGCGATGGGCCCGCCCAGCCGCGGCGCGATGTCGCCGTAGAAGCGGACTTCGCGCTCGTAGAGGCCCAGCGCCGAGCCCGTCTGCCGGCTCACCGGATCCGACGCCGCGACCTTGAGCACCACCGACCCGGGTCCCCGGCCTTCCGAATCCGCATAGGTGAGCAACACGCGGTAGCACTCGCTCATCTGGCCGGTGCCGATGCGCTCCACGGCAAAGTCGGCGACGGGCCCCGCCCCGAGCGCCGCGGCCAGCCAGGCGGCCGTGAGATCGTCGGGGCGTTCGATGATTTGCTCGGTGTCGGCGTGCATGGACCTCAGCGTGCCAGCTCATTGCGCAAGGGAGAAACCGTCCCAGGCGATTCGGCGGTGCGGGTGCGGGTCGAACTCGACCCGGCTCTTGCGGTCGAAGACCATGACGGCGCGGTCGGCGGGGGTGTAGGCGGGCCAGTCGTCGCCGGGCGCGCCCGTGCGGCTGAACGACCGCCACCGCCGTTGCACCTCGTTGCTGACCCGAAGGGCGGCGCCGCGATCGGCGGCGGCGGTCAGCAGCGCGCCGAGCCGGGTGCGGTAGACGTCGAAGACGGCCAGCAGCTCGGTGGCATGCGTCGCTCCCAGGCCCGACCAGCGCAGCGTGCGCGGGGCGTAGTCGTACCGGTACAGGTAGGTGGGCGCGTGGCCGCTGTGGGCCTCGGCGATCTGCCACGCCGCCGAGCTGAACGCGAAGTCGCCGCCGAGCTGGATGCAAGCCGAGGGCGCGGGGTATCCGGGGTAGGCCGCCGTAATGCGTTCGCGGGCGGCCGGTTCCGTGTCGGCCAGCAACTCTTCGATCATCGATTTGTTCGTCGGCAGCATTTTGAGGAACCGGGTGAACAGGCGGCCCTCCTCGGCGTTGGTGCCCACGATGAGCGGCACCCGGTGCGCCCGGCCGCGGCGCATCGCCTCGACGGGCTCGACGGGCAGGACGTCGTCGCCGAAGCTCGGCCCGATGGGAAAGGCGCCCAGCCTGCTCTCCATGCCCTCGTCGATGAGCCGGTGCTGGGCGCGGACCAATTGCGACGCTGACGCCCGCATCACCGCGTGGGCGGCGTCCCCGCCGCGCGCGCCGAGCAGCCGGGCAAATCGGTTCGCGAATTCCTCGGCGACCTCTTGCGAGCGCACCAGGCCCGACGCCGGGCTCTCCGAGATCGCCCGGGCGAACAGGCCTTTGGCCGCGGGCACGGCCAACAGCGTGGAGGTGATGCACGCCCCGGCGCTTTCGCCGAAGATGGTGACACTGCCGGGGTCGCCGCCGAATTCGGCGATGTTGTCCTTGACCCATTGCAATGCCAGGACGATGTCGCGCAGGTACAGGTTGCTGTCGATGCTGACATCCGGTGTCGACAGCGACGACAGGTCCAGGCATCCCAGCGCGCCGAGCCGGTAGTTGACCGACACGTATACGCATCCGCGACGCGCCAGCGCGGCGCCGTCGTAGATCGGGGTGGCCGAGCTGCCCAGGATGTAACCGCCGCCGTGAATGAACACCATCACCGGCAATGGCTCCGTCGGCGCGGCCTCCGGGGTGACGACGTTGAGGGTGAGGCAGTCCTCGCTGGTGGGCTGGTAGCGGCCGATACCTAGCAGGGTGTAGCGGCGCTGCTGGGGCGCGCAGTTGCCGAAGCCATGGCAGTGCCGCACCCCCGACCACGGCAGCGCCGGCTCCGGCGCCCGCAGCCGCAGGCGCCCCACCGGCGGCCGGGCGTACGGGACGGATCGCCAGCGGTTGACGCCGTCGCGGGTGAATCCTTCGACGATCCCGGCGGTCGTGCGGGCGCGCGTGGTGCGCTGATGCATACCAGTGACGGTAACTGACACACGCGATCCGCAGGGCCACTAGTGCGCCGGACCGCGGGGCGTGGCGGCTAACCTGGCGGGATGCGGATCGCCGCGCTGGTCGCCCTGACGTTGCTGGTTGCCGGTTGCTCGCATGCGGGCGAGGGGAACTCGGGGCAATCCCAGACCACCTCGCCGACATCGGCCGGCGGTTCGCCGACAACGACCGGGCCGTCGGGCAGCAAACCGGCGGCCCCGTCCGTCGCGCCCGCGGCCGGCGCCCCGATCTCCGACGTCGTCGCGTGGATCGAGGCAGGTCACCCCGCCGACCCGGGCCGCTATCACAGCGCGACGCGCGACGGCGCCAGCACACCCCTCGGCGGCGACGTCGCGCTCACGGCAACCGCGGGCGCGGTTTCCTGCATGACCGACTCCCAGCACACCGGCGGTGCGCTGGCGTGCCTGGTGAACCTGACCAATCCCCCGCCCCGGCCCGACACGGCCTACGGCGAGTGGAAGGGCGGCTGGGTCGACTTCGACGGGGTGAACCTGCAGGTCGGGTCGGCGCGCGCCGATCCCGGCCCGTTCATCAACGGCAACGGGCCCGAACTCGCCAACGGGGATTCGCTGTCGTTCGGCGATTACCGCTGCCGCGCGGACCAGGCGGGCCTGTTCTGCGTGAACTACGCCCATCAGTCGGCGGTGCGATTCGCGGCCGCCGGCATCCAGCCGTTCGGCTGCCTGAAGTCCGTGCCGCCGCCGGACGGGGTCGGCACCGCGTTCAGGTGCTGACACCCCCGATGATGCCGGCGAAGAGCTCGCTCATCTCGTCGCCCGGCCCGCCCGGAACGGTGTAGCCGGCCTCGTCGCGGATTTCGTCGAGGTGGTCGCGCACGTCCTCGACGGACAGCCCCGGGCGATGGAAACCCTTTGTCCTGCCGATGAAGAAGCGCGCGACGTGGCCGGCGCCCACCGTGTAGATCTCCCCCGACACCGGACAATCCCGGTGTGCCAGGAAGGCCACGACCGGAGCCACCAACGCCGGGTCCAGCCGCTGCAGGTACTGGCCGACAAGGTCGTCCAGCACCTCCCGCGCCGCGGGATCATCGGGTGCGCCCGCCTCGTCGATCGAGTGCGTCAACATCCGCGTGTAGGCGATCGGGGCGATGGCGTTGACCTTGATGCCGTGGGCGGCGCCCTCCGCGGCCAGCACGCGGGTCAGTCCGATCAGCCCTGCCTTGGCGGCACCGTAGTTGCTCATCCGTTCGGCGCCAAGGATTCCCGCGGCCGAGCACGTGTTGAGGATGCGGCCGTAGCGCCGCCCGCGCATCGCCGCCCACGCCGGCCGGGTCACGTAGAACGCGCCCTTGAGGTGCACGTCGACGAGCGGCTCGAGCCGGGCGGCGGTCATGTCCTCGAAGGGGGCGTCGCCGACGATCCCGGCGTTGTTGACCACGATGTCCACCCGGCCCCAGGCGCGCAGGGCGGTGTCGACGATCGCCTGTCCCCCTTCGGGAGTCGTCACGGTGTGGGCGTCGGCGACGGCCTCGCCGCCCAGCGCGCGGATCTCGTCGGCGACGGCGCCGGCCGCCGCGGCGTCGGACCCGCCCCCGGTCACCGATCCACCGACGTCGTTGACCACGACGCGCGCGCCGCGCGAGGCAAGCAGCAGCGCGTACTGCCGGCCCAGGCCGCCGCCCGCGCCGGTGATGACGGCGACCTCGTCGTCGAAGCGAAGTTCCGCGGCGCTCACCAGCTGACCGGGAGTTCTTTCATGCCATAGATGTTGGCGTCTTTGAACCGCAGTTCTTCCGGCGGCACCGCGAGCTTGAGGCCGGGCAGGCGGCGCGCCAGCGTGGTGAACGCCACCTGCATCTCGACGCGGGCCAGGTTCGCCCCGATGCATTGGTGTGCGCCGTACCCGAAGCCCAAGTGCCCGCGGGCGTTTCGGAAGGCATCGAACGCTTCGGGATTGCCGACGAATTCGGCGTCCCAGTTCCCGGCCAGCAGGTTCATCATGACGAACTCCCCGGCACGGATCAGCTGGCCACCGATCACCAGGTCCTCGGTCGCCACGCGATCGACCTGGCTGTGCACGATGGACAGGTAGCGCATGAGCTCCTCGACGGCGTTGGCGACGAAGGCGGGGTCGTCGGTTTGCCCGAGTCGGGCGAATACGTCCGGATGTTCCAGCAGCGCAACCGTTCCCAACGCGATCATGTTCGCGGTCGTCTCGTGGCCGGCCTGCATCATGATGACGCTGTTCATCGACGTGGTGGCGTGGTCGAGCTGGCCGGTCGCCGCGTATTCGGTGAGCAGACGGCTGATCAGGTCGTCGCCGGGTTCGTGCGCTTTGCGTTCCACCAACTCCTGGATGTAGGCGTACATGGCCCCGAAGGCCTGTCCGCGCTCCTCGTCGGTGCTCCTTTGGTCGAGTCCCCGCGTGGTGTTGTGCTGGAAGAGTTCGAGGTCTTCGGGCGGCACCCCCAGCAGCAGCGCGATCACCATCGACGGCACCGGCAAGGCGAATTCACGCACCAGATCGGCCGGCGCGCCCTTGTCGATCATCCGGCCGAGATAGTGGTCGACCATGTCCTGGATGTGCGGGCGCATCGACTCGCAGCGCCGGAAAGTGAAGTTGCTGGTCATCATGCGCCGCAAGCGCTGATGCTCGGGATCGTCGGCCCGCGCGAACATCACCGGCACCTTGTTGTCCTCGTCCGTCGGCATGATCGAGTCCGGAATGGTCTTCGCGGACAGGCGCGGATCGACCAGCGCCGCCCTGATGTCCGCGTACCGGCTGACCACCCAGACCGGGTTGCCGCCGAACATCGCCCGTCGCAGCCCGGGGCCGTCACGCCAGTCCGCGAACTCCGCGGGTGCCGCCAGCGGGCAGTGCGCGGCCCGCGGCACGGGCAGGACAGGAAGTTCGATCTCCGATTCGGAAGTTGTTGAGGTCACCGGCATTTCCCAATAAGTGTCAGTCGGCTGTCAATTACAAGAGCGTAGAACGTCGGTGCTGGGCAGTCAACCGTCGGTTAGGCTGTCACGATGACCGCGGTTGCAGACCGGCCGTTGCGGGCGGACGCGGCGCGCAACGTCGAGCGCATCCTGCGCGCGGCGCGGGAGGTCTATGGCGAGCTCGGGCCGGATGCGCCGGTGGAGGCCGTCGCGCGCCGTGCCGGCGTCGGCGAACGCACCCTCTACCGCCGGTTTCCGGCCAAGGCGGACCTGGTCCGGGCCGCCCTGGATCAAAGCATCGCCGAGGATCTCACGCCGGCCATCGAGGACGCCCGCCGCGCCGACGACCCGCTGCGCGGCATCGGCCACCTGATCGAGGCCGCGATCTCGCTGGGGGCCCGGGAACACAACCTGCTGGCCGCCGCGCACCGCGCCGGGTCCCTGAGCGCGGACATCTCGGACACCCTGAACCAGGCCCTCCACGAGCTCGTCGTCCGGGGCCAGCGGGCCGGGCTGGTGCGCGCCGACCTGGTCGCCGATGATCTTCCGCGGCTGATCGCGATGCTTTACGGCGTACTGCCGACGATGGATTCGAACAGCGATGGCTGGCGGCGCTACGTCGCACTCATCCTCGACGCGGTGTCGAGCACCGAACGAAAGCCGTTGCCCCCCGGGGCCGCCCTGCAGATTTCCGAGCCCAGCAGCTGGCGCGTGTAGCGGTTCAGTTGATCGTAACCCCGGCGTCGACCTTGAACTGCAGCCCGGTGACCCACCTGGACTCATCGGAGATGAGAAACAGCACCGCGTTGCTGACGTCGGCGGGCTCGACGGCGGGTGTGGGCATCGCGTTGACGAAGATCGGGATCAGGTCGGGCCGTTCCTCCCCCAGGGCGACGCCGAACGACGGGGGAATCATCCCGGTATGGCAGCCCGTGGGAAGCACAGCATTCACCCGCACATTCTGGGCGGCCAGTTCATTGGCCAATCCCAGGGTCAGACCCACGACACCGTATTTCGCGGCCGTGTAAGGCAGCTGTAGCGGATAGCCTTTCACGGCTCCCGCAGAACTGATGTTGACGAGACTGCCGCCTCCTTGCTCGAGCAGGTGCGGTATCGCGGCCGCGCAGGTGTTCCACACTCCGATGAGATCGATGTCGACCACCGTTCGCCACTGATCGAGTGTTGTTCTGTCCCAAGGCGCCGACGTCAACACGCCGGCATTGGCCACCGCTCCGTCCAGGCCGCCCAGCTCGCTTACGCCGTCATCGACGGCCGAGCGCAACTCAACGTCGTCACGGACGTCGACGACGCGGCTCACGCAGCGACGGCCCAACTCGAGAACCAGGCGTACGGTCTCGTCGAGGTCATCCTCGGTGGCCAAGGGATAGTCGATCTGCGGCAGCGACTGGCAGATATCGACCAGGATGAGATCCGCGCCCTCCTCCGCGAGCCGCAGCGCGTGGCTGCGCCCCAAACCGCGGGCGGCGCCCGTAATAAGTACGCGTTTGCCGGCGACGCGGCCCGAGGGTGAGGCCGTCACCAAATCAGGCCGCGCATCGTTGCCGATTGGGGAATGTCCTCGACGGCGATCAGCCCTTGCGGCGCACCGCATACCCAGTCGATCGCGTTGACGGCCCGGCCCGCCGTCGAGATGCAGCCGGCGTCGGTGGAATCGAAGACCGGATGGGAAACGTGGGTGTTGATTTCGACGCGCGGTTCACCCTCCACAACGACACGGTGCACGCCGGTATGGCCATCGGGCGGGAATTCCCAGTCGGGCGCCGCGGCGATGGTAAGCCGTGTCACGTGCTCGAGGGTGATCACCGGCTCGCCGTCGCGGACACCCTCGGTGGCGAACCGCACCGCGGCCATCTGGCCCGGCTCGACCGTCATCATCGTGCATTCGATGCGCTCCGGTGTGTACCACGGTTCGACACGTTGGCGCACGTCGTCAAGGTTGATGTCGAGGTTGTCCGCCAGGCTGCGCACCTGACCGCCCCACATCGACACGATTACCCCGGGCAGAAACATCATCGGCGAGTCGTCGTCCGGAGTCGACCCAAAACCCATTGCAGCGCCGGTGAACTCGGCATCGTCATAGTTTCCGTAGTCGAAGATCTCCTGCACGGTGATCGAGGAGACCCGGGTGGTGAGGCTGACCGCCGAGTGCACCAGCGTGTCGCCGGAGAAGCCGGGGTCGATGCCGTTGACGTAAAGCGACGTGTTGCCGCCCTCGCAAGCCTTTTGCAGCGGCTCTCGCAACCAGTCGTCCGCGTGGCGGGGTGTGACCAGCCAGACCATCGACGTACCGACGACGTTGGTTCCCGCCGCGAGGAATTTGGCCATCTGGTCGATGGCTTCCATCGGCCTCGTCTCGCCCTGCGAGGTGTAGACCACGCAGTCGGCATCGAGGGCAATCAGGGCGTCTATGTCGTCAGTGGCGATGACGCCGGTCGGTTCGTCTAGTCCGCACAGCTGCGCTGCATCCTTGCCGATCTTGTCGGCACTGGCGGCATGCACCCCTACCAGTTCCAGGTCGGGTCGGCCGATGATCGCGCGCAGCGAATGTCGGCCGACATTCCCGGTGGAGAATTGGATTACTCGCCGCATTGCTGCCCTCAACCTCCTTCAGATCCGTTGCGCCGCCGGTCAAGTCCGCCCGGGCCGCCCGTCAGTAGTCGGGTATCGGCAACGGCGAATTGTTCGAGTCTATGCCGCCGTCGACGTGGAAGGTCGCGTTGGTCGCGTAACAATCGCGCGTGCATAGATACACGGTAAGCCGCCCGAGGTCCTCGACGTCGCCCAAACGATGCAGCGGCGTGGCCTCTTGCATCTTTTCCAGCGACCCAGGCATCAAGTCCAGGCTGCCCTTCAGGCCGTCGGTGGCGAACGAGCCGAGCGCGATGGCGTTGACGCGGATCTTCGGCGCGAGTTCCTGTGCCATGGCGCGCGTGAGCGCTTCCAGAGCGCCCTTCGCGACGCAATAAGCGGTCAGCGCCCGAATGCCGAACCGGGCCGATCCCGAGGAGATGTTGACGATGGATCCGCGTCCGCCCTCCAGCATGTGCGGGGCCACAAGCTGGCTCATGATGAAGGCGGAGGTCACGCACCAGTCGAACGTATGCCGAAAATCTTCGTCGGTAATGTCCAGAAACCGGGCGTAGGTAGACCCACCCACATTGTTGACCAGGATGTCGATGCGGCCGAAGCGCTCCATGGCGGTGTTCACCACACGCTCTCCGTCCGGACGACTCATCGCGTCCGCGACGATCGCCAGCCCCTTGCCACCCGCGGCCTCGATACCCTCAATCGTGCCAACGATATCCGCCTCGGTGCGCGCGGTGCCGACGACCGTCGCCCCCGCCTCCGCCAGCACCCGGGCGATACCTGCCCCGACACCCTTCCCGGCGCCGGTGACGATCGCGACCTGTCCATCCAGCTGGAACTGCTCCAACGCCATGCCGGGCTCCTTCGGTCGTGCGTGGTGTGTGCGCCGTTCAATCTAAGAACGAATCTGACTAAAGTCAACGACAATGTGCGATCCGGACTCGCATCGACAAGGGCAGGGCAACGATGTTCAAAGTAGTACAAGCCTTTCTGACACAAACACGTCATACTGGTTGAACAACCCCCGGAATTATCATGCGAGTCAAGTCAACTGTGAGGAACCGAAATGGCTGTGACGGACAGGGTGTCTGCGCGAGAAGCCAAGCGCTTGCAGACGAGGGAGCGATTGATGGGCGCCTCGATCGCCGAGTTCGCCAGGGCCGGAATGGCCGAAGCCGACGTCAGTGCCATCGTGGCCGCAGCAGGGGTCGCCCACGGAACCTTCTTCTTCCACTTCCCCACCAAGGAGCATGTTCTGCTCGAGCTGGAACGACGCGAAGAGGACCGGATAGCCAAGCAGTTCGCCCAGTTCTTGAAGTCCAAGCACGACCTGCCTAGCGCCTTGCGGGAGGCGGTCCGCCTGGTGGTCGGATTGGAACGGCGGCTGGGCGACCTGTTATTCAATGACTTTCTTGCGCTGCATTTTTCGCAGACCCGCCCGCAGACCGAAGACGGCAGAGACCACCCGTTGATCGTTCTGGTCGCCCAGGAAATCGCGCATGCTCAAGAACGCGGCGAGACGGACCCCAGAGTCAATCCGATGAACAGTGCGGTGTTCTTCCTATTGGGTCTCTACGCTCTTTTGATCACCACCAACCACTGGCCGACAGGCCACGAACTGCTGGAAGATTACGTCGTCAGAACGTTGCGGAGTATGAAGTCCTGACTCAGGCGAGTCACGGGCGTATCACGCCGCGCAGCGGCATGAGCCCGAGTTCGTTGTGGGACATGAACCCCGGCGGAGCGTCGCAGACCGCGGGAATGGCGTTCGCGGGGCCCATCGCGGTCCAGGTGTACCCGGGCAGCGCGTAGCCGCCATTCGGGTCCTGTGCCCCCTGCAGGATCAGCTCGGTGGACGAATCACCCTCGATCACTATGCGGTAGTGGTAGTGCTGAGGCCAATCCTCCTGCGGTTCAATGGCGTCGAAGGTGTCCATCGTGTAAATCTCGTGAAAAATTATGAGCGGCTTGCCATCCACCCACGCCGTCCACTTGTGATGCTGGCGAGCGACGGTACCCTTCTTGATCACGCCCTTGAAGCCCGGCATGTCGCTGGTCTCCCCGCCTTCGAAGGGGATGTCGCGCGTGGCAGACCCCAGCTCCACCTCTGTCGTGTATTTCTCGACTGTTTTGCCCATGCCCTCCACGATCATCGCCATCGATTGCGCGAACAATGGCCATGCTTGCCCCAGCAGATTCGGGCCGTCCTCGAATCCGGCCGGATCGCTCCCCATCCCCATCTCGAACAGATACTTCAGCGTGTCCCGGCCGAAATTCACCACCTCGTAGATGTGAATCGTATCGATCTGGCTGACGATTCGGGCCAGAGTCAGCACGAGCAGGTCTCCCGCGAAACCGGGATTGACACCACCCGCGTGGAACGATGTCCCGCCCTCCAGGCAGGCCGCATGGATCTTGTCGATATCCGCCTGGCTGTGCTCTGTTCGGTACCACCACGCGCCACCCGATGCGACCACGTTCTTCCCGCCGCGCAGCAGGCGGCAGACCTCGTCGGGGTCAGACCACAGTGGCGCGTAGAACACGCAATCGGCATCGAGCGCCTCGATGACCGCCTTGTCGTTGGTCGCGAGCACTCCCGTCGGTGGTTTACCGCAGAGATCGCCGGCGTCCTTGCCGACCTTCTCCGGACGATTGCACAGCACTCCAACCAGTTCGTAGGCCGGGTTATGCGCAAAATGGCGGAGCGCTATCGTGCCGACGTTGCCGACGCCCCACTGGATAACGCGATACTTCCTCTCGGCCGGGGACTTTCGCGTCGCTGCCTCCGCTTGGGTGAGCGTCATTGCTACTCCTTACCTGCACCGACACGACGAAAAACGAACGGCTCTTCGCCGGAGCACAGCGGGCCGGCGTAAGAGGCTGGCTGCCGGCAGTTCGCCGAGCCTGAGCGGCAGAGCGCTTGCTGAGCCTAGGCCCTTCTTGAACATTGTGTCAACGATACTAATGGCTGACTCATGTCAGTACTGGTACGCGATTGCGCCCGATGCAACCGGCGGTAGGTAGCCCGCGCACGCATCGCTCTGCTGCACCCGCCGAGCACAGGAGCCAAGGCACTTGTGGCATACAACGGCAAGAATTAGTCGCATTCCGGGTCAATTGACCGCCAACTCGCGCCGCAGCTACGACTCGACACGAATTTGAAGGTTTTCCTTGACGCGGCGGCCCTTCTACTGAGTACAGTCAGTGAGTCACGTCACCATACGTGCGGTGGCGATTGGCAAGCATCATCAAACCTGCAAGCAGAATGGTTCCTACCCATGCTTCAAGATCGGAAGATCCTGGTGACCGGGGGTACCGGTCAGATCGCGGGACCGATTGCCGAGGACTTCGCCAGGCACAATGAGGTGTGGATCGCGGCGCGGTTCAGCAACCCCGACCGGAAGGCGGAACTCGAGGCGCTCGGCATCAGGACTTGTGTATGGGATATGGACACGGGCGACAACTCGATGCTGCCAGACGACTTCACCCACGTGGTCCATTCGGCGCTGAACCTCAGCCCTGACCATGACCGGGCCATCGCCAACAACGCTGAAGGATCCGCGCTGCTGATGCAGCACTGCCGCAAGGCAAAAGCGTTCCTTCATGTCTCCAGCACCTGCGTCTACAAGCCTCACGGAGATCATCCCAACCATGCCTATGCTGAGACCGACCCGCTCGGCGGCCTCGCCAGTTACGCTGAGGTCTATCCGGTCGCAAAGCTCACCTCCGAGGGCAGCGTTCGCGCGGCCGCACGTCTGCTCAACCTCCCGACCACCATTGCTCGAATGAACGTGGGATACAGCTGGACGGGTCACGGTGGACTGCCCATCATGCAGTATCAGACCTTCAAGAATGGACAACCTTGGCTTACACCGGTGGGCTACAACAACATCGGTTCACCCATCGGAGGCGTTGACATCGCTGACCAAGCGCACAAGCTGCTTGAAATCGCGACTGTCCCTGCGACGATCGTCAATTGGGGCGGCGACGACCCCGTCACGGACCAACAGATGGGCGAATACGTCGCCGAACTCACCGGCGTGACCGCAAGTTTTGCGGAGTCGCCCGTCAGCTTCGACAGCTTCTGGTCAGACAACACCCGCCGCGAGCAACTCATCGGAAAATGCTCGCAGCACTGGAAGCAAGGCGTCCGGGACACATTTTCCAGGCTCGGTCTCATCAGCGCCGACTAGCGGCGCCGAACTGATCGTGCGAGTGGACCGGGCAGAGGCGGGTTCGTATGTGCCTCGAGGCGATGAACGGAGGCAGGTAATGCGCAGGGTGATCCAATTTTCGACAGGTAACGTCGGCCGACACTCGCTGAAATCAATAATCGAACGACAAGATCTTGAACTGGTCGGCGTCCACGCCGCCGGCCCCGAGAAGGTCGGCCGCGACGCTGCCGAACTGTGCGGAGCGGGAGAAGCAACGGGCATATTCGCGACGGACGACATCGACGCACTTGTGGACCTTCGGGCCGACTGCGTCGTCTTCACGGCACAAGCCGAAACCCGGCCAGTAGAAGTAATCGATCAGATGTCAAAATTCCTTTCCGCTGGCACCAATGTCGTTGGCAGTTCGTTGGTCTGGCTGGTGGCACCCAGCCATGCACAGGACTGGATACGAGATCCTCTGGTGCAGGCGTGCGAACAGGGCAAGTCCTCGCTATACATCAACGGGGTTGATCCGGGCTTTTCGGCAGATACTCTGACCCATACCGCTCTGAGCCTGGTCACCCGTGCCCGCTCAGTAACGGTGCAAGAGATATTCGACTACGGGAACTATGACGACGCCGAGTTCACCGGTGCGGGAATGGGCTTCAACAAAGGGCCCGACGACGACCCGCCCTTGCTATTTCAACCTGGGATCGTCGACTTCATGTGGGGAGGGCAAGTACGTCGGCTGGCTGACCTGATGGGGATAAAGCTGGACGAAACGCGTCAGCGGACCGAAAGTTGGTACACGCCAGAGAAGATTGAATGCACGATGATGACCGTCGCCCCAGGACGACGGGCCGCTGTTCGATTCGCCGTCGAAGGGGTCCTCAATGGAGAGCCGGTGATAACCATCGAGCACGTCACCCGGCTGACAACCGCTGCAGGACCCGATTGGGTCTACCCCCCAGAAGGTCTCACCGGGGTTCACAAGGTGGTGATCGAGGGAGACCCGCGGGTAGAGATCAACACCCATGTCTCTCACCCGCTGCTGGATTCCACCGACGCCGCATGTATGTCGACGGCGGCGCGCGCGCTGAACGCGATCGATTGGGTCTGCGATGCCCCCGCGGGCCTCGTTGCCCTGGAAGACATTCCGCCGGCGGAGATGTTGCCGCCATTGATGTAGCGGCGACGCGTGCTGCGGCACTACACGGGAAGGAAAGTGAAACGGTGACGGTCAAACCCGGCGGCTCGAACGTGTCGGCACGTTCCGTCGTGAAAACCCCCATAGCTGCTCGCCATTTCGACTGCCTGGCTGACTATAGTCAGTCTGTTATAGTGCACGAGCGTCGCCAAGCAGCCTGTGACAAGGAGGGTTTGTGAACCTGCCGAATCTGCCGAAGCTGCACCAGCGTGACGCCGGCACTGGTGTGACGGCCGGACCTGCCGCACCGGGTGTGGCAATCGACGAGCACATGGAGCGGTCGCGACTCGCGCAGCGTCAGGCCGACACGTGGCTGATCTCCGGCAGTCTCCTGATCGGCACCGCGGCCCTCGGCGTCTTCGGCCTGCCGCTATTCCTCTGGGGTGTGCGGTTGCTGCGGCGGGCCCAACGCGATGGTCTGTCCGTTCGGCCGATGCTGGTCACGCTGCTCGGCTACCTCGTCATCATCGACGCCGCGATCAACACCGTCGGGTGGGCGCTCGACCTGGTGGCAAACCACACCCTGCTGGCCCGCGTGCTGCTCAACGGGTGGGGCAACATGTTCGATGCCGGCTATTTCTGGCACTACAACGAGCTATGGGTCGGCGGCGCGGCCGGCCCCGGCGAAAAGGCCATGGAAGTCGGTCTCATCCTGACCGTGTTCACCATGCGCATCGCCGCTGCCATCGGCTTCCTGCAGATGAAGCGGTGGGGCCATCAGTGGATGGTCGTCACCTGCTGGATGGGCGTGGTGATCTGGACCGCCTACGTCTTCAACATGACCATGTTCGCCGACGTGCGCTTCGCCGGTGTCGTGCTGCCGGTCGTCGGCTGGTGGCTCTACGACATCTTCTACATCACCCCGTTCCTGGCGATCCCCTATCTGCACACCGTCAACCGTGAACTGTTCTCCGACTGAGCGCGGCGCGATGACCGTCGAATTCACGCATCACCTGACTACGTCACCGAGGAGGTCAAATCGTGGACTATGTGTGGGAAATCCTTCGCTACGTCGCCGCGTGGGGCGGCACCGGCCTGATCATCTGGTTTTGGTATTGGCTGTTCTCCAACATCGGCACATTCTGAATGGCTGACCACTCCGATGCCCATGCGATGGCGCTGGAACGGAGCTGCTCCGTGACGGCGGTCGCGCTCAGCGAGCAACGCCGCGAAGGCGTCCGGCTCGTCACCGGCGAGCGGCGGGGCTTCGGTTTGAACGCGGCACTGACCTTCGTGCATGTCCCCTACCCCCCGCTGTCCGACTGGACGCGCCGGACCCTCACCTGCGCTGTGGCCCTGCAATGTTCGCCATCGAAAGAACGCATCACCGAGTACCGCCTGAACGAGTTATCGTCTCGCGAACTGCGCGCGCTCACCCTTGTCGAAGCCGGCGTCGCCCTGGGCTGGATCGCTTCGCGGTGGCCCGGCCTGCTGCCCGACGCACGGCGCCTACTCCCCCACATCCACATCGAGGCCGGCGACATGTCCGCCGCCGAGATGCTGGGCCGGGCAATCGCATTGGCGGCCGAGGGCGAAGCACTGACGTTTTATCCGCTGCTGGGCACGTTGCCGCTGGCCCACACCGCGCCGCAGGGACTGACCGATAGGTTGCGGCGCAGCTTCGGCAGGATGCCCTGGACGACCACGCAGAAACGCCTCCCACGGCCGTACTCGGTTCCCGTCGGCGGCGACGGGGGCGTCCGCAATCCCAACCTGCCACCGCCGAGCCGGCCGCAGGACAACGATTTCGACGTCACACCGCAGCACCGGCCCGGGATCCCCTACCCCGAGTGGAACATGTGGACGCGGCGATTCATGCGTGACCACGTCGCGGTCGTCGAGCATGCCGACGGCCGGCGCATCGGCCGCCCGGTTCCAGTGGCCGTCGACGTGCGCAAGTGGTTCGAGGAACACACCCACCGCGCGATGACCAACCGCCTCGAGGACGGCTCCGACCTCGACGTCGATCAGTACGTCAACCACTACATCGACCTGACCACCGGTGAGGCCAAGGAGCCCAGGGTGTTTCGTGAGCTGCTGCCCAGCAGCCGCGACGTGACCACGGCGTTGCTGCTCGACGGCAGCTCGTCGCTGGGGGTGCACGGCGGCCGGATTTTCCAGCTCGAATTGGCCTGCGCCGACGCGCTTTCGCGGGCCATGACGACGGCGCGCGAGCGCCACGGCGTCTTCGTCTTCACCGGCAACACCCGGCATCGCGTCGAAGTGCGCTGCCTGAAGGACTTCGAAGACCGCCGGTTCGTGCCGCCCAGCGGGCTGGGTCTGGCCACCCGCGGATACACCAGACTCGGCGCACCCCTTCGCCATCTGACGAGCCGGCTGCTGGCGCAGCCCTCCGAGCGGCGCCTGCTGATCGTCATCGGCGACGGGCTCATCTCCGATGAAGGTTACGAGGGCCGCTATGCGTGGGCCGACGCCGCGCACGCCGTCGAGGAGGCCAACGACGCCGGGGTCTCGATGTACTACGTGGGCGTCGGGCCGACCCGCGTCGATCCCCTGCCCGAGGTGTTCGGTCCCCGTCGTTCGCAGCGGATCCGGCGTATCGAGGAGCTGCCCCGGGTACTGGCCCATGTCCATCGCGAACTGGTCGCCGCGTGACCGACCACCAACTGAGGAAGAGATGACGACCGAGATATATTTCGCCAACGGCAACGAAGTTCAGCTGTTCGAGCAGGCCTTCCGCCGACGCATACCGGTGATGCTGACCGGCCCCACCGGGTGCGGCAAGACCCGGTTCGTCGAGCACATGGGCTCGCTGCTGCAACGGCCCGTGGTCACGATCAGCTGCCACGACGACCTCACCAGCTCCGATCTCGTCGGGCGCTTCATGGTGACCGGTGGCGATGTGGTCTGGACCGACGGCCCGCTGACCCGGGCGGTCAAGGCCGGGGCCGTCTGCTACCTCGACGAGGTCGTCGAGGCCCGCCACGACTCGCTGGCGATCCTGCACTCGCTGACCGACCACCGGCGCTCGCTCTACCTCGACCGCGCCGGCGAAGTCGTGCAGGCACCCGACGAGTTCATGCTCGTGTGTTCGTACAACCCGGCCTATCGCAGCTCGCTCAAGGAGCTCAAACCGTCGTTCCGCCAACGGTTCGTCACGCTGACGATGCACTACCTGCCGCCGGACCGCGAGGCCGAGGTGATCGTCGCCGAATCCGGAATTCCGCTGGCCACCGCCCGGCGGCTGGTCGGATGCGCGGTCGCGATCCGCACGGCCGACGAAGCCTTTCACTTCGAGCCGCCGTCGACCCGGGTGCTGGTCACGGCCGCGCAGCTGATCGCCGCCGGCGCAACCGAATTGGACGCCGCGGACGCCTGCATACTCGCGCCGCTGAGCACCGACGGCGCGGTCACCGACGGCCTCCGTGAGGTCGCGGCGGCCAGCCTGGCCCCCTCGAACAGTTCGCCTTAGGAAAGGAGCAACCGGCATGGACCGACAGGAGCAGAAGCGCAAAAGGGCGCTCATTGTGTTCCAGATCTTCATCTACGGCTACCTGCTGGCGATGTTCGGCATCCAGCTGTACATGTCGTTTGCGCGGGGGTGGTGGGATCTGTGACCGTCTCTGCCGCGCAACCGAATTCGCTCAGCCTCGAGGATCACCACGACGAATCGCGCCTGGCGCAACGCCGCGCCGACAAGTGGATGATCGTCGGCGCCGCCCTGATGGGCATGTGGGCGCCGGGCCTGATCGGTTTTCCCGTCTTCATGCGCGGCGTCTGGCTGCAGCGCCAGGCCCTGCGCGCCGGCCTGTCAGTGCGCCCGATGATCGTGACCCTGATCGGCTACCTGGTCCTGATCGACGGCATGCTCAACAGCCTGGGCTGGGCCCTGGACCTGGTCGCCAACCACACCTTGATCAACCGGGTGCTGATGGTCGGCTGGGGCAACATGTTCGACGCGGGCTACTTCTGGCACTACAACGAACTCTGGGTCGGCGGCTCCGCGGGACCGGGCGAGAAAGCCTATGTGGCGGGCCTGATCCTCACCGTGTTCTCCATGCGGGTCGCCGCGGCGATCGGCTTCCTGCAGATGAAGCGCTGGGGTCATCAGTGGATGGTCGTCACCTGCTGGATGGGCGTGGTGATCTGGTCCGCCTACGTGTTCAACATGACGATGTTCGCCGACGTGCGGTACGCCGGCGTAGTTTTCCCGGTGATCGGCTGGTGGCTCTACGACATCTTCTACATCACCCCGTTCCTCGCCATCCCCTACCTGCACACCGTCAATCGAGAAATCTTCTCCGACTAAAAGGAGCAGCATCATGACCAGCCCTTCCGCGCCGTCCGCCACCGAAGACAAAGACCCGACCGCCGACCTCGAGCCGGGCACCACGCCGTACTACGCGCGGATGCACAAATGGATCAAACGCGCGGTGCTGGTGTGCCTGGTCGCGCTGGTCATCGAGGGCGCCTTCACGCTGCCGTTCATGGCCGTCTACTACGGCTATCCGACGCTGAGCCTCACCCAGATCTGCAGCGAGCTGCTCAAGATCCGTTATTCCAACGACACTTTGGAGTGCAAGTACCCGTATCCTCCGTTCGGCCCGCCGGAGGGCGCCGAGGGCAAGGCCACCGCTCAGGACGTGTGGGGCATCCAGCCAATACCGAAGTACCACCGGCTCGGGTTCCGCGAGCTCGTCAGGATCCACGACGAGCGGCTGGCCCGCCAGCACGCGGCGTCGCACCCGTGAGAGGGCTCGCACCTTGACCTACCGGGTCGTCCAGTGGACGACGGGCAACGTCGGCAAGAGCTCGGTGCGGGCGATCGCCGCGAACCCGACGCTGGAACTCGTCGGGTGCTACGCCTGGTCGCCGGCAAAGGACGGCCGCGACGTCGGCGAGCTGTGCGGGCTCGAACCCCTGAACGTCAAGGCCACCAACGACATCGACGCCCTGCTCGCGCTGAAGCCGGACTGCGTGGTGTACAACCCGATGTTCGCCGACGTCGACGAGCTCGTCCGGATCCTCGGCACCGGCATCAACGTGGTGGGCACCGCCGAGTTCATCACCGGGCACTTCCTCGGCCCGGGACGCGATCGGATCGCCGAAGCCTGCCAACAGGGCGGGTCGACCATCTTCGGCAGCGGCATCAACCCCGGCTTCATCCAACTGCTCACCATCGTCTCGGCGGGGCTGAGCGACCGGGTGGACAAGCTGTCGCTCCTGGAATCCTTTGACACCACCATCTACAACTCACCCGCGACCGAGATCCCGATGGGCTTCGGCTGCCCCATCGACCAGCCCGACCTGCCGGCCGTCACCGAGAAAGGATCCGGCATCTTCCGCGACGGCGTGTTGCTGCTCGCCGACGCCCTGGGCGTCGAGCTCGACGAAGTTCGTTGTGAGGCCGAGTACGCCCAGACCACCGAGGATCTGCACCTGCCCGGGGACTGGACCATCGCGAAGGGTTGCGTCGCGGGCATCCACGTTCGGTGGAAAGGGATTCTGGCCGGCCGAGAGGTCATCGAAATTGGCGGGCAGTGGCGCAAAGGCCAAGCGCTGGAGCCGGATTGGCCGCTGGACATGGGCTACACCATCGAGGTCCAGGGCCGACCGACGATCAAGACCACCCTGAGTTTCCTGCCGCCGCCGGACTTTGCGGGCGAAACGCTGGACGACTACATCATGCTGGGCCTGACCATCACGGCGATGCCGGCGATCACCGCGATCCCGGCGGTGGTCGCGGCGCCGCCCGGCATCGTCACCTACAACGACTTGCCGCTGCTCCTGCCCCGCGGAGTGCTGGCGCATCACTGAAAGGATATGCGTTTGATGGCCGCAGCAACCGGTGCGCCCAGTGTGTTCGAGGCGGGCCTTCCGACACTCGACTACGACGTCATCGAATCGCCCCACGACGTCTGCGAACGCATTCGGGCGGCCCAGCGGCGGGGGCCGGTCGCCATCGGTCCGTTCGGCCCCGAAATCCTCTCCTACGAACTCGCCCGCAGCGTCCTGCGCGACACCCGATTTGTCATCCCTCCCGGTCTACATCTGGCCGCCCAAGGCGTGACTTCAGGCCCGCTCTGGGAGAGAGTCGTCGGCAGCATTATCTGCGCGGAAGGCGCCGAACACCACCGGCTGCGCAGCCTGGTATCAAAGGCATTTACGCCGCGGGCCACCGCTCGTCTGTACGACACAATCGGTGAAGTCGTCAACGAACTCATCGACGGCGTCGTTGTCGCGGGTAGCTGCGACATCGTCACCGACATCGCCCTTCACTATCCGATTCCGGTCATCTGCGCATTGCTCGGCGCGCCACGCGCGAGCTGGGGAGAGTTTTCACGATGGGCCGAAGCCATCTTCAAAATGGCCAACTTCTCGGTCAATCTCGCCGAGGAAACGCCCGCGGTTCTTCGCGGCTGGGCCGAACTGGACGCCTATGTCGATGAAATGGTCGCCGAACGACGACACCGTCTGACCGATGACTTGCTCTCCGATCTCATCCGTGCCGAGGATGCCGGCGACCGGCTCAGCGCTGACGAACTTCGTTCGACGGTGGCCGGATTATTGCTTGCCGGTACGGATACCACGCGCAATCAGCTGGCCGCGTCGGTACAGGTGCTTCTCGATCACCCGGAGCAGTGGGCGATGCTGCGCGAGCATCCCGAACTCGCCATGTCCGCGGTCGAGGAGAGCATGCGGCACTCGCCCGCCGTGTGCAACACGGTGCGCACCGTGAAGGGCGATGTCGAGCTGGACGGATACACGTTCCCCACTGGCACCTACATCTTCGTGAATTCGTTTGCGGCTAATCGTGATCCCGACATTTACCAGGACCCCGATCGCTTCGACATCACCCGCGAGGGAGCGCCGGCGGTGCTCACATTCGGCGGCGGCGTGCACTATTGCCTCGGCGCGAACCTGGCCAGGCTGGAGCTGGCAGAGGGACTCAAGATTCTGGCAAACCGGTTGCCGGACGCCCGCCTCGGCGGGCGCGCACCGTGGAAGCCGATGCTTGGCGTGAGCGGGCCGATAAGTCTGCCCGTGGAGTTCGGCGCTCGATGAGGCGACCCGCCGATTTGCCAGACGACGTCGCAACGCACCCACTCCCGATCGCGCCAGGAGGTCACGGATGACTGATTCATCGTCCCGGTTGCATCACGTCGTATTCGCAGTGACGCGTGAGCAACATGAAGCAGTGGGACGGCTATTTACCGACGTGGGCTTCAGCTTCGACAAAATCGAGCTGGACGAACTCGGGATTCAGGTGCTCCTGGATTGGAATCGAGGCATCGAGCTGATCAGCCCGAACCCAGGGTCCACCGCTGAGGTAGCCGTTTCGGTCACCGACTTCCTGGCGAAGCATGGCAATGGCATCTTCACCGTAGTGGTGCAGGTTCCCGGAGCATCAGAGGCAGAGGACATTGCCAAGCGGTACGGCTCGACCACCCGCTTTCGCCAAGGCTTCAAGGGTGAGGGCAACTACCTCGAGGAGATCGACCTGTCGGTGTTGGGCCTGCCCCTGACATTCCTGTCGACGAACCTGCCGTAACGACGCTGCGAAAAGGACTGCAATGAAACAACTTCGGTTCGATGGCCGGGTTGCCATCGTCACGGGAGCCGGCGGCCAGGACCCGAGCCTAGGTCGGTCCTACGCCACGTTGCTTGCCGAGCGCGGAGCCAAGGTAGTGGTCAATGACCTCGGCGTCGGTCCTGACGGACGAGGAATCTTGCGGGCGAACGCGGAGCAGGTGGTCGAGGAGATCCGCGCCGCCGGCGGCCAGGCAGTCGCCGACCAGCACAGCGTTGCCGCGGAGGAAGGCGCCCACGGTGTGGTTGCGACGGCGCTGGACACCTGGGGGCGGCTCGACATCGTGGTGAACAATGCCGGGGTCTGCTTCATGGCGCACTTCGATGAGATTTCCAGCGCCGACATCCGCAACATCATCGACGTGCACCTGATGGGGACTGTATGGATGTGCCGGGCGGCGTGGCCGCACCTGCGTGACGCCGGGTATGGACGAATTGTCAATACCACGTCGGGCGCGATGTTCGGGATCGAGAACCTGTCCATCTACGGCGCTGCCAAGAGCGGCATCTTCGGATTGACCCGCGGGCTGGCCGTCGAAGGCGCGGCTTTGGGGATCAAAGTCAACGTACTCGGACCGGCCGCCAACACGACCGCCATCCGCCACTTCAACGAGACTTCGCCGTTCACCTCGTTGATGGAAACGCATTTCCCCACCAGTCTTGTGTCACCCGCCGTCGCTTACCTGGCTCATGAGGACTGCGAGCTCTCGGGAGCCAACCTCGAAGCTGCCGCCGGAAACGTAGGCTTACGCGTTTTCGGCCAGACCGCGGGATACACCGACACCAACCTCACCATCGAGAAAGTGCGAGACAACCTCTCGACCATCATTGACAAGGGGACGGCGACGATGATCCCCGACCCCGGCGAGCTACCTGCCGGACCCACCGGCGCGCACCAGCTAGGTGCCATTCTGAAGCCCTACCAACCGATTTGAACCAACTCCAGAGACTGCAGCCAGGGAGAGATGATGACCGTGGGTACCGCAAAGCCCAGTATCTTCGACGCCGGCCTGCCGGTCCTGAACTACGACGTCACCGACACGCCACAGCAGATCTACCCGCAGTTTCGCGCCGCCCAGCAGGTGGCACCGATCGCGCTCGGTCCCGTCGGCCCGGAGGTGCTCTCTTACGACCTGGCGCGTACCGTGCTGGGCGACCCGCGGTTCGGCATCCCTCCCGGCATCCACCTCACCGCGCACGGCGTCACGTCGGGCGAGCTGTGGGATCGGGTCGTCGGCAGCATCCTGTGCATGGAGGGCGCCGAACACCGCCGGCTGCGCGGCCTGGTGTCGAAGGCCTTTACCCCCCGGGCGACCGGGCGCATGGACCCCACAATCCACGCCGTCATCAACGAACTCGTCGATGCCGTTGTCGCGCAGGAGCGCTGCGAGTTCGTCGAGGAGATCGCGCGACCATACCCGATCCCCGTCATCTGCGCCCTGCTCGGTGCGCCTCGCCAAGACTGGCAGCTGTTCTCCACCTGGGCCGAGGACATCTTCAAGATCGTCAGCTTCGACTGCGACCTCGCCGAGGAAGAGCCCCGGGTCTTGCGCGCCTGGGACGCCTTTGACGAGTACATCGACGGGATGATCGCCGACCGGCGCAAGGCCCTGACCGACGACCTGCTCTCCGAACTCATCCGCGCCGAAGATCGCGGCGACCGCCTCGACGCCGGCGAAGTCAGGATGCTGGCATTCAGCATCCTGGTGGCCGGAACCGACACCACCCGTACACAATTGGCCGCCTCGATGCAGGTGTTGTGCGAACATCCGGACCAATGGGCGCTGCTTCGCGACCGCCCCGAGCTCGCGATGCGCGCCGTCGAGGAAACCATGCGACACTCCCCGTCCATGTGCAGCACCCTGCGCAGCGCCACCGACGACGTCACTATCGACGACTACACGTTCCCGGCCGGAACGTTCATCATCGTCAACACCTATGCCGCCAACCGGGATCCGTCGGTCTACGACGCCCCCACGCGCTTCGACATCACCCGCGACGACCCGCCGCCCATCCTCACCTTCGGCGGCGGGGCACACTACTGCCTTGGTGCGAACCTCGCCAGGCGGGAACTCTCCGAGGCACTCAAGATTCTGGCGCACCGACTGCCGCATCCGCGGATAACCGAGACTCCCTCGTGGCGGCCACTTCTCGGCATGAGCGGGCCGACGAGCCTGAAACTGGAGTTCGAATCCGGCTAGCCCTATGCGAGGGTCGCCGTCAGGTATCCCGATGCGTCGCCGAACGAGCCCAGCTCGTCGTCGGGAACCTCGAAACCATTGGCCGCATAAGACTGCTCGGTCGTCTTGATGTCCACGCGCCAGCCGTGCGCGGCCAGATACTCGGCGGCGGTGTTGCGTTCGCCGGTGTAGAACAGCTCGGCCAGGTTGATGCCGGAGCCGGCACGCTGGGAACGCTCGCTGAGCTTCTGTGCCCAATCCGACGGCATGCGGCGCAAATCCAGGTGCTCGGTGGCGATCCGGCTGCCCGGCGCCGACAGCGCGGCGACGTCGTCGAACAGGCGGTCCTGCGCGTCGGGCGGCAGGTAGACCAAAAGGCCCTCGGCGATCCACGCCGTGGGCTGTCCGCTGTCGAATCCGGCCGCCCGCAGCGCCGCCGGCCAGTCCTCCCGCAGGTCGATCGCGATCGTGCGCCGCTGCGCGGTGGGCTCGGCGCCGAGACCGGCCAGCGTCCGCGTCTTGAAATCGATGACCTGCGGTTGGTCGATCTCGTAGACCACCGTGCCCGCCGGCCACGGCAACCGGAAGGACCGGGTGTCCAGGCCGGAGGCCAGGATGACGGCCTGCCGGATCCCCGCGGCGGTCGCACTCGAGAAGAAATCGTCGAAAAAGCGGGTGCGCACGGTGATCTGCTCGTCCATGGCGCGGCGGTTCAGCACGGGATCGTCGTTGTCGCGGAGCCTTCCGTCGAGCAGCTTGACGAACCGGTCGATGCCCACGGCGCGGACCAGCGGATCCGCCCACGGGTCGTCCAGCAGCGGGTCCGGGCCCCGCGAGGCCATCGCGCGCGACGCCGCGACGGCCGTCGCCGTCGCGCCCACGCTGGACGCCAAATCCCAAGTGTCGTCGTCGGTGCGGGCCATCCAATGAACCTCTCTGTCGTCTATGCGCCTTACCGTACGCGCGGGCCGTCGGGCGCCGGTTCGAGCACCCGAATTTCGCCCGAGGTCCCGTCCACCTCGACGAGCGCGCCCGCCGGCAGCAATCGGGTCGCGCCCTGCACGTCGACCACACACGGAAAGCCGAACTCGCGGGCCACCACGGCGGCGTGGGACATGGGGCCGCCGAGCTCCGTCACCACCGCGGCGGCGTAGCAGAAGGCGGCGGTGTACCCGACGTCGGTGACCTCGGCGACGAGGATCTCGCCGGGTTGCAGGTCGTCGATGGTTTCGGGACGCACGATCCGCACCCGGCCGCGGACCCGTCCCCCGCAGACGCCGACGCCGCGCAGGACGTCGCCGCCGGCCAGGGTCGCCTGCGACGGGGTCGACGGCTCCCAGTGGCCGCTGAAGACCGGCGGCGGTGCGACGGCGACCAGGCGACGCTGCTCGGCCCGGCGGCGGGCCACGATCTTCGCGACATCCGGTGGCAGCGCGTCGAGTTCGTCGACCAACAGGTAGAACACGTCGTCGACCGACTCGAAGACCCCCCTTTCGGTCATGCGTCGCCCGAACTCGCGCAGCAGCCCGCGCAACACCCAATTCGCGCGAACCACCTTGTCGCGGCGCACCTCCCGGTCGCGGAGTTGCGTCGTGAACAGCGATGCGACCGGCCTGGCGCGCAACGGGATTCGGGCATGATGCGGCGACGGAGCGGGCGGCGCGCCGATCGCCCTGGCCACCATCCGGATCAACAGTTCCGGGTCGTCGGCGTAGCTGGTCGACCGCATCTCGAGTTCGGCCGGGCCGCGGTGTCCGATCAGCGCCAGCTCGGCCAACAGGGCGGCGTGAAACTGCGGGGCCTCGACGGCCAGCTTCTCGAGGCGGTCCCCCGGTTCGGCCAGCACGCGCACCACGTCCGGGTTGCGTTGCGCCGCAACCACCAGCCGTTGCACGGCCTCCACCGGCCGCGCACTGACCAGATCGTGCCCGATCGAGGGTGCGGTATCCCTTCCGGACAGGACGCGCAGCAGCACGTTGAACGAGGCGCACAGCATAAATGACCCCGACGCCAACACCCAGCCGTGCACCACGTGGTCGCGCGCCAGCGAGACCAGGCTGAGCAGCCGATGGTCGTCGAGCCGGGCGAGGTCCCCGGCGGCGAGGCGCTCCAGCCGGTCGACGGCGGCGACGAATTCGCGGGTGTCCCCCGGTGCACCGGCGCTCAGGCCGATGACATTGACGCCGAAGACCCCGATATTGCGCACGGTGCGCAGTTGCCTGCCGCCCCAGCCCCTTTCCGCGGACGGAAGCTCCGCACCGAAGATCGGCAGGGACGCCATGCTGGGCCCGAAGAACCCGCTCTTGCTGATGAACATCGAGGGCTCCATGAACGGCACGGTCTCGGCCATGAAATGAGCCGCCGTGATCGCCCCGTAGAACCGGTGGGCGAACACCCCGACGGTGCGCATGGCGATCTCGTTTTGGACGATCCCACCGGGCCGCAGCCGTTCCGCGACGCCCACCCCGCTGGCGCGCAGGCCTCGCACGGTCACCGACGCCGACGAGGGCGAGAACGGGCCGGGCAGCGCCTCGGACAGATTGGTGGCCAAGAAGGTTGGGAAGCGCGGGTCGACGGGGGTGTCGAATTCGCCGTTGAGCCCGTCGGGACCGGCCGGTACGGGGGCCACCCCGTCGTCGGCCGGCGTGTCGACGGCCGGCAGATCGTCGATCGTGGCCAGCCGCCACGGCAGGGAGATCACGCGCCTGCCCAGAGCGACCCGGCCACGCGCGCCCAGCGCCAGATCCTCGATGCATTCGCCGGCGTTCCAGGCCGGCTGGAATCCCCACTCGTCGCGGAGCCGCGAGGTGTCCATCAGCGGGGCGCGCTGCACAAGCTCCAGCTCGGCGAGCGAGGCCAGCAGCCGCCGCAGCGGTGCGCCGAACCGGTTACCGACCGGCAGCACCGGTCGCCCGAGCGCGGCGGCGATATCCCGAAACGTCGGCGCCCCCGCGGCGGCAAGGTTGACTGGGCCGCTTGGAGTCTCGGCGTCCAGGACCGCGCGTGCGAACAGCCGGAGCGCGTCATCGAGATGCAAGACCTGCACGGGGCGATCGGCGAACCCGCCGGGAAACGCTGGCAGCGCGAACAGCCGGCGCACCCAATTGTCGACCCCGCGACCGACGACGAGCCCGCAGCGGATCACGGCCGAGTCGAGGCCGGAGACCGCCAGCATCTCTTCGACGCGGGCCTGCTGGACGCCGTCGGCGGACACCGGGGCCGGCGCCTCGCGCTCGGTGTGCGAGTCTTCGGCTGGGCCGTAGACGTGTGCCGACGACGGGAAAACGATGCGCCCGGAACGGTTTTCCGCCATCGCCTCGAGGACGTTGCGGGTACCCCCGATGTTGACCTGCTCTCCGATGCCTCCACCAGATACGGTGTTCTTTGCCCACGCGCAATGCGCGACGACGTCCGCGGCGGCGACGCAGCGCTGCACCGCGTCGCTGTCCCGGATATCGCCCGAGACGAATTCGGCTGCGCTGGGCCAGCTTTGGGGTCGATGACGCGCAAGCCCGACGACGTCGTGTCCCTGGCTGAGCAGCCGCGCGGCAAGCCCGCGGCCGACTATCCCGCCGGCACCGGTGACCGCGATTCTCACTGGGCATCCTCGCTCACGTGCGCCCGCTGCATCGTCGTTGGCACGGCGGTGGCTATTCGTCGTCGTCGCGCAGCGCCGCGTTGACCAGGTCGTCGAGATCCATGTCGGCGATACTCTTCTCGGCGGGCGCCGCCTCGTCGGTCGGCTGACCGGCCCCGTCGGATTCCTTCGCCAACGCCAGCAGCAGTTCCAGCACCCCCGCCTGGCGGAGCCGCTTGACCGGGATCGAGCCCACCACGCGCCGGATTTCGGCATCCCCCGGCGCCTCCGCCGGGGCGTCCGGCCCGGACGTGCCGAGGAGCTCGCGATGCATGTAGCCGGCCAGCGCCGCGGGCTCGGGGTAGTCGAAGATCAACGTCGGCGACAACGCCAGGCCGGTCGCGCTTTTGAGCCGGTTGCGCATCTCGAAGGCGGCCAGCGAATCAAAACCCAACTCCTGCAGGGCCCGGCCCGGATCGATCGCGTCCGGGCCGCTGCGTCCGAGCACGGCCGCGACGTCCGAACAGACCAGCTCCAACAGCAGCGCGTATTGCTCGTCCTCCGACAGGCCCTCGAGGCGTTGCAGCAGCAGGGATTTCGATGCCGCGGCCGCCGCCGAGTCGTCGCCTTCGCCGCCGGTGTAGGAATTCATCAACTCGACGAGCATCGGCGTCCCTGGCACCGATGTAGTCCGGGCAACGATCACCGGGATCGGCACGCAGTGCAAAACCGCGTTGCACACCGAGCCCACCCAGGTGCCGCTGCCCACGACGACCAGCTGCGCGGACTCCGACTTCGCGATGAGCTGCTGCGCCGGCCGGTCGCGTGCGACCACTCGGTTCACCGTCACGTCGGGATAGCGCTCTTGCCACCCCGCCAGGCCTTCCGCGAGGCGACGTTCCGCTTCCCGCTCCAGCGCCGCCTCGAAGGCCGGCGGCGCCACGTCGGTGATCACGACGTCGCTCCAGGCGTGCAGGGCCACCAACTCGACGCCGCGGCGCGCGGCCTGGTCGAACGCGATGGCCATCGCGAGTTGGGAAGTCGGCGAGCCGTCCACCCCCACCAGGACCGGAGCGCGCTCCAGGTCGGGCACGTCGGGTACTCGGAAATCGTCGCTGTCCCGAATGATTGCGACCGGGCAATTCGCGTGGTGCGCGACTGTGGAACTGACCGAACCGAGCATGCCCGGACCCGGCGACGCGCGTCCGGAGCTGCCCACGACGATCATCTCCGCCTTGTCAGACATCTCGATCAGCGCCGGCCCCGGGCCCGAATGCACCACTTCCGTGGCGATGGGTACCTTGCGGTGCGACGGCATTGCCTCGTCGGCGATCTTCATCGCGTGCCTGACGGCCGTTGCACCGTCGTCCTCCAGCCGCACCCCGAACGGGTCGCGAAAAGGGCCCAAAGGCCACGTCGCGGTGGGCGTCACCACCGCGTGGACGACGGTCAACGGAACGTTTCTGATGGCCGCGGCACGGGCCGCCCAACGAGCGGCGGCGTTCGATGCCGGCGAGCCGTCGGCCCCGACGACGACGCCGAGTTGTTTATCGGGTCCCGCCATGAGCCTTCCTCCTCGGCAGCAACCCCCGGTGGCTATTCATCATCGTTCAGCAGCGCCGCGTTGACCAGGTCGTCGAGGTCCATACCCGCGATGTTGTCTTCCATGGTCACCGCGGCGGTCGCCGGCTCCCCCCCGAGCGCACTGCCCTCGGATTCCTTCGCCAGTGCCAGCAGCAGTTCGAGAACCCCCGCCTGGCGCAGGCGCTTGACGGGGATCGATCCCAGCACACGCTGGATTTCGGCGTCGCCGGGCACCGCCGCGGGCGCCGCCGGCCTTGAATCGCCGACGAGCTCGCCGTGGATGTAACCGGCCAGCGCGGCCGGGTTGGGGTAGTCGAAGATCAACGTCGGCGACAACGCCAGGCCGGTCGCGGCTTTGAGCCGGTTGCGCATCTCGACGGCGGTCAGCGAATCGAAGCCCAGCTCCTGGAACGCCTGGTCCGGGCCGATCGCCTCGGGGCTGGCACTGCCGAGCACGGTGGCGATGCTGGAACGCACCAGGTCCAGCAGTATCGCGTGCTGCTCGTCCTCGGGCAGACCCTCCAGGCGTTGCAGCAGAACCGATTTCGACTTCGCGGCCAGCAGCGAATCGTCGACCTGGCGGCGGGTGGGGGCGTTGATCAAGTCGACGAACATCGGGGGCAGCGTGCCCCCGTCGAACTTGGCCCGCAGCGCAACGAGGTCGATGTGGGCCGGCAACACGAACGGCTGGTCGACGACGAGCGCGGTGTCGAACAGTTGCAGCGCTTCGTCCGACGACATCGCCTCGATGCCGTCGCGGGCGAAGCGGGCCAATTCGACGGCCCCCAGCCCCCCGGTCATGGTGCTGGCCTGATCCCACAGGCCCCAGCCCAGCGAGATCGCCGGCAGCCCGCGGGCCCGGCGACGCGCGGCAAGCCCGTCCAGGAAGGAGTTGGCCGCCGCGTAGTTGCCCTGCCCCGAGGACCCCACCAGCCCCGCCATCGACGAAAACAGCACGAACGCCGACACATCCAGGTCGAGGGTCAACTCGTGCAGGTTCCACGCCGCGTCCACCTTGGCCCGCAACGCCACATCCATCCGCTCGGGGGTCAGCGAGGTGACGACCGCGTCGTCGAGGGCTCCGGCGGCGTGAATGACGGCCGAAAGCGGATGCTGCACCGGGATTTCGGCGATCACCTTGGCCAGCGCCTCACGATCGGCCGCATCACAGGCCACCACCTGCACCTCGGCCCCGGTCGTGCTCAGCTCCGTGGCCAGCTCCGCGGCGCCCGGCGCGTTGAGACCGCGCCGGCTCGCCAACACGAGGCGGCGCGCCCCGTGCCGTGCCACCACGTGACGGGCCAGCGCCGAACCCGCCATCCCGGTGGCGCCGGTGATCAACACGGTGCCCGCCGTCCACGCATCGGGCATGGTCATCACGACCTTGCCGACGTGGCGGGCCTGGCTCAGATGCCGCAGGGCGGCACCGGCGCGGCGCACATCGAACCTCGTTGCCGGCAACGGCCGCAGCGCCTGCTCGCCGAACAGCGCGGACAGCTCGGCGAGCAACTGCGCAATGCGGTCCGGTCCCGCTTCGAACAGGTCGAAGGCGCGATAGCGCACTCCGGGGTGCTCCGCGGCGACCGCCGCGACGTCGCGGATGTCGGTCTTACCCATCTCCAGGAACACGCCGCCGGGGGCGACCAGCCGCAGGGACGCATCGACGAAATCGCCGGCCAGCGAATCCAGCACGAGATCCACACCCCGGCCCCCGGTGGCCCTCCGGAACGTCTCCTCGAACTCGAGGCTGCGGGAGTCGGAGATGTGGTCGTCGTCAAAGCCCATGGCCCGCAACGTGTCCCACTTGCCGCGGCTGGCGGTGGCGAACACCTCGAGCCCCAGATGCCGAGCCAGCTGGACCGCGGCCATCCCGACCCCACCCGTGGCGGCGTGGACCAGCACCCGCTGCCCGGCCCGCACGGCCGCCAGGTCCACCAGCGCGTAGTAGGCCGTCGCGAAGGCCACCGAGGCGGTGGCCGCGGCGGTGTGCGACCAGCCCTCGGGCACCCTGGCCAACAGGCGCTGATCGGTCACCGCGACCGTTCCGGTGCCCTCGGGGAACAGCCCCATGACGCGGTCGCCCACCGCGAATCGAGCGTCTCCCGCGGCGGCCGCCGGGCCGGTTTCCACCACGATGCCTGCGGCCTCGATGCCCATCACCGCGTCCGCGTCGGGGTAAAGGTTCAACGCGATCATCACATCGCGGAAGTTGGCGGCGATCGCCGACGGCGCGACACGAACCTGACCGGGGCCAAGCGGTGCCCCGGCGTCGGGAATGCGCTCCAGCCGCAGATTCTCGAAAGTGCCGCGGCTGCTCATGCCCAGCCGCCACGGCCCCTCGCCCGGCGGCGTCAGGAGACTGCCCACGGCGCGGCTGCCCTGCACGCGAGCCGTGTAAACCTCTGCGGCACGCAGCAATACCTGCGGCTCACCGACCGCCAGGACCGCCGCCGCCCACTCGTCGTCGAGGGGCGCGTCGCAATCGACGAGCACGATGCGGCCGGGATGCTCGGTCTGCGCCGAGCGCACCAGCCCCCATACCGCCGCGCCCGCCAGATCGGTGACGTCCTCGCCCGGCAGCGGCATGGCGCCGCGGGTGGCCACGAGCAGCGTTCCCGCGGTGTCGTCGCGGGACAGCCACGACTGCAGGACCGACAACACCGCGCGCGTGGCCGCGTACACCTCGGTCACGACGTCACCGGCCACAGGTGCCGACTCGTAAACCACCACCGGCGGCCGTGCGGGGTCGGGGGCCAGTTCCGGTGCACCCCAGGCCTGCACGGGCACCGGCTGCACGGCGGTTGCCGGCTGCGCCGTCCAGACCACCTCGAAGAGCCGGTCGGGACCCGTATTCGACACCGCGGCCATGAGCTGGTGATCCGAGACCGGGCGCGCCACCATCGACGCCACCGACAACACCGGCAATCCGAGCCCGTCGGCCAACTCGATGGAGACCGCCGAGTGACTCACCCGCACGATCCGCGCCCGCACCGCCGATGCGCCCGCGGCGTGCAACGACACCTGCTGCCAGGAGAACGGCACCAACACGGTGCCTTCGTCGGCGCCCGCGCCGTCGCCGTCGTCGTCTGAGGCCAGGATCACCGCGTGCAGCGCGGCATCCAGCATCACCGGGTGGACACCGAATCCGGCCGTGGACACACCGGCGTCCGACGGCAGCGACACCTCGGCGAACACTTCCTCGCCGCGACGCCACATCGAGGTCAAGCCTCGGAACGCCGGTCCGTACCCGTACCCTCGCTCGGCCAGCCGCTCGTAGCCGTCCCCGATGTCGACCGGGACCGCGCCGACGGGCGGCCACGCCGACAGGTCGGCGCCCGGCTCGGACGAACCCGCGCGCAGCACCCCCTCGGCGTGCAAGAGCCAGCCGGACCCTGTCTCACCACGCGAAAACACCGAAACCGCACGGGCTCCCGAATCGTCGGGGCCGCCGACGACGACCTGAATGGCCACCGAATCCGAGGGCGGCAACACCAGCGGCGCGGCCAGGTTCAGCTCGTCGACGATTCCGCAGCCCACCTCGTCGCCGGCCCGGATCGCCAATTCCACGAACCCCGCGCCGGGGAACAGCACCACCCCGCCGACGGCATGGTCGGCCAGCCAACCCTGCGAGCTGGGACACAGCCTGCCGGTCAGCACCACCCCGCCCGAAGCCGGCAACTCCACCACCGCGCCCAGCAGGGCGTGGTCGCCGGCGGCCAGGCCCAGCCCGGCGGCGTCGGCGGGGGCACGGTCGCCGGACAGCCAAAACCGCCGTCGCTCAAAAGCATACGTGGGTAGCTCCACGAAGCCGGCCGCGCCGATCACCCGGCGCCAGTCAACGTCCATGCCCGCGGCCCAGCCCTGGGCGACGGCGTCGACGAGCGCCGGCGGTTCGGGGCGATCCTTGCGCAGGCCGGGCATCGTGGCCACGGGCGCTCCGGCCAGCACTTCGTCGATCGATGCCATCAGGCCGCCGCCGGGCCCGACCTCGAGGAAGCGGTTGGCGCCGGCCGAGTGCACGAAGCGCACGCTGTCCGCGAATCGCACCGCTTCGCGGGCGTGTCGCTTCCAGTAGGCGGCGGATCCGAAATCGTCGCCGGCCGGCTGCCCGGTCACGTTCGACACGATCGGAATCGTGGGCTTGCCGATCGTGAATCCCCCGGCGACCGTGCCGAATTCGTCGATCATGGGATCCATCAGCGGCGAGTGGAAGGCGTGCGAGACGGCGAGTCGATGCACCCGGCGACCGTCGGCGCGGAGCCGGTCGGCGATGGCGGCCACGGCTTCCTGGGCACCAGAAATCACCACCGACGCGGGCCCGTTGACCGCAGCGATCCCGACGCCGGGCCCAAGTAGCGGCCGCACTTCCTCTTCGGTGGCCTGTACGGCGGCCATCGCCCCGCCCGCCGGCAGCGCCTGCATGAATCGGCCCCGGGCGGCCACCAACACCGCCGCGTTACGCAGGGACAGGACGCCGGCGACGTGGGCGGCCGACACTTCGCCGATCGAGTGGCCCAGCACGAAATCGGGCCGTATGCCCCAGGATTCCAGCAACCGGAACAGGGCTACCTCCACGGCGAACAGCGCGGGTTGCGCGAATTCCGTGGTGTTCAGCACGTTTTCGCCATCGCCCCACATGACGTCGCGGAGCGGGCGCAGCAGGTGCTGATCGAGTTCGGCCACGACCTCGTCGAACGCCCCGGCGAACACCGGGTACGCGGCGTGCAGTTCCCTGCCCATGCCGAGGGTTTGCGAACCTTGGCCGGGGAAGACGAAGACGGTCTTGCCCGTGGGCGTTGCGGTGCCGCGGATCACCGAGACGGGCTGGCCTCCGGCCAGCTCGTCCAGACCGGCCAGCAGCCGCTCACGGTCGTCGCCGACGATGACGGCCCGCTGCTCGAAGGCCGATCGGCCCGACAAAGTCCACCCCACGTCGGCAGTGCCGAGCCCGTCGTGGGCGCGCACGTGGGCGGCCAACCGCGCCGCCTGAGCGGTCAACGCGCCCTCGGACTTCGCCGAAAGCACCCACGGCACCACCGGCGGCTCGGGGGCGGGCGGCGACTGCGGTTCCGGCGCGGGCGGCGCCTCGACGATGATGTGCGCGTTGGTGCCGCTGATGCCGAACGACGACACGCCCGCCCGGCGCGCGTGGCCATCGGCTCGCCAGGGCCGGGCTTCGGTCAGCAGGGACACCGAGCCCAGCGACCAATCCACGTGCGGGCTGGGCTCATCGACATGCAGTGTCGCCGGGAGCATCTCGTGGCGCATCGCCTGCACCATCTTGATCACGCCCGCGACGCCGGCGGCGGCCTGGGTGTGGCCCATGTTCGACTTGATCGACCCCAGCCACAGCGGCTCGGCGCGATTCTGCCCGTAGGTCGCCAACAGGGACTGGGCCTCGATCGGGTCGCCCAAGGTGGTTCCGGTGCCGTGGCCCTCGACCGCGTCGACTTCGGAAGCCGACAGACCGGCGTTGGCCAGCGCGGCGCGCACCACCCGCTGCTGTGACGGACCATTGGGCGCGGTCAACCCGTTGGACGCACCGTCCTGATTGACCGCGCTGCCACGCACCACCGCCAGCACCGGATGGCCCAACCGCTGTGCGTCCGACAACCGCTCGACCACGAGCATGCCGCCGCCCTCGGAGAATCCGGTACCGTCGGCCGCGCCCGCGTACGCCTTGCAGCGGCCATCCGGGGACAACCCGCGCATGCGGCTGAACTCCACGAAGATGTCCGGCGTGGCGTTCACGGTGACGCCCCCGGCCAGCGCCAGTTCGCATTCCCCCGTCCGCAGCGACTGCACCGCCATGTGCAACGCCACCAACGACGACGAGCACGCCGTGTCCACCGACACCGCCGGGCCCTCCAGCCCCAGCACATACGAAATCCGTCCCGACGCCACACTGGACGACTGCCCGGTCAACCGGAAGCCGTCCGCGGTCGACGCGGCGCCCATTCCGTAACCCTGCGTGTACACCCCGGCGAAGACGCCGGTGGCGCTGCCGCGCAGCCCGCCGGGCTCGATTCCCGCGCGCTCCAAGGCTTCCCACGACAACTCCAGGAACAGGCGCTGCTGCGGATCCATGGCCAGCGCCTCGCTGGGGGCGATGCCGAAGAAGGCGGGATCGAAATCGGCGACGCCGTCCACGAAGCCGCCGGTGCGGGTGTTGCACGTGCCCGGGACGTCGGGGTCCGGGTTGTACAGCCCGGCCAGGTTCCAACCGCGATCGGTCGGAAATTCCGAGAGCACGTCGCGGCCGTCGGTCAGCATGTCCCACAGGTCGTCGGGGGAACTCACCCCGCCGGGATAGCGGCAGGACATGCCGACGATCACGATGGGGTCGTCGTCGGTGGCGCGAACCGCCGGGGCGTGCTTGATTTCTTGCGGCACGCCGGCGAGCTCGGTCCGGACGTAGCTCGCCAGGCCGTTGGGTGTCGGGTAGTCGAAGATCAGGGTGGGCGAAAGGGCAAGCCCGGTCGCGGTTTTGAGGCGGTTGCGCATTTCGACCGCAGTCAGCGAGTCGAAGCCCAACTCCTGGAACGGCCGGTCGGGGTCGATCGTCTCGGCGCTGGTGTTGCCCAGCACGGTGGCGATGTGCGAGCGCACCAGGTCCAGCAGCAGCGCGTGCTGCTCGGCCTCGGCCAGCCCCTGCAGACGGTGTGCGAGCGCCGATTTCGACTTTGCGGCCGCCATCGAGTCGTCGACGCGGCGCCGGGTCGGCGCGTTGACCAGGTCGGCGAACATCGGGGGCACCACGACGGCGTGGGCGCGCAGCGTGGCGATATCGATGCGGGCCGGCGCCACGTACGGTTCGTCGACGATCAATGCCGTGTCGAACAGTTCCATCGCCTCGGCCGAGGACAGCGCCAGGACGCCGTCGCGGCCCAACCGGGCGAGGTCGGCGGCGTCCAGTCCGCCGGTCATGGCGCTGGCCTGCTCCCACAGCCCCCACGCCAGCGAGATCGCCGGCAGCGCATGCGCCCGCCGATGCGCGGCGAGCGCGTCCAGGAAGGAGTTGGCCGCCGCGTAGTTGCCCTGCCCCGACGAGCCCACCAGCCCGGCCATCGACGAAAACAGCACGAACGCGGACAGATTGAGGTCGCACGTCAACTCGTGCAGGTTCCACGCCCCGTCGACCTTGGCCCGCAACACCGCGCCGATGCGCTCGGGCGTCAGCGAGGTGATCATCGCGTCGTCGAGCACCCCGGCGGCGTGGATGACGCCGGAGAGCGGTCGCCGCGCCGACGCGTCGGCGATCACCTCGGCCAGCGCGGCGCGGTCGGCCGCGTCGCAGGCGATCACCCGCGCCCGGGCCCCGGCCGCCTCCAGCTCGGCGATCAATTCCGCGGAGCCCGGCGCGTCGGCGCCGTGGCGGCTCAGCAGCGCCAGGTCCGTGACGCCGTGCCGGGCCACCAGGTGCCGCGCCAGCGCCGATCCCGCCATCCCCGTGCCGCCGGTGATCAGCACGGTGCCGGACCCCAGCCCGCCGGAGGGCAGTGTCATGACGACCTTGCCGATGTGCCGGGCCTGGCTGAGGTATCGCAACGCGGCGCGCGCGCGGCGCACGTCAAACGTCGTCACGGGCAACGGTTTCAACGCCCCGGAGGCGAACAGCCCGGCCAGCTCGTGCATCCACTGCTGCATCAGGGGACGGCCGGGCTCGAACAGGTCGAACGCGCGGTAGCGCACGCCGGGGTAGTCCCGGGCGACCGCGCCGGGGTCGCGGATGTCGGTCTTGCCCATCTCCAGGAAGATGCCGCCGGGGGCGACCAGCCGCAGTGAGGCGTCGACGAATTCCCCGGCCAGCGAGTCCAGCACGACGTCCATGCCGGCCGCGCCGGTCCTGCCGGCGACCGCCCGGAATTTGTCCTCGAATTCCAGGGTGCGCGAGTCCGCGATGTGGTCGTCGTCAAAGCCCATGGCGCGCAGGGTGTCCCACTTGCCGCGGCTGGCGGTGCCGAACACCTCGAGACCCAGATGCCGGGCCAGCTGAACCGCGGCCATTCCGACGCCGCCGGCCGCGGCGTGCACCAATACCCGTTGCCCCGGCTTGACGCCGGCCAGGTGGATGAAGGCCATGTACGCGGTGGTGAAAACCGCCGAGATGCCGGCGGCTTCGGCGTAGGACCAGTCGGCGGGCATCGGCTGCAGCAGCCGGACGTCGCCGGGCACCAAGGTGCCGCTGCCGTCGGGGAAGAAGCCGTAGACCGAGTCGCCGACGGCGAACTCGGTGACTCCCGGCCCGACCTCGACCACCACGCCGGCGCCCTCGCCGCCGAGCAGGGCGTCGTGGGTGAACATGCCCAGTGTGACCATGATGTCGCGGAAGTTCGCGGCAATGGCGCGCAGCGCCACCCGGACGTGTCCCGGCTGCAGCGGGGCGTCGGGGTCGCGCACCGGCTCCAGTTGCAGGTTCTCGAACGTGCCCGCGGTGCCGATGCCGAGGCGCCAGGGCCCGTCCTCGGGGGGCACCATGATGTCGTCGACCGCGCGGCTGCCGCGCACCCGCGCGGTGTACGCCGTGCCGCCGCGCAGCACCACGTGAGGTTCGCCGACGGCCAGGACGGTCGCTATCGCCGTATCATTCAGCGGCGCATCGGAATCCACGAGCACGATGCGGCCCGGGTGCTCGGTCTGCGCCGAACGCACCAGCCCCCACACCGCCGCGCCCGCGAGGTCGGTGACGTCCTCCCCCGCCAGCGCGACCGCGTTGCGGGTGGCCACGATCAGCACCCCGGAGTCGGGCCCGGCCAGCCAGGATTGCACGGCGGCCAGCGCCTCGCGCGTGCGCGCATACGATCCGGCCACCGGATCGTCGCCGGCCGCAACGGATTCGAACAGCTCGTAGGAGCGCGCGTCGGCGCGGGCGGCCACGTTGGCCGGCGACCACGACAGCTCGAAGAGCCGGTCGGGTCCCGAGCCCGACACCGCCACCCGCAACTGCTGCTCGCTCACCGAGCGGCCCACCATCGCGGCCACCGACAGCACCGGCAGGCCCAGCCCGTCGGCCAGCTCGATGGTGACCGCCGAAGTCCCGGCCGGGACTATGCGCGCGCGCACCGCCGACGCGCCCGCGGCATGCAACGACACCCCCTGCCAGGAGAACGGCAGCACGACTTCGGTTGTGGCCGTTGCCGTCCCGTCAGCCATAACCAGCGCGTGCATCGCCGCGTCCAGGAGCGCGGGGTGCACGCCGAACCCGGTTACGCCCCCCGCGGCGTCCGGCAGGCGCACCTCGGCGAACACCTCGTCGCCGCGGACCCACGCCGCGGTCAGCCCACGAAACGCCGGGCCGTAACCGTAGCCGCGGGCCTGCAGCCGGTCGTAGCCGTCGGTGAGGTCAACCGGGGCCGCGCCGGCAGGCGGCCACACCGACAGGTCCGCGGCCGGCGCGACCGCCGCCGGGCTCAGCGCGCCCTCGGCGTGGCACACCCACGCGCCCGGCGCGTCGGCTTCGGTGCGGGAGTAGATCGAGACGTTGCGCCGGCCCGTGTCGTCGGCCGGACCGACGACCACTTGCACCGCAACCGATCCCGACGCCGGCACCACGAGCGGTGACTGCAGCGTCAGTTCGTCGACCACCGGGCAGCCGACCTCGTCGCCGGCGCGGATCGCCAGTTCGACGAAGCCGGCGCCGGGGAACACCGCCACGCCGGACACGGCATGATCCTTCAGCCACCCCTGCACCCCGGGTGACACCCGGCCGGTGAGCACCACCCCACCCGAGTCCGGAAGCTCCACGACCGCACCCAGCAGCGCGTGCTCGCTCGTCGCGAGTCCCAGCCCGGCGGCGTCGGCGGCCAAACCCTCCATGGACAGCCAAAAGCGATGCCGCTCGAAGGCATACGTGGGCAACTCGACGAGGCCGGCGCCGGGCAGCACGCCACGCCAGTCCACGGTCACGCCCGCCACGTGCGCGGTGGCGGCCGACGTGAGGAACCGCTGCAGCCCGCCGTCGTCACGGCCCAGCGTGGGCACCACGATCGCCTGGGTCCCGGTGCCGGTGAGGCAGTCGTCGGCGCTGTCCTCGATGCCGGCGATCAGCGCGGGATGGGGGCTGGATTCGACGAAAGAGCGGTATCCGTGCTCGCACGCGGTGCGCACGGCCCGGTCGAACTGCACGGTCTGGCGGATGTTGCGATACCAGTATTCGGCATCCAAGCCCGCTGTGTCCAAACGGTTTCCGGTCACCGTGGAGAAGAAGGCCGTGCGCGAGGAGCGCGGCTCGATGCCGGTCAGCGCCTCGGCGAGCTCGCCTCGAATCGCCTCGACCTCCACCGAATGCGAGGCGTAGTCCACGTCGATTCGCCGGGTGCGCAGCTCCAGGTCGGCGCAGAAGCCGACGAGTTCGTCCAGCACGGCCACGTCGCCGGAGACCACGACGGCGGCCGGGCCGTTGACGGCGGCAATGCTGACCCGATCTCCATAGGGCGCCAACAGTTCCCGCGCACGCTCGACGCCGCACGCGATGGACAGCATGCCGCCGGGCCCGGCCAGCGACCTCAGCAGCTTGCTGCGCAGCGTGACCACCCGTGCGGCATCCGGCAGGGATAGCGCACCGGCGACGTAGGCGGCCGCGATTTCGCCCTGGGAATGTCCGACCACCGCGTCGGGACTGACCCCGACCGACCTCCACAGTTCGGCCAGCGACACCATCATGGCAAACAGGACCGGCTGCACGACGTCGACACGGTCCAGGCCCGGGGCGCCCGGCGCGCCACGCAGAACCTCGGTCAGCGACCAGTCGACGAATTCGGAGAACGCCTCCTCGCAAGCCCGGATCTGCTCCGCGAATACCGGTGCGGTGTCGAGCAATTCGAGGCCCATACCCAGCCATTGCGAGCCTTGCCCGGGGAAGACGAAGACGGTCTTGCCGGCGGGTGCGGCGGCGCCGCGGATCACCGAGACGGGCTCGTCCGCGGCCAGCTCGTCGAGCCCTACCAGCAAACGGTCGCGATCACCGCCGACGACCACGGCGCGGTGCTCGAAGGTCGAGCGGCCGGCCAAAGTCCACGCCACGTCGGCGAGGTCGAGGTCACCATGGCCGCGCACGTACGCGGCCAGCCGCGCCGCCTGAGCGGCCAGCGCGCCCGTCGATTTCGCCGAAATCACCCACGGCAGCGCCGGCGGAGTGGGGGTGGCCTCACGCGGCGGAGCCTGCGATGCGGCCTCCACGATCACATGCGCGTTGGTGCCGCTGATGCCGAACGACGACACCCCGGCGCGTCGCGCGCGACCATCCGCTCGCCAGGGCCGGGCTTCGGTCAACAACGACACCGACCCCGCCGACCAATCCACGTGCGGGCTGGGCTGATCCACGTGCAGGGTCGCCGGCAACACCTCGTGGCGCATCGCCTGCACCATCTTGATCACACCCGCGACGCCGGCAGCGGCCTGCGTGTGACCCATGTTCGACTTGACCGACCCCAGCCACAGCGGCTCGGCGCGATCCTGCCCGTAGGCCGCCAACAGCGCCTGGGCCTCGATCGGATCGCCCAAGGTCGTCCCGGTGCCGTGGCCCTCGACCGCGTCCACCTCCGCCGCCGACAGACCGGCGTTGGCTAGCGCCGCGCGCACCACCCGCTGCTGCGAAGGTCCGTTGGGCGCGGTCAGCCCGTTGGACGCGCCGTCCTGGTTGACCGCGCTGCCACGCACCACCGCCAGCACCGGATGGCCCAGCCGCCGCGCGTCCGAGAGCCGCTCGACCACCAGCATGGCCCCGCCCTCGGACCAGCCGACCCCGTCGGCCGCCCCCGCGTAGGCCTTGCAGCGCCCGTCGGGCGCCAGCGCGCGGTGCCGGCTGAACTCGACGAACACCGTCGGCGTCGCATTCACGGTCGCGCCGCCCGCCAGCGCCAGGTCGCACTCGCCGGTCCGCAGCGACTGCACCGCCATGTGCAGCGCGACCAGTGACGACGAACACGCCGTGTCCACCGACACCGCCGGGCCCTCGAGCCCCAGCACATACGACACCCGCCCGGAGGCGACACTGGAGGTCATGCCGGTGAGCCGATACCCCTCGACCTCCTCGGCCAACATGCCGTAGCCCTGCACGATGAGCCCGGCGAACACCCCGGTGGCACTGCCGCGCAGGCCGCCGGGGTCAATCCCGGCCCGCTCCAACGCCTCCCACGAAAGTTCCAGCAGCATCCGGTGTTGCGGGTCCATCGCCAAGGCCTCGCTCGGCGCGATCCCGAAGAAGGCGGGGTCGAAGTCCGCGACGCCGTCCACGAAGCCGCCGTCGCGCACGTAGGTCTTGTGGCGCGCGTCGGGATCCGGATCGAACAGGCCCGCCAGGTCCCAGCCGCGATCGGTGGGAAACTCCGACACCACGTCGCGGCCGTCGGCCACCAGCTGCCACAGGTCTTCGGGGGTTTCGACGCCCCCGGGGAACCGGCACGACATGCCGACGATGGCGATCGGCTCGCTCGACCGCTCCAGCAGCGCACGGTTGGTGCGCTTCAGGCGTTCCACCTGGACCAGCGCTTTGCGCAGCGCCTCGGTCGCATGCTGGAGTTGATCCGCCATCCCTAACCTCGCCTAACCCTCACCTGGCATGGGGCGTCGTGTCACCGCCGGATGCGGTCCTGCCGAGCGCCGAGTCACGGAAGTTGCCGCACGAACCGGCCACGTGGATTTTCCGACCAGCGCCGTGCCGCTGTCCGACCCAAGAATGTCGCTGGTGAGTATGGCCAACTCCGGCAGGATTTCAAAACGCCCGATACTCCCGACTCCTAGAGGAGGACCGGCTTCGACCTGTACACCCGCGTACGACTGGCCCCACCGCCCATGGCGCGACTGTACCTGGATATCCATTGCTGGTGGTCAAAGGCGAGTTAGACACCCGCCCGGCGCCAGCCGTCGGCGGCGCGGACGGCCCGGATCAGCACGTCACACAGCTCACGCAGCTCGGTCGGCGCGGCCCCCTCGTCGAGCGCCGTGGCGACGTCCTCGGCGGCGCACCGCACCTGGTAAACGCGATCCGACAGGTCGGCGGCGTCGTCGGCGGACAGCACCACCGCATCGGCGGGCAAGGCCGGCACCACGTCCGTCCCGCCTTTGGTCAACGCGGCCCGCTGCTCGTAAGCGCGCTGCCGGCAGGACTGCCGGCAGTACTGGCGGCGACGGCCCAAACCGGCGTCGGTCACGTCCCGACCGCACCAGCGGCACGGTTGGGGGCGGGCGCGACGGGGCACGCCTGCCGACTTTAGTCGGCGCTGCGCCATTGTCCCGGTATCATGAATGGTCGCGTCGCGTATGCCGAGTGTCGGCATGGGAACTACGCAGACCGTACATAACGTTTGCCAACCGGGACAGAACGAGACACCCGTCAACCCCGTCAATACAGCCCAGCAGATCTAAGGAGTAGCACGCATGGCCGATCGCGTCCTGAGAGGCAGTCGCCTTGGCGCCGTGAGCTACGAGACCGACCGCAACCACGACCTCGCGCCGCGCCAGATCGCGCGGTACCGCACCGAGAACGGCGAGGAGTTCGAGGTCCCCTTCGCCGACGACGCCGACATCCCCGGCACCTGGCTGTGCCGCAATGGCATGGAAGGCACCCTCATCGAGGGCGACCTGCCCGAGCCCAAGAAGGTCAAGCCGCCGCGCACGCACTGGGACATGTTGCTGGAGCGCCGCACCGTCGACGAGCTCGAAGAGCTGCTCAAGGAGCGCCTTGAGCTGATCCGGTCGCGCCGCCGCGGCTAGCTCGGCCCCGCGATTACGTGCGGTTGTCCGCGCGCGTGGTGTCCCTGCGCGCCCGGCGCCCCTCGACGCCCCACCGGGTGACCTTGACCAGCGCCTCGCGAATGTTGGAGCCGCTCATCTTGGAGACGCCGAGTTCCCGCTCGGTGAAGGTGATCGGCACCTCGGCGATGACGAACCCGTTGCCGACGGTGCGCCAGGTCAGGTCGATCTGGAAGCAATAGCCCTTGGAGTCCACCGCCTCGAGCCCGATCGCCTCGAGGACCTCGCGGCGGTAGGCACGGTAGCCCGCGGTGATGTCATGCACACCGATGCCCAGCGCGAGCCGCGCGTAGGTGTTGGCCGTCCACGACAGCGCCCAGCGCCGCCACGGCCAGTTCCGCACGGCGCCCCCGTCGACGTAGCGGGAACCGATGGCCAGGTCGGCCCCGGCGTCGACGGCGTCCAGCAACAGATGCAGCTGTTCGGGGGCGTGGCTGCCGTCGGCGTCCATCTCGACGAGCACCGAATAGTCACGGCTCAGGCCCCACGCGAAGCCCGCCAGATACGCCGCACCCAGGCCGTCCTTCTCGGTGCGATGCATCACGTGCGTGCGGCCGGGATCGGCCGCGGCCAGCTCGTCGGCGAGCTGACCGGTGCCGTCGGGGCTGCTGTCGTCGACGATGAGCAGGTGCACAGCGGGGCACGCGTCCTTGAGGCGCCGGTAGATCACCGGCAGGTTTTCCCGCTCGTTGAACGTCGGGATGATCACCAGGACGCGCTCGCTGGGACGGTTGCCCGTGGCCCGGGGCGCCGGCTGGCCGGTGGTCATGTAGCTCCTCTGTCGTTACTGTCTCGCCCGACATCAGGTCGGCCGTCCTCCTCGGACGGGGTGTGGTGCGCGGTGTCCGTGTTGCCCACGTCGGGCGGGGTCTCGCCCGGGGGCTTCGCGGCATCTTCGGATTCCCCGCGCCGCCCGGATCTCAGGCGAACCGGACGCGCGAACCATCCATTCTGCCGTATCCCGACCAGGATGGCCGCTGTGGCCACGATGACCAAAGCCCACTGCACGATCGGGCCCCAGCGGGTCGCCGGCGTCAGCTTCGTCTTGAGGCGCACCTGCATGTCCAGGTAGGCGGGCTCGAAGAAGTCCGTGCGCACCAGCTCGGCGCCGTCCGGAGCGAGGACCGCGCTGACCCCCGTGGTGCCGGCGACCAGGACGTATCGGTCGTGCTCGACGGCCCGCACCTTGGCGAACGCCAGCTGCTGTTCGCTCATCGTCTTGTTGAAGGTGGCGTTGTTGCTGGGCACGGCGAGCAACTGGGCGCCATTGAGGACCGCCTTGCGCGGAGCCCGTTCGAAGATCACCTCCCAGCAGGTGGATACGCCGACGGGCACCCCGGCGATGTGCACCACGCCGCTGCTGGTGCCGGGCACCATGTGGCCGGCCCGGTCGGCGTAGCCGGACAGGTGCTTGAACAGCCACGGCATCGGCAGGTACTCGCCGAACGGCTGCACGATTTCCTTGTCGTGGCGGTCGGCCGGCCCGGTGACGGGGTTCCACACGATCACCGTGTTGGTGTACTGCGGGGTTTCCGGCGGGCGGCCGGGCACGTCGAGCACGGTTCCGATCAGTATCGGCGCGCCGATCGCGGCGACGGCGCGCGCGATCTGCTCGGCGGCGTCGCCGTTGGCCAGGGGGTCGATGTCGGACGAGTCCTCCGGCCAGATCACGAATTGCGGCTGGGGGGCGGCGCCAGAGCGCACGTCCTCGGCCAGCCGCAGTGTCTCGCGGACGTGGTTGTCCAGCACCGCCCGGCGTTGCGCGTTGAAATCGAGGCCGAGTCGCGGCACGTTGCCCTGCACCACCGCGACGGTGACCGGCGGTTCCCCGCCCGATCCCGCGCCGGCATGGCGCACCTGAGGCCAGACGACGACGGCGGCGAATAGCACCAGGCAGATGCAGATCCCCGGCAGCACCACGGCGGGCGGCTTGGCGTCCTCGGCGGCCGGCGCGTGGCTTTTCCACCACTTCACGATCGCCAGCGCGATCGCGGTCGCGCTGAACCCCACCAGCATGACCGCCGTGGACAGCAGCGCGACGCCGCCGAGTTGAACCAGCGGCAGCAGGGGGCCCTCCGTCTGGCCGAACGCCACCGAGCCCCAGGAAAAGCCGCCGAACGGCCACGTGGCCTTCAGCCACTCCTGGGCCGCCCATACCAGCGCGAACCAGACCGGCCAGCCGGGCAGCCGCCGCACGACGACGGCGCACAGGCCGAAGAGCCCCGGAAACAGCGCACACGTCGTCGCCAGCACCAGCCAGGGCACGGCACCCACCAACGTGCTGATCCACGGCAGCAGCGGCAGGTAGAAGGCCAGGCCGAACAGGAATCCGTAGCCCGCACCGCCCGCGGGCGTCGTGGCAGGGTGCGTCAGCACCCGCCCCAGCAGCGCGGCGGCGACGACGGCGGCCCACCACCAGTTCAGGGCGGGGAAGCTGGCGTAGAGCAGCAAGCCGCCCGCCACCGCGAGCAGCAGGCGCGGCAGGCGCGGCCGCAGTGCCGCCCACGCGCCGGGCAGGCGCGCGATCGCCGCCGCGAGCAGTCCCACCAGCGTCCGTCGCGCGGCGGCGCCCACCCGGGCGGGCAGCCCGGGTGCCTCGTCGCGCTCGGGCTCGTCGGTGGGCTCGACGATGGCCTCCGGGTCCTGGTCGGGCAGCTCGTGGCGGCCGGACCCCTCGCTAGCCATGGATGACGGCGCCCCGATGCACGGTGCGGCGGCAGCGCGGCAGGGCGTCGGCCGGCCCCAGGCGCGGCAAGGCGGGCACCCGGGAACGCGGATCGGTAGACCAGCGCTGGACGGCGTCGCGAGGCGCGTGGACGGCGAGTTCCGCGGCGTCCCACACGGCATAGGAGGCCGGCGCGCCGGGGACCAGCGTCCCCGCGTGGCCGTCGCGGATACCGCAGGCCCGCCAGCCGCCGCGGGTCGCCGCGGCGAATGCGGCCCGCGCCGACACCGCGCTGCCCGGCGTGCGGTGGTTGACCGCCGCGCGCACGCTCACCCACGGGTCGAGGCCCGTGACCGGGGCGTCGGAACCTAGCGCGAGGGGCACGCCTTGGGATGCTAACAGCGCGAGTGGGTTGAGTTGAGCGCCTCGTTCGGCGCCGAGTCGCCGTGCATACATGCCGTCGGCGCCGCCCCACAGCGCATCGAAATTGGGCTGCACGCTGGCGATGACGCCCCATGCGCCGAGCTTGGCGGCCTGCTCGGCGGTGACCATCTCCAGATGCTCGAGGCGGTGCCCGCAGCGGGCGACCGCGGCCGCCCCGAGGTCCGCGACGACGCGTTCAATGGCGGCGACCGCCGTCGAGACCGCGGCGTCGCCGATGACGTGGAAACCCGCCGTGATCTCCGCCTCGGTGCACGCCCGGACATGGGCTTCGACGGTGCCGGCCTCCAGGTGGCAGGTGCCGACGCGGTCCGGGACGTCGGCGTAGGGCTCGTGCAGCCACGCGGTGCGCGATCCCAGCGCCCCGTCGATGAACAGGTCGCCCGCCAGCCCGCGGGCTCCCGTCTCGGCCATCAGCGCGCGCGCCTCCGCGGCGGTGCTGACCGCCTCGCCCCAGTAGCCGATGACCTCGACGCCGTGCTCGAGGTCGCGCAGGCTGTTCCAGTCGCCGCGCCCCCCGATCTCCGGCCCCGCGCATTCGTGTACGGCGACGATGCCTGCCGCGGCGGCGGCGTCCAGCGCGGCCGTCCGGGCGTCGGCGAGCTGTTGCGGTGTGAGCAGGTCACGGGCGACGGCCCGGACCAGGTGGTGGGCGTCGCCCACCAGGGGCCGGTCGGAAGCGAAACCCGCTGCCGCGGGAAGTTCCGGGACCAGCCGTCGCAGCCCGGTTGAAGCCAGCGCGGAGTGGACGTCGACGCGGGTCAGGTAGGCAGGCCGGTCGCCGAGGACCGCGTCCAGCTCGGCCGTGCTCGGCGGCGCGTTCTCCGGCCACGACGACTCGTCCCAGCCGTGGCCCCACACAGGCCGGCCGGGGTGGGCGGCCGCGTAGTCGGCGAGCAGCCGCAGGCAGTGGGCGCGCGACGCGGCGGGTTTGAGGTCGAGGCCGCTGTGGGTCAGCCCGGTTGCGGTCAGGTGGATGTGGCTGTCCACAAAGCCCGGCGCGACGAAGCCGCCGTTTAGGTCCACGACGTCGGCGTCCGGAAACCGGCCGCGTCCGACGGCGTCGCTGCCCAGCCAGGCGATGACGTCGCCGCGGACGGCCATCGCGGTGGCGTCGGGGTGGGTCGGGCTGTGCACCCGGCCGTTGACCAGCAGCGTGGTCGTTGTGTCGCGCACAGGCCAAAACTACGTGTAACGGCGGGCCGATCAGTCCCAGCCCGGGTGCCCCGGGTGTCCGCCGCGTGCCTCGTGCGGCACCGCGGGCGGGGCGACGTCGCGGACGTCGACAACCTCGCCGTCGATGTAGTCCCCGTAGTCGGGCTGGTTGCGCAGGTCGTTGCCCGGGGGCATGCGTCGCCGCACACCGCGCAGCCCGAGCGCGGCCAGCCCCGGGCGGGCGACGGCGCGAATCGGCGGCACCAGCAGTAACACCCCCACGACGGTGGTAACCACGCCGGGGACCAGGACCAGGACTATGGCCAGCGTGACGAGCGCCCCGTCGCTCGCCGCGCGCCGCGGGTCGGTCAGCCCCGACCGCAGGTGCCCGAGTTGGCGGACGAGGTGCGACCCGGCCATCGGCGCCAGCAGGCCCCACCCGAGCACGAAGCTGCCCAGCAGGACCACCAGCGCCCAGCCCCATCCGACGGTCGAAACCAGCGCGATGACCGCCGCCAGTTCGACGACGGCGTAGATCAGTAACAGCCGCGACACCATGTGATGCCAACGACTGCCGACCGGCGTCGAGTTCCCCTGGTGGTGTCGGTCCAGGCTGCAGTTAGATGACGGTATGACGACGATTCAGATCGACACGCCCGAGGGACCGATCGACGCGCTGCTGAACCTGCCCGAGGGCCAGGGCCCGCGACCGGGAGTGGTGGTGATCCACGACGCGTTCGGGTACGGCCGCGACAAGAAGTCGATCAACGAGCGCATCGCCCGCGCCGGCTATGTGGCGCTCACCCCGAACATGTACGCGCGCGGCGGGCGCATCCGCTGCATCACCCGGGTCATGAAGGAGCTGCAGACCCAACGGGGGCGCGCCCTCGACGACATCCTGGCGGCCCGCGACCACCTCAAGGCGATGCCCGAGTGCTCCGGGCAGGTGGGCATCGCGGGCTTCTGCATGGGCGGCCAGTTTGCGATCCTTATGTCGCCCAAAGGCTTTGGCGCCGCCGCGCCGTTCTACGGAACTCCCCTGCCCCGCAAACTCGACGAGGTCCTCGACGGCGCGTGCCCGATCGTCGCGAGTTTCGGCGGGAAGGATCCGCTGGGTAAGGGCGCGCCCGAGAAATTCCGGGCGGCGACCGAGGCCAAGCAGATACCCACCGACATCAAGGTGTATCCCGGCGTCGGGCACAGCTTCGCCAACACCCTGCCCGCCCAGCCGCTGCTACGCGTCGCGGGTTTCGGTTACGACGAGGACGCCACCGAAGACGCGTGGACGCGGATCTTCGCGTTCTTCGGTGAGCACCTGGCGGTGGGTTAACCGTTTGTCTCACTTGATCTTTCGGGATACCACGGTTGCGAAGGTGTGCGTGTCGCCGGGCCAGCGCGCCGACACGTAGCGGCCGTCGTCGACGACGAACGCCGGGCGCGCATCGGTGGCGGTGTCGCGCGCCAGCCCCGATGACTTGAGCCGCCAGCGCGGCGACCCGCGGGCGACGTCACGGAAGTCCGCCGGATCCGCAAGGGCGCGTGTGACTTCCGACTGCACCGACAGGTAGCCGCCGGGCTGGCCGGGCTCCTCGGTATACGTGCGGTAGTAGTCGCGGTCCCAGAATCGGGTGATCCGGGTGAGCCGCCACGCCAGGCGCTCCATCGCCCAGGTCAGCGCCGTGGTCTTGTGGCCGTAGAGCACCGAACGGCCGGTCGCCGGGTCGACGCTGCGCGCGGCGAGCAGCACGCCGTGGCAGATCGCGGCCACGACCAGCCCTCGGGTGAAGGCGTCCACGACGAGCCGCTGCAGGATGTCGCTGTCGACGTAGCTGCGCATGCCGCGGGCGCGGTGTCCCCCGGGCAACAGCAGCGCGTCAAAGCCGTCGAGGGACGCCTGCGCCCACCTGGCGGGGTGCTGAAACTCCGTTGATCGCAACATGTCCCGGTACGCGGCGCGGCCGTCCCGGTTGGCCCGCAGCGCCAGGCCGACGAGCGGGACGGATCCCAGCACCGGCAGTTTTGACCAGGCGTCGAGCCCGCGGCCGGTCACCATGATGTCGTCGGCCACCCCGCTCACGCCGGTCTCGGTGGCGAAGACGACCCGGTGGCCGTCGCGCGTCAGCACCCGCCAGCTCACCGCGACCTCGGTCGGGTCGAAGTCACGGTCCGGGATCGGGATGAGGACGGTGCCCATCTGTCCCCAATTGCCCTAGCCGGGCGCGACTTTCAGCTCGAGCCCGACGTTGTTCTGCATGCCGCCGCGCAGCTTGCTGACGAAGTTGAACACCTTGCCCACGATGCCGTAGCGCCGCCCGATCGCGTCGTACACGGCGCCCGTCTGCGACTTGTCCAGGATCGCGGCGGTGCCCTCGACGGCCTCGCTCGTCGGACGGCCGTTGATGGTGCAGGTGGCCAGCGTCACCCGCGGGGTGTTGCGGATCCGCTTGACCTTCCACGACTTTGCCTCGGTGATGACCAGCAACCGGTCCCCGTCGGCCGCGGCCCAGATCGGGACCGGCTTGGGTCGGCCGTCCTTGGTGAAGGTGGTCAACAGGATGTATTGCGCCTTGGCGAGGTCGGCGAAGGTGGGCGTCACCGTGTCAACCTACCTCGCCGGGGCCGCGTCGGCCGCGCCGTTGACATTGGCGTCCCCAGGCTGCGATAGTGAGCGGCATTAAACGAAAATACTATTTTCATTTAAGGGCCCGGTGAGCGACCAGCACACGGCGCCCCCTCGCACGCGGCGGCGCGACAAACTGAGCCCGGACCCCACGGTGCGCCGGGAGATCCTGGCCGCCGCGTCGACGACGCTGCGGGAGCAGGGCATCGAGGGGTTCAGCATCGCCGCGGTCCTCGAGCGCGCCGAGTTGGGCACCCGAGCCTTCTACCGGCATTTCGGCTCCAGGGACGAACTGGTGGCCGCGCTGTTCCTGGAGATGGCGCGCGTCGAGGAACGCCGCCTGCGCCGCCGCATGGCGGCCGCCGCCACCGAAATCGGCGCGGTCGCGGCGTGGATCGACGGGCGGCTCGACCTGGCGTTCGACGACAACGTCCGATCCGACCTGCGCCGCGTGTCGCTCGAGGCGCAATCGCAGATGTTCGCCTCCCCCAAGCTGATCCAGCCCGCCTACGAACGGTTGCTCAAGCCGCTGAGCGAGGCCCTGCAGCGCGGCCAGCAGCGCGGGGTGTTTCCGCGCATCGACCCGGCGGGCGACGCGCAGGCCATCCACGGCGCGGTGTGGGCGGCCACCGAGCGGCAATGGGCGACCGGCGATCGCGACCGCGACGGTGTGCGCCGGCGCCTGCTGCGCTTCTGCCTGGGCGGGCTCGGCGTGGCACGGGAAGCGATCTTTCGCTTTGAGCAACCACGTAGCAACTGAAGGGAGAAGTGGATGGACCTGGGTTTCGCCGGAGCGACGGCCGTGGTCACGGGAGGCAGCAAGGGCATGGGGCTGGCCATCGCTGAAACCCTTGCGGCCGAGGGGGCCAGCGTCGCGGTGATGGCCAGAGGCCAGGGAGCGCTCGACGCGGCGGTGGCGTCGCTGCGCGCCGCGGGCGCCCCGGACGCCGTCGGCATCGGCGTGGACATGGCCGACGCCGATTCCATCGCCGCCGCCTTCGCTGAGGTGTCGAGGCGGTGGGGACGCCTCAATTGCCTGGTCCACACGATCGGCCCGGCCGACGGCTATTTCGAGCAGATGGACGACGCCGAGTGGGAGGCCGCGTTCGCGCTCGGCACGATGTCGGCCGTGCGATCGATTCGCGCCTCGTTGCCGCTGCTGCGCGCCGCGGACTGGGCCCGCATCGTCACGCTGTCGGCGCACTCGATTCAGCGGCAGAACCCGCGCATCGTCGCCTACACGGCGTCGAAGGCCGCTTTGGCCAGCGTCACCAAGAACCTCTCGAAAAGCCTTGCCGCGGACGGCATCCTCGTCAACTGCGTGTGCCCGGGAACCATCGTCACCGCCAGCTTCACCGAGGTGCTCAAGGACATCCTCGCCGCCGACGGCCTGGACGCCGCCGACCCGGTGGACGTCATGACGTGGATCGACAACAACTTTCATCAGCCGTGCGACCTGGGGCGCGCCGGGCTGCCGGAGGAGGTCGCGTCGATCACCGCCTACCTGGCGTCGCGGCGCAACGGCTACGTCACCGGCGCCACGGTCAACGTGGACGGCGGCTCGGACTTCATCTGACGGGCTGCCGCTCAGCTTCGAGACCGGCTTTGGCGGCCGTCGTTGGCGACATGGCGTCAACCTGCGGCAAATTGCGCGGAGAGCACACGCCGCACCCGCCGGAGCGGGGTCGGCGACCGTTGCGCCACCGACATGATGACCGCGCCCTCCACGGCGGCAACCGCGGTGGTGGCCAGATCGGCGGCCGCCGATCGCTCCACACCGGCTTCGCGGAGGAGCTGAGCCAACAGGCCCTCCCACGCGCTGAACGCCGCTGCCGCCACGTCGGCGGCCGCAGGTGCCTGCGCGCGACCCAACGTCGCCGCGACGATCGGGCAGCCCGCCGTGTAGTCACTGTCGGCCAGCATCGATTCCCACATCTGCAGGAAGGCGCCCACCGCCCGCGCGGGATCGTCGTCGCGCATGCAGTCCCGGATGGCGGCGGTGAGCTCGGCGCCGGCGGCGTCGGTTGCTGCCTCGACGAGGTCCGGTTTGCCGCCGGGGAAGTTCAGATAGAGCGTTCGGCGTGCCAGGCCGGAGTGGTCGAGCAGCGCCGACACGCTGGCGCCGGCGACTCCGGCGGTCCGAATGAGCGCAATTGCGCTGGTAATCAAGCGCTCCCGTGCGGACATGACCTTCCTCACCTTCGCCCGTCAAGACCCACTTGCGGTAGACCGATTATTCTACTAGATTGCTATCGCAGGTAGACCGATCGATCTATCGAAGCGAGGACGGGAGGCTAACGATGCCGAGCGACGCGGCTTACCCCACTACCAGTCTGCAGGCCGTCCGGAAGTTTCGCAGGGAGCGCCTCATCGGTCGCTACCTCGCCAATCCCGCCGTGGCCTTGCTCGGCCGACTCGGCATCCGGACAACGTTCGCGACCGAGTTGGAAACGACTGGACGAAAATCCGGGGCGCGTCGCCGCGTTCCGGTTTCCGCCAACTTCGACGATGAAGGCGCATGGGTGATTTCCCAGCACGGGCGACGTTCAGGATGGGCCCTCAACATTGAGTCCGACCCCAAAGTGCTTATCCGGCAACGGGGCCGGTGGCGGTCCGGAATCGCCCGGTTCGAACCCGGAGACGACCCGGCCAAGCGGGCCAGCACGTTCGCGACGTCGCGGCTGCTGGCACCGGTCGTCGCCGCAACTTTCCGAGCCCTGCAGTCCGACCCGATCAGCGTGCGGATTGACTTCACGGACTGACCGGCTCAAGGGCGGCGCACCGCGCGGAGCTAGCTCTCCAGCTCGCCCTCGGTTTCCAGCAACGCCTGGCGCAGGCCGTCGACCGTTTCCGGTTGCGGCTCGGCCCACATGCCGCGGCCGGCGGCCTCGAGCAACCGTTCGGCCATGCCGTGCAGCGCCCAGGGATTGGACTCCGCCATGAACTTGCGGTTCTCCTGGTCCAGCACGTAGCGCTCGGTGAGTTGTTCGTACATCCAGTCGGCCATCACGCCCGCGGTGGCGTCATAGCCGAACAGGTAGTCGACCGTGGCGGCCATCTCGAAGGCGCCCTTGTATCCGTGCCGGCGCATCGCCGCCATCCAGCGCGGGTTGACCACCCGCGCGCGGAACACCCGGGTGGTCTCCTCGGAGAGGGTGCGGGTGCGGATCGCGTCGGGCCTGGTGTTGTCGCCGATGTAGGCGGCCGGCGCCTGGCCGGTGAGCGCGCGCACCGTGGCGACCATGCCGCCGTGGTACTGGAAATAGTCGTCGGAGTCGGCGATGTCGTGTTCGCGGGTATCGGTGTTCTTGGCGGCCACCGCGATGCGCCGGTACTGGCGGTTCATATCTTCGGAGGCAGGCCGACCGTCCAATCCGCGCCCGTAGGCGAATCCGCCCCAGGCGGTATAGACCTGCGCCAGGTCGGCGTCGTCGCGCCAGTTGCGGCTGTCGATCAGCTGCAACAGACCGGCGCCATAGGTACCCGGCTTGGAACCGAAAATTCTTGTGGTGGAACGACGTTCGTCGCCATGCTGGGCCAGGTCGGCCTGGGCGTGGGCGCGCACGTAGTTGTCCTCGGCGGGTTCGTCGAGGTCGGCGACCAGCCGCACCGCGTCGTCGAGCATGGTCACGACGTGCGGGAACGCGTCGCGGAAGAACCCGGAGATCCGCACGGTCACGTCGATGCGCGGGCGGCCCAGCTCGGCCGGTGGGATCGGGGTCAGGCCGACGACGCGCCGCGAAGCGTCGTCCCACACCGGCCGAACCCCCAGCAGCGCGAGGACTTCGGCGATATCGTCGCCGGCGGTGCGCATCGCCGAGGTTCCCCACACCGACAGCCCGACCGACTGCGGCCACTGCCCGTGGTCGGCGCGGTACCGGGTCAGCAGCGAATCCGCCAGCGCCACACCGGCTTCCCAGGCCAGCCGCGACGGCACCGCCTTGGGGTCCACCGAGTAGAAGTTGCGCCCGGTGGGCAGCACGTTGACCAGGCCGCGCAGCGGCGACCCCGACGGGCCGGCGGGAATGAACCGGCCGTCCAAAGCCCTTAGCACCTGGCCGATTTCGGCGGCGGTGCCGGCCAGCCGGGGCACCACCTCGGTGGCGGCGAACCGCAGCACCGCGGCGACGTCGGAGTTGTCGGTGAGCCCGTCGGGGGCGGCGGGGTCCCAGCCGGTGGCCTGCAGAGCCGCGACCAACTCCCGGGCCGCGGCCTCGGCGCGGTCGACTGCGGCGCGTTCGTCGGTCCCGTCCTCGGCCAGCCCGAGCGCCTGGCGCAACCCGGGAATGACGTGCTCGCCGCCGAACAGCTGGCGCGCCCGCAAAATGGCCAGCACGAGGTCGAGTTCGGCTTCCCCCGTGGGCTTTTGACCCAGCACGTGCAGCCCGTCGCGGATCTGGACGTCCTTGATCTCACACAGCCACCCGTCGACGTGCAGGATCATGTCGTCGAACGCGTCCTCTTCGGGCCGCTCGGTCAGCCCCAGGTCGTGGTCCATCCTGGCGGCGCGGATCAGCGTCCAGATCTGCTGGCGGATGGCCGGCAGCTTGCCGGGATCCAGCGCCGCGACCGTGGCGTGCTCGTCGAGCAGCTGCTCCAAACGGGCGATGTCGCCGTAGGTTTCGGCGCGCGCCATCGGCGGGATGAGGTGGTCGACGAGCACGGCGTGGGCCCGCCGCTTGGCCTGCGTGCCCTCGCCGGGGTCGTTGACCAGGAACGGGTAGATCATCGGCAGGTTGCCCAGCGCGGCGTCGGGCCCGCAGGACGCCGACATGCCCAGCGTCTTGCCCGGCAGCCACTCCAGGTTGCCGTGCTTGCCCAGGTGCACGACGGCGTGCGCCCCGAATCCGGCGTCCAGCCAGTGGTAGGCGGCCAGGTAGTGGTGGCTGGGCGGCAGGTCGGGGTCGTGGTAGATGGCGACCGGGTTTTCCCCGAATCCGCGGGGCGGCTGGACCATCAGGACCAGGTTGCCCGCGCGCAGGGCGGCGATGACGATCTCGCCGTCGGGGTCGGCGCTGCGGTCGACGAACAGCTCGCCGGGTGGCGGGCCCCAATGCGCGACGACGGCGTCGGTGAGTTCGGCCGGCAGCGTGGCAAACCAGGCCCGATAGTTCTTGGCGGACACCCGGATCGGGTTGCCGGCCAGCTGGCTGTCGGTGAGCCAGTCGGGGTCCTGCCCGCCGCGCTCGATCAGCGCGTGGATCAGGGCATCACCGTCGCCCGCGTCGACGCCCGGCAGATCGCCCACCTGATAGCCGCGCTCGCGCATCGCCCGCAGCAGCGCGACCGCGCTGGCCGGGGTGTCCAGCCCCACCGCGTTGCCGATGCGGGCGTGCTTCGTGGGATAGGCCGAAAACACCACGGCGACGCGCTTTTCGGCCGCCGCGACGTGGCGCAGCCGCGCGTGCCGGATGGCCAGGCCCGCGACCCGCGCGCAGCGTTCGGCGTCGGCGACATACGAGATCAGCCCGTCGGCGTCGATCTCCTTGAACGAGAACGGGACCGTGATGATGCGCCCGTCGAACTCGGGCACCGCCACCTGGCTGGCCACGTCGAGCGGGGACAGGCCGTCGTCGTTGTCCGCCCACTGGTCGCGGGCGCTGGTCAGGCACAACCCCTGCAGGATCGGGATGTCCAGGGCCGCAAGGTGTTCGACGTTCCAGCTGTCATCGGAGCCCCCGGCGGCCGCCTCCGCGGGTCTCAATCCCCCGGCGGCCAGCACGGTGACCACCATGGCGTCGGCGTCGGCGAGCCGTTGCAGCAGTTCGGGTTCGGCGGTGCGCAGCGAGGCGCAGTAGACGGGCAGCGCCCGCCCGCCGCCCTCCTCGATGGCCCGGCACAGCGACTCGACGTAGGAGGTGTTGCCGGCCAGCTGCTGGGCGCGGTAGTAGAGCACCGCGATGGTCGGGCCGTCGCTGTCGCCGGCGTGCGGCCGCTCCAGCTCGCCCCAGGTGGGGGTCACCACGGGCGGGGTGAACCCGAAGCCGGTCATCAGCACCGTGTCCGAGAGGAAGGCGTGCAACTGGCGCAGGTTCTCCACGCCGCCGTGGGCCAGGTAGACGTGCGCCTGCACCGCGATGCCGGCCGCCGGCGTGGACAGCCCGGTCAGTTCGGCGTCGGCGGCCTGCTCGCCGCTGACCAGCACCGTCGGGACACCGCTGGCGATCACCGCGTCGATGCCGCCCTGCCAGGCGCGGTAACCGCCGAGGATCCGCACCACCGCGACCGCCGCGCCGTCCAGCAACTCCGGCAGTTCCTCATCGGACAGCCGCGCCGGGTTGGCCCACCGATAATTCTTGCCGCTGGAACGGGCGCTGATCAGGTCCGTGTCGGACGTCGACAGCAGCAGGATGGTCGGTTCAGCCACCCGTCATTCGTACCGCAGCGTGGCCGCGATGCGGGCGGCGACCTCTGCGGCCACCTCCAGCGCCCGCCCGCCCGTCGCCGCCTCGTAGCGATCCGCGACGGGGTCGTAGTCGGCGCCGGCGATCGACCCGTGGTCGGCAGCCAGCTCCACCAGCTCCACCGGCCAGCCGGCCCGCTCGAGCCCGGCGGCGAACTCCCGGCTGGCGGTCACCGGCACGGCGTCGTCGGAAAGGCCGTGCAAGAGCGTGAACGGCGCCCCGACGCGGTCGGTGGGCAGCGCGTCGCCCGGCGGCCGGCCGGAGATCGGGTCGGCGACCATGAAGGCGCCGGCCAGACACACCGTGTGCGCCAGCGCGACACCGAAGCGCGCCGCGCCCAGGGTCAGCGCCGCCGCGGCGCAGCCCCCCATGGACCACCCGACGAGCACCATCCCGTCGGGGTCCGCGGCGAAGTTGCGCGCGAACTCCAGCGAACCCAACAGGTCGCCGCGCCCGCCGTCGCCGGCGTGGGAGTTCCAATCCGGGGCCACCACCGCGGCGCCGTGACCGGCGAGCAGGCCGGCGAGGGGGCGCACGGCCGTGCGGGCGTCGGTCTGCATGCCATGCCACAGCAGGACCGTGGCTTGCGTCGAATCGCCGAAGATGTCGGCCTTGCGCCCGGGGGCATACTCCACCGTTTCCACGGGGACGAGTGTGCCCCGGGCGGACCGCATCCAACCGCGAAGTGGTGCCCCGGGGACTCGAGGAGTCGTACCGTGATTGGGTGGTCCGAACCCGCGACACGGACGCCTGCCCGGGCGCGCTGCAGGTGCACCAGGCCGCCGACGGCGCGCTCGTTCGGGTCCGGCTGCCCGGCGGCATGATCGCCGCGGCTCAGCTGGCGGCGCTGGCCGGGCTCGCGAACGAGTTCGGGTCCGCGACGCTCGAGCTGACCGCCCGCGGCAACGTGCAGGTGCGCGGAATCGCCGACGTGACCCCGGTAGCCGAGGCAATCGCCCGCGCAAGCCTGTTGCCGTCCCCCACGCACGAACGGGCCCGCAACATCGTCGCGTCGCCGCTGTCCGGTCGCGCCGGCGGACGCGCCGACGTGCGGGCGTGGGTGGGCGAGCTGGACGAGGCGATCTGCGCCGAGCCCGGGCTGGCCGAGCTGGGGGGCCGGTTCTGGTTCAGCCTCGACGACGGCCGCGCCGACGTGTCCGGGCTGGGCGCCGACGTCGGCGCGCACGTGCTCGACGACGGGGTCGCGCTGCTGTTGGCGGGGCGCGACACCGGGGTGCGGCTGGCGGCCGGCGACGTGGCGCGATCACTGATCGGGATCGCCACCCGGTTCGTCGAGGTGCGCGGAAAGGCCTGGCGGGTAAGCGAATTGGCTGATATGGCAGCGCTGCTGCCCGGCGCGACGCTCGGTGCCGCCTTCGCCCCCGTGACCAGGGCGCCGGTGGGATGGATCGGTCAGGACGACGGCCGGGTCACGCTGGGCGCCGCGGTGCCGCTGGGCGTGCTGCCCGCGCGGGTCGCGGAATTCCTCGCGGCCATCGAGGCCCCGCTGGTCGTCACGCCGTGGCGCTCGGTGTTGGTGTGCGATCTGAGCGAAGAGACGGCGGACGCCGCGCTGCGCGTACTGGCGCCGCTGGGCCTGGTCTTCGACGAGAACTCGCCCTGGCTGAGCGTCAGCGCCTGCACCGGCAGCCCCGGATGCGCGCACTCGGCGGCCGACGTGCGCGCGGACGCGGCCGCGTCGCTGGATACCGATTGCGCCGTACATCGGCACTTCGTCGGCTGCGAACGCGCCTGCGGCAGCCCGCCGGCGGGCCAGGTCCTGGTCGCCAACGGGCAGGGATATCGCGTGCTGCGCGACGCCTTAGGGTGAGCGGGTGCTCGACTACCTGCGCGACGCGGCGGAGATCTACCGGCAGTCGTTCGCGGCCATCCGCGCCGAAGCCGACCTGACGCGGTTCCCCGACGACGTCGCCCGCGTCGTGGTCCGGCTGATCCACACCTGCGGGCAGGTCGACGTCGCCGAGCACATCGCCTACACCGACGACGTCGTCACGCGCGCCGGCGAGGCCCTGCGCAGCGGCGCGCCCGTGCTGTGCGATTCGTCGATGGTGGCCGCGGGAATCACCACCGCGCGGCTGCCCGCCGACAACCGCGTCGTCTCGCTGGTGGCCGACCCGCGCGCGGCCGAGCTGGCCGCACGCCGGCACAGCACCCGGTCGGCGGCCGGCGTCGAGTTGTGGACCGATCGGCTGGCCGGCGCGGTGCTCGCGATCGGCAACGCCCCCACCGCGCTGTTCCGGCTGCTGGAGCTGATCGACGAGGGCGCTGCCCCACCGGCCGCGGTGCTCGGCGGCCCGGTCGGATTCGTCGGATCCGCGCAATCCAAACAGGAACTCATCGACCGTCCGCGCGGGATGTCGTATCTGGTGGTGCGCGGCCGACGCGGCGGCAGCGCGATGGCCGCGGCCGCCGTCAACGCGATCGCGAGCGACACCGAATGAGCGCGCGTGGGACACTCTGGGGGGTCGGGCTGGGACCCGGCGACCCGGAGTTGGTGACCGTCAAGGCCGCCCGGGTGATCGGCGAGGCCGACGTGGTGGCCTATCACAGCGCTCGGCACGGTCGCAGCATCGCCCGCGGAATCGCCGAACCTTACCTGCGGCCCGGCCAGATCGAGGAACACCTCGTCTACCCGGTGACCACCGAGACGACCGACCACCCCGGCGGCTACGCCGGCGCGATCGAGGACTTCTACACCGAGGCGACCGCGCGCATCGCCGCCCACCTGGACGCCGGTCGCGACGTGGCGCTGCTCGCCGAGGGCGACCCGCTGTTCTACAGCTCCTACATGCATCTGCACACCCGGCTCACCGAGCGGTTCAACGCCGTTATCGTGCCGGGCGTCACGTCGGTGAGCGCCGCGTCGGCGGCCATCGCGACACCCCTGGTCGCCGGCGACGAGGTGCTGTCGGTGCTGCCCGGCACCCTGCCGGTCGCCGAGCTCACACGCCGGCTCGCCGACGCCGACGCCGCCGTCGTGCTCAAGCTGGGCCGCTCCTATCACCATGTGCGCGAAGCGCTTTCGGCGACGGGTCAGCTCGACGACGCGTTCTACGTCGAGCGGGCCAGCACGTCCGGGCAGCGGATCCTGCCCGCCGCCGAGGTCGACGGGGCCGGCGTTCCGTACTTTTCGCTGGCCATGCTGCCCGGCGGCCAGCGGCGCGAATCGCTGTCGGGTACCGTCGCCGTCGTGGGCCTGGGGCCCGGCGACCAGGACTGGATGACGCCGCAGACCCGACGCGAACTGGCCGCCGCGACCGACCTGATCGGCTACGGCGGCTATCTGGATCGCGTCCCGGTCCGCGACGGACAGCGCCGCCACCCCAGCGACAACGCCGACGAGCCCGCGCGGGCGCGGCTGGCCTGCGCGCTGGCCGAGCAGGGGCGCAGTGTCGCGGTGGTGTCATCGGGCGACCCGGGCGTGTTCGCGATGGCGACCGCGGTCTTGGAGGAGGCCAAACAGTGGCCGGGCGTGCGGATCCGGGTGATACCGGCGATGACGGCCGCGCAGGCGGTCGCCAGCCGGGTCGGCGCCCCGTTGGGTCACGACTATGCGGTGATCTCGCTGTCCGACCGGCTCAAGCCGTGGGAGGTGATCTCCGCGCGGCTGGCCGCCGCGGCCGCCGCCGATCTGGTGCTGGCCATCTACAACCCCGCGTCCAAGACCCGGACCTGGCAGGTGGGTGCGATGCGGGACGTGCTGATGGCCCATCGCGAACCCGGCACACCGGTCGTGATCGGCCGCAACGTGTCCGGACCCGACGAGGAGGTCCGCGTGGTGCGGCTGGCCGACCTCGACCCCGCCGCGGTCGACATGCGCTGCCTGCTGATCGTCGGGTCCTCGCAAACCCAGTGGCACACAGACGATTTCGGGGACCGGGTGTTTACGCCCCGGCGCTATCCCGCCTGAAGGCCTACTCGTAAGGCGGATACGGGCTTTGCCGCAGCACCCCGGCCAGGTGCACCGCGTTGCGGGCGGCGGATGCGGTAGTGCTGGCGATGACCTCCGGGACCTCGTCGAGGTCCTTGAAATCCCCGCCCTGCATGGCCTCGCCGTTCCAGTACGTGCAGCCGTGCGCCGGGATCGAGAACCCCACGTCGTTGAGCGCCTGGAACAGGTCGGCGACGATCTTGTGCGCGCCGTCCTCGTTGCCCACGACCACGGCCAGCGCCACCTTGCCGAGCGTCTTCGGCCGTCCGGCGTCGTCCTTCTCGGACAGCTCGGCGTCCAGTCGCTCCAGCACGCGCTGGGCGACGCTGGACATGTGGCCCACCCAGGTCGGCGTGGAAATCACGAGAATATCTGCGGCCCTGATCTTTTCGAGCAATCCGGGCCACTCGTCGCCCGGCCCCATGTCCGCCTCGGTGCCGGGCAGCAGGTTCAAATCGACGCAACGGACCTTCTCGCCCTCGGCGCCGGCCTTGCGCAGCTGCTCGAGCACCTGGTCGGCCATCACCTCGCTGCTCGACCGGTCGGGGCTCTTCTTCAAGGTGCAGATCAAGGCGAGGGCCCGCTGCTGTGGTGTTGAGGTCATGCCGGCGCGTACCCCGGTACCGCGCCGGCAAAACGATGCCGGTTACTGCGGCTCGCCGCCCCAACTGCTCGGCAGCATCGGCAGGGCCGGCCCGTCGCTCCAGCCGTCGCCGGCCACGGTCGCCAAACCCGTCGCCGCTGCCGCACCGGAGTTCGTTGCCGCCCCGGCGAATCCGAGCGTTCCGGCGCCGGCGTCCGACTCCAGGTATTCGTAGCGGTGGGCGCGGTCCTCGGCGGTGGCCCGAAGCCGGCGACGGCTGCGCTGCCGGGTCGCCGGCGCGGCGGCGGGAGCGGGAGCGTCGGCGTCATCGTCGGCCGGTTCCTCGGATTGACGACGCGCGCGTCCGCTGGCACTGCCGCGCGCCGAAAGCCCCGACAGGCCGACGGCGTAGAGGACATCGGACAGGCTCGCGCCGATGCCGTCCGTCACCGTCGGACCGAAGCCCACCCCTGGCCCGGCCCCGGCGGGTCCCCCTCCGATCGCCGGGGCCGGGCTTGGGGCGGCGGCGCTCGGCAGCACCGGGCCGCTGCTGCTACTCACGGGGGCGGTGCCCGCCGCGGCGGGAGCCGGCAGGGCCGCCGGCGTCGGGGCCGCCGCGGCGGTGGCCAACGGCGTGGCCACGGCGACCGGGACCGCGATGCCGGCGGCGGCCGCTCCCCCCGCTGCCAGGCCCGCGGCCGGGACTGCGAGCAACGCGGGGGCCAGCGCGACGGCCAGCTGGATCGCCTGCTGCCCGAACGGCCAGAAGATCATCAGCGTGTGGAAGGTGGCCCACCCAATCGCGGTGGCCAGGGCCGGCGTCATCCCCGGGATTTGCATGAGCGGGCCAGTGATGGAGTTGACGAACGGGACCGCGGGGATGGGCCAGCCGGCGGGGTTGAGATCCTTGGATACCGGCCACGCGAAATTCTTTGTGTACTGCTGCAGGTAGGACGCCAGTTGATCCTGCCAAGAAGTGCTGGCGGCCGGGGCCACCGCGTCAGTATGGGCGGCAGCGGCCGCCTCTCCCGCCGGGGCGGCGATCTGCGGTGCCGGCGGGGTCGGCGGGACCGCCGCGAGGGCCGCGCCGGCGGCGACCTGGTAGGCGGTCATCGTCTCGGCGGCCTGGACCCACATGCGCGCGTAATCGGCTTCGTTCACCGCGATGGGGATGGTGTTGATGCCGAAGAAGTTGGTTGCCACCAGCGCCGCGTGCACGGCGTGGTTTGCGGCGAGTTCGGCCAGCGTGGGCATGGCGGCCAGCGCGGTGGTGTGGGCCGCGGCCGCCGTCTGATGCAGCGAGGCGGCGGCCGTGCTCTTGGTGGCACCCTCCAAAAGCCAGCTCAGGTAGGGCGCGTGGGCGGCCACGTAGCGCTCCGCGGTGGGGCCATCCCAGGCGCCCTGGGCCGCGCCGAGCACGCCGGTGAGTTCGTCCGCGGCGGCGGCATACTCCGCCCCCATCGACGACCATGCCTCCGCAGCGGCGAGCAGCGGCCCGGATCCCGGACCGCTGCTGAGCAATGTGGAGTGCACCTCGGGGGGCAAGGCCATCCAGATCGGGGCGGTCATCGTCGGCGGCCGTCGGGTCGGGGCACGAATTCCTCTTCGGTCGATGGTCTGCTGAGCTGCTTGCCTCCAGTGGTCGGTTTGCCGAACGGTTTGGTTCCCGTCGTTCGTTTTTTGAGTTCTTTGCGCGCCGAGGAGCCATGCGCAACGATGCAGGGATGCGGTGTGACGTTGCGCGTGAGGCGCTTTCTGCGCGATTGGACGGCGAGCGTCCGCAAGTGCTCGCGCAACAGGTCGACGCCCACCTGGAATCGTGCCGGCGTTGCCGCGCCTGGCTGATCGGTGCCGCGGTGCAGACACGGCGGCTGGCATCGATCGAGCCGGGCCAGGGACCGGACCTGGTCGACAAAATCATGGCGAGGATCGACCAGCAGTCCCCCGCGTACCAGCGGTCGATGCGCTGGTTGCGGGTGCGCTACCGGCGCTGGGGGCTGATTGCGGTCGGCGTGTTCCAGGTGGCGATCGCCGCCGCGCAGGTCGGCGGGATGGACTTCGGGATGGTGTCGGGCCACATGCATGGCGCGATGTCGGGCGAGCACCTGATGCACGAGTCGACCGCCTGGTTGCTGGCGCTGGGTCTGGCCATGATTGCCGCCGGCGTGTGGCCCGTGACCGCGATTGGCGTGGCGGCGATTACCGGTGTGTATTCCGTCGCGCTGTTGGGTTATGTGATCGTCGACGCCTTTGCCGGCGACGTGACGGCGGCACGCATCGCCAGCCATATGCCGCTGCTGTTGGGATTGGTGTTCGCGGTGTTGGTGGCGCGCGAACGCGTCGGTTCCGGCGGGCGGGCGCGGGCCTCGGAAGCCTCCGCCGACTTCCGGGCCTGGCCATCGGCGTCGCAGAGCGGCCGGCGGCACCGGCATCTCTGGCCGATCAACCGCTCGGCCTCTTCTACGACGACCCGTCGTAGACTTACCCTGCCCACGCAACTAAGGTGGTTGGCCATGACCGCGTCCAGCGACGACGAGGCCGTTACCGAGTTGGCCTTGGCCGCCGCACGGGGCAACGCGCGAGCGCTCGAGGCGTTCATCAAAGCCACCCAGCAGGACGTGTGGCGGTTCGTCACGTACCTGTCCGACGCGGGCACCGCCGACGACCTGACGCAGGAAACGTTCCTGCGCGCCATCGGCGCGATCGAGCGGTTTTCCGGACGATCCAGCGCCCGCACGTGGTTGCTGTCGATCGCGCGCCGGGTGGTGGCTGACCACATCCGCCACGTCCGATCACGACCGCGCGCAGCGGCCGGCGCCGAGCCCGACCAGTACCTGCGTGGCGACCGCCACGCCCGCGGATTCGAAGACCTGGTCGAGGTGACCACGATGATCGCCGACCTGACCGCCGAGCAGCGGGAAGCCCTGTTGCTCACCCAGTTGCTCGGGTTGCCTTACGCCGACGCCGCCGCGGTGTGCGGATGCCCGGTGGGCACCATCCGGTCGCGCGTCGCGCGCGCCCGCGATGCGCTGCTGGCCGGTGTCGAGCGCGAGGACCTGACCGGCTAGCTTCGCGGCGATATCCACGCCGGCGCGCAAAAGAAGTAAATGCCGCCTACGCAAAGGAATTCGTCATGACCGCTGTACTCGGCCCTGGACGCCCGTTCACAGGCAGCGAACGAGAGCTGCTGGAGAACACCCTCGAGCTGAACCGCACGGAGCTTGTGCGAGCCGTCGAACACCTCTCCGGCGCCCAAGCCCGCGGGAAATTGGTGCCCTCGCTGACCACGCCCATCTCACTGATCAAGCACTGCGCCGCGGCCGAACGCATCTGGTTTCAACGAACACTGGCGGGCATGAGCATCGATGATTGCGACGGCCACGCCACCGGCGGTGACGGTAGCTTCTCCGTCGCCGAAGACGAATCCCTCGCCGACGTGATCGCCGAATACCAGACTGCGTGTCAACGGTCTGACGAACTCGCCGCGACCCGCAGCCTGGATGACACTGTCGAGCATCACATCGTCGGCACCGTGAGCCTGCGGTTCATCTATCTGGCCATGATCGCCGAGGTCGCCCGGCACGCCGGTCACGCCGACATTCTCGCCGAACAGCTTCAGGCGGCTACAGATTCAGGCCCATGACCCATTCGGCGGCGTCTTGCACCGTGCCCACCGCCGCGACGCCGGCGGGCAGTTGTGGCCGGGTAACCATGACCACCGGAATGCCCAGCGCCCCAGCGGCATCCAGCTTCGCCCGGGTCATGTCGCCGCCGCTGTTCTTGGTGACCAGCGCGTCGATCCGGTGCTCGCGCATGATGGCCAGTTCGTCGTCGTAGCGATAGGGCCCGCGCGACAGCAGGATCTGGTGGCGGCGCGGCAGCGAGGCTGCATCCGGCGCGGTAACCGCGCGGATCAGAAACCACGCCCCGCTGCCGGCGAAGACCTTGGCGCCCGAGCGGCCGGTGGTGAGGAACACCCGCTCATAGCGTTGTCGTACAACGACTTCCGCAGCTTTTTTGTCCGATGCGACTACGGTCGCGGCGCCCGGCTCCCACGCGGGGCGGGCCAGCGCCAGGTGAGGAATGCGGAGTTCGGCGCACGCTTCGGCGGCGTGCGCGGTCATGGTCGCCGCGAACGGGTGGGTGGCGTCGACGACGGCGTCGACGTGTTCGTCTTGCAGCCAGCGCCGCAGCCCGTCCACGCCGCCGAACCCGCCGACGCGCACCGGGCCGACTGGCAGCGCGGGATCGGGGACCCGGCCGGCCAGCGAGCTGACGATGTCGACCTGCGGGTGCAGGGCTTTCGCGAGCGCGCGGGCCTCGGCGGTGCCGCCGAGCAGAAGAACCCGCATCAGTGCCGGCTTCCGCGGGTTCGCCCGGTGGAATACAGGTAGCTGTCGGTGAATCCCTCGGCGGCCAGAACGTCACCGACGATGATGACCGCGGTCTTGGTGATGTCGGCGTCGTGCATTTGCTTGGCGACGGTGAGCAGGGTGCCGCGCAGCACGGTCTGCCGCGGCCAGCTGGCGAAAGCCACCACTGCCGTGGGCGTTTCGGGTCGGTAGCCGCCCTCGAGCAGCTGCGGGACGATGGCGTCGATCTGGGCGGCGGCCAGGTGCAGGACCAGCGTGGCCTTCGATTTCGCGAGGGCGGTCAGCTCCTCTCCGGGCGGCAGCGGCGTCGACAGGGTGGCCACCCGGGTCAGTGTCACCGTCTGCGCCACGCCGGGCACGGTGAGCTCACGCTTCAACGCGGCCGCCGCCGCGGCGAAAGCCGGTACGCCCGGCACGATTTCGTAGTCGATGCCCAGCGCGTCGAGCCGGCGGCACTGCTCGGCCAGCGCGCTGTAGAGCGACGGGTCCCCGGAGTGCAGCCGCGCCACGTCGTGGCCGGCGCCGGCCGCGGCGATTTCGGCGACGATCTGCTCCAGCGTCAGCGGGCCGGTGTCGATGACTTTCGCGCCGGGCGGACACAGCGTCAGCAGGTCGTCGGGCATGATCGAGCCCGCGTACAGGCACGTCGCGCACGATTGCAGGAGCCGTTGGCCGCGGACGGTGATGAGGTCCGCGGCGCCGGGCCCCGCTCCGATGAAATACACCGTCATTTCGTCATCGCCCACTGGGTGACCGGATACTGAGGGCGCCAACCGGTGAATCCGCCCAGCGGCTCCGCCTGGTAGTGCTGGAGGCGTTGCAAATCGCCGCCGTAACGGGAGTATGACTGCGCGAGAATGGATTCCGATTCGGCCGTGACGGCGTTGGCGACGAGCCGCCCGCCAGCGGGCAGGTAGTCCAGGCACGCTTGCAGCAGTCCGGGTTGGGTCAGGCCGCCGCCGATGAAGATCGCCGACGGGGCTTCGGCGCCGGCGAACGCGCCCGGCGCCTCGCCCCGGATGTCGATGTTGACGCCGAAGGCGGCGGCGTTGCTTTCGATGTTGTGGCGGCGCCCCTCGTCGCGCTCGAACGCCACGGCGCTGCAACTGCGCCAGCTCAGGCACCACTGGACACCGATGCTGCCCGAGCCGGCACCGACGTCCCACAGTCGCTCACCCGGGCGCGGCGCCAGCGCGGCCAGGGTCACCGCGCGCACACCGTGTTTGGTGATCTGGCCGTCGTGGACGAACTCGTCATCGGGGTGCGGCGCCACGCGTTCGTCGGGCAGGTAGCGCACGGCGATCACGTTGAGGTCGTCGACGTCGGGCGAAGCATCGGCCCACTGCCGCGCGGTTCCGTCGCGCCGGCGTTCGGTTGGGCCACCGAGGTTTTCGAGCACGGTGAGCTCGGAGTCGCCGCGGCCGTGGGTGTCGAGCAGTGCTGCCAGCTCCTTTGGTGTTGACCGGTTTTTCGACAGCACGATTGCTTGGCCGCCCCGTCTTACCGCGGTGTGTGGTGGCGCCGTGACCAGACTGATCACCTCGGTGTCGTGAACGTTCCAGCCCATCCGCGCGCACGCCAGCGCCACCGACGACACGTGCGGCAAGATCCGGACGTTTGCGGCGCCGTGCAGCCGGATCAACGCGCCGCCGATGCCATGCAGGAGTGGGTCGCCGCTGGCGACGATGTGGATGTCGCCGTCCACGAAAAGTTTTTCCAGCGCGGGCAGCAGTGGTGACGGCCATTCCCGGCGAGGCGCCGCGACGGTGTCGTCGAGCAGGTCAAGTTGTCTTCTCGAGCCGTAAATGACTGCGGCCCTGCGGAGTTCGGTGCGCGACGTTTCCGTCAGCCCCGCCATGCCGTCGGCGCCGATACCGACGACGATGATCATGCGCGCCCCTCCTTCTCATCGCTTCGTCCCCCTCGCCGCTTCGCGGCTGGGGGTGCCCCCACTGCATCGTCGGCGGCGCGGATCATCGGGGCATCCTGCGCCACACGAACTGCGGCAGCATCCGCATCACGGCGGCCGCGGGACCCAGCGCCCACGGGATCCACACCGCGCGCCGGCCCTTCGCCAGCGCCCGCGCGGTCGCGGCGGCCACCTGCGCGGGCGTGCTGGACAGCGGCGCCGGCGACATGCCCTGCGTCATGCGCCCGATCACGAATCCCGGCCGGACGATGAGCAGGCGTACGCCGGTGCCGTGCAGGGCGTCGGCCAGTCCGCCGGCGAAGCCGTCCAGGCCGGCCTTCGCCGAGCCGTAGACGTAGTTGGCTCGCCGCACGCGCGCGCCGGCGATCGACGAGAACACCACCAGCGAGCCCTTGTCCGCCTTGCGCATGGCGGTGGCCAGGTGGGTGAGCATGCTGACCTGGGCGACGTAGTCGGTGTGCACGACGGCGACGGCGTGGGCGGCGTCGTTCTCGGCGCGGGCCTGGTCCCCGAGGATGCCGAAGGCCAGCACCGCGGTGCCGACGGGCCCGTGCTCGGCGACGATGTCGGCGACCAGCGGGCCGTGCGAGGCTAGGTCGTCGGCGTCGAACTCCCTGGCGTGCACGGCCGCGGCGCCGGCGTTTCGCACAGCGGCGACCTCCGCGTCGAGGCGGTCGGCGTTGCGGGCGGCCAGCACCACCGTCGCTCCGGGGGCCAGGAGCCGCGCGAGCTCGATGCCGATCTCGCTGCGACCGCCCAGGATTAGTACCGGACCAGCGCCCGTGTCGTCCACGGCTGCGATTATCACCTGCGCTAGCGTGAGCGGTGATGGCGAATACCACTACGCGGCTGACCGACGATGCCCTGGCGTTCCTGTCAGAACGTCATCTGGCCATGCTGACGACGCTGCGGGCCGACAATTCCCCGCATGTGGTCGCCGTCGGTTTCACCTTCGATCCCAAGACCCACATCGCGCGCGTCATCACCACCGGCGGGTCGCAGAAGGCCGTCAATGCCGATCGCGCCGGGTTGGCCGTACTCAGCCAGGTCGACGGCGCGCGGTGGCTGTCGCTGGAGGGCCGGTCGAAGGTGAACAGCGATGCCGACGCGGTTCGCGACGCCGAGCTGCGCTACGCCCAGAGGTATCGCACCCCACGCCCGAACCCGCGACGGGTGGTCATCGAGGTACAGGTGGAGCGGGTGCTGGGGTCGTCGGATCTGCTGGACCGCGGCGAGTAGTTGCGAACTGCGCGGCCGGCCCATTGTCAGCGTCCGCGCATTACACGGGGATCCCTCGGTTACTGCCCGGTCTTTGTAGCAGCAGCTCATCGTGCTCACGACGGCGACAAGCTTCGATGAATTCTAATGCTGCTGCCTTGTTTCGCAGGAATTCTTCGTACTGGTTCGGATTAAGCTCATAATATTCTTCGTAGTCGACGACGCCATTGCTAACGGGTAACGACGCATAGAAACGGCCCGAAGTCGACTCCACGCCTAATGAGTATCTGTCCTCTCGCGAAAAATAGGTATCCTCGAATTTCATCTCAGCTCTTTTCTACTTGAAGATATCGGTCACGCTGTAATCGTCCGGCAGTATCGTTTCCCCGTCCACGACGGCCTCGGACGAACCGTTCGGCAAGTGGCCGCCCGGAATCCATTGGTCATTGGCCCCCACTTCGTTACCTGAGGGAATACGTAGGTTGAATTCTTCGGGATTAGCTATGTCGATCCTAACGACCTTGTTCGAGTCGAGGAAGCCCTCAGGTAGTCCGAGCTCATTCTCCATTGCGCGGGGGTCGCCCTTGGTCGCCGTCATCATTGCATCAGCTTCGTCTTTTGGCATTACGAATGAGGTGCCGTCCCGTTGAGCGATCCCATACTTTTCAAGATTACTCTCTGGCATGAATCGCGTCGCACCATCAGCAAATTTATTCAAATGTCTGTCAATGTATTCGGGCGATAAGTATTCTGATGGGTCCGGACGATTACCCTTCGGCATCGCGATGATTTCGTCGCGCTTTTCGGCACTCAGCCCTCCCGACAATGGATCATCGCCGTTACGACTATCACCGTCACCTGGCCCGTGAGATGCGCCATCATCTGGTGGTGTGTGCCCGTCATGGCCGCTGGAACGCCCATCGCCAGGCCCGTGCGGTCCCCCGCCATGCGGCTTTCCGTGCGGGTGTCCGCCGAGGGCACCATCGTCACCCGGCGGGTGCCAGCCGCCACCGGGCGGGGACATATCGGGCGGGCGTGCCGGCGGGGCCGAGAAATGCGGCGTCGCGGCAGGAAGCGACGGGGCCGCCGTCGGTGCATGCGCGGCGACGGGCGCGGGCTCGGCAAGGCTGGGCGGTACCGGCGCCGGTGCGTGTTCGACCAGTCGCGGGACGGCGGCTGGCACGCGCTCCCCGACCGCGGCGGGCGCGGACACAAGCGGCGAACCGGGCGCGGGCGCCGATACAGGTTCGTGGGGTCCCCCGACGGGGGCCGGTGCGGGCTCATGCGGAGCACCGATCGGCTCATGTGGCCCGCCGACAGGTTCATGAGGTCCGCGCCCGGGCGACGGGGCGGCGTTCGCGGGCTCGCGCGGTTCGCCGGCCTCGCCCGGCGCGTGAGGTCGCGGCTCGACGGGCGGATCCAGCGGCTTGGGCGCCGGCAGCTCCACCGGACGCCCCCCGAGCGGCGGTTCGATCTTGGGCAGATTGGCGCTGACGTCTTCGAGGCCCTTGGTCAGATCGCCGCCCGTCCCGGCGATGTCGGCCAACCCGCGGGCATCCCCGAGCGCACCCGCGACCTTCCCGAACGCGCCCTCCGCCTTGCCCGCGGCTTCCGCGGCCTCGGCTCCCTCACGCGCGACCGCCCCGGCGCCGTCGGCCGCCGCTCCGGCCTCTCCCCCGCCCGGAACGACTAGCAATGCGAGGTCGAAGAGGTTTTCGCCCAATCCCAATCCTGGCCGGGCGGTACTCCAATCATCCAGGTGCAGAAGCGATTTGGCCTGCTGTAGCTGTGTTTCGGCGGCCTCTTGGGGATGGATCATTGCATTGAACACACTCCCCTTCCACATGGTCTTGCCCAGATCCGACCAGGTCGCCGCGGCGCCCTCGGGATCGAGGGCAAACCATGCCGGGTTGAGATCTTCGAGGGCCAGCACCGTACCGAGGAAACCCTTGACGACCCCCTCGTCCATGTTCACCAAAAAGTCGAGCTGGTTCCCGACCGAATTGCCGACCTCTTCACCCAGAAACTGGGTCAACTGCTTGCGCGTCCACTTCTCGAATTTGACGATCAGGCCGTCACCAGACTGCATGGCCATCTTGAATTCCTGCTCCTCGGCCCGGGCCTCCCGACCCAGGTCATGCAGGATGGCGTTGATGTCGTTGGCGATCTTTTTGATCTCGTCGAGCGCGTCGCCCTTGATGATCAACATCAAGTCGTGCCCAAGGTCGGCGAGGGACCCGAGCCGGTGCAAGAGGTCGCGGATCGCGTTTTGGGCTTGCTCGACATCGCCGGCGAACTTGTCGAGGGCAGTCGCCAGCTTTGCCGACCCCTCGCCGATTTTGGCGATACCGTCCCGGATTTGCGACAACGCCACATCGATCTTCCCGCCCTCGGGGATCTGATGCGCATCCAGCAGCACCATCGCGCTGTTCAGCGCGGTTACGGTCCCGACAGTGCCCGCGGCGAAGCCCCGCCACCGCGCCGCTGCCGCGCGTATGGCGGCGACGTCGCCGTCGGGCCACGCGTCGGCGACGAACGCGTCCACCACGGCCCACAGCAGCGGCGGCGGTTCGCCTTTGCCCCACGTCCCGGGTGGCCCGGGCGCCGTGACCTTGACCGGCTCGGGCGGCGACTGCAACACACCGGCGCCACCACCGAGCGTGGACGCCGCCTCAGCCTTCGAGTAGTTCGACGCGCCCTGCTGTATCAGGGCCCCGCAGTGGCCGCAGGCGTTGACGGCGGCCGCCATGGCCTTCAGCAGCGATTCGGCGGCATCTTGATAGGCCTCGCCGAACAGGTGGCCTGCCGCATCGACGCCGGTGTGGGCGGCAAAGCCTGACGCCAACACGGTCAGGTTCGCGGTCAGCCCACCACCCGCGGCGACCACGGCGCTGCCCGCCGCGAACAACGCCTCCGGATCGACAACCAGCGGAGGAGCCACGCGCGGAATTCTCGTCGAGGTCTCCGCGCGCCGCTATTCACCCCGTCGCGGCAAGCTGGCTACGACCACAACTCGCTCATCAACAGGCGGGCACCACGATCAGGTCGTGCGGGCGGTTGTTGACGGCCTCGGCGCCGTCCTCGGTGACGACGACGATGTCCTCGATGCGCGCGCCCCACCGCCCGGGAAAGTAGATGCCCGGCTCGACGGAGAAGGCCATGCCCGCGGACAGGGGCAGGTCGTTGCCGGTGACGATGTAGGGCTCCTCGTGCACCGACAAACCGATGCCGTGCCCGGTGCGGTGCACAAAATACTCAGCGAGTCCGGCCTCGGCCAGCACGTCGCGCGCGGCGGCGTCGACCTGCTCGGCCGTCACCCCGGGACGCGCCGCGTCCAGCGCCGCGCGTTGGGCCCGCTGCAAAACCGAATACTGTTGTGCCACTTCGGGGATCGGTCTGCCAATGCTGTAGGTGCGGGTGGAATCGGAGTGGTAGCCGGGTTCGTAGGCGCCGCCGATGTCGACGACGACGACATCGCCCGCCCGCAGTTCCCGGTCCGAATAGCCGTGATGCGGGTCGGCAGCGTGCGGCCCGGAGCCGACGATGATGAACGCCACTTCCGAATGCCCTTCGGCGACAATCGCTTCGGCGATATCGGCGGCGACGTCGGCCTCGGTGCGGCCCGGGCGCAGGAAGTCCGGCACGCGGGCGTGCACCCGGTCGATGGCCGCGCCGGCCTTGCGCAGCGCGTCGATCTCGCACTCCTCCTTGACCATCCGCAGCCCGCGCAGCACGTCGGTGGCCAGCACGGGCGGCACGCCCAGCACATCGGCGAGTGGCACCAGGTGCAGCGCGGGCATGGAATCGGTGACGGCGGACGCGGCGGAGCCGCCGCCCAGAGACGCGCGCACCAACTCGTATGGGTCGTCGCCGTCGACCCAATCCCGCACGGCCAGGCCCAGTTCCGCGACGGCCGACTCCTTGAGCGAGGCGAGCTCGAGGCGGGGCACCACGACCGTCGGATCGCCGGATGCCGGCAACACCAGCGCGGTGAGCCGCTCGTGGGTCTGGGCGCGCGAGCCGATGAGGTAGGCCAGGTCGTGGCCCGGGGTGATCACCAGGCCGGTGAGGCCGGCATCGGCGGTGGCCGCGGCGGCCGCGGCCAGCCGGCGCGCATACACCCCGGTGTCGAATCGGCGGGAATCCATGGCTGGCAGGATAGCCCGCATGCCACAACCGCTCGTGTTGCTCGACGGCGCCAGCATGTGGTTCCGCTCGTATTTCGGGGTGCCGTCGTCGATCACCGCCCCCGACGGGCGGCCGGTCAACGCGGTGCGCGGGTTCCTCGACGCGATGGCCGTGGTGATCACCCAGCAGCGACCCGCCCGGCTGGCGGTGTGCCTGGACCTGGACTGGCGCCCGCAGTTCCGGGTGGACCTCATCCCGTCGTACAAGGCGCACCGGGTCGCCGAGGCCGAGCCCGCCGGCGAGCCCGACGTCGAGGAGGTGCCCGACGACCTGACGCCGCAGGTCGACATGATCATGGAACTGCTGGACGCGTTCGGCATCCCCACCGCGGGCGCCGAGGGCTTCGAGGCCGACGACGTGCTGGGCACGCTGGCGGCGCGCGAACGCACCGATCCGGTGGTGGTGGTCAGCGGCGATCGCGACCTGCTGCAGGTGGTCGCCGACGACCCCGTCCCCGTCCGGGTGCTCTACCTGGGCCGGGGGCTTTCCAAGGCCACGTTGTTCGGGCCGGCCGAAGTGGCCGAACAATATGGCGTGCCGCGGGAACGGGCGGGCGCGGCCTACGCCGAGCTGGCACTGCTGCGCGGCGACCCGTCCGACGGCCTGCCCGGGGTACCGGGCGTCGGCGAGAAGACGGCAGCCACCCTGCTGGCCCAGCACGGTTCGCTGGAACGCATCCTGGCCGCCGCCCACGACCCAAAGTCCAAGATGGCCAAGGGTTTACGCGCAAAGCTGCTCGGCGCCGCCGACTACATCGAGGCCGCGCACCGGGTGGTGCGGGTCGCCACCGACGCGCCGGTCGGGCTGTCGACGCCCGACGACGCCCTGCCGCTGACGGCCGCGCATCCCAGGCGCACCGCCAAGCTGGCCACCGAACTGGGCGTCGGGTCCCCGATCGCCCGCCTGCAGAAAGCGCTCGACGCGCTGCCCGGTTAGCGGACCCTACTGGGGCCGGCCGACCTCGTAGGTGCCCTTGTTGTCCTGGAACGTCACCGTCACACGCTTCTTGGCGCCGTCGATGCTGACATCACAATCGAACGTGCCGCCCTTCTTGACGACGGGGTCCTGGCCGTGGTTGCACGCGACGTCCTTGACGTTCTTGGCGCCGTAGCCGTTGGTCTCGTCGGTGAGCACCTGCTGGACGCCGGCCTGGGCCTTGTTGACGTCCAGTTTGGTGGTCACGAAAAACCCGGGCTGCCAGAAGCCGAGCACCAGCACCACCGCGATGACCAGCAGGGCGATCGCGGCGGCCACGCCCCCGAGCAGCGCGGTCGGCCGCTTCTTGCCCGGCTGCTCGTACGGCGGGTACTGCTGCGGGTACTGGCCGGGCTGAGGGTACTGACCGTATTGACCGGGCTGGGGGTACTGACCGGGCGGCGGGTACTGGCCGGGCTGGGCGTACTGCCCGGGCTGGGCGTACTGGGTGGGCTGCGCACCGTACTGGCCGGGCTGGGCCCCCGGTTGGCCATAGCCGGGCTGCTGGGAGTACTGCTGCGGGTAGGCCTGCTCCGTGGGCTGTTGGTACTGCGGGTAATCGGCCGGGGGGGTGTAGGCCGGCGCCTGCCATGTCGCGTCCTGACCCGGGTGCTGCTGCCACGGCGATCCCACCTGCGTGGGATCCGACGACTGATCGCCGCCCTGACCGGGCGGTTGCCACTGCTGGCCCGGCTCCGATCCCTGCGGTCCGCTCATCGTTTCTCCTCGATCCCTCGTTAAGTCCCTCGTTTACCCGGCCCTGCCACGGTAGCTCGCGCCCAGCCTACCCGGCGTCAACTGCGACGACGCCGCGCCGGACGTCGTTGATCGCGCGCTTGGCGGCCGCGCGCAGCTCGGGATCCGGCGCCGCGTTGCGCACCTGGTCGAGCAGGTCGAGCACCTGGCGGCACCACCGCACGAAGTCCCCGGCCGACAGCGGGGCACCAGATCCGGCTGCATCGGCCGCCGCCAGAGCGGCGGTCAGATCGCCCGTCCGCGCCCACCGGTAGATGACGTGGACAAAGCCGTCGTCGGGCTCGCGGCTGGGGACGATCCGGTGCGCCTGCTCGTCGGCGCGCAGCGCGGTGGACAGCCGCGACGTCTGCTGCAGGGCCTGACGCAATCGCTGCGTGGGCACCTCGGCCGCCAACACCGCGCCCCCGCCGTCGCCGCCCCGGGACTCGTACAGCACCGCCGACACCACCGCCGCCAACTCGGCCGGCTTCAACCCCGCCCACGCCCCCGAGCGCAGGCATTCGGCCACCAGCAGGTCGCTCTCGCTGTAGATGCGAGCCAGCAATCTGCCGTCGTCGGTGACGCGGGGGTCGTCGGCCGGCCCCTCGATGAAGCCCCGTTCGGTGAGCAGCCCGACGATCCGGTCGAACGTGCGGGCCAACGAGTTGGTGGCGGCGCCCACCTTTTTCTCCAGCTGCGCGTTGTCGCGTTCGATGCGCAGATACCGCTCGGCCTGACGCATCCGGGTTTCGAGGCCCGGCCCGTTGTGCGCGGGATGGCGGCGCAGCTGCTCCCGCAACGACGACAGCTCCGGATCGTGAAATGCGCCGTCGGTGTCGCCGCGGCCGCCGCGGCGGGCGGTCGGGAGGTCCAGTCCGGAGACGGCCGAGCGCAGCGCCGAGGCGAGGTCGCGCCGGACCCGCGGCTGGCGGTGTTCGACCCGCTTGGGCAACGACATCGATCCCACCGGCGCCGACGCCCCCGTGTAGTCGGCCGTCGAAATCCGTCCCGCCCAACGGTTCTCGGTGAGCACCAGCGGTCGTGGGTCGAAGCTGTCGCGGGCCGACTCCAGCACCACCGCCAGACCGCCGCGGCGGCCGTGGGTGATGTTGATGATGTCGCCGCGGCGCAACGCGGCCAGCGCGTCGCTGGCCGCCTGCCGCCGCTGCAGCCGCGACGCGCGCGACTGCGCGCGCTCCATGTCGGAGATGCGCGCGCGCAGCCGGGCGTATTCGAAGATCGGCGCGTCGTGCCCGCCGAGCTCGCCGGCGATCTCGTCGAGCATCCGCTTGCCGCGTTCGATGCCGCGGACCAGGCCGACGACGGAGCGGTCGGCCTGGTACTGGGCGAACGACTGCTCGAGCAGCTCGTGCGCCTGTTGGGGGCCCATGTGCTGAACCAGGTTGATCGTCATGTTGTACGACGGGGCGAACGAACTGCGCAGCGGGAAGGTGCGGGTGGACGCCAGCCCGGCCACCGCGGCGGGTTCGGTGGTCTCCTCGCCGGGGTTCCACAGCACCACCGCGTGCCCCTCGACGTCGATGCCGCGCCGGCCGGCGCGGCCGGTCAGCTGGGTGTACTCGCCCGGCGTCAGCGCCGCGTGCTGCTCGCCGTTGAACTTCACCAGCCGCTCGAGCACGACGGTGCGTGCGGGCATGTTGATGCCGAGCGCCAGGGTTTCGGTGGCGAACACCGCCTTGACCAGGCCGGCGGTGAACAGCTGCTCGACCGTGTGCCGAAACGCCGGCAGCATGCCGGCGTGGTGGGCGGCCAGGCCGCGCAACAGCCCCTCGCGCCACTCGTAGTAGCCCAGCACGGCCAGGTCGGCGTCGGCCAGGTCGCCGCAGCGGTGGTCGATCACCTCCGCGATCTGGGCGCGCTCCTCCTCGGTGGTCAGCCGCAGCGGCGATCGCAGGCATTGCTGCACCGCGGCGTCACAGCCCGCCCGCGAAAACACGAACGTGATCGCCGGCAGCAGGCCCTGGGAGTCCAGGATCGCGAGCACGTCGGGCCGCGCGGGCGGCCGGTAGAAACGTGGCCGCCCCTGACCCCCCCGTCCCCTCCGGGGACTGTGCCAGTCCGACATCCGGTCCGCCTCGCGGCGATGGGCGATGTGGCGCACCAGGTCCGGATCAACACGGGGGCCGCGCGACGTGTCGGCTTCGGGTGCTTCGGCCCCGGGGTCGAACAGGTCGAACAGGCGCTTGCCCACCAGGACGTGCTGCCACAGCGGGACGGGCCGGTGTTCGTCGACGACGACGGTGGTGTCGCCGCGAACGGTCTGGATCCAGCCGCCGAACTCCTCGGCATTGCTCACCGTCGCCGACAGGCTGACCAGCCGCACCTCGTCGGGCAGGTGCAGGATCACCTCCTCCCACACCGGCCCCCGCATCCGGTCGGCAAGGAAATGCACCTCGTCCATCACCACATGGGAAAGACCTTGCAGCGCAGGCGAATTCGCGTACAGCATGTTGCGCAGCACTTCGGTGGTCATCACCACGACGGGCGCGTCGCCGTTTACCGACATGTCTCCGGTCAGGAGCCCGATCCGGTCGCGACCGTAGCGCGCGGTCAAATCGGTGTGCTTCTGGTTGCTCAGGGCCTTCAGCGGGGTGGTGTAGAAGCACTTGCCGCCGGCCGCCAGCGCCAGGTGTACGGCGAATTCGCCGACCACCGTCTTGCCGGCGCCGGTCGGCGCACAGACCAGCACGCCGTGACCGCGTTCCAGCGCCGCGCAGCCCCGCTGCTGAAAGTCGTCGAGGGCAAAGGGTAGCTCCGCGGCGAACCGGTCCAGCTCGGCGAGCTCGGTCACGCCGTCGCCCGATGACGCGAGCGTCCGCAGATGTACATGAAATGCGGCGTGTCGCGGTACCAACACGCCCGCTCGCGAGGGGGGTGGGGGTTATGTGACGTCGTCATGGCTCCCGGCGATGATGGACGGCTCGGGTATCGACTCCGCTATCGGCGAGGGCGGCTCGATGACCGAGGCCTCGTCGTCGGGGATCGCCGCCTGGGCCTCGCGCTTGGCCTTGCGCCGGTCGTGCAGCCGCGCGATCTGGATGGCGAACTCGAGGAGCACCGACAGCGCCATCCCGAGCGCCGTCATCGAGAAGGGATCGGATCCCGGCGTGAACACCGCCGCGAAGACGAACATCGCGAAGATCAGCCCGCGCCGCCACGCCTTGAGCCGCTGGTAGGGCAGCATGCCGGTCATGTTGAGCATGACGATCAGCAGCGGGAACTCGAAGCTGACGCCGAACACGACCAGCAGGTTGATCAGGAAGCCGAAGTACCGGTCCCCCGACAGCGCGGTCACCTGCACGTCGCTGCCGACGGTCAGCAAAAAACCGAGCGCCTTGGACAGCACGAAGTACGCCAGCACCGCGCCGCCCAGGAACAACACCACCGCGGGGATCACGAAGCCGATCGCGAAGCGGCGCTCCTTCTGGTAGAGCCCCGGGGTGATGAACGCCCACAGCTGGTAGAACCACACCGGGCAGGCCAGCACGACCCCGGCGGTCAGCCCCACCTTGAGCCGCAGCATGAACTGGTCGAACGGCGCGGTCGCCAGCAGCCGGCACTGCCCGTCGGCGCTGATGCTCGCGCGGGCCGACTGCGGCAGCGAACAGTACGGGTGGCGCAGCCATTCGCCGAGGCTTTCCAGCCCGAAAATCGAGTGCGAGTACCAGACGAACCCGAAGATCGTCGTGATCAGGATCGCCGCCAGCGCGATCAGCAGCCGGGTACGCAGCTCGGTCAGGTGGTCGACCAGCGACATCGTCGCGTCGGGGTTGGTGCGGCTGCGCCTGTTGCGGGGGTTGAGCCGTTTCAGCAGGCCGGCGGGGCGCGCTGAAACCCTGAAACCTTTCACGACGTTTCGTCAGTCGCGCTCGGGCACCGCGGCGGCGCGGCTAGGCCGGGCGCGCTTCGGTGTGCCCCTGCTCGGTGGCCGCCGGCGGGTCGACCCGCTGCGACTGCACGGGCTGGGGATTCTCGATGGAGTGCGCTTCGGGCTTGCCCTCGGTCTGCATTTCCCGGATCTCGGACTTGAAGATGCGCATCGACTTGCCCAACGACCGCGCCGCATCGGGGAGCTTCTTGGCACCGAACAGCAGGACCACGACGACCGCGAGGATCGCCCAGTGCCACGGACTAAGACTGCCCACTTTGATTACCTCCAGACGTCCACCCGATGCTACCGCAGCGAGGCCCCGACCTAGTGGGAGCGCGCCGCGACCTGGTAGGACTGCAGCGCGGCGGTGGCGGCCTCCCGCACCCGCTTGGCCAGCGGCTGCGGTTCCAGCACCCGCACCGCCGACCCGAAGCCGAGCACCAGGCGCGTCATCCAGTCCTCGGAGGCATAGGTCATGACGGCCTCGCACGATCCGCCGGCCAACTCGCGCACGTCGCGCATCGGGTAGTACTCGAACATCCACGAGGCCGAGGGCGCCACCAGGAGCTTGGCCGACGGCAGGGACGGGTCGCCCTCGAACAGCGAGGTATCCGGCGGCGCCTGCAGCGCCGGTTCGGGGGCGGCGGCCGGCTCTCCCAGGTCGCGGGCCTCCACGATCCGGTCGAAACGGAACAAACGAACGCCTTCGGCCTCCCGCGACCAGGCCTCCAGGTAGCTGTGACCGCCGATCAGCAGGACCCGGATCGGGTCGACGATCCGGCTGGTCAGGGTGTCATGGGAGGCGGAGTAGTAGTCGATCGCCAGCGCGCGTTTGTCCTGTACCGCCCTGCGCACCGCGGCCGCGGCCCGGCTTTCGGCGGGTGCGCGCTCGTCGACGGCGGCCATCGTGCCGTCCTGGCCGACGGCGCCGGCGGCGGCCTCGATCTTGGCGATCGCGCTGCGCGCCGCCTGCGGATCGACCACGCCCGGGATGTCGGCCAGCGCCCGCAGCGCCACCAGCAGGCCCGTCGCCTCCGGCGAGGTGAGCTTGAGCGGCCGGTCGATGCCCGCGGAGAACGTCACCTCGATGGTGTCGCCAGAGAACTCGAAATCGATGAGGTCGCCCGGGTAATAGCCGGGCAAGCCGCAGATCCAGAGCTGGTTGAGGTCGTCCTCCAGCTGCTTGGCCGACACCCCCAGATCCGCGGCGGCCTTGGCCCGGGTGACCCTCGGGTTGGCTTGGAAATACGGCACCATGTTGAGCAGCCGGACCAGCCGGGTGGAGATGAGTGTCATTGCGCCTGGCCTTCCAATCGGGCCAGCACGTCGTCGCGCAGGGACTCCGGCTCGAGCACGACGGCATCGGCGCCATAGCCGGCGATGTCGCGCGCGAGCTGGTCGGCAAACCCGATGTCGAGTTCGATCACCTCGCCGTCGCGGCCACCCAATTGCCGTGGGGCCGTTGGCGTTCCGGCGCGTCGCAGCGCGGTCGCACGGCCGTCGGCGACCCACACCCGGGCCCGCCCGAGCGTCGGCGCCGCGGAAACTTCGTTGACCGTCTGGGTCACGATCTTGCGCAGGTCCACGCCGTCGGGCACGGTGACGGCACCGGCCGGGCCGACCGGGGTGACGTCGGCGCCGATCCGGGACAGCCGGAACGTGCGGGTGGCGTCGCGGTCGCGGTCGTGGCCCACCAGATACCAACGACCCTTCTCGGTGACCACGCCCCACGGCTCGACCGTGCGCGTGGCGAAGGGCTCGGCCCGCGAGGGCCGGTGCGGGAATTGCACGGCCTGACGAGAATCGATGGCGGACAACAGGATTCCGAGAACGTCCTCCGACCCGCGCAGCCCCGGCACGCCGCCCGGGGACGCGATGGCTACCGGGGCGGCGGCATCGACGGCGTCGACGTCGACCCCGGCGGCGCGCAGCTTGAGCAACGCGCCCTGGGTGGCGGTGATCAGCTCGGGTGACTCCCACAATTGCGTCGCGACGGCCACCGCGGCCGCCTCGTCCGGAGTCAGCTCGACCGGCGGCAGCGCATAGGCGTCGCGGTTGATCCGGTAGCCCTCGGTGGGGTCGGTCACCGAGACCCGGCCGACCTCGAGGGGGATGCCGAGGTCGCGCAGCTCGTTCTTGTCGCGCTCGAACATCCGCGAGAACGCCTCGGCGGACGGGCTGTCGGAATAGCCGGCGACGCTGGACCTGATCTTTTCGGCGGTGATGTAGCCGCGGGTGGACAGCAGAGCGATGACGAGGTTGACCAGCCGCTCGACTTTCGAGATCGCCATTCGTCCGGCTACATGCTCGCGATCAGCCGCTTGACCCGCTCGTCGACGGACCGGAACGGGTCCTTGCACAGCACGGTGCGCTGGGCCTGGTCATTGAGCTTGAGGTGCACCCAGTCGACGGTGAAGTCGCGGCCCGCCGCCTGGGCGGCACTGATGAACTCCCCGCGCAACCGGGCGCGGGTAGTCTGCGGCGGGTTGTCGACGGCCTCGGCGATGTCCTCGTCCGTGGTGACACGAGCGGCCAGGCCCTTGCGCTGCAGCAGATCGAAGACGCCACGCCCGCGCTTGATGTCGTGGTAGGCCAAATCCAGCTGGGCGATCTTGGGGTCGGACAGCTCCATGTCGTAGCGGTCCTGGTAACGCTGGAACAGCTTGCGCTTGATCACCCAGTCGATCTCGGTGTCCACCTTCGCGAAATCCTGGCTCTCGACGGCGTCGAGCTGGCGGCCCCACAGGTCGACGACCTGCTCGATCTGCGCGTTGGGCTCCCGGGTCTGCAGGTGCTCGACGGCGCGGCTGTAGTACTCGCGCTGGATGTCCAGCGCGCTGGCCTGGCGCCCGCCGGCCAGCCGCACCGGCCGCCGGCCCGTGACGTCGTGGCTGACCTCGCGGATGGCGCGGATCGGGTTGTCCAGGGAGAAGTCGCGGAAGGGGACCCCGGCCTCGATCATCTCCAGCACCAGCGCGGCGGTGCCCACCTTGAGCATGGTGGTCGTCTCGCACATGTTGGAGTCGCCGACGATGACGTGCAGCCGCCGGTACTTCTCGGCGTCGGCGTGCGGCTCGTCGCGGGTGTTGATGATCGGGCGTGATCGGGTGGTGGCGCTGGAGACGCCCTCCCAGATGTGCTCGGCGCGCTGCGACAGGCAGAACGTGGCCGCCTTCGGCGTCTGCAGCACCTTGCCCGCGCCGCAGATCAGCTGGCGGGTGACCAGGAACGGCAGCAGCACATCGGAGATCCGGGAGAACTCGCCGGCCCGCACGATCAGGTAGTTCTCGTGGCAGCCATACGAGTTGCCCGCCGAGTCGGTGTTGTTCTTGAACAGGTAGATGTCGCCGCCGATGCCCTCGTCGGCCAGGCGCTGCTCGGCGTCGACGAGCAGGTCTTCGAGCACCCATTCGCCGGCGCGGTCGTGCGTGACTAGCTGCACCAGGCTGTCGCATTCGGCCGTGGCGTACTCGGGGTGGCTGCCGACGTCGAGGTAGAGGCGCGCCCCGTTGCGCAGGAAGACGTTGGAGCTGCGGCCCCACGACACCACCCGGCGGAACAGGTAGCGGGCGACCTCATCCGGGGACAGGCGGCGATGGCCGTGGAACGTGCAGGTAACACCGAACTCGGTCTCGATCCCCATGATTCGCCGCTGCACGTAATCGAGGGTACTGGTTGTCCGGGGGCCAGGGTGCGGAAGCCGCGCCCATTGTGTATGCGGAAGCCTCAGTGACGTCGCCGCAGGAGGCCCGTTCTCATCGACCGGGCGGGGCCGACGGCAGGTCCCAGCGCACCCCGGGGAATCGGCCGAAGTCACTGTCGTACGACACGATGCTGGCGCGATGCTCGACGGCAAGCGCGGCCAGGTGCGCGTCGTTGACGAGGTTGCCGCCGGCTCCGACTTGCCCCACCATCCTGGCCAGGATCTCGGCGTGCGCCGCCGTCGGATTCACCAGCACCGCGCTCGGCGCGGCCAGCCAGTCGGCGACCTGACCAGTGGCCTCGGCCGGAGTCAGCGGCCGCGGAAACAGCCCGTCCTTGGTCGCGAGCCGGACGAAGGCCAGCAATGGAACCCAGGCGAAGCCGACGCTGTCGGCGCCCGACAGCGCGTCGTCGAGCCAGCGCACGGACGGCGCGTGATGTTCGCTCGACGTGTTGACCGCATAGAGCAGCACATTGGCGTCGACGATCTTCATTGTTAAGACCGACGCCGCTGACGGCGAACGAGTTCCTCGTCTTCGAGTTCGGCGGCAAGCTGTAGCGCCCGATCGAGGTTGACCGCGGGGACACCGAGGTCAGCGGTGCGGGTCGCGAACCGGCGCGGTTCGGTTCCCCCCGCGGCGCCGTCACGGATCGCGTCGTTCAGCGCTTTTTTGAAGGACACGTGCCGCTCGGCCATCCGGCGTCGCACCAAGTGCTCGACGTCGTCGTCCAATGTCACCGTGGTCCGCATCTTGACAGCATAGCATCAAGATTATTGACAGCATGCTGTCACGCAAGGGATGCGCCCAGTGCGAGGCCATGGCATTGGGTGCGCGCGCAGGGCGGGATTTTGGTCGGTTAGCCGCCCAGGCTTCACTGCGAAAGCCCACGCTTCACGCTCAATGGCGGGCCGAGTGGCCGGCTCAGAGCAACGCGCTAGTCCTATGACTTGCCGTCGGCCGACGCGTCTTTGGCATCCTTAGTGTCCTTGGCGGCCTTGGCGTCCTTGGCGTCCTTGGCGTCCTTGGCGTCCTTGGCGTCCTTGGATCCCTTGGCGCCCTTGGCGTCCGCCTTCTGCAGCAACGATTCCAGCGCGGGACCGCTGATCCGCCGAAACGCCCGCCGCGGCCGGTTGGCGTCGAGGATGGCCACCTCCAGGTTGGACACGTCCAGTGGGGGCTGCTCGCTCGAGCCACCGTTGGCGCTGCCGGCGCGTAACGCGCCGACCGCGATCCGCACGGCGTCGGTGAGGTCGGCGTTCTCGGCGTACGACTCCTTCAGCGCGGTGGTGATCGGCTCGGTGGTCCCGCCCATCACCACGAAGTGCGGCTCGTCGGCGATGGACCCGTCATAGGTAATCCGGTACAGCTCAGGCGGTTTCGTCTCACCGAAGTGCGCGACCTCGGCGACGCACAATTCCACCTCGTAGGGCTTGGCCTGCTCGGTGAAGATGGTGCCCAGCGTCTGCGCGTAGACGTTGGCCAGCTGCCGACCGGTCACATCGCGACGGTCGTAGGCGTAGCCGCGGGTATCGGCGAACTGAATCCCGCCGCGGCGCAGGTTGTCGAATTCGTTGAACTTTCCCGCGGCCGCGAAGCCGACGCGGTCGTAGAGCTCGCTGATCTTCTGCAACGAGCGCGACGGGTTCTCCGCGACGAACAGCACACCACCGGCGTAGGCCAGCGCGACCACGCTGCGGCCCCGCGCGATGCCCTTGCGCGCGAGCTCGCTGCGCTCGCGCATCGCCTGCTCGGGCGAGATGAAATACGGGAAACTCACTTCTCACCTCGCGGCTCGGCGTCGGGACCGAAAGTGTCTGCGCGCGAGCGGCTTTCGATGACTTCACGGGCAAGCTCGGCGATGCGGCTCTCCGGCACGTCGGCCGCACCCTCGGCGCCGATGGTGACCGCCGTCGGGTAAATGCCGCGGACCAGATCCGGCCCGCCGGTGGCCGAGTCGTCGTCGGCGGCGTCGTAGAGCGCCTCGACGGCCACCCGCACCGCCGAATTGGCATCGGCGACTTGCGAATACAGCTTCTTCATCGACGACTTGGCGAAGATCGAGCCCGACCCCACCGCCTGGTAGCCCTCTTCCTCGATGTTCCAGCCGCCGGCGGCGTCGAACGAGACGATGCGGCCGGCGCTTTCGGGGTCCGCCGCGTGGATGTCGTACCCGGCCAGCAGCGGCAGCGCCACCAAACCTTGCATCGCCGCGGCCAGGTTGCCGCGCACCATGATCGCGAGCCGGTTGACCTTTCCGGCGAACGTCAGCGGTACGCCTTCGAGCTTCTCGTAGTGCTCGAGTTCCACCGCGTACAGGCGGGCGAACTCGACGGCGATCGCCGCGGTGCCGGCGATGCCCGTCGCCGTGTAGTCGTCGGTGATGTACACCTTCTTCACGTCGCGGCCCGCGATCATGTTGCCCTGCGTGGAGCGGCGGTCGCCGGCGATGACGACGCCGCCGGGGTATTTCAGCGCGACGATGGTGGTGCCGTGTGGCAGCTGGGCCCCGGCGCCGCCGGGCTGCGCGGCTCCCCCGAAACTGGCCGGCAGCAACTCGGGCGCCTGGCGGCGAAGGAAGTCAGCAAACGAAGAAAGGTCTACGGCCGGGCTCGCTGGAAGTGCGGAATTGGTGGACAGGCGATGGGAGGACGGCCAGGTCACTGTCCGCCCTTTTGGACGTACGCGCGGACGAAGTCCTCGGCGTTTTCCTCAAGGACGTCGTCAATCTCGTCGAGCAGATCGTCGGTTTCCTCGGCCAACTTTTCGCGACGCTCCTGGCCCGCGGCAGTGCCGTCGGCGAAGTCGTCATCGTCGCCGCCGCCACCGCCACGCTTGGTCTGCTCCTGAGCCATCGCCGCCTCCTGGTTGGTTCTGGGCCTGTTTCCCTACATTACCGGTCAACACCGGTGGATCCCCGCGTTTCCCGGTCTAACGGGCTTAGCTGGTCAGTTGTTCCACCAGTTCGACGGCGCTGTCCACGGAGTCCAGTAACGCGCCCACATGCGCCTTGCTGCCGCGCAGCGGCTCGAGCGTCGGGATGCGCACCAGCGAATCGCCGCCGAGGTCGAAAATCACCGAGTCCCAGCTCGCCGCGGCGATGTCGGCGCCGAACCTGCGCAGGCATTCGCCGCGGAAGTAGGCGCGCGTGTCCGTGGGCGGCTTGTCGACGGCCTCGAGCACCTGGTGCTCGGTGACCAGGCGCTTCATCGAGCCGCGCGCGACGAGCCGGTTGTACAGGCCCTTGTCCAGCCGGACGTCGGAATACTGCAGGTCGACGAGGTGCAGCCGCGGCGCCGACCAGTTCAGGTTCTCGCGCTGTCGGAAGCCGTCGAGCAGGCGCAGCTTGGCGGGCCAGTCCAGCAATTCGGCGCAGTCCATCGGGTCGCGCTCGAGTTTGTCGAGCACGTCGGCCCAGGTCTCGACGACGTCGGATGCGCGGGGGTCGGGGTCGCGGCTGTCGACCAGCTTGGCCACCCGATCGAGATAGACCCGTTGCAGCGCAAGGCCGGTCAGTTCACGGCCGTCGGCCAGGGCCACCGCGACCCGCAACGACGGGTCGCGGCTGATGGCATGCACGGCGTGCACCGGCCGCGCCAACGCGAGGTCGCTCAGGTCTATCCCGTGCGCGGGGCCCTCTTCGATCAGGTCGAGCACCAGCGCCGTGGTGCCCAGCTTCAGGTACGTCGACGTCTCGGCGAGGTTGGCGTCGCCGATGATGACATGCAGGCGCCGATACCGGTCGGCATCGGCGTGCGGCTCGTCGCGGGTGTTGATGATGCCGCGTTTGAGCGTGGTCTCCAGCCCGACCTCGACCTCGATGTAGTCGGAGCGCTGGGACAGCTGGAAGCCGGGCTCGTCGCCGGCGGGGCCGATGCCGACGCGTCCCGAGCCGGTGACGACCTGCCGGGAAACGAAAAACGGTGTCAGGCCCGCGATGATGGCCGAGAACGGCGTCTGGCGGCTCATCAGGTAGTTCTCGTGGGAGCCGTACGAGGCGCCCTTGCCGTCAACGTTGTTCTTGTAAAGCTGCAGCTTGGCGGCGCCGGGCACGCTGGCGACGTGCCGCGCCGCGGCCTCCATCACGCGCTCGCCGGCCTTGTCCCAGATCACCGCGTCCAACGGGTCGGTGCATTCGGGGGCGGAGTATTCGGGGTGGGCGTGGTCGACGTAGAGGCGCGCGCCGTTGGTCAGGATCATGTTGGCCGCGCCGACCTCGTCGGCGTCGACGACCGGTGGGGGCCCGGCCGAGCGGCTCAGGTCGAAGCCGCGGGCGTCACGCAGCGGCGATTCCACCTCGTAGTCCCAGCGCGTGCGTTTGGCGCGCTGAATCCCGGCGGCCGCCGCATAGGCCAGGACCGCCTGCGTCGAGGTGAGGATCGGGTTGGCGGTCGGGTCCGACGGCGAGGAAATGCCGTACTCGACCTCCGTGCCGATAATCCGTTGCATTCCTTCAAGATAGGCCCGGTGACCATATAGCCCGCGAAGTGGGGGTAAATGCTCGCGAGAACGGCCGGACTGGCGCGCCTCGGGCACTAGGGTGAGCCCGCATGGGGCTATCCGGCGCGGCCGCCGAAAGCTGGTTCCTGCAGCGGGGTTTGCCGGCGGTGCTGACGAGGCGGTCCCGTTGGCGGCGGCTGTGGCCGCGGTCGGCCCCGATGCTGGCGGCGTATGCGGCGCTGCAGGCCTGCGCGCTGGCGCTCTACCTGATCACCGGCGGCCATGACGTCGAGATCGCCGGCGAGCCCACTACCTCCGAAGTGATCGTGCTGACCATCGTCGGCCTCGCGCTTCCCACGATGAGCGTCGTCGGGTGGCTGGTGTCGGGGTTGCGCGGCGGCCGGGCCCGCGCGGGCGCGGCGACCGTCGCCGTGCTCGTCGTGGCTTGCGTGAGCACCATCGTCGGCGGTGCGACCAACCTGGCCCAGGACGCCGTCGTCGTCGCGGCGGTGCTGCTTCTGACCGGCTGCGGCGTCGGGTCGGTCGTCGGGTGGGCGGTGCGCATGATGCTGTCGCACCTTGCGACGGTGGGCGCCCTGGCCGTGCGAGCCCTGCCGGTGGTGTTGCTGACCGCCCTGGTGTTTTTCAACAGTTATGTGTGGATCATGTCGACGACGATCAGCGGGGACCGGCTGGCGCTGGCGATCGCGTTCCTGCTGTCCATCGCCGCGGTCTTCGTCGTCTCCGCCACCGGTGAACGCGTCCGGCCGGCCCTGCGCACGGCGGCCGTGCAAGGTAATGACCCCAAAGACGCTGAGCGGCTTGTCGACACGCCGTTCGCGACGATGCCGGACGTCGGCGATTGCGCGCCGCTGAAACGGGCCGAACGCCTCAACGTGGTATTCGTGCTGGCCGCCTCGCAGCTGGCGCAGATCCTAGTGGTGGCCGTGGTCACCGCCACCATCTACCTGATTCTGGGGCTGATCGTGCTCACGCCGTCGCTGCTGAATGAATGGACCCACACCTATACCAGCACCGCGACGGTGCTGGGATTCACGCTGCCGGTGCCCGATTCGCTGATCCACATGACCCTGTTCCTCGGCGCCCTGACGTTCATGTACATCAGCGCCCGCGCGGCCGGCGACGCCGAGTACCGCGCCACGTTCCTCGACCCACTGATCGACGACCTGCGCACGACGTTGATCGCGCGCAACCGCTACCGCGGCGCCGTGGCCGTCACCGCGTGTGAAGTTGACGCCGACGGGGGTAGTGATTAATTTCACAAGGTGACCGATTTGGCCGGGAAACGTTATGGCGAAGTACTTCTCGTGACGCCCGGCGAGGCCGGCCCGCAGGCCGCGGTCTACAACAGCTTTCCGCTCAACGATTGTCCCGCCGAGTTGTGGTCGGCACTGGATGCGCACGCCATCGCCACCGAAAACGGCGCGGCCGCAGCGCTTCTCAACGGCCCGCGGTACTGGCTGATGAACGCCATCGAAAAGCGGCCGCAGGGCCCGCAGATCACGAAGAGCTTCGGGGGCATCGAGATGATCCTGCAGGCGACTGTCCTGCTGTCGTCGATGAACCCGGCGCCGTTCACCGTCAACAAGGTGAGCCGCCATACGGTGTTCGTGTTCAACGCCGGCGAGGAGATCTACGAACTCGTCGACCCCCGGGGGCAGCGCTGGGTCATGCAGACCTGGAGCCAGGTCGCCGACCCCAACCTGAGCCGCGAGGACCTGCCCGGGCTGGCCGGCCGGCTCGACCTGCCCAGGGGGTGGAGTTACCAGTCGCGCGTACTCACCGAAGAACTGCGGGTGGACACCCGGACCCAGGCCGCCGAGGTGCTGCAGGACAACCTGACCAACAGCTACTCGCTGGAAACCGGCTGACCCGAACGGCGACTGCGCCTACAGGTACTGGCCCAGGTTCGACTCGGTGTCGATGGCCCGCGACGCGCTCGAGCTCTTGCCTGTGACCAGCGTGCGGATGTAGACGATCCGCTCGCCCTTCTTGCCCGAAATCCGCGCCCAGTCATCGGGGTTGGTGGTGTTGGGCAGGTCTTCGTTCTCGGCGAACTCGTCGACGATCGAGTCGAGCAGGTGCTGGATGCGCAGGCCCGGCTGGCCGGTTTCCAGCACCGACTTGATCGCGTTCTTCTTCGCGCGGTCGACGACGTTCTGGATCATCGCCCCGGAGTTGAAGTCCTTGAAGTACATGACCTCCTTGTCACCGTTGGCGTAGGTGACCTCCAGGAACCGGTTGTCGTCGATCTCGGCGTACATCCGGTCGACGACCTTTTCGATCATCGCCTTGATGCAGGCGGTGCGGTCGCCGTCGAACTCGGCCAGGTCGTCGGCGTGCACCGGCAGCGCCTCGGTCAAATACTTCGAGAAGATGTCTTGCGCCGCTTCGGCATCCGGGCGCTCGATCTTGATCTTCACGTCGAGGCGACCGGGCCGCAGGATCGCGGGGTCGATCATGTCCTCGCGGTTGGAGGCGCCGATCACGATGACGTTCTCCAGGCCCTCGACGCCGTCGATCTCGCTCAACAACTGCGGGACCACCGTGGTCTCCACGTCCGAGGAAACCCCGGTGCCGCGGGTGCGGAAGATCGAGTCCATCTCGTCGAAGAACACGATCACCGGCGTCCCCTCCGACGCCTTCTCCCGGGCCCGCTGGAAGATCAGCCGGATGTGGCGCTCGGTTTCGCCGACGAACTTGTTCAGCAGCTCGGGACCTTTGATGTTCAGGAAGTAGGACTTGGCCTCGCGGGCGTCGTCGCCGCGGACCTCGGCCATCTTCTTGGCCAGCGAGTTGGCGACGGCCTTGGCGATCAACGTCTTACCGCAGCCGGGCGGGCCGTAGAGCAGCACACCCTTGGGCGGGCGCAGCGCGTACTCGCGGTAGAGCTCCTTGTGCAGGAACGGCAGCTCGACGGCGTCGCGGATTTGCTCGATCTGGCGGGTCAGGCCGCCGATGTCTGAGTAGCTGACGTCCGGCACCTCCTCCAGCACCAGGTCCTCGACCTCGGCCTTGGGGATGCGCTCGAAGGCATAGCCGGCCTTGGTGTCCACCAGCAGCGAGTCGCCGGGGCGCAGCTTGCGCGGCTTGGTGTCGTCGTTGAGGGCGTCGGGCACGCCGTCGGGCAAATCCTCGGCGACCAGCGGCTCGGCCAGCCATACGATGCGCTCCTCGTCGGCGTGGCCGACGACGAGGGCGCGGTGCCCGTCGTTGAGCACCTCGCGCAGGGTGGAGATCTCGCCGACCGACTCGTACGTGCCGGCCTCGACCACGGTCAGCGCCTCGTTGAGACGGACGGTCTGGCCCTTGCGCAGCGAAGCGACCTCGATGTTGGGCGAGCAGGTCAGGCGCATCTTGCGGCCCGAGGTGAACACGTCGACGGTGTCGTCGTCGTGCGCCCCCAGCAAAACGCCGTAGCCGCTGGGCGGCTGACCCAGCCGGTCGACCTCTTCGCGCAGCGCCAGCAGTTGCTGGCGAGCTTCCTTGAGGGTCTCCATCAGCTTGGAGTTGCGGGCGGCAAGGGAGTCGATACGGGCCTCGAGCTGGTGCACGTCACGGGCGGAGCGAGCGCTGCCGTGGGATCCCACCGTGTTGTCCAGTTGCTCGCGCAGCACTGCTGCCTCACGGCGTAGCTGTTCCAACTCGGCAGCGTCGCCGCTGGACATGCCAGTTTCACGTGCGTTGCCGAATGCTTCAGAACGCTCTGAGTCACCCATGTTGCGCCCCTTTCCCGCCGCGAAAGTGCGGTGGATACTTCAACGCTACCGGCGATTGCGGGTTGATGTGGGCAGTCAAATACCAACGAAAAGCTAAGACTTTGGCTGCACTGGTAATCTCTGCCACGAATCGCGCCGATCGAAAGGACAGCCGTGGCCCCAAACGCCCTCCCAACCGGCTCCGCCGGCGCCGTCTTTCCCGTCGCGCCGACGTCCGGTGTGACATCCATTGCACCCGTTGGCCCGTGGTTGCCCCCTGGACGCGGCTAGGCCTGCAGGTTGCGCTGGGCGCCGCCGCGGTGACGGTCGCGGTCGCCGGGTGCTCGCACGCCGGGCCCAAGGTCGTGGCGTCCTCGTCCTCGGCGGTCACGGGCACGTCGACCCCGCTCGTGGTCGCGGCCCCGCCCACCGCTCCCCTGCCCGCCCCCGAGGCGCTGATCGACGTGCTGAACCGGCTGGCCGACCCCAACGTGCCCGGCATCGACAAGGTGAACCTCGTCGAGGGCGCAACCCCCGACAACGCGGGCACCCTGGACAAGTTCACCAAGGCGCTGCGGGACAACGGCTACCTTCCGATGACGTTCGTGGCCAAGAACCTCGCCTGGTCGGACAAGAACCCGTCCCACGTGACCGCCACCGTCACCGTCAACACCGCCCAGGCCAACAATGGCACCTTCACCTTCCCGATGGAGTTCACCCCATTCCAGGGCGGTTGGCAGCTCTCTCGGCGGACCGCGGAAATGCTGCTGGCCCTGGGCAACTCGGCAACAGGGAGCACACCGGCAAGCCCCGCGCCGCCGCCACCGTCGCCCGGTCCCCCCGGCTGAGTTGCGATGTGGATCGGCTGGCTCGAGTTCGACGTGCTGCTCGGCGACGTGCGGTCCCTCAAACAGAAGCGGACGGTGATCCGTCCCGTCGTGGCCGAGTTGCGGCGCAAGTTCAGCGTGTCGGCCGCCGAAACGGGCGCCCAGGACCTGCACCGGCGCGCGGGCGTCGGCGTCGCCGTTGTGTCCGGTGACCGCAACCACGTCGTCGACGTGCTGGACGCGGCCGAACGCCTGGTGGCCGCGCATCCCGAGTTCGAGCTGCTGGCGGCGCGGCGGGGTCTGGTACGCAGCGACGACCAGTGAGGCCGGCCCGCCGCCGCGAAAGTGCACCTATCTACGGCCCCACTCGAACAACACGTCGGCAGCTGCACTCTCGCGGCCCCCCGGCTCGCCCGCTCAGCCGTCGCGGCCCTCGCGCTTGCGGCCCAGCGGCACCGGGGCGACCACGCCGGGCGCCAGGCGCCGGGTGAAGATCAGGAACGCGGTGTGCCCGCGCATCGAATGCTGCGGCCGAACGGCCAGCCCGACGACGTTCCACCCGCGCTGCAGCGTCTCCCAGGACCGCGGTTCGGTCCAGCACTGCTGGGCCCGCAGGGCTTCGACCACCCGCGACAGCTGGGTGACCGTGGCCACATAGATCATGAGCACCCCGCCGGGAACCAGCAGGCGCGCGGCGGCCCCGAGGACGTCCCAGGGCGCGAGCATGTCGAGCACGGCGCGGTCGAACGAGCCGTCGGGCAGGGTGGAATCGTTGAGGTCGTCGATGATGAGCTGCCAGTTGTCGGGCGCCCCGCCGCAGAACACCTCCACGTTGCGGCGGGCGTGCTCGGCGTGGTCGGCGCGCTGCTCATAGGAGACCACCAGGCCGTCGGGCCCGACGGCGCGCAGCAGCGAGCAGGTCAGCGCGCCGGAACCCGCCCCGGCCTCCAGCACGCGGGCCCCGGGACCGATGTCGCCCTCGTGCACGATCTGGGCGGCGTCCTTGGGATAGATCACCTGCGGCCCGCGGGGCATCGACATCACGTAGTCGACCAGCAGCGGGCGCAGCGCCAGGAACGGCGCGCCGTTGCTGGACTTGACGACGCTGCCCTGTTCGAGGCCGATCAGCGCGTCGTGGGCGATGGCGCCGCGATGGGTGTGAAACTCGGCGCCGGCAGTGAGCGTCATCGTGTAGTGCCGGCCCTTGGCGTCGGTGAGCTGGACGCGTTCACCAGCGGTGAATGGGCCGGTTCCGGACACGCCGTCTAGCGTGCCAGCCGACGCGCCCGCCGAACTGCCCGGGGTTGTCGGCACCCGGTTCTAGGCTGCGTGTATGACGGTTCGGCCGGAGGAAGACGCGGTGCGGCCGGCTTCCCGGCCGGCCCTCTCGCCGTCGCGGGCGGCGGACTTCAAACAGTGCCCGCTGCTGTATCGGTTCCGGGCCATCGACCGGCTGCCCGAGGCGCCGTCGGCGGCGCAGCTGCGGGGGTCGGTGGTGCACGCGGCACTCGAGCAGCTCTACGGCCTGCCCGCGGGGCAGCGCGTTCCCGACACCGCGAGCTCGCTGGTCGAGCCCGCCTGGGACCGGGTGATCGCGGCCGAACCCGACCTGGCCGCCGAGCTGGACCCCGAACAGAAGAGCCAACTGCTGGACGAGGCCCGCGCGCTGCTGTGCGGCTACTACCGGCTGGAGGACCCGACCCGCTTCGACCCGCAATGCTGCGAGGAGCGGGTGGAGGTCGAGCTCGCCGACGGCACACTGCTGCGCGGCTTCATCGATCGCATCGACGTCGCCGCCACCGGGGAGCTGCGCGTGGTCGACTACAAGACCGGCAAGGCGCCGCCGGAAGCGCGGGCGCTCGCCGAGTTCAAGGCGATGTTCCAGATGAAGTTCTACGCGGTGGCGCTGCTGCGGTCCCGCGGGGTGCTGGCCACCCGGCTGCGGATCATCTACCTGGCCGACGGTCAGGTGCTGGACTACACGCCCGACCACGACGAGCTGATGCGCTTCGAGAAGACCCTGATCGCGATCTGGCGCGCCATCCAACACGCCGCGCCGACGGGCGATTTCCGGCCCAGCCCGTCGCGGCTGTGCGACTGGTGCGCCCACCAACAGCTCTGCCCGGCATTCGGGGGAACGCCGCCGCCCTACCCCGGCTGGCCGGAACACACGGCGCCGCAAGCCGTTTCGCAACCGACCGAACCGGCGGCATGACCGGCTGCTTCTACCGTCGCCTCCCGCCCGAAGGCGACTATCAGTCGTTTGCTCCGACCGACTTCACGCGCAGCAACTGGGGTCCCGAACTGCAGCACGGCTCGCCGCCCTTGGCTCTGCTGACCAAGCTGATCGAAGAGCTCGCGGCGGGCTCCGGGCTGCGCGTCGGCCGGCTGAGCCTGGACATCCTGGGCGCAGTTCCGGTGCAACCCCTTCGCGCCCGCGCGTGGGTGGAGCGCCCGGGCTCGCGGGTCTGCATGATGGCCGCCGAGCTGTCGGCCGCCCGCGACGGCGCGCCCCCGCGCGCGGCGGCGCGGGTGACGGCGTGGCTGCTGGCCGCCACCGACACCGCCGACGTCGCGTGCGACCGCTACCCGCCGCTGACGGAGGGCGCCGCCCAACCGCTTCCGGCCCCGTTCGCCGATGCCGGCGGCTACTTCGACGCGATCCGCTGGCGCCCGCAGGACACCGACGGGCAGCCGGCGGCGGTGTCCTGGTTCAGCCCACTGGTCCACGTCGTCGAGGCCGAACCCATGTCGGCGCTACAGCGGCTGGCCGGCGTCGTCGACTGCGCGAACGGCGTGGGCAAGGTCCTCGACCCGGACCGGTTCGTGTTCATGAACACCGACACCGTCGTCCACCTGCACCGGCTTCCGGCCGGCAACGACTTCGCGCTGCGCGCCCGCGCGTCGATCGGGCCGGACGGCATCGGAGTCACCACGGCCGAGGTGTTCGACCGCGACGGGTTCATCGGGACGTCGGCGCAGACGCTGCTGATCCAGCGCCGGTGACGGTCAGTCGAGCGGCGACATCTCCTGCAGCATCGTGGGAATCAGCTCGCTGACGGTGGGGTGGATGTGCATGGTGCGCGACAGCGTGGTGTAGGGCGCCTTGGCCGACATGACGTCCAGAATGGCGTGGATCGCCTCGTCGCCGCCGACGCCGAGGATCGCGGCGCCCAGGATCTCGTCGGTGTCGGCGTCCACCACGATCTTCATAAAGCCTTGCGTCTCACCCTTTTCCACCGCCCGCCCGACCCTGGTCATCGGCCGCTTGCCGACCAGCGCCCTGCGCCCCGACGCGTGGGCCTGCTCGACGGTCAGGCCGGCGCGCCCCAGCGGCGGGTCGATGTAGAGCGCGTAGGTGGTGATGCGGTCGCTCACCCGGCGGGGGTCCTCATCGAGCAGGTTGGCGGCGACGATCTCAAAGTCGTTGTAGGAGGTGTGGGTGAAGGCGCCTTTGCCGTTGCAATCGCCCATCGCCCAGATGTGATCGACATTGGTCTTGAGCTGGTCGTCGACCTCGATGAAGCCGCGCGCGTCGGTCTTGACGCCGGCCGCCGGCAGGTTCAGGTCGTCGGTGTTGGGCCGCCGGCCCACCGCCACCAGCAGGTGACTGCCGGCGATGGGGACGGCCCCGGCGCTCGGTGTGAGCTGAAATCCATTGTCGCTCTTGATGATTCGCACGTCGTCGGCGCCGACGACGACGTCGATGCCCTCGGCCTCCAGGATGTCCCGGACCGTGGCGGAGACGTCCCCGTCTTCGCGGGACGCCAGGCGTGGGCCGCGCTCGACCACCGTCACCCGGGCGCCGAAGCGGCGATACATCTGCGCGAATTCCAGCGCTATGTAGCTGCCGCCGAGGATGACGAGATGGCTTGGCACGGTGTCGAGTTCAAGGATCGAGGTGTTGGTGAGGAACTCCACGTCGGACAGGCCCGGGATGTCGGGCACCACCGCGCGGCCGCCGACGTTGAGGAAGATCCGGTCGGCGCGCAGCTGCTCGCCATCGACGTCGACGGTGTGCGGGTCCGTGAAACGCGCGTGGCCGCGAACGACGGTGCAGCCGTCCATGCCGTTCAGCCAGCTTTCGACACCGCGGCGATCGGCGAGCATGATGCCGTCCTTGCGCGCCTTGACCTTCGCCATGTCGACGCTGACGGGACCGGCCCCGACGCCGTATTCCGCTGCGCGCCGGGCCAAGTGCGCGGCGTGCGCGCTGGCCACCAGCGTCTTGGTCGGGATGCATCCGGTGTTGACGCAGGTGCCGCCGATCAGGTTGCGCTCGATCACCGCGACGCGTTGCCCGGCGGCCGTCAGCCGGCCCGCCAGTGGAGGCCCGGCCTGCCCGGCGCCGACGACGATCGCGTCGAAACGCTGCGTCACAGGTGGGCCGTCAGCGCGAGAACCGCAAAGCCCCCCAGGATCGCGATGGCGTCCTCGAGCAGCGCGATCGGCAGGTCCTGCCCGCCGCGGGCGGCCACCAGCCGCCGGCGCGCGTGGTAGCCGCCGAGGGTGCCCAGCACCGCGCCGATGACGCCGGCCCCGAGCGAGCTGAACGTGTAATGCCACGCCGCGCCGATGACGGCGCCGGCAAACCCGCCCATGACGAGCCGGGCGGCGAAAATCGGTGGCGCGGTGCGTGCCGGCGTCTTGGGCAGCTTGTCGTTGACCAGTTCGCCGACCGCGAGAACGGTCAGGATCACCACCGTGATGATGTTGGCCACCCAGGCAGCCCAGGTCCCGTGCAGGTTGATCCAGGTGAGGAAGGCCGCCCAGGCGACCACGGCCGGGGCCGTCAGCGACCGCAGGCCGGCGACGACACCGATCAGCAACGCCATCAACAGAACCAGTGCGTGGGTCACGGCGGCCTCCTCTGCCTCAGGGCGGACGCTAACACAGGTGGCGCTTCACCACCGTGATCAAAACCGGCAGAACCGGATGTCCGAAGCCAGGATCGCCTTGGCACCGATCGCCGCCAGTTCGTCCATGATCTCGTTGACGCCGCGGCGGGGCACCAGCGCGCGAATGGCCACCCAGTCCGGGTCGGCCAGCGGGGCGATGGTCGGCGACTCCAGGCCCGGGGTGATCGCGGTGGCCTTGTCCAGGACCGAGCGCGGGCAGTCGTAGTCCAGCATCAGGTATTGC
>NZ_JCALCP010000029.1:0-1865 GCF_059812405.1 Mycobacterium sp. NGS57 | reverse complement strand
GCGCGGTGAGTTTGGTGGTGTGAGTACGTGGGGCCGATCCGGTTATCCGGTGGCTGGGGCGATGGCGCCGGCCCCGATGGCTTTGAAGAGGTTGTGAACAAGTGAGTGGAAGGCGAATTCTGCTGCTGCCCTGTCGATCCCACGGCTGGTGAAGCGGCGGAATCCGAGGTTGTGTTTGGCGTGGGCGAACGGTGTCTCGGCGATGTGGCTGCGCTGCTTATAGAGCTCGTGTCCTTCGGGTGTGCGTAGCCGGTGGGCCATCGCCTCGATCGGCGTGGCATCCGGTGGGGGCGGGCCGGTGGCGGGTTCATTTTTGGCGGCGAAGGCCAGGTCATGGCTTTTGCCGACCGCGATAAGCCGGTCGGGCCCCGCAGCGGTGAGATTGTCGGTGCTGAGGTAGCCGGCATCGGCGAGCACCACCCCGATCCCAGCAGTGTCGCTGCGGTGGGCGTCGATGCGCTCGGCGGCGGCCACGGTCTTGTCCATGATGGTGCTAAACGCGGTGGCATCGTTGGGATTGTTGCCCACCGAGGTGGCGATGATCAGCCCATCACTGCTGGTGGCGGCCTGACAGTTGTAGCCCTGCAGCCAGCCTCCGCCCCGCAGGGGCATCATCCGCGACTGCGGGTCGGTGATATTGCGTTTGGGGGCACGCTTGGATGTCGTCGTGGTGGTGGTTTGGGTAGCTTCGCTGGCCGCGGCCGCTGCCTGGTTGCGGGCACGCTCAGCCTCGGCTGCCTGCAGCTTGGCCACCGCCCGGTCCAAAGCGGCTTGAGCCCGCTTGACATACACGTTGTCCTCAACCGGCCCCGGGGTATGCCCACCCCGGAAGGGCCGAGCCCAAAAGGCGTCAATCCTGGCCTGCGCCTGGGCCTTGCGAACAGCCAGAGTATGGGCGAGCGCCTCGATGCGAAGCGCTGCGGGGATCGCCCCGACCGGGAGCAGCCCACCGCGCTCACGGCGAGCGCGGTAGCCCTCCACCACCATCTGCTGCTTGGCCTGTTTTTGCTGCTGGCGCCGGCGCTTTTGCTCGGCCAGCGCCTTGCGGTCGCGACCACCAGCGGCGCTTTCGGCCTTCAACTGCGCGATCGCCTCGGCGATGCGCGCCGCCCGCGAGCTCGGATCCACCAGATCCTCAGGCATCTCATCAGCACGACCGTCGGGGCCATACAAGTCGTCTTCGGCGGCATCGGTGGCCGCATGCTCAGCAGCAGCGGCCGCGGCCAACTTACGGGCCTTGGCCTGGTCGATTTCGGTCTGCTCGGCAGCGGCCTTACGCAGGCCGTCTTCGCAGCGGTTGGCCGAAAGCGACGCATTCGAGGCGATCTTGACCGAATCGATGGCCACCACCCCCAACTGGCCCATGCCCAGTCGCGCGCACAACGCCAGCACCGACGCGAACAATTCCTCACACGCTTGGGCGGCCTGGGCGCGAAACCGCGAGATCGTCACATGATCAGGTGCATCACCAGCGCAGATGATCCGAAACGCCACATCGCGATGGCACAATCGCTCGATCACCCGCGACGACCGAACCCCCTGCGCCCACGCCCAAATCAGCAGCGTCAGCAGCATGTCGGGGTCATAGCCGGCCCGTCCGGCTCCACCGGTACTGCGCTTAGCGTGCAGCTTGGCAGTATCGATGCCCTCGACCGCACTGATCACCAGCCACACCGGATCTGAATCCGGCAGCCAGTCGCTCATACTGGCCGGCATTAAGAACTGCTGATCACGGTTCACCGGGCGATATCCCTTGGCCACCAAACAATTTTCGTCAGCCACCGACCCGGACCACGCTACGACATGCCGACAACACCAGAACAAAACCAACAGCTGCGCCTAACCGTCAATTTCGCAACAGCCCG
>NZ_JCALCP010000028.1:0-2064 GCF_059812405.1 Mycobacterium sp. NGS57 | reverse complement strand
TCGGCTGCGCCGGTTCTACGGCGCGCGGGCCCGGCGCCTGCTGCCCGCGTCGGCCGTCGTCGGCGTGGTCACGATGCTCGCCTCGGCCGCGCTGCTGCCCCTCGGGGAGGCCCGGACCGTCATCGACGACGGCATCGCCAGCGCGCTCTATGTCAGCAACTTCTGGTTCATCGCCGAGGACGTCAACTACTTCAACGTCGCCGGTCACATGCCGCCCTCGCCGTTCCAGCACTACTGGTCGCTCGGCGTCGAGGAGCAGTTCTACCTGGTGTGGGCGCCGCTGATCCTCGGCACGGCGTGGCTGGTCCGGCGGGCCCGCAAGCGCCCCAAGGCCGAGCCCGTCTCCTCGCGGCGCCCGTACCTGGTGGTGCTGACCGTGGTGGCGGTGGGGTCGTTCGCGCTGTCGTTCGTGGTCACCTACGTGATGCCGGCGATGGCGTTCTTCTCGCTGCCCACCCGGGCCTGGCAGCTGGCCCTCGGCGGGCTGGTCGCGCTGACCGCCGGCCGCTGGGAGCGGCTCTCCCCGCGGGCCGCCGCGCTGACCGGGTGGGCCGGGCTGGCCCTGATCCTGGTGGCCTGCACCCGGCTGAGCGCGACCACGCTGTACCCCGGCGTGGCCGCGCTGCTGCCCACGCTGGGCGGCGCGCTGGTGATCGGCGCCGGCTGCGCCGCGCCGTCGCAGGGCTGCGGGCGAGTGCTGGGTGTCGCGCCGATGCGCGCCATCGGGCGGATCTCCTACTCCTGGTACCTGTGGCACTGGCCGGTGCTGGTGTTCGCCCCGCTGATCATGGGCCACCCGCTGGGCCTGGCCGCCCGGATCTGCGCGGCGCTGCTCTCCGGCGGGCTGGCCGTGCTGACCCTGCGCGTCGTCGAGAACCCGCTGCGCTTCGCCGCGCCGCTGCGCCGCTCCGGCGGGCTGAGCCTCGCGCTGGGCGGCGCGGTCACCGCGGTCGCCGTCTGCGTGGGCGTGGTGCTGCTGGCCGTGGTGCCCATCCCGGTCGGTCGCGGCGCGCCCGCCACGCCGCTGACCATCACCGCCGCGCCCGTCGGGCCGGGCTCGCCCCCGGAGGCCTACGACGCCGCGGTGCGCCAGGTCTTCGCCCAGGTGCAGGCCGCCGTCGCCGCCTCGGCGGACCTGCGGGCCGTGCCGTCGAACCTCGACCCGACGGTGGCCGACGCCCCCACGCAGCGCAACGCCTACGCGTTCGACGGCTGCGTGCGCGACTTCTTCGAGGGCGGGCAGCCCGAGTGCGCCACCGGCGACACCGCGTCGAAGACGACGGTGACGCTGATCGGCGACTCGCACGCCGCGATGATGATCCCCGCGTTCCAGCAGCTCGCCGCCCAGCGGCCCTGGCGGGTCGAGACCCTCGGCAAGGCGGGCTGCCCGTCGGTCGCCGTGCCCATCACCAACCCGCTGCGCCGCCTGACCGAACAGTTCCAGCACTGCGATCAGTGGCGCGGGGAGATCCTCACCCGGCTGCGCGCCGAGCACCCGCAACTGGTCGTGGTGAGCGTGTGGCGGCAATACGGCGCCGGCAACTGGACGCCCGGGTTCAAGTCGTACGACTCGGCGTGGGTGAACAGCCTGACCCGCCTGGTGCAGCAGCTGCGCGGCACCGGCGCCAAGGTCCTGGTGCTCGGGCCGGTCCCGGACCCGCAATCGGTGGTGCCGGTCTGCCTGTCCGGCCACCTCGACGACGCGACGGCCTGCTCGCCCGCGCGGTCGGCGGCCGTCAACGAGGCCGGCATCGCCGCCGAGGCCGCCGCCACCAAGGCCGGCGGCGGCCAGTACGCCGACCTCACCGACCTGTTCTGCACCGCCACCCGCTGCCCGGTCATCGTCGGCAACACCCTGGTCTACCTCGACTGGAGCCACATCACGCTGCAATACTCGCGGCTGCTGGCCCCGGTCATCGGCGCGCTGGCCGACCGAGCGCTCGCCCACGGTAGCTGAGCATGCGCCAGGCCGACAGCGTCCGACCGACCGCCGAACCGCGCGACCGGCGCTCCGAACCGTCGCGGTTCCGCCCCGACATCGAGGGCCTGCGCGCGGTGGCGGTC
>NZ_JCALCP010000027.1:0-2148 GCF_059812405.1 Mycobacterium sp. NGS57 | reverse complement strand
GCGGCTGCGCCGGTTTTACGGCGCGCGGGCCCGGCGGCTGCTGCCGGCGTCGGCGTTGGTCGGCGTGGTCACGATGCTCGCCTCGGCCGCCCTGCTGCCCCCGCTGCAGGTGCCCAGCGTGATGTACGACGGCGTCGCCAGCGCGCTGTATGTCAGCAACTACTGGTTCATCATGCGCGGCGTCGACTACTTCGCCAGCCACAAGCCGCTCTCGCCGTTCCAGCACTACTGGTCACTCGGCGTCGAGGAGCAGTTCTACCTGGTGTGGCCCGCGCTGATCCTCGGCACGGCGTGGCTGATCCGCCGCGCGCGTCGGCGCAGCCGGGCCGCGGACATTCCAGCGGTCGCCTCGCGCCGCCCGTATCTGGTGGTGCTGGCGCTCGTGGCGGCGGTGTCGCTCGCGATGTCGCTGGCGATCACGCTGTGGGCGCCGCCCGTCGCGTTCTTCTCGCTGCCCACCCGGGCCTGGCAGCTGGCCGCCGGCGGGCTGGTCGCGCTGACCGCCGGCCGCTGGCAGCGGCTTTCGCCGCGGGCCGCCGCGATCGTCGGCTGGGCCGGGCTGGCCGTGATCCTGCTGGCCTGCACCGAGCTCAGCGCGACCACGCTGTATCCCGGGGTGGCCGCGCTGCTGCCGACCGTGGGCGCCGCGCTGGTGATCGGCGCCGGCTGCGCGGCCCCCGCCCAGGGCTGCGGCCGCCTGCTGGGCGTCGCGCCGATGCGCGGCGTCGGCCGGATCTCCTACTCCTGGTATTTGTGGCACTGGCCGGTGCTGCTGCTCGCGCCGCCGCTGCTGGGCCACCCGCTGGGCCTGCCCGCCCGGCTGGCCGCGGCGCTGCTGTCCGGCGCGCTGGCCGTGCTGACCCTGCGCGTCGTCGAAAACCCGCTGCGCTTCGCCGCCCCGCTGCGCCGCAGCGCCGGGCTCAGCCTCGGGCTGGGCGCGGCGGCCACCGCGGTGGCGGTCTGCGTGGGCGTCGTGCTGCTGGCGGTGGCGCCCGTCCCGGTCGGGCGCGGGGCCCCGGCGGCGCCGCTGGCCATCACCGCGCCGGCGCCGCCCGCCGGCTCCCCCCTCGACGCCTACGACGCCGCCGTGCGCCAGGCCTTCGCCCAGACGCAGGCCGCGGTCGCCGCGTCGGCGAACCTCACGGCCATCCCGTCGAACCTCGACCCCGCGCTCGCCGAGGCGTCCGAGCAGGAGAAGGCCTACTCCTTCGACGGCTGCCTGCGCACGCCCCTGCAGGCCGGGCAGCCCGAGTGCGTGTCGGGCGACGCCGCCTCGCCCACCACGGTGGCCCTGGTCGGCGACTCGCACGCGGCGATGTGGAACCCGGCCTTCCAGCAACTCGCCGCGCAGCGGCACTGGCGGCTGGAGACGCTGGCCAAGGCGGCCTGCCCGCTGATGGACCTGCCCGTCACCAGCCCCTTCCGCCGGGTGGTGGAACTCTTCGAACACTGCGCGCAGTGGCGCGGCGACATCCTCGCCCGGTTGCGCGCCGAGCGCCCCCGACTGGTCGTGGTGAGCGTGTGGCGCGGCTACGGCACCGACGAATCGATGACCGGCTTCCACTCCTACGACCCGGCCTGGACCGACAACCTGACCCGGCTGATCCAGCAGCTGCGCGGCACCGGCGCCAAGGTCCTGGTGCTCGGGCCGGCCCCCGATCCCCGCCTGGTGGTGCCGATCTGTTTGTCCGGCCACCTCGACGACGCGACGGCCTGCTCGCCGCGGCGCGCGGCGGCGGTCAACGAGGCGGGCATCGCCGCCGAGGCGGCAGCCACCCGGGCCGGCGGCGGGCAGTACGCCGATCTCACCGACCTGTTCTGCGCCGCCACCCGCTGCCCGGTCATCGTCGGCAACACCCTCGTCTACTTCGACGAGAGCCACCTGACGCTCCAGTACTCCCGGCTGCTGGCCCCCGCCGTCGGCGCGCTGGCCGACCGCGCCCTCGCCCGCTGACCCAGAAATGCCTTTCGCCCGACGTAGTTCAACAGGTGTGTGATAATTCGTCGATTCCCGAAGGCGTCCTGATATTCGAGTAGGTGACCTTGCGCCAGGCCGACAGCATCAGCCGCGCCGCCGACGTGCGCGACCAGCGCGCCGAGCCGTCGCGGTTTCGCCCGGACATCGAGGGCCTGCGCGCGGTGGCGGTG
>NZ_JCALCP010000026.1:0-2313 GCF_059812405.1 Mycobacterium sp. NGS57 | reverse complement strand
TGCCGATGGCGCCGGCCACGCCGTTGCCGCCGGCCCCGCCCTGACCGCCGGCGCCGACGTTGCCGCCGGCCCCGCCCTGACCGCCCTGGCCGCCGGAGGCGCCCGCGGTGGTCGGGCTGTAGCCGGCCCCGCCCTGGCCGCCGTTGCCGCCGGAGGTGGGGGCGATGCCGTTGCTGCCCGCGCTCGGGCTGCCCGACCCGGTGCCCACGGCGCCGTGGGCGCCCGCGGTGCCGCGGTTGCCACCGGTGCCGCCGTTGCCGCCGGTGGTGTTGGTGATCGTGCCGTCGGCGCCGCGCCCGCCGGTGCCGCCGGCGCCGCTGTTGCCGCCGTTGCCGGCGCTGCCCGCGGTGCCGGTGGTCGAGCCGGTGCCGCCGTTGCCGCCGGTGCCGCCGGTGCCGCCGTTGCCGCCGTTGGCCCCGGCCCCGCCGGTGCCGCTGTTGGTGCCGGCCACGCCGGCCGCCCCGATTCCGCCCTGCCCGCCGGCGCCCCCGGCCCCGCCGCTGCCGGCGTTGCCACCGGCGCCGCTGGCGGCCTGGGTGCCGGTGCCGCCGAGGGTCTTGCCGCCGACGCCGCCGTTGCCGCCGGAGCCGCCGTTCCCGCCGCCGCCGCCGGTGCCGCCGGCCTGGCCCTGACCCGCGGTGCCGTAGGTGGTGTCCCCGGACACGCCGGCCGCGCCGTTGATCCCGGTGCCGCCCGAGCCGCCGCTGGCGCCGGACCCGCCCGCGCCGCCGATGCCGGCCGTCCCGGAGATCGAGCCGCCGTTGCCGCCTTGGCCGCCCTGGCCGCCGGACCCGCCGGCCTGGCCCGCGCCGCCGCTGTCGCCGGGGTTGACGCCATTGGCGCCGATGGCGCCGGCCACGCCGTTGCCGCCGGCACCGCCCTGGCCGCCGTTGCCGATCGCGCCGCCGTTGCCGCCGGCACCGCCCTGGCCGCCGGACGCCCCGGCCGTGGTCGGGCTGTAGCCCGCGCCGCCGTTGCCGCCGCTGCCGGCCGTGCCGGTGACCGCTGCGCCGCTGGCGCCGCCGGCCGCGCTGCCGCCGCCGCCGTTGGCGCCGCCGGCGCCGCCGCCGCCCGCGACACCGGGGTTGCCGCCGTTGCCGCCGGCGCCGCCGGTGGTGTTGGTGATGGTTCCGGCCGCGCCGTCGCCGCCGCTGCCGGGGGTTCCGGCGGCGCCGCCGTTGCCGCCGACCCCGCCGGTGCCGTTGGTGCCGGTGCCGATGCCGCTGCCGTTGGTGCCGCCGTTGCCGCCGGCGCCGCCGGCGCCGCCTTGGCCGCCGTTGCCGCCGTCGCCGCCGCTCTGGCCGCCGCCGATGCCGGTGCCGTACTTGTTCAGATCGGCGGTGCCGTTGACGCCGGTGATGCCGGCCCCGCCGGCCCCGGCGGCCCCACCTTGGCCGCCGTTGCTGGCCGCGCCGCCGGTGCCGTTGGCGCCGGTGCCGACGCCGTCGCCGTTCGCCCCTCCGACGCCGCCGGCTCCGCCGTCGCCGCCGTTGCCGCCCTGACCGCCGTTGCCGCCGGCATACCCGGCGCCGCTGTTGACCCCGCTGACGCCGTTGGCGCCGCCCGCGCCGATGCCACCGCTGCCCGCGGTCCCCGCGGCACCGCCGCTGCCCGCCGCGCCGCCGCTGCCCGCACTGCCCGGGGTGACGCCGGCGCCCGCGCTGCCCGCGGCGCCACCGGCGCCGCCGTTACCGCCCGCGCCGCCGCTGCCGGCGTTGCCGCCTTGACCGCCCGCGGTGCCCGCACCTTGGGTCGTCGTCCCATTGGCGCCGTTCACGCCGCTGCCGCCCTGACCGCCGCTGCCGCCCGTGCCGCCGGCGCCGCCGCTGCCGGCGTGCGTGCCCGCCCCGGTGGCCGCGCCGCCGGCGCCGCCCGCGCCACCCTTGCCGCCGGCCTGGCCCGTGGTGCCGCTTTCGCCCGGGTTGACGCCGTCATGGCCGACCGCGCCGGCCACGCCGTTGCCGCCGGCCCCGCCCTGGCCGCCGTCGCCGATGTTGCCGCCGGCGCCGCCCTGGCCGCCGTCGCCGCCGTTGGCGCCGGGGGTCGTCGGGCTGTAGCCCGCGCCGCCGTCGCCGCCGCTGCCCGCGATGCCGGTGACCGCGGCGCCGTTGGCGCCACCGGCCGCGCTGCCGCCCCCGCCGTTGGCGCCGCCGGCGCCGCCACCGCCCACCGCGCCGGCGTTGCCGCCGTGGCCGCCGGCGCCGCCGGCGGTGTTGGTGATGGTGCCGGCCGCGCCGTCGCCGCCGCTGCCGGGAGTACCGGCGGCGCCGCCCTTGCCGCCGACCCCGCCGCTGCCGTTGGTGCCGGTGCCGG
>NZ_JCALCP010000025.1:0-4737 GCF_059812405.1 Mycobacterium sp. NGS57 | reverse complement strand
TCGGCGCAGCTGCTGGACACCTACAGCCCCGAGCTGTTCTGCACCATCCGCAACTATCACGACATCGAACCCAAGGCGGCGTCGTTCCTCGCCGGCAACGGCTACTCGCTGAACACCGAGACCGAGGCGCTCTCCGGGCTGGGGCTGCTCGCGAACCCGGTATCGCTCGTCGCCACCGTCGCGCTCACCATGGGCCAGGGCGCCCTGGCCGGCCTGGTGGGCGGCGCCCCGAACCCCTACGTGTGGCCGGACAACCTGCCGCGGGTCAACGCGCGCGGCGGCCCGGGCGGCGCGCCGGGGTGCTGGCAATCCATCACCCACGACCTTTGGCCCGCACCGGAATTGGTGATGGACACCGGCAACAGCCTCGCACCGTACAACCACCTCGACACCGGTTCGCCGTATGCGATCGAGTACGTCTGGGGTCGCCAGGTAGGGGATAACACGATCAACCCATGAAAATCACCGGTACCATCGTCCGACTCAGCATCTTCTCCGTGGTGCTGCTGCTCTTCACTGTGATGATCATCATCGTGTTCGGCCAGATGCGCTTCGGGCGCACCTACGACTACTCGGCGGAATTCAGCAGCATCAGCGGGCTGCGGCAGGGCCAATTCGTCCGCGCCTCAGGGGTGGAGATCGGCAAGGTCAGCTCGGTGCACCTGGTCGACGGCGGCCGGCGCGCGCGGGTGGACTTCAGCGTCGACCGCGCCATCCCCCTGTACCAGTCGACGACCGCGCAGATTCGCTACCTCGACCTGATCGGTAACCGGTACCTCGAGCTCAAGACGCCGCTCGACGATGTGGGCAACAGCAGCAAGGTCCTGTCGCCCGGCGGCTTCATCCCCGTCTCGCGGACGTCGCCCGCGCTCGACCTCGACGCGCTGATCGGCGGTTTCAAGCCGCTGTTCCGGGCGCTGGACCCACAAAAGGTCAACACCATCGCGACCGCGCTGATCACGGTCTTCCAGGGTCAGGGCGGCACCATCAACGACATCCTCGACCAGACGGCGCAACTGACCAACCAGCTCGGCACGCGTGACCAGGCGATCGGCGAGGTCATCAAGAACCTGAACATCGTGCTGGACACGACGGTTCGCCACCGCCAGCAATTCGACCAGACCGTCAACAACCTCGAGGTGCTGGTCACCGGGCTGAAGAACCACGGCGACGAGCTGGCCGGCGGGACCGCGCACATCAGCAACGCCGCCGGGACGGTCGCCGACCTGCTGGCCGAGGACCGCGCCCTGATACACAGCACCCTCAACTACCTCGATGCGGTGCAGCAGCCGCTCATCGATCAGCGCGAGCAGCTCAACGACTTCATCCACAAGGTGCCCAACGCGCTGAACCTGATCGGCCGCGGCATCGGCTCCTACGGGGACTTCGTCAACTTCTATGCCTGCGACATCTCGCTGAAGATCAACGGTCTGCAGGCCGGGGGTCCGGTCCGCACGGTCCGGCTGTTCCAGCAGCCGACGGGGAGGTGCACCCCGCAATGAGAACGCTGGAACCCCCCAACCGGCTCCGCATCGGGCTCATGGGCATCCTGGTGACGCTGCTTGTCATCGGGGTGGGGCAGAGCTTCACCAGCGTCCCGATGATCTTCGCCAAGCCGGCCTACTACGGCCAGTTTTCCGACACCGGCGGGATCAACAAGGGCGACAAGGTGCGCATCGCCGGCATGGACGTCGGCAAGGTCGAGGGCCTCAAGATCGACGGCGACCACATCGCGCTGAAGTTCTCGATCGGCACCAACAAGATCGGCACCGAGAGCCGGATGGCCATCAAGACCGACACCATCCTCGGCAAGAAGGTGCTCGAGATCGAGCCCCGCGGCAACCAGGCGTTGCGGCCGGGCGGCACGCTGCCGCTGGGTCAAAGCACCACGCCCTACCAGATTTACGACGCGTTCTTCGACGTCACCAAGGCCGCCTCCGGCTGGAACATCGACACCGTCAAAGAGTCGCTGCACGTGCTGTCGCAGACCATCGACCAGACCTACCCCCACCTGAGTGCCGCGCTGGACGGCGTGGCCAAGTTCTCCGACACGATCGGCAAGCGCGACGAGGAGGTCAAGCACCTGCTCGCCCAGGCCAACAAGGTGGCCAGCGTCTTGGGGGACCGCAGCGAGCAGATCGACCGACTGCTGGTCAACGCCAAGACGCTGCTGGCCGCGTTCAACGAACGCGGCCAGGCCATCAACGCGCTGCTGGCCAACGTTGCCGCGTTCTCCGAACAGGTCAAAGGGCTGGTCAACGACAACCCGAACCTGAACCACGTGCTGGAGCAGTTGCGCGTGCTCAGCGACATCCTGGTCGAACGCAAGGACGATCTCGCCGCGGGTTTCACCGAGGTCGGCAAGTTCCTGCCGTCGTTGAACGAGGCCATCGCGTCGGGTCCGTTCTTCAAGGTGGTCCTGCACAACCTGGCCCTGTACCAGATCGTCCAGCCGTTTGTGGACGCGGCGTTCAAGAAGCGCGGCATCGATCCGGAGAACTTCTGGCGCGGCGCCGGGCTGCCCGAATTCCGCTGGCCCGACCCCAACGGCACCCGGTTCCCCAACGGCGCGCCGCCGCCCGCGCCGCCGGTGCTCGAGGGCACGCCCGAGCACCCGGGCCCGGCCGTCCCGCCCGGATCGCCGTGCTCGTACACGCCGGCCAATCCCGGCGGCAACATCACCGTCGGGGACGAGGGTCTGCCGCGGCCATGGAACCCGCTGCCCTGCGCGGGCACGGCCATCGGCCCGTTCGGCGGCCCCGGCTTCCCCGCGCCGATCGACGTCGGGGCGTCGCCGCCCAACCCCGCGGGCCTGCCGCCCACGGCGGGCATGCCGATCGCGGGCCGGCCGGGCGACCCGCCGCCGAACGTCCCGGGCACGCCGGTGCCGTTGCCGGCGCAGGCCCCGCCGGGTGCGCGTACCGAGAACCTGGCGCCGGCCGGGCCGACGCCGCCACCGTCGACGTTTGCGCCGGCCCTGCCGCCCGGTCCGGCGGCACCGCCCGGGTCCGGGCCGCTGCTGCCGGCGCCGTTCATCAACCCCGGCGGAGTCGGGGGGAGCGGAGCGACGGGAGGTAGCCAGAATTGAGCACCATCTTTGATATCCGGAACATCCGGTTGCCGAAGATGTCACGGGCGACGGTGATCATCGGATCGCTGGTCGTCGTGCTGGCTCTGGTTGTCGGGTTCGTCGGCTGGCGGCTGTACCAGAAGCTCACGAACAACACCGTCGTCGCCTACTTCCCGGCGGCCAATGCGCTGTACCCGGGCGACAAGGTCCAGATCATGGGGCTGCGCGTCGGCGCGATCGACAAGATCCAGCCGGCCGGCGACAAGATGAAGGTGACCTTCCACTACCAGAACAAGTACAAGGTCCCCGCCAACGCCTCGGCCGTGATCCTCAACCCCACCCTGGTGGCGTCGCGGGCGATCCAGCTGGAGCCCGCCTACAAGGGCGGCCCGGTGCTCGCCGACAACGCGGTGATCCCGGAACAACGCACCCAGGTCCCGGTCGAGTGGGACGAGCTGCGCGACAGCATCACCAACATCATCTCCAAGCTGGGCCCGACCAAGGAGCAACCGACCGGTCCGTTCGGTGAGGTCATCTCCTCGTTCGCCGACGGGCTGGCCGGCAAGGGCAAGCAGTTCAACACCACGCTCACCAACCTGTCGCAGGCGCTGAACGCGCTCAACGAGGGCCGCGGTGATTTCTTCGCGGTGGTGCGCAGCCTGGCGCTGTTCGTCAACGCCCTGCACCAAGACGATCGTCAGTTCGTCGCGCTCAACCAGAACCTGGCGGACGTCACCACGCGGCTCGCGCACAACGACACCGACCTGGCCAACGCGGTGCAGCAGTTCGACACCATGCTTGCCGCCGTGCGGCCGTACCTCGAGCAGAACCGTGAGGTGCTGACCCACGACGTCAACAACCTGGCCACGACGACGAACACGCTGCTGCAGCCGGATTCGCTGAACGGGCTGGAGACCGCGCTGCACGTCCTGCCGACGGCCGCGGCGAACATCAACCAGATCTATCACCCGTCGCACGGCGCGGTCGTCGCCATTCCGGCGATCACCAACTTCGCCAACCCGATGCAGTTCATCTGCAGCTCGATCCAGGCCGGCAGCCGGCTGGGCTACCAGGAGTCGGCCGAACTGTGCGCGCAGTACCTCGCCCCGATCCTGGACGCGATCAAGTTCAACTACCTCCCGTTCGGGTTGAACCTGTTCAGCACCGCCGAGACGCTGCCGAAGCAAGTCGCCTACTCCGAGCCGCGGCTGCAGCCGCCACCCGGATACAAGGACACGACCGTCCCGGGCATCTGGGTGCCGGACACGCCGTTGTCGCACCGCAACACCCAGCACGGCTGGATCGTCGCGCCGGGCATGCAGGGCACGCAGGTCGGGCCGGTCACCGCGGGCCTGCTGACCCCGGAATCGCTGTCCGAGCTGATGGGCGGGCCCGACATCGAGCCGGTTCAGTCCACCCTGCAGACCCCGCCCGGGCCGCCGAACGCCTACGACGAGAACCCGATCCTGCCGCCCATGGGCCTCAACGCTCCGGTGCCCATCGCGCCGCCGCCGCCGGGGCCGGGGGTGGTCCCGGGCCCGGTCGCGCCGACGCCCGCGCCGGTGGGGGCGCCCGCTCCCAACGCGGGTGGCCCGATGGCGCCGGCTGACTTTGGAGGTGGGCAGTGAGGCGCGCGACGAGCGCGGAACGCGCGAGAAGCAAGCCGA
>NZ_JCALCP010000024.1:0-6152 GCF_059812405.1 Mycobacterium sp. NGS57 | reverse complement strand
TGATCCGCCTGTCCCGACGCCGCCGGGATCGCCACCCACGCCGCCGGTCCCGCCGGCGGTCACCGCATCCCCGGCCCCACCGGCCCCGCCGTTGCCGGCCGCTCCCGCATTCCCGCCCGCCCCGCCGGCGCCGCCGAAACCGTTGGCGCCCAAGGGGCCGAACAAACTCGAGCCATGCCCACCCACGCCGCCGGCGCCGCCATTGCCGCCCGTGCCGCCGGTGCCGCTATTGCCGCCGTCACCGCCGGTGCCGCCCACCACCGTCGACGCCCAGCCCGCCCCACCAACACCGCCCGAACCGCCGGCGCCGCCGGTCCCGCCGACCCCGCCGGCCCCGCCGGCACCCCACACCAGCCCACCATTGCCGCCGCTGCCACCGGTCCCGCCGCTGCCGCCGTCACCACCCAAACCCCCGGTGCCGCCGGCGGCGAACTGGCTGCCCGCGCTACCCGCGGAACCTAAAGCACCGCCCAGCCCGGTGCCACCGACCCCGCCGGCCCCACCGGCCCCGAACAGCAGCGCGTTGCCCCCGAGGCCCCCGGCCGCGCCGGAGCCGCTCCCGACGCCGATCCCGCCCTGGCCCCCGGCCCCGCCGTTGCCAAACAACCAGCCACCCGTGCCACCCACACCGCCGGACGCGCCGGCCCCGCCCATCCCGCCGGACCCGCCGCCACCCAGCAGGCCGGCCGCCCCGCCGGCCCCGCCGGCCTGCCCGGGCGCGCCCGAGCCGCCGTTGCCGCCGCGACCGATCAAAATCCCGCCCGGCCCACCCGCCGCGCCCGAACCCGCCGCACCGTCGGCACCCGGGCCGATCAGCGGGCGGCCCACCAAGATCTCGGTCGGCGTATTGATCACCGCCAACACGTCCTGCTCGAGGGTGCCCAGCGGCGACACCGCGGCCGCCTCGGTCGCCCCATACGAGAAACCCGCCCCGCTCAGCGCGGCCACGAACTGGTCCTGAAACGCGGCCGCCTGCGCCGTCAGGACCTGATACTCCTGACCCACCGACCCGAACAACCGCGCGATCGCCGCCGACACCTCATCCGATGCCGCGGCCGCGATCTGCGTCGTCGGCGCCGCCGCCGCCGCACCCGCCGCGCTCAACGCCGAGTTGATCCCGGCCAGATTCGTCGAGGCGGCCACCAACGCCTCAGGCGTTGCAAACACAAAAGACGACACGCAGGGCTCCCACCGTCCAAAGCCCGATTCTCAGCCGCCCGAGTACCGCCCCGATCCGGGACGCACTACTGCAATTTCCGGGCGGACCAGCGAGCGACTACTGCAATCGGTCGAATCACGTACCGTCCGGGCCGCGCTGGCCGTCCGGGCCGTCTTGACCGGGGGGCGCGCCGGAACCGCCGTCGCCGCCGTCGCCGAGCGCCCCGCCAAGACCGGGTGTACCGGGGGAGGCCAGCGAGTCGCCGGCAGGGCCGCGGTTCCCGCCCGCGCCGCCGCTGCCCCCGCCTCCGCCGTTGCCACCGGTTCCAGAAGTGGAGGCGCCGCCGTCCCCGCCGGAGCCGCCCGCCCCGCCGTTGGCGCCGTTGCCGCCGTTGCCGCCGGGGGCTTCGTAAAAATCGCCAAAGCCGCCGGCACCGCCGGCACCGCCGGCACCGCCAGCTCCACCGGTGGCGCCATGGCCGCCATTACCTCCGTGGCCTGACCCCAACGCCGCGCCGCCGGCGCCCCCATCGCCGCCGGCGCCGCCAGCGGTGCCGTTGCCCGCACTGCCGCCCGTGCCACCGTTTTTGCCCGACAGCATTTCTCCGCCGACGCCGCCCGCACCTCCGGTGCCGCCGTGCCCGGCGGCACCCGCGGCCCCGCCGTCGCCGCCGTTGCCGGACCCCAGTGCCCAGCCCCCGGCACCGCCGGCGGCGCTGTTACCGGCCGCGCCGGCGTTACCGCCGACACCGCCAGGACCGGCGTGATTAGTTGGCTCGGAGCCGCCGCTGAAACCGGGTACGGCCACGCCGCCCGCGCCGCCGCCACCGCCATTGCCGCCGTTGCCGCCGGCGCCGGACGCCCCGCCGGCACCGCCATTGCCCGTCCCCACGGATACGCCGCCCCTGCCGCCGGAAACCCCGTGTCCACCGGCACCGCCGGAGCCGGCGCGACCGCCGGCTCCGCCGTCGCCGCCATAGAAGTCATCCCCGCCGCCCCCACCGGAGCCGCCGCTGCCGCCGGCGCCGCTATTACCCGCGGTCCCGCCGGCTCCGGCATTGCCGTTTCCGTCCGCGGAGCCGCCGTCACCCCCGACGCCGCCCACGCCGCCGGCCCCGCCGACACCGGCGCCGCCGCCGTCAGCGGCAGCGCCACCCAGCAGGGCTTGTCGGGCCCCGCCGTGGCCGCCGTCTCCGCCGGCCCCGCCGTAGCCCGCGGTGCCGCCCGCGCCGCCGACGCCGCCGTTGCCGGATCCCAGCGCTGTTCCGCCGGCACCGCCGGCCCCGCCGTTACCACCGGGAGCGCCGTTACCGCCGGGTCCGCCGTCACCGGGGATCAGGTCCGTGGCACCGTTGCCGCCGCGGCCTCCGTTGCCGCCGTTACCGCCGTTGCCGCCGGTCCCGCCGGCCCCGCCGTTGCCGGATATCGCGCCACCCGAGCCGCCGGCGCCGCCGGCGCCGCCGCTGCCGCCGACCCCGCCGGGAGAGCCGGCGTTGAAGTCCGGCCCGGTGTAGCCGGGTGCGCCGTCGGCACCGGACAAGCCGTTGCCGCCGTTGCCGCCGTTGCCGCCGTTCCCCACTGATCCGCCGTTGCCGCCGGCCCCGCCGGCCCCGCCGGTCCCACCGAGGGCGGCACCGACGCCGCCTCTCCCGCCGTTGCCGCCGTTGCCGAGCGAACCGCCGTTCCCACCGTCCCCACCGGCCCCGCCGGCCCCGCCACCGGCGGCGCCGGCCCCGCCGTCACCCCCGTTGCCGGCGGCGGCCGTCACCGTGGCGCCCTGGCCGCCGTCGCCGCCCGCGCCGCCGGCGCCCCCGGCACCGGCCGCACCCGGGGCCCCGGGTTTTGCACCGCCGCCGGCTTCGCCGCCCTCTTGGCCGCCGGCGCCGGGCGCGCCGCCCAGGCCGCCGCTGGCACCGTCGGCGCCGGCACCTCCCACGCCATGGGCCGAGGTGCCGCCACTGCCGCCGCCGCCGCCGAGACCCCCGGTGCCGCCATGGCCGCCCACGCCGCCGTCACCGGCGAAGTTGATTCCGCTGTAGCTGCCCCCGGTGCCCCCGGCACCGCCGTTGACACCGGCCGCGGCGGCGCCGGCCGCCCCGCCGTGACCGCCCGCGCCGGCCCCGTCGGCCGCGCCGCCGTTACCGCCGGTCCCGCCGACGCCACCGCTTCCCGAGTTGCCACCGGCGCCTCCGACTCCGCCGTGGCCGCCGAGGGCCAAGGGGCCGGCCTCCCCGCCGGTGCCGCCCGTGCCGCCGACCCCGCCCTGGCCGGCGGCGCCGCCGGTGCCGCCCGTGCCGCCGTCGCCCGATCCCAGGGCTTCTCCGCCGGCGCCGCCGGCCCCGCCGTTCCCGCCCGCCGCGCCCGTACCGCCGGCTCCGCCGGGGTCGCCGGACTCGGTGAGGATGCCCGACGCGCCGTTGCCGCCCTTGCCGCCGGCCCCGCCCTGACCGCCTGCCCCACCGGTTCCGCCCGTTCCGCCGTTGCCGGATACCGAACCGCCGTTGCCGCCGGCGCCCCCGGCGCCGCCGCCCGCGCCCGCGTTACCGGGCCCACCCGCGGTGCCTTCCCCGTCGATGCCGGGAACGCCGGCAGCACCGGCCGCGCCGTTGCCTCCGGCTCCGCCCTCGCCGCCGTTGCCGACCGATCCGCCGTTGCCGCCGGCCCCACCGTCGCCGCCCTGCCCGTTGTTGGTGCCCGCCACGCCGAGGGCGCCTTGGCCGCCGCGGCCGCCGTCGCCGCCGCTGGTGACGGCGACGCCGTTGGCGCCGGTCTCCCCGGTGCTGCCGCCGTGACCGCCGGTGCCGGCGGCTCCGCCGGTGCCGCCGACGCCGGCCTGGCCGGGGTTGCCGCCGGTGCCGCCGACGCCGCCGGTGCCGCCACCGACCGCGCCCGCCGCGCCGGCGCCACCGTTGCCGGGTGTGCCGGCGTTGCCGCCGTACCCGCCTTCGCCGCCGGTGCCGTTGAGGCCCGCGCTGCCGGATCCGCCGGTGGCCACGCCGCCGGCGTTGCCGCCGGCCCCGCCGGCGCCGCCGTTGGCCCCGTTACCGCCGGTGCCGCCGTTTTGGCCTGGGTCGCCGAGGAAGATTCCGTGCGTGCCGTCGAGCCCGTTGCCGCCGTTGCCGCCGGCGCCGCCGGCGCCGCCGAGTCCGCCGGTGCCGCCGTTGCCGCGGATCGATCCGCCCAGGCCGGCTGCCCCGCCGGCGCCGCCGTTCCCGCCGGCGGTGCCGGCGGTGCCGGAGTCGCCGTGGCTGAGGCCGTCGACGCCGTCGATGCCGTTGGCGCCGGTGCCGCCGGCCCCGCCGTTGCCGCCGTTGCCCAGGTTGCCGCCGTTGCCGCCCGCCCCGCCGGCGCCGCCGTGACCGCCGGGCCCGGTGGCGTTGGCGCCGGTGCCGCCGGTGCCGCCGTCGCCGGAGACTCCGGCGGGCAACTGGCCGGCGATGCCGTTGGTTCCGGTGTGCCCGCCGCCGCTGTCGCCGCCGAGGCCGCCTTGGCCGACGGTGCCGGCGTCGCCGCCATGGCCGCCTTGTCCGCCGTTGCCGGCGGTGGCCGCGGCGCCGCCGTTGCCGCCGGCGCCGCCGTTGCCGCCGGCGCCGCTGTTGGCGCCGTTGCCGCCGTCGCCGCCGAGACCGTGCGCGCCGTCGGTGTAGCCGGCGCCGTGGTGGGCCCCGCCGATGCCGCCGGCCCCGCCGTTGCCGCCGGCGCCCCCGGCCCCGCCGGTGCCACCTGCCCCGCCGGTCCCGCCGTTGCCGCCGGTCGAGGGACCCGACAAGTCCTCGCCGGGGAAGTTGGTGGAATTGGCCAGACCGCCCGCGCCGCCGTCGCCGCCGTGGGCGCCGGCCGCGCCTGCCCCGCCGTCGGCGCCGTGGCCGCCGTCGCCGCCGAGGCCGCCGTCGCCGCGGATCGACCCGCCGGCCCCGCCGGCTCCGCCGGCTCCGCCGGCACCGCCGGCCTGACCGCTGGCCCCGTCGCCGCCGCGCCCGCCGTTGGCGCCGTTGGCCCCGGTGGCCTGGCTGAGGTCCAGCGAACCGCCGCCGCCGCCGGTCCCGCCGTTGCCGCCGGGGGCGCCGATGCCGCCAGCGCCGCCGTTGCCGGCGGCCGCGCCGGTGCCGGCTCCGGTGGTGGCGAGGTAGGTGCCGCCGGTGCCGCCGTTGCCGCCGGCCTGGCCGGGCACGGTGCCGGCGGCGCCGTCGGTGCCGGCCGTGGCGGTGTTGAAGGACTGTGGGTAGCCGGTGCCGTTGTCGCCGTTGGCCGCCGGGGCCACCGGGGTGGGGTTGACGCCGGCCGCGCCCGCGGCGCCGTTGCCGCCGTTGCCGCCGTCGCCGCCGTCGCCGAAGTTGCCGCCCGCACCCCCGGCCCCGCCAGCCCCGCCGGCCGCGCCGGCGGTCGTGGCGGTGAACCCGGCCCCGCCGTTGCCGCCGTTGCCCATCACCCCGGCCGGGGTGGAACCGGCGGTGCCGTCGATGCCGTGGGTGGAGCCGGTGCCGCCGATGCCGGCGTCGCCGCCGATGCCGGTGTTGCCGCCGGCCCCGCCCGCCCCGCCGTCGAGGTGGGTGGCGTCGCCGGCCGCGCCCATGCCGCCGTCGCCGGGGGTGGCGCCGTTGCCGCCGTCGCCGGCGTTGCCGCCGGTTCCGGTGGTGCCCTGGGTGCCGTGGGGGGCCAGGCCGCCGATGCCGCCGTCGCCGCCGTTGCCGCCGGCGCCGCCGTTGCCGCCCGAGCCGCCGGCCTGGCCGTTGGCGCCGGGGGTGGTGGCGTCGGCGCCGTCGAGGCCGGCGCCGCCGTGACCGCCCGAGGCGCCGTGTCCGCCCGCGCCGCCGGCCCCGCCGTCGCCGGAGATCGCGCCGCCGGCGCCGCCGTCGCCGCCGTTGCCGCCGGCGCCGCCGTCGGTGCCGTTGCCGCCGGATTGGCCGGTCGTCGTGGCGGCCACGCCGTCGGTGCCGGCCGCGCCGTGGCCGCCGTCGCCGCCGTTGCCGCCGGCGCCGCGGTTGCCGCCGGCC
>NZ_JCALCP010000023.1:0-19015 GCF_059812405.1 Mycobacterium sp. NGS57 | reverse complement strand
GCTAGGGCGCTGCGGCTTATCGAGTCCGGGCAGCTGCGCCTGCATCGCGGCACGGTGCTGGTCGTCGATGAAGCCTCCATGGTCGGCACCCCAGAGCTGCGTCGCCTGCTTGACGCCAGCACCGCCGCGCGCGCCAAGCTGATTCTGGTTGGCGACGCCTACCAGTTGGGGCCGGTCAAAGCCCGCGGCGGTATGTTCCAGCAACTTTGTGCCGACCTGCCCTGGTCTCAACACCTCACCGAGGTGTGGCGGCTGCGCGATCCGGCCGAACGCGACGCCTCGCTGGCGCTGCGCAACGGGCGCGGCAACCGGCTGCGCACTGCGATCGGCTGGTACCGCACCCATGACCGGCTGCACACCGGGGATCAAGTCGCCATGGCCGCCGACGCCACTACCGCCTACATCACCGCCCGCGGCCAGGGCAGCGACGCCGCAATCCTTTGCGACACGTGGGAACTCGCCGACGCCATTAACCAGCGCCTCCACGACCACTACGCGCACGCGGCGGCGCCGAGTGTGCGGGTGGCGCGCGATCAAGCGGTCCGGGCCGGCGATCTCATCTTGAGCCGCCGCAACGACGCCACCCTGACCGTTCAACCCGGCAGACAGCATCCCCGCGGCGAACAGGCCGACCAGGTCCGCAACGGCAACCGGTGGCGCGTCCTGGCCGTCGATGATCAACACCAGCGGGTCGCGGCCGAGCGGCTTACCGATTCGGCGCGCGTCATCTTCGAGGGCGACTATTTACGTGAGCACACCACCCTGGGCTACGCCAGCACCGTGCACGCGGCCCAGGGCATGACCATCGGAAACCATACCCAGCCCGGCATCTGCTGGACCATCGTGTCCGATCGCGCCACCCGCGCCATGGCCTACGTCGGCGTCACCCGCGCCCGCGACGAAAACCACCTCGCCATCTACCCGGCCGTCACCAACGAAGGCGACCACCATCACCGCGGCGGCACCGACACCGCCATACTCAAGCTCCACCGCGGCACCAAATACGTGGCCGCCCACCACCTCCGGACGATCCTGGCCAACGACAACCGCGCCCAAACGATGCACACCGTCGCCGCACGCGCCGACCCCAAGCTGCTGCCTACTATCGTTGCGGCCCTACTGGGCCGCAACGACCAACGCCGCGCCGAGCGCGCCCACGCCTGGCAGCAACACTGCGCACGAACCCTGAAGCGCGAAACCACATACCAGCAGCTCACCGCCACCACACAAGAGACTCAGCGTGCACGCAGTCGCAGTGTGGACCGAGGGTATGGACTCGAAATATGAGCATGAAGCACTAGGTGTTCACCGGCACGTCACCCCAGCGCCACGACAGCCCAGCAGCCCGTCCCGTAGCCCAACATCTCGCCTTCATCCAGCGCCGGGAAGATGCGCGTCTAAACCCGGCACCCAACTCGTCCACCCAAACTGGCCGTCCCCTGCCGAGCCCCGAATGATGCCGACGGCGGGGCGGCGGCTGTCCGCGAGGGGACAGCGTGCCAGCGCATTTCGCGCATGGGGCAGGCGATCGACAGTGCCGGAGCCCGAAGTTGGAGGGTTTGCGTTGCCGTGCAACTCGTAACTGCCTTAAGTCATGACTTCAGAGCGCTGCGCGGCGCAGGCCGGGCAGCGCTTGGGCTGGCGCCCACGCACGCGTGGGCGCTCCCAAGTGCGCAGACATTCTGTGCAAACGAGCGTTTGTATCGCTGGGGGCGTTGGTGCGACCAGACGGACTTGGCGTTGACGCTCAGTTTGTTTGACCGGCGCAGGGTGGAAATGTGCGGCGCCCCGGCAGGCAGTGCAGACCGGATTAGTCGAGCGGCGGGCTGCGACCCAGGAACCTCCGCATTCCGTGCACACCTGGCCGATGCCATTCGTCGACAAGCGGGTCACGGGCAGCGAAGTGGCGGTGATCAGAGCGCGGCGGTAATCATCAAGCGTCGCGACTGGGGTTCCGTAGCAGCGGGCCGTGGTGATTTTGCCGGATTGGGAGGCAACGTCGGCTGTGACGAGCAAGCTGCACGATTTGGTCACAGAGTCATTAGGGATGAGGCCGTATTGGCGGGCCTCGGGCTCAAGGATGGATTTGCGGTCGATCGGATTGCCGGCTTGATCGATTGCACTGCCGGTGAAACAGATGTGCATGCCAGGCTGCAGCGTGATCGTGTCTTGGGTAAGGCGGTAGGGATTGGTGCGCCGCGTGACCAGATCGCCGTCGAGGTCGAGCAGAGCCGCCAAACGGCAGAGCTGGTCGAGTTCGGCGTCGGTCACGATCGAGTCTTCCAGTGCAGCATCGATGAGCCCGTTGAGGAACTCGCGGTGCGCGCGTTCACGACGCCGATCATCGAGGCCGAGTTCCTCGGCGAGTTCAGTCAGTTCCCGCCGCTCGCCAGCAGTGAGCTTGAGGTCGGCGACGGCGCGGTCGAGGAGAGTTACGTAAGAGGCCACATCCGAGTGGCTACAAATTCCCCGAGCGAGATCGACAAGGTAGGGCACTTCTGCGACCACCTGAGCGAACCCATCGCGGGTCACGACGCGCCGCGGGGCGTCGTTGCGCAAAGGACGCGCAGTAACCGGATGGCAGCTGCGCGTGAAGGCATCGCATACCGCAAGGAGAAGTTGGCCGGTGGATCTGGCGTCAAAGAGCGCGCGGTGGGCGCTCTGCTGAGATATGCCGTATTCAGCGCATGCGACGCCGAGTTTGCAGCCGGTCGCCTGCAGCGTATCGAGTCCGTTGCCCCAGTCAACGTCGATGCCGGCGCGGACGAATTCTTGCTCGATCATCCGGGTGTCGAACCCCAGATTGTGGGCGACAACCACGGCGCCGTTGAGGCGGGCTGCGACGTGGCCGGCGATGTCATCGAAACTCGGCGCGTTAACCAGCATCGAGGCTGTGACACCGTGGATCCACACGGGTCCCGGGTCACGGTGCGGATTTACCAACGTGTCGAATTCATCAGTCACGCGTCCTGTGGCGTCCATGGTGACAATGGCAACCTCGACGATGCGGTCAGTGCGGTACAAACCCGTTGTCTCCACATCGATCACCGCAACGCGATCGACGCCGGCAAGGACGCGTTCAAGAGGGCCGCGACAGATGCCGTCAGTCCGCGACCTATCGTCTCGGGCCGGGAGACGTTCGATCGGCCCTATCATTTCGGCGACCTTGATAGGGGTTTGTGAGTCGTATTTGGGTTCCGGCCGACTTGTCGGCGGGTGGGTCCATCCGGTCCATTGAGCGCCATCCCACCACCGCAGCGAAGCCAGATGCCAAGGATCTGGGTACCAATTGGCCGGTGCAGTCATAGTCACCCCAGATCGGACGGCTCAGGTGGATATCCAGTCGTGTGACCCTACAAAGTCTGGGTGCAGTTCGCCTGAGATCAGCCAGATTCGCGAGGCTGCGTAAGAATGTTCGGCCACCATCCAGCAGTTGTTGAGTCCAAGCCCGACTACAACATTCCTGTCTCGACGCGGCGCGAAGGCGCTCCTCTTCGATCCATCGCCCCAGCACCGTCACCAGATCCCACGTCTACTGGCCGATGAGTACCTCCACAGCTACGCCCCCACGCTAGCCGGCGGACGAGCAGAACTGCTGTTCCAGATCATCACCAGACGCGAGGGCCGAGCCAGCATTGGACGAGCATCCTTCGCCACACCCTAATCGTGTTCACGGCTGGTGCGGTGGTTGTCAAGGCCGTGCCGCTGGGGAGCCGAGCCGTGACAGCCACCGCATCACCGCGCAAATCGTCCTGTGTCGGCGAGGGGGAGGGGTGCCAAGTCATGTGATCGATTATCGGGGCGGTCCGGGGCGGTCCGGGGCGGTCCGGGGCGAGACGGGGTGTGGCGCGGTTGGTGAGTGGTCACCGCTGACGTGGGGAGGCGCGACTTCTTAACGCGCCGTTGGTGTTTGACCGCGTTGCGGGGGTGCTGTTAGGTGGTGTGGGTTTGGCCGCCGTTGGGGAAGAGGAGTTCGGGGCGGGCGATGCGGCCGATTTTGCGTTGTAGGCGGCGCAGCAGGCTGAGCCCGTCGATGTCGGAAAATTCGGTCACGATCGCAAAGTCCAGGCCCGCCCCGACGATGTTGCTGGCCTAGGAACACTCAATTAGATATAGCACCCTACATCTACTTGGCGTGTGGTCTGGTGGCGCTGGTCTGCGGATGGTTCAGCCACGCCGGCGCAGCCTCGTGGGTATCAATGGCAGCCGGCGCCACGTTGGCGCTCAGCGGCGCTTACCTGACACTGCGCAACCGATCGTCGCGCGGCTAGCAGGCTACGGCGCGCAGGCGAACCAGCAAATTGCGCAGACCAGCCGGCTCGGTCCGAGACAATTTTGGCTGGTCAGATGACCTCGAGACTTATTGCCGGACAATCAAATTCACCCGATGCCCGACTGGGTGGTCAAACAGCAACCTCTCTGTTGGTGACCTTCGTGCCTGGTGACGTTGCCCGATTCGTCGATGATGAGCGTAAACCCCTGCAAAATCCCTCATATCCGGATTCGCAAAAATTGCTCGAGCACCAGCATCCTTGGCCATGCCGAATTCCCATGGGCGGATTCGGCATTCGAATTCATCGGCCGCCGACGAGTTCGGGCGGCCCGCCAGGTCTAGCTTTCAGGACGTCCGTGCGCGGCGCGCCGGAAAGGAGACGCTTGTGCGACCCAGTGAGCGCATGTTCACGATCAACGGAGCGGCGAGCTGCGTGGAGGTGCGAGGCGGCGCCGACGACCCGACCGTGTTGCTCGTCGGGTCGTCGATGTCGAGCTGGCCCGACGAGCTGTGCGAGCGGCTGGTGGCCGGCGGGCGGAGGGTGATCCGATACGACGCGCGTGACACCGGCCGCTCGGCGTCGTATCCGCCGGGCAGGCCCGGCTACTCGCTGGCCGACCTCGTCGGCGACGCGGTCGGCGTGCTCGACGCGACCGCCACCGAACGCGCCCACATCGTCGGATTGTCGAGCGGCGGCTGGATCGCACAGCTGCTGGCCCTCGACCACCCCGAGCGGGTCGCGACGCTCACGCTCATCGCCAGCCGGCCGAACACCCCCGGCCCGGTCGACGAGGATCTGCCCGGGCACGACGAGGCGCTCATGGAGGTGATCATGCAAACCCCGGAGCCGGACTGGTCGGACTCGCGAGCCGTCGTCGAACATCTAGTGCTGCAGGCGAGGACGCTCGCCGGGGCGGGCGCGTTCGACGAGACCTCCGCTCGCGCTCACGCCGAGGCCGAGGTCGCCAGGACCACCGACGTCAAGTGCGCGACGACCAACATCGCGTTCGCCGACCACGGGCCGCGCTGGCGCGAGCGGCTCGGCGAGATCAGCGCGCCGACGCTGGTGCTGCACGGCGAGGACGACCCGTTCTTCCCCATCGGCAACGGCGATGCCCTCGCCGCCGAGATCCCGAACGCGCGTCTCGTCCGACTCGGCGGCGTCGGACATGGGCTTCCGCCTCACGCCGTCCCTGCCGTCGCGGACAAGCTCCTCGCACACACGGCGCAATAGACCGCGCGACGGGTCGAACTCGAGCGGCTCCTATCGGGGCAGCACGGCCTCGATGGCGCTGACGACCTCCGGGGCGTCGGGCTCGGTGCGGGGCCGGAACCGGTTGATCACCTCACCGCCGGGCGCGAGGAGAAACTTCTCGAAGTTCCATTGGATGTCGCCCGCCGCGCCGTCGGAGTCGGCGGCCTTGGTCAATTCGGCGTACAGCGGGTGGCGGTCGGCGCCGTTGACGTCGGTCTTCGCCAGCAGCGGGAACGTGACCCCATAGGTCGTCGAGCAGAATTCCTGGATCTCCTCGGCGCTGCCCGGCTCCTGGCCCATGAACTGGTTGCACGGGACGCCGACGACGGTCAGGCCGCGGTCGCGATAGTCCTTGGCCAGCTTCTCCAACGCCGTGTATTGCGGGGTCAGTCCGCACTTGGAGGCGACATTGACGACGAGCGTTGCGCCGCCGGACAATTCGGCCAGCGTGGTCGGCTTACCATCGAGCGTGGTCAGGGCGATGTCGTTGAGGGTCACACCGCCGACGCTAACACTGCGTCCTCGCGAGAGTGCAATGGCCGACGCATCGCCCGAGTGCGGGCGTCGGTAGTTGCACTTTCGCGGGATCTGTCAGCCTTAATGGCGCATCGCGGATACCACGCCCGGGCCGGCAATCGGAATTTAACCGGCCCCCGATTAGCCAAGCTCGTCACGACCGCAAGATCGCGACGCTTAAATGCCCAGCAACAATCGCCATTTCCCCAGCACAAAGACCCCGCGCAACACCGACCTGAAACGCTATCCAGCGATACTACCCGCGAGTCAGTTCGGCTTGAGAGCCGTTGTCGGAACGGCAAATTCACCGCAGAACGGCGCGTCCCAGCAGTCGCAAGTGCAAGCCCTGCACACCCAACTTTTGTGATGCCGAAAGTATCGTATACGGGCCGCTAACCGATTTTAGGTTCGGGAAACCTCAATACCCGAACCGGTACGGACCTTTGAATTTAAACTAACGCCAATTCCCCCGCGCGCCAACGCGCGTAACTCTGGTAATGCCACCCGGTTCGTGATATTGATGATGCGCGTCAAATCTCCACATATTTGCTATCTCCATATATCCAATGGTCGATGGCGGGGCGGCCGTGTCCGATGGTCAATGACGATCGCATGGGAGGCCCGCAATGTCGTATGTGATAGCGGTTCCGGAGATGTTGACGGCGGCCGCGGCCGATGTGGCGGGTATCAGCCAGCAGTTGAGCGCGGCTCGGCTGGTCGCGGCGGCGCCGACCACCGGCGTAATCGCCGCCGCCGCCGACGAGATATCGGCGGCGATCGCGGCGCTGTTCTCCGGGCAGGGTCAGCAGTTCCAGACGCTCAGCGCGCAGGCGGCGGCGTTCCAATCCCAGTTCGTCCGGATGCTCACCGGCGCGGGGGGCGCCTATGCGAGCGCCGAGGCGACCACCACGTCGTCGTTGGCGACCATGCAGACCACCGTGCAGAACGCCGTTCTGGACGCGATCAACACGCCCACCGAGGTACTGGTGGGCCGCCCGATGATCGGCAACGGCGCCAACGGGACGGCGGCCAACCCCAACGGCGGCGACGGCGGGATCATGTACGGCAACGGCGGCAACGGCTATTCGCAGCCGGCGGGCTCCGGGCTGCCCGGCGGTAACGGCGGCAACGCCGGCATGCACGGCAACGGCGGCAATGGCGGCAACGGCGGATCCGGCGCGCCGGGCCACGCGGGCCTGGCGGGCGCGGCCGGCACCAACGGCGGCAACGGCGGCGCCGGGGGCATCGGCGGCATGGGCGGCACGCTGAGCGGCCACGGCGGAGCCGGCGGCCTCGGCGGGACGGGCGGCGCCGGCGGAGCGGGCGGCAATGGCGTGGCCGGCGCGGCCGGCGTGGCCGGTGTGAACGGCGGCGCCGGTGTTGCCGGCGGTAACGGCGGCGACGGTGGCACCGGCGGCGATGGCGGGCCCGGCGGGGCCGGCGGCGCGGCGCCGGCCGGCACCGCGGGGACCAATGGCAACGGCGGCGCCGGCGGAATCGGCGGCAGGGCCGGTGCGCCCGGCAACGGCGGCTTCGGCGCGGCCGGCAATGCCGCCAATCCCGACGGCGGGGCGGGCGGCGCCGGGGGCAATCCCGGGGTCGCCGGCGTTGGTGGCAACGGCGGCGCGGCCGGCACCGGCGGCATCGGCGGCGTCGCGGGGGCGCACGGCCACGACGGCACCGCGGTCGTCACCGGCGGCAATGGCGGCCACGGCGGGGCCGGCTACAACGCCACCGCCATCGGCGCGGTGGGCGGCACCGGCGGGGCCGGCGGCAACGGCGGCGACTACGGCAATGGCGGGGCCGGCGGCAACGGCGGCAACGGTGCGCGGGGCGCGACTGGTGCCAGTGCCACCACCGCCGGGGGCGACGGCGCGAACGGCGGGGCCGGCGGGGCCGGCGGCGACGGCGGGGACGGCGGCGCGGGCGGCTCGATGGCCGGCAACGGCGGGGCGGGCGGCAAGGGCGGCGCCGGCGCCGTCGGCGGCAACGGCGGCCTGGCCAGGGCCGGAGCGATCGGCGTGGCCGGGGTGAACAGCGGCGCCGGCGGCACGGGCGGCAGCGGCGGGGACGGCGGCGTCGGCGGCGCCGGCGGTGCCGGCGGGAACGGTGGCGCTTCCGCGCACGGCACCGCGGGCGTAAACGGCAGCGGCGGCGCCGGCGGTAACGGCGGCAACGCCGGGGCGCCCGCCAACGGCGGGGCCGGGGCGGCCGGGAATGCCGCCAACCCCGACGGTGGCGCCGGCGGCGCCGGTGGCAACCCCGGGGTCGCGGGTGCCGGTGGCACCGGCGGCGCGGCGGGCACCGGCGGCACCGGTGGCGTCGCGGGCGCGAGCGGCCACGGCGGCACCGCGGTCGTCGCCGGCGGTAACGGCGGCAACGGCGGCAACGGCTACACCTCCTTTACGGCCGGCGCCAACGGCGGCCACGGCGGGGCCGGCGGCGCGGGCGGCGCCTACGGCAACGGCGGCAACGGTGGCAGCGGCGGCAACGGCGCGCACGGCACGACCGGCGCAAGCGCCTTCACGGCGGGCTCTGACGGCGTGGACGGCGGGGCCGGCGGAGCCGGCGGCGACGGTGGGGCCGGCGGCGCGGGTGGCTCGATGGCCGGCAATGGCGGGGCCGGCGGCAAGGGCGGCGCGGGCGCCGCCGGGGGCAACGGCGGTGCCGGCCGGCTCGGTGCGACCGGCGTGGCCGGAGTGAACAGCGGCGCCGGTGGCACCGGCGGCAGCGGCGGCGACGGCGGGGTCGGTGGCGCCGGCGGAACGGGCGGGGCCGGCGGCGCGTCCACGCACGGCAGCGCGGGCGCAAACGGTAGCGGCGGAGCCGGCGGCAACGGCGGCAACGCCGGGGCGCCCGCCAACGGCGGGAACGGTGCGGCCGGGACCCTCGCCCACCCGGACGGCGGGGCCGGCGGTAGCGGTGGCAACCCGGGCGTCGCGGGCACCGGCGGCACCGGCGGCGCGGCCGGCATCGGCGGAATCGGCGGCGTCGCGGGCGCGGGCGGGCATGACGGCACGGCCGTCGTCACCGGCGGCAACGGCGGCAATGGCGGGGCCGGCTACAACGCCTTCACCGCAGGCACCAGCGGCGGCGACGGCGGGGCCGGCGGCGCGGGCGGCGCCTACGGCAACGGCGGCAATGGCGGCAACGGCGGCTACGGCGCGCACGGCACCACCGGCACCAATGGCTTTGGCGCGGGCGCAAACGGCGTCAACGGCGGGGCCGGCGGGGATGGCGGTAGCGGCGGGGCGGGCGGCGCGGGCGGCTCGATGGCCGGCAATGGCGGGGCCGGCGGCAAGGGCGGTGCCGGCGCCGTCGGCGGCAACGGCGGGGCCGGGGCGACTGGTGCAACCGGCGTGGCCGGGGTGAACAGCGGCGCCGGCGGCACGGGCGGCAGCGGCGGGGCCGGCGGCGCGGGCGGCAATGGCGGGGCCGGCGGTGCCGGCGGGTCGTCCGCGCACGGCACCGCGGGCACCGACGGCAGCGGCGGCGCCGGTGCTAACGGCGGCAACGCCGGCGCGGCCGCCAACGGCGGGGCCGGGGCGGCCGGAACCGCCGCCCACCCCGACGGCGGCGCCGGCGGTGACGGCGGCGATCCGGGCGTGGCCGGCACGGGCGGGACCGGCGGCGCGGCCGGCGGGGTAGGCGGCGTCGCGGGGGCGAGCGGGCACGACGGCACGTCGATCGTCACCGGCGGTAACGGCGGCAAGGGCGGCACCGGCTACAACGCGACCGTGGCCGGCAGCAACGGCGGCAACGGTGGGGCCGGCGGCAACGGCGGCGAGTACGGCAACGGCGGGGCCGGCGGCGCGGGCGGCAACGGTGCGCACGGCGCCACCGGCGCCAACGGCTTTGGCGCGGGCGCGAACGGCACCAACGGCGGGGCCGGCGGTAACGGCGGCAACGGCGGAGCCGGTGGTTCGGGCGGCTCGATATCCGGCAACGGCGGCAATGGCGGCGTCGGCGGCGCGGGCGGCATCGCGGGCAACGGCGGCAACGGCGCAGCCGGGACGGCCGCCGTGACCAGCGGCTCCGGCGCCGACGGCGGGACCGGCGGCGACGGTGGGGCCGGCGGCAATGGCGGGGCGGCTCCGCACGGCACCGTGGGAAGCAACGGCAGCGGTGGCGCCGGCGGCTTCGGCGGCGCCGGCGGCACCGGTGGCACCGGTATAGCCGACAACGGCACCAACAACGCCGGCGTCGGGGGCAGCGGCGGCAACGGCGGCACGGGTGGTTCCGGGGGCGCCCCCGGGACCGGCGGCACCGGCGGCACCGTCGGCGCCGCGGGCAGCGGCGGTGTGGGCGGCTTCGGCGGCGTGGGCGGGGCGTCCGCCACGGCCGGTGACACCGCCGGCACGGGTGGCGCGGGCGGGCATGGTGGCACCGGCGGCGCCGGGGCCACGGGCGCCGGCGGCGGCCACGGCGGCCAGGGCGGCTGGGGCGGTGCCGGCGGCAACGGGTCGGCCTCCGCCGGTGCGTTCAACGGCAATGGCGGGGCCGGTGGCGACGGCGGGACCGGTGGCGCCGGTGGCACGGGATACGCCGACGACGGCACCAACAACGCGGGCACCGGTGGCACCGGCGGCACCGGTGGTGCCGGCGGCGTCGGCGGCGTGTCCGGCTACGGCGGCATCGGCGGCGCCGCGGGCGCGGCGGGCACCGGCGGCACGGGCGGCGCCGGCGGTCAGGGCGGCGCCACCACCACCGTCGGTGACACCGCCGGTGCGGGCGGCGCCGGCGGCACGGGCGGCGTCGGCGCCACCGGTGGCCTGGGCGGCGGTCCCGGCACCGGGACGCCCGGCGGCCCGGGCTTCACCGGCGGCGGCGGGGGTATGGGCGGTCAAGGCGGTCAGGGCGGCTCCGCGGTCGCCGGAGCAACCAACGGCAGCGGTGGCGACGGCGGCGTCGGCGGAGCCGGCGGCGGCGGCGGCATGGGCTATGCCGACGACGGCACCAACGACGCCGGCAGCGGCGGGGGCGGTGGCACGGGCGGCACCGGCGGCACCGGCGGCACGGTCGGCACGGGCGGCATCGCCGGTAGCGGAACCGCCGGAAGCGGCGGCACCGGCGGCAGCGGCGGCCTGGGCGGCTTCGGCGGGCCCACCATCACGCCCGGCGACACCGCCGGCTCCGGCGGCACCGGCGGCCAGGGTGGCACCGGTGGCGACGGCGGAACCGGCCCCACCGGCGGGGCCGGCGGCACCGGCGATACCGGCACCAACGGCGGCCCCGGCGCCGCGCCCACGACGACGATCTTCGGTGTGTCCATCGGCGGCGCCGGCGGTACCGGCGGCACCGGCGGGACCGGCGGGGTGGGCGGTCCCTAGGCCGGCCACCTGCCCGCGAGGCTGTAGTTACCGACGCATCGGCCGAGAAGTTGCAGTTTCGCGGGTCCAACAGTCGCGGCGCGATGCCGCTCAGCTCGAGCCCGGCGGATGATCCAGCGCGACAACCTTGCGCGCGATCTGCTCGACCCGGGTGTTGGTGTCCTGCGAGACCTTCGCCAACAGCTTGAACGCGGCCTCGGCATCGATGTCGAATCGCTCCATCAGCATGCCCTTGGCCTGGCCGATCGTGTCGCGGCTTTCGACAGCGCAGCGCAGCTGTTCGATTTCGGCGAGCAATGCCTGCTGGCGGGCGAAGTGGCGGGAGTTTTCCGCGGCGCTGATACCCGCGAAGGTGTGCAGCAGTTCGGCCACTGTCCACGATTCGCTTTCGTCGACGGCGCGGGCCATCTCGGCGAGCGCCCGGTTGCTTTCCGAGACTTCCTCGACGCAGTGCATCACCCCCACCAACTCGCCGTGGTCGAGCAACGGGGTATTCGCCGGGCTCCACACCTTCGGCAGGAAGTGCTCCGGGGCGGCGGGGTCGCGGATGTCGTAGCGCTGTATCCGCATGTTGTGGGTGCGGCCGCTGCGCATCGCGGTCTCCAACGACGCCCCCAGATTCGACGTGCCGCTGGCCTGCGCGTCGTCGGGATTGTCGGGGAACGCGTCGAACAGGTACTGGCCGGGCAACTCGCCGTGTTCGTGCAGCGTGACCTGCTCATAGGCCCTGCTGGCCGCGCGAATCCGCAGATCCCGGTCCAGCAGCAGAAAGCACTCGCCCAAGGAGCTGCGAGCCATCTCCCGGGCTATCGCATCGAAACGTCGTTGAGAATGCACCGACATGTCCCATACCCGGCCGCGCAAGCGCCCAATCTACTTGCGGCCGGGCAGCTTCATCACCGTGCGCACGATGGGCAGCAGCGACTTTTGCCAAAGCGTCGCTGGAATGCCGAACGGCGCATCGAGATTGAACACGCGCGCGGTCGCGACCGTCTGGGGTTCGGTGTACTTCAGCAGGCCCTCGGGGCCGTGCCTGCGCCCGAGGCCCGAGATCCCCATCCCGCCCATCGGCGCGCTGAGGCTGCCCCACGCGAACGCGTAGCCCTCGTTGACGTTCACCGTTCCTGACCGCAACCGGGCCGCGATTTGTTGGCCCTCCGCGGTGGATCCGGCCCAGACGCTGGCGTTGAGCCCGTACTCGGTGTCGTTGGCCTTCTCGACGGCTTCGTCCGTGTCGGCGACGGGGTAGATCGAGACGAGCGGCCCGAACGTCTCGTTGGCCGCACACTCCATCTCGGGTGTGACGTCGGTCAGCACGGTCGGCTCGTAAAACAGGGGGCCGATCGCGGGTCGCGGCTTGCCGCCTGCAATCACCTTGGCGCCCTTGGCTTTCGCGTCTTCGACGTGGTCGGTGACGGTGTCCAGCTGACCCGCGGAGATCAGGCTGCCCATGTCGACCGAGAAGTCGTATGCGGTGCCGAGCTTCATGTTGCGCACGGCGTCGCCGAACTTGCGGGTGAAGTCGTCGGCGATGTCCTTTTCGACGTAGATCCGCTCGATCGAGATGCACAGCTGGCCGGCGTTCGAGAAGCACGCGCGGGTGGCGGCTTTGGCGGTCTTGTCGAGGTTGGCGCCCCGCGTGACGATCATCGCGTTCTTGCCGCCGAGCTCGGCCGAGAACCCGATCAGCCGGCGGCCGCAATGTTCGGCGAGGCGGCTGCCGGTGGCCGAGGAGCCGGTGAACATCAGGTAGTCGCAGTTGTCGGTGATCGCGGTGCCCACGACGTTGCCCGGGCCCGGCACCACGGCGTACAGCGCCCGCGGCAGGCCGGCGTCGTACAACAGCTCGGCGCAGGCGAGCGCGCAATACGGCGTCTGGCTGTCCGGCTTGAGCACCACCGCGTTGCCCGCGATCAGCGCGGGCACCGCGTCCGACGCGGTGAGCGTCATGGGGTAGTTCCACGGCGAGATCACGCCGACCACGCCCTTGGGCTGGTAGCCGACGGTGGTTTTGCCGATTGCGGGCAACAGCGCCTGCACCCTTCGCGGCTTCAGCAGGCCCGCGCTCACGCGCACGTAGTAGTTGGCGTTCGCCATCAAATCGACGATCTCCTCCTGCGCGGCCCACCGGGCCTTGCCCGCCTCGGCCTGCAGGAGGTCCATCAGGAACTCGCGGTTCGCCACGACCAGGTCGCGGTAGCGGCGGATGACGTCGACGCGCTCGCTCACCGGGCGCCGGGCCCAGTCACGTTGCGCCGCGCGGGCTTCGGTGAACGCGGCTTCGACGTCTTCGGCCGTGCCGACCGGGATCGTGGTCAACGGCCTGCCGGTGAACACCTCGTCGATGGTCCGGGTGGGCCGTTCGGCGCCGTCCTTGATCGCGGCGAGCCGACGCAACCGGTCGAAGACCTCGGCTGACGGTGCGGGCATCTCATTACCTCCCCCTGAGCGCGGGCATCCGGACACCAGCCTAGGCGTCGCCGAGGGGTCAGGCGATCATTGCGCCGGGGTCATGGATGCGATGTAGTACGTCTCGTGACCGCTGGGGTACCCGCCGCCGTTGGTGGCGATGTGGACGTGGTCGTAGTGGTTGAGGGTCTCGTTGCCGTAGTCGGCCGTCCAGCTCGGCGTGCCGACGCCGGGATAGATCTTCTGCCGCCAGATCACGTGGTTGATCCCCCAGCGCCTGGCGTTCGCCAGGGCGTAGCCGGCGATGGCGTTGCCCAGCGCGATGCCCTCGGGCGAGGCATGATTCGGGATCATCACGTCGATCGCCAGCCCGTTGGGGTGCCACGGCAGCGCGTCCTCGCGATACCCCCCGATGGTCTTGATCTCCGGGAAGAGCACGCTGATCGCGCGGGCCGCCCAGATCGTCTTGACCTGCAACCGCTGCTCCGGCGCGACGCCGGGCGGCAACGGAATCTGGAATTGCTGGGCCGCCGCGGGCGCGCCCGCCGCCAGCTGTTCCACCTCCGCGGGACTGGCGATCTGCGGCCCCGGCCCGACCGGTTGCGGCGCGCCCGCCGGGGCGGGCGCCCGCGCCTGAGCCGGGGGCGAGGCCGCGGCCGCCACCGGTGTTTCGGTGCAGCAGGCGGCCTTTGAGCCTTGGGCGTGCGGGGGTCGGGTGCCCTGGGCATAGAGCAGGCCGGCCGACACCACCAGCGAGGCGGCCAATGCCAACCAGCGGCTCCGGCCGATGGCTAACACCCCTTTAACCACCACAGCAGCTTAGCGCCGCGACGGGCGTCCGCGGCAACCTTTTTGATTCTTCGGGTCAGATCGTTTCGGCGAGAGCCGATTCCGCGCGACTCGAGCGTCCCGCCAGAATTCCGCAACCGAAAGCTGTTTGCTATGTTGACGGCCCCGGTCCGCTGCAGGCGATAGGAAACCACGTGAGTACCGATACTGCGGCTACTTGCTGACGTGCTGTACCGCATCGCTCGTCTCGCCATCGCCGCGCCCCGCCGCGTCATCGCCGTGGCGGTGCTGGTCATGATCGGCACCGCGATCTTCGGTCTCCCGGTGGACAAGGCCCTGTCACCGGGCGGTTGGTTCGACCCCGGCTCCGAATCGTCGCGGGCGGCGGAGTTGTTGTCCCACAAGCTCGGTCAGGGCGACATGAGCCTGTTGATCACCGTCACCTCCGACGGGGGAGCGCAGGGACCGCGGGCACGCGCGGCGGGTACCGAAATCGTTGCGCGGCTGCGTAATTCGCCCGACATCCACGAGGTGCGATCGGCATGGACCGTCCCGCCGGCGGCGGCGGGCTCGTTCGTCAGCACCGACGGCAGAACGGGGCTGATCGTGGCCGCCGTCTCCGGCGGCGAGCGCGGTGCGCCGGAAAGCGCGGGGCGCCTGTCCGACGAACTGGCCCGCCGCGCCCACCGCGGCGACCAAGGCGTCACCGTGCGCGTCGGCGGCGAAGCCGCGGTCAACTGGCAGGTGAACGAGCAAACGCGAAAAGACCTGTTGCTCATGGAGGCGCTGGCGCTGCCGCTGAGCTTTCTGGTGCTGGTCTGGATCTTCGGCGGGTTGCTGGCCGCGGCGCTGCCGGTGGCCGTCGGCGGATTCGCGATCCTCGGTGCCATGGCGTCGCTGCGCGCGGTCGCCGTCTGCACCGAGGTGTCGATTTTCGCGCTGAACCTGACCGTCGCGATGGGCGCGGCGCTGGCGATCGACTACACGCTGTTGATCCTCAGCCGATTCCGGGATGAGTTGGCGGAGGGCCAGACTCGTGAGGCGGCCCTGATCCGCACGATGACCACTGCGGGCCGCACGGTGTTGTTCTCGGCGCTGACGGTCGCGCTGTCGATGGCCACGCTGGTGCTGTTCCCGCAATACTTCCTGAAATCGTTCGCGTATGCGGGCGTGGCGGTGATCGCGTTCGCGGTGGCCGCCGCGATCGTGGTGACGCCGGCGGCGATCGTGCTGCTGGGCGGCCGCCTCGATGCGCTGGACGTGCGCCGGCTGATCCGGCGGGCGTTGCGGCGGCCGGAGCCGCGGTCCGCGCCGGTCGAGGAATGGGTCTGGTACCGGTGGACGAAGGCGGTCACCCGCAACGCGGCGCCGATCGTCCTGGGCGTCGTCGCGCTCCTGGTCCTGCTCGGCTCGCCCTTCCACGACGTGCGGTGGGGGGTCGCCGACGACCGGGTGCTGCCCATGACCGCGTCGGGGCGCCAGGTCGGCGACCAGCTGCGCACCGGCTTCCCGGGCAGCGGCGTCCCCGACGTCACCGTCGTGCTGCCGGACGCGACCGGCCTGGGGCCGGCCGACCTGAACGCCTACGCAGCCGCGATCTCGCGGGCGCCGGACGTGTCGTCGGTGTCCGCCCCGGGCGGCACGTTCGTCGCCGGACGGCCGGCCGGGCCGCCGTCGGCGCCCACCGCGCTCAGGGACGGCAGCGCCTTCCTCACGGTGACCAGTACCGCGCCGCTGTACTCCGCCGCCTCGGAGGCACAGCTCGACCGGCTGCACGCCGTCGCGGCTCCGGGAGGCAGGCCGGTGCAGTTGGCGGGCGCGGCGCAGGGCAACCGCGACACCGTGCACGCCATCACCTCGCGACTGCCGCTGGTGCTGGCGGTCATCGCGGTGATCACCCTGGTGCTGGTCTTTCTGCTGACCGGCAGCGTGGTGCTGCCGATCGAGGCGGTGCTGACCAACACCCTGTCGCTGGCCGCGGCGTTCGGCGCGGTGGTATGGGTGTTCCAGGAGGGGCACCTGGGCGGGCTCGGCACCGCGACGACCGGCAACATCGGGGTGGACCTGCCAGTGTTGTTGTTCTGCATCGCTTTTGGGCTGTCGATGGACTACGAGGTATTCCTGATCGCGCGGATCCGGGAGTACTGGCTGGCATCCCACCGCGGGTGGGGCGCCAACGACACGAGCATCGCGCTGGGGGTGGCCCACACCGGGCGGGTGATCACGGCGGCGGCGCTGATCATGGGGATCTCGTTCGCGGCGCTGATGGCCGCGCGGGTGTCGTTGATGCGGCTGTTCGGTTTCGGCCTGACGGTGGCGGTGCTGGTCGACGCCACCCTGGTGCGGATGCTGCTGGTGCCGGCGGTCATGCGCCTGCTGGGCCGGGCCAACTGGTGGGCGCCGGCCCCGCTGGCGCGCCTGCACGACCGGTTGCAGCCGAACGACCCCGCCGCGTGGCGGGCGCTCGGCCGCCGGGTGCTGTTCGGTGTGCCGCGGTGACCCGCGGCGCTACGGCGTTTGCCCGGTGACGGTCCGGTACTGCGGGCAGTAGGCCGACGCCGAGGCCCCGAGGAAGAAGCCGGCCTGCTTCGCCGTCAGGTTCGCGTCGCGCATCAGCGTCATCGCCAGCACGGGACGCGTCGTGCCCTGGTCGAGCTGGGTGCACATGCTGCGGCCCAGCTGGATCGTGGCGACGGGGTCGGGCACCGGGATGTTCTGGCCCGCAAGGGCCGCGACGAACGCGTCGTCGCTGGCATCCGCCGCCGCCGGCGCCGCGCACACGGCCGCGCACAGCAGGGCCGCGAGGACCGCCGGCCAGGCCCGAAAGGCATTGTTGGCGTGCATCGGGGCGCTCACATCATCGGGGGGAACGGCACCAGCCAGTTCAGCGAATCGTCGGTATTGCCTTTGTATTGCGGGCAATAGGCCGCCACCGAAACGCCGACGAAGTAGCCGGCCTGTCTGGGCGACAGGTCGGTGTCCTTCACGATCCGCATCGCCAGCGCGGTCGACGGCTGACCGTTGTCCAGGCCGGTGCACACCGTGCGGGCCATCGACAGCGCGGTGTCGGGGTCGGACATGGTGATCCCGTTCTTGGCGAGCGCGCCGAGGAATGCGTCGTCGGTCGGGTCCGCGGACGCCGGTGCCGCGCCCAGCAACGCGACGGCCAGAGCGACCGCGCAGCACGCCGGCCGCTTCGCGGCACCTACGTTCGTCATGCGACCCCCTGTGCGGGTGAGTCGGCGTCACGTCAAGAGTGACTTAGTTGAACGGTAGCTGAAATCTCGGCCTTCTACCCGCACCGGCGGCCCGGCCGCCGCAAGTCAGTGCGGCCGGCCCGCGTAGACGGGCGGGTCCTTGGTGAGGTCGACGAGGCTGTCGACGCGCATGGTGTTGCGCATCGTGGTCGGTTGGGAATTGACCTGCACCTGCGCGGAGTAGTTGATGGTTCCGGTGACGCGGACGATCAGGGCGTTGGGGTCCAGGGCGTAGTTCATGTCCTGGGTGCTTTCGATGTTGTCGATCTTCATCGTGTCGTAGTTGATTCCGTGCCCGCCGGTGAACTGGCACCCGCCCGGCGGGCAGCACCCGGCCGGCGGGGCCACCCCGGTGAAGCAGGAGTGAATCCGGGTGTCGACGGCGGCCAGCGACGCCTGGCGCCCGGCGTCATTGAGCGCGACGGCCGGCTGGATGCTGGGCCGGTTGTTGGTGTCGGTGAGGGCCTCGAGCAGCAACGGCCTCGTCGCTGCGGTGATGTCGAGGTAGCGATTGGTCGACGAGACCTGCGGGGTGCCGGGGAACACCGACACCGGGTCCGCGCCGTTGGTCGCGGCGCCGTCGATCGCCAGGGTCTTCATCGCTTCGTCGGCGTTGGGAGGTTTGTCGATCGTCACCGCGATCGTGGTGACGTCGAGCTTCCACTGGCCGTCCTGTTTGTGCGCCCAGATCACGGCTTTCGACGGCGTGGCACCGAAGTTCGCCGACATCACCAGGCGCTGGCCGCCGGCCGCGGTGCCCTCGTCCTGGGTGACGTCGTTGGTGACGACGATGTCGGTGATCGGCGTGGTGGCCAGCTGCGCCCGCAACACCTTGTCGGTGAGCAGTTGCGGAGTCGGCGGCTGCTGCGCGCCCAGCGCCAGCGCCGCGCGGGAGTCTCCCACGGCCAGCGCCTCCAGGTAGTGCTGCCCGGCCAGCCGAGCGGCCTCCCGATCCTGCGCCGCGTGTTTGGACGCGTCGCCGCCCATGATCTTGTTCGCCGCGAAGGTTCCCACGGCCGCCAGCACGGCGAGCGCGGCCAGCACCGAAAGCACCGACACCACAACGCGTTTGCGACCGCGCCGCGGCTGCCGCACCTGACCCGAAGGCGGGATCGGATGCCCGGCCGGCGCCGGCACGGGTGGTGGCTGGCTGAAAATCGGTGTGGTGGTGCGCAGTTGGTGGGCC
>NZ_JCALCP010000022.1:0-26748 GCF_059812405.1 Mycobacterium sp. NGS57 | reverse complement strand
CGGCAACGCCCACGGCGGCGCCACCGGCAACCAGGGTGCCGGCGGTCAGGGCGGCACCGGTGGCACCGGCGGACAAGGTGGCCAGGGTGGGGCCGGCACAGACAACACCCTCAACGCGGGAGTGGCCGGCGGTCAGGGCGGCGTCGGCGGCACGGGAGGCACCGGCGGCGACGCCGGGACCGGTGGTAGCGGGTTTGGCGGCACGGCCGCCTCCGGCACTGCTGGTGACGGCGGTCAGGGCGGCGTCGGTGGCAGCGGCGGCACCGGCGGTCAGGGCAGCACCGGCCCGACCGGCGGCCAGGGCGGCATCGGCGCCGACGGCGGCGGTGGCGGCCAGGGCGGTCAAGGTGGTTCGGCCGGTAATGCCCACGGCGGCGCCACCGGCAACCAGGGTGCTGGTGGTCAGGGCGGCGACGGCGGCACCGGCGGTGTCGGCGGTCAGGGCGGCGCCGGCACCGACAACACCCTCAACGCCGGGGTGGCCGGCGGCCAAGGCGGCATCGGCGGCACGGGCGGCACCGGCGGCGACGCCGGGACCGGCGGCAGCGGGTATGCCGGCACTGCGGCTTCGGGCAACGCCGGCAACGGCGGCCAAGGCGGACAGGGCGGTCAGGGCGGCAACGCAGGCGGCGGCACCGCGGGCAATAGCGGCGCGAACGGCGGCCGAGGCGGTGCCGGCGGGCAAGGCGGGCAGGGCGGCAACGCCGACGCGACCGGGGCGGTCGGCTCCGGCGGCCAGGGCGGCACCGGCGGCCAGGGCGGGCAGGGCGGCACCGGCTTCGCCGATGACGGCAGCAACGATGCCACCGGCGGCGGCTCCGGCGGCGAGGGCGGCCAGGGTGGTCAGGGCGGCGCGACCGGCACCGGTAGCGGCGCCGCGGGCAGCGTCGGCGCCGCGGGCACCGGCGGCACCGGCGGCACGGGCGGCACCGGCGGCACGACCACCCACAGCGGCGACACCGCCGCTGCCGGCGGTCAGGGCGGTCACGGCGGCCAGGGCGGGCAAGGACTGAATGGCCCGTCCGGCGCCAACGGATACACCGGCGGGCAGGGCGGCGAAGGCGGCCAGGGCGGCCAAGGCGGCGCCGCCGCCGGAGCCACCAACGGCAGCGGCGGCCAGGGCGGCATCGGCGGCCAGGGCGGTACCGGCGGCACCGGCTATGCCGACGACGGCACTAATGACGCGGGCGTCGGCGGCCAAGGCGGCAGCGGCGGCCAGGGCGGCACTGGCGGTGCGACGGGCATCGGCGGGTCGGGCGGAACGGTCGGTGATGCCGGCGCCGGTGGCCAGGGCGGGTCGGGTGGCCTCGGTGGAGACGGCGCGGCTGGGACCGCCCACACGGGCGGTGCTGGCGGTCAAGGCGGCGGCGGTGGTCAGGGCGGCATCACCAGCGGTGCGACCAATGCCAGCGGCGGCCAGGGCGGCACCGGGGGTCAGGGCGGCACGGGTGGCTCGGGCACCGCGGACAACGGGTCCGACAACGCGGGCACCGGCGGCAGCGGCGGCGACGGCGGCCAGGGCGGTCAAGGCGGCGCGATCGGCACCGGCGGCAACGGCGGGACCGTGGGCGCCGGCGGATCCGGTGGCCAGGGCGGCACCGGGGGACAAGGCGGTTTCGGCGCCAATGCCGGTACACCTGGCGGCACCGGCGATACCGGTGGTCAGGGCGGTGCCGGCGGAACCGGTGGCCAGGGCGGCGCCAGCCCCTCTCACAACGGCAGCGGCGGTGCCGGCGGCACCGGCGGCCAAGGCGGAACCGGCGGTAACGGCTACACCGACGACGGCAGCGGCGACGCCGGCAATGGCGGCCAGGGCGGCCAAGGCGGCACCGCCGGCCAGGCCGGCGCTCCAGGCGCAGGCCCGGGCACGGCCGGGGGCATTGGCGTCGCGGGCGATGGCGGCACCGGCGGAACCGGCGGCCAGGGCGGCGGCAACATCACCAGCCACGGCACCGCCGGCGCGGGCGGTCAGGGCGGTACCGGTGGCCAGGGCGGGACCGACACCGGCGGCGGCGCCGGCCAGGGCGGCCAGGGCGGCATCGGTGGCCAGGGCGGTGCCGACTCCAGCACCCTGGAGGGCACCGCCGGCGCGGGCGGCCAGGGCGGCACCGGTGGCCAGGGCGGGACCGGTGACAGCCTTGCCCAAACGGGCATCGCCGGCACTGGGGGCACCGGCGGTGAGGGCGGCGCGACCAGTAGCTACATCGGCCGCGGTGGCGCCGGCGGCCAGGGCGGCACCGGCGGCCAGGGCGCTGACATCGCTGGCAGCGCCACCCCGAACGTCAACGGGGACAACGGCAGTCAAGGAGGTGCGGGCGGTGAGGGCGGCCAGGGCGGCAACGCCGTCGGCGTCGCGGTCAGCGGCAACGGCGGCCAAGGCGGCAGCGGCGGCCAGGGCGGCGCGGGCGCCAATGGCTACACGGACACGGGCAGCGGCGGCGCCAGCAACGGCGGCACCGGCGGCACCGGTGGGCAGGGCGGCCAGGGCGGCGCAGCCGGCACGGGCTCCTACCTGGGCACGGCGGGAGTCGGCGGCACCGGCGGCGCCGGTGGCGCCGGCGGCCAGGGCGGTGCCACCGACACCGCCGGCCACACCGCGGGCAGCGGCGGCCAGGGCGGCCAGGGCGGCCAGGGCGGCACCGGGACATCGGGTACCGCAACGGTCGTCGCGGGCGGCACCGCCGGCGCCGGCGGTGAAGGCGGCCACGGCGGCGCTGGCGGAGGCGCCGCGGCCGGCGCGACAAACGGCAGCGGCGGCCAGGGCGGAACCGGCGGCCAGGGCGGCACCGGCGGCGTCGGCCATAACGACGACGGAAGCTACACCGAAGGCATCGGTGGAAAGGGCGGCACCGGCGGCACTGGCGGGCAGGGCGGCGCGGCCGGCGTCGGGGGCATCGCCGGCACCGGTACCCCGGGCGCCGCGGGCGACGGCGGTACCGGCGGCTCCGGCGGCCAGGGCGGCGCCACGACCTTCACCGCGCACACCGCGGCCAGCGGCGGTCAGGGCGGCCAGGGCGGCCAGGGCGGCACCGGCACCGACGGCACCACACCGTTCGGCGCCGGCGGCGCCGGCGGCACCGGCGGCCAAGGCGGCACCGGGGGTGCCGGCGGCAATTCCGTCACCGGCTCGACCAACGGCTGGGGCGGCAAGGGCGGCCAGGGCGGCCAGGGCGGCACTGGCGGCCTGGGCTACGCCGACGACGGGACCGACGACGCAGGCAGTGGCGGCGTCGGCGGCACCGGTGGGGCGGCCGGAACGGCCGGCGCGCCCGGCACCGGCGGCAACGGCGCCAACAACAACGGCATGGGCAGAGCGGGCACCGGCGGCACCGGCGGTCAGGGCGGATCAACCACCACCGTCGGTGACGGCGCCGGTGCCGGTGGGCACGGCGGGTCCGGCGCGGCCGGCGCCGCCGGCACCGCCGGGGTCCTGAGCGGCGCGGGCTACCAGGGCGGCACCGGTGGCAGCGGCGGTCAAGGCGGCGACGCCGTCGCCGGCGCCAGCAACGGCAACGGCGGCCAGGGTGGCCAGGGCGGCCAGGGCGGCGTCGGGGCGACGGTGGCGGGCAGTGCCACCGGCGGCCTGGCCGGCCGCGGCGGCGACGGTGGTCAGGGCGGCGCCGTGGGCACCGGCGGCGACGTGGGCACCGGCACCGGCGGCACCGGCGGCACCGGCGGCCAGGGCGGACAAGGCGGCGGCGCGGGCGACTCCGGCTTCGGCGGCGGAGGCGGCGGCGGTGGCACCGGAGGCCAGGGCGGCGCCGCGGGCACCGGCACCCCGGGCGTCGGCGGCACTGGCGGAAACGGCGGCCAAGGTGGCGGCGCCGGCAACTCCGGCACCGGCGGCTACGGCGGCTACGGCGGTGGGGGTGGACAGGGCGGCACCGGCGCCAACGCCGCCACACCGTCCGACAACGGTCAGACCGGCGGCCAGGGCGGCGCCGGCGGCCAGGGCGGCCAGGGCGGCAGCGCCGGCACCAATGGCACCAGCGGCAACGGGGGCCAAGCCGGCTACGGCGGCACCGGCGGCACCGGCGGCGCCGGCTACGCCGACGACGGCAGCAACGACGCCGGCAACGGCGGCAACGGCGGTATCGGCGGTAACGGCGGCATCGGTGGAGTCGGCGGCACCGTCGGCACCGGCGGCACGGTCGGCTACACGGCCGGTCCGGGTCAAGGCGGCTATGGCGGCACCGGCGGCCAGGGCGGCGCCGCCCTCACCAGCGCTGACATGGCCGGCAGCGGCGGCCAGGGCGGCCAGGGCGGCCAGGGCGGCAGCGGCGCCGTGAGCGGATACAACGGAGTGGGCGGCACCGGCGGAACCGGTGGTCAGGGCGGCACGGGCGGCCTGGGTACCGCGGACACCGGCTCCAACAACGGCGGCACCGGGGGCACCGGCGGCCAAGGCGGCGCGGGCGGCGCCGGCGGCCTGAGCGGCACCGGCGGCCTGAGCGGCACTGGCGCCGTGGGCGAGGGCGGACAGGGCGGCCAGGGCGGCACCGGCGGCCAGGGTGGAACCGGGGCGGCCGGCACCGGCGACGCCGGTGGCACCGGCGGAAGCGGCGGAACCGGCGGCGCCGGCGGCAACACCGTCGGCAACACCAACGGCCTCGGCGGTTACGGCGGCACCGGCGGCCAGGGCGGCACCGGCGGGTCCGGCACCGCGGACACCGGTTCCGACAACGCCGGCACCGGCGGCACCGGCGGCACCGGCGGCCAAGGCGGCGCCAGCGGCGTTGCGGGTACCGGCGGCACCGGCGGGTTCGGCCTCGGCGCCGGGGCCGGCGGCACCGGTGGCACCGGCGGTCAGGGCGGCGACACCACCTTCACCGCTCACACCGCCGGCCAGGGCGGCCAGGGCGGCCAGGGCGGCGCAGGGTCCCAAGGCGCCGACGGCATCGTCGGCGAGTCCAACGGCCAGGGCCGCAACGGCAGCGACGGCGGCGCGGGCGGCACCGGCGGGGCCGGCGGCAACGCCGTCGCCGGCGCGACCAACGGCAGCGGCGGCGTCGGCGGTCAGGGCGGCGTCGGCGGGCAGGGCGGACAGGGCAGCGGTGACGGCGGCGGCAGCTACGCCGGCAACGGCGGCGACGGCGGCTGGGGCGGCGCCGGCGGTCAGGGCGGCGCGGCCGGCACCGGCGGCACCGGCGGCACCATAGGTACCGGCGGCGTCGGCGGCCAGGGCGGCGCCGGCGGTCAGGGCGGCACTGCCGGCGCCAGCCACACCGGCGGCACCGGCGGCCAGGGCGGCCAAGGCGGTGGAGGCGGCTTTGGCCTCGCCAGCACACCCGGCGGCGTCGGCGGCCACGCCGGCGATGGCGGTCAGGGCGGCGCCGGCGGCGCCGGCGGCAACACGGGTTCCGGCGGCACCAACGGCAGCGGCGGCACCGGCGGCGCCGGCGGTGGTGGCGGCTATGGCGGGAACGGCTACAACGACGACGGCACCAACGACGCCGGGTCCGGCGGGGTCGGCGGCACCGGCGGCCAGGGTGGCGTCGGCGGCGCGGTCGGCACCGGCGGCGTCGTCAGCAGCGGCACGGCCGGCACCGGCGGCGGCGGCGGCACCGGCGGCCGAGGCGGCGCCGGCGGCTACACCATCAGCAACGGCGGCACCGCCGGTGCGGGCGGCCAATCCGGCCAGGGCGGCGCCGGAGGCGCCGGCGGCAGTGGCCCGGCCGGCGGCAGCGGCGGCTCCGGTGGGAACGGTGGCCAAGGCGGCGACGGCGCCTACGGAGGCAGCGCCTACGGCCCCGCCTCCACCGCCGGTGCGGCCGGGGCTGCCGGTGCGGGCGGGTCCGGCGGCATGGGCGGTCACGGCTACAACGACGACGGCTCCAACGACGCCGGCACCGGCGGCACCGGCGGCCAAGGTGGTTACGGCGGCTTCGGCGGCCAGGCCGGTGGCACACTCACCACCACGGGCCCCGGCGCCAGCGGCGGGAACTCCGGCCAGGGCGGCCAGGGCGGCCAGGGCGGCGGCACCACCTTCGCCGGCCACACCGCCGGCCAGGGCGGCCAGGGCGGCGAAGGCGGTTTCGGCGGCTACGGCGGCAACGGCACCACTGGCGGCAACGGCGGCCAGGGCGGCGGCGGCGGGCAGGGCGGCACCGGCGGAACCAACACGCAGGGCACCGGCGGGACGGGCGGGCAGGGCGGCTCCGGCGGACAGGGCGGCTACGGCAGCGCCGGTTACACCGGCTCCGGCGGCAGCGGTGGCACCGGCGGCGGCGGCGGCACGGGCGGCACGGGCGGCACCGGCTCCAACGGCAACCCCGGCACCGGCGGCGGTTCCGGCACCGGCGGGCAGGCGGGCACCGGTCCCAGCGGGACCAGCGGCGGCACCGGCGGTCCCGGCGGGACCGGCGGCAGCGGCGGCGCCGGCTCGCCCTAGCGCCTCAGTGGCCCGAGACGTTACCGATCAGCTCGACGCCGTTGCCGTTCCAGTGGAATTTTGGTTGGTGTTGAGGCCGTTGATCGCGCCGGGATAGGTGAAAGCCCCTGTGTCGCCGGTGGTTTGGGCGGCGTCGATGTCGTTGAAGCTGTGGGTGTCGGGCACGCCCTGGGGGATGAACTGGCCGAGATGGAACAGCCCCGCCCGCGTGGTGGGGTCGAGCGCGTTGGTGTTGGCCCTGACCATTGCAGTCTGGGTGGAACCGTATTGCGGCAGATCATTTTTACAGGCCCCTGCGACGACAGCGTCCTAATGCAGGGGATGTATGCGCGTCGGCTGCAGATCCTCCTCGATGATGAGCGACATCGGCGCATCGTGGCGGTGGCGCGCGAGCGGGGTGTCTCGGTCGCAACAGTCGTGCGCGAGGCTATCGACCGCGGTATCGCCAGCCCCGGCGATCGCCGGAAGTCGGCCGGCCTGCGGGTCCTCGACGCCGCCGACATGCCCGTGCCCAACCCGCAGGAGTTGAAAGAAGAACTGGACGCGCTGCGCACAAACCGCCGATGGTCGTCCGCGACACGACGGTGCTCGACTATGCAAGGGCGCCACTCACCCGAGCTGATCGCTTCATCTGACGTAGCGTTCGCCAAATTGCCCGGCATCGCGTACGTCGCCCCCGATGCGGCCGGCATTTCCCGTCTGCTGCGGGAGTCGTAACAAGCCGCTGACGCCGGCACTCAGTGCCCCGGCGCGTTACCGATGAGCTCGACGCCGTTGCCGTTCCAGTGGAACTTCACGTTGGTGTTGAGGCCGTTGATGGCGCCGGGATAGGTCAAAGCGACTGTGTCGCCGGTGGTTTGGGCGGCGTCGATGCCGTTGAACCCGTACGTGTCCGGGACGCCCTGCGGAATGAACTGGCCCAGATGGAACAGCACCGCGCGGGTGGTGGCGTTGATCGCGTTGGTGTTGGCTTTGATAATCACCGCCGACAGCTGGGCGCACTCGTTGTAGTTGCCGGCCAGCGGTTCGGGGTTCCAAGACTGCTGGCTGCGCGGGTCGCGGGGCAGCTCAGAGACCACCTTGGCGATCGTCGGCGCGGCGAGGTTCACCGCGCACGGATCGGCCGGCGCCGCGGCCTGCGACGTCGGGCTCGGGGTGGCGGGGGCGGTGATCGAGGGCGTCATGGTCGTCGTCGTCGCCTGCGGGGTCTTGGCGACCGTCGAGTCCCCCGACCCGCAGCCCGCCAAAACCGTTGCGACCGAGGCGAACACGACCAGGCCCGTCAGGGCGCGACAAATTAACGACCACACATCGCGCAACCGTACCGGTATCGGGCCCCCGGCCGCGGCAGGCGTGGCCGCGCCACCCTGGATTGCCGTTGGCAACCGAATGGTAAAATTCATACCATGCGCACTACCATCGATGCCGCGGGGCGCCTTGTGATTCCGAAGCGAATCCGCGACCGGCTTGGCCTGCGTGGCAATGACCAAGTGGAGATCACCGAGCGCGACGGGCGCATCGAGATCGAACCGGCGCCGACCGCCGTCGAACTCGTTCGGGAGGGTTCGGTTCTGGTCGCGCGGCCGGAACGCCCGCTGCCGCCGTTGACCGACGACATCGTGCGGGAAACGCTGGATCACGTACGGCGGTGATCGCCCCGGACACCAGCGTCCTCGTCGCCGGATTTGCGACGTGGCACGAGGGGCATGAGTCCGCCGCACTCGCGCTGAGCCGTGGCGTCCGGCTGATCGCGCACGCCGCGCTTGAAACCTTTTCCGTTCTGACCCGCCTGCCACCGCCGCATCGCGTCGCCCCTACAGCGGCCCACGCGTACCTGGCAGACATCACTTTCCGCGACTACCTGACGCTGGATGCGCCCTTGCATCGTGGCCTTATCGGCCACCTCGCCGAATACGGTGTCACCGGTGGCGGGAGCTACGACGCGCTGGTCGGACTGACGGCAAGAACCGCGGGAGCTACGCTGTTGACTCGCGACGCACGGGCGCTGAGGACATACGAGCGCCTCGGGGTCGATGTCGAGCTGGTGACATGACGAGTGGCCCGCTGCGCCCCAGCCGCCACTAGACTCCAAGTCCTGATGACCCTCCCCGACAGCCCGCCCGAGGCTGCCTCTCCGACGTTCGCCGACCTGCAGATACACCCTGCGGTCCTGCGGGCGACCGCCGACGTCGGCTACGAGTCGCCCACGGCCATCCAGGCGGCGACGATTCCACCGCTGATGGCGGGCTCCGACGTGGTCGGGCTGGCGCAGACCGGTACGGGCAAGACGGCGGCGTTCGCGATCCCGATCCTGTCCAAGATCGACGTCAAAAGCACCGCGACCCAGGCCCTGGTGCTGGCGCCCACCCGCGAGCTGGCCCTGCAGGTCGCCGAGGCGTTCAGCCGCTACGGCGCGCACCTGCCCAAGATCAACGTGCTGCCGGTCTACGGCGGCTCGTCCTACGGCGTGCAGCTGGCGGGCCTGCGAAGAGGTGCGCAGGTGGTGGTCGGCACGCCCGGCCGGGTCATCGACCACCTCGAGCGGGGCACGCTGGACCTGTCGCACATCGACTACCTGGTGCTCGACGAGGCCGACGAGATGCTCACCATGGGTTTCGCCGAGGACGTCGAGCGCATCCTGGCCGACACCCCGGAATACAAGCAGGTGGCCCTGTTCTCGGCGACCATGCCGCCGGCGATCCGCAAGCTCACCAAGAAGTACCTGCACGACCCGGTCGAGATCACCGCGAAGGCGAAGACCGCCACCGCCGAGAACATTTCGCAGCGCTACATCCAGGTCGCCGGCCCTCGCAAGATGGACGCGCTCACCCGCGTCCTCGAGGTCGAGCCGTTCGAGGCGATGATCGTGTTCGTGCGCACCAAGCAGGCCACCGAGGAGGTCGCCGAAAAGCTGCGGGCCCGAGGTTTTTCCGCGGCCGCCATCAACGGCGACATCCCCCAGGGGCAACGGGAAAGGACCATCGCCGCGCTCAAGGGCGGCAGCATCGACATCCTCGTCGCCACCGACGTGGCCGCCAGAGGCCTTGACGTCGAACGCATCTCGCACGTGCTGAACTACGACATCCCGCACGACACCGAGTCCTACGTCCACCGCATCGGGCGCACCGGACGGGCCGGGCGATCCGGAGCGGCCGTGTTGTTCGTGTCCCCGCGGGAACGCCACCTGCTCAAGGCGATCGAGAAGGCCACCCGCCAGACGCTCACCGAGGCCGAGCTGCCCACCGTCGAGGACGTCAACGCCCAGCGGGTCGCGAAATTCGCCGACTCCATCACCGATGCGCTCAGCGCCCCGGGCATCGAGTTGTTCCGCAAGCTGGTGCAGGACTACGAACGCGAGCACGACGTCCCGCTGGCCGACATCGCCGCGGCGCTGGCCGTGCAGTCCCGCGACGGCGAGGCGTTCCTGATGGCGCCGGAACCGCCGCCCGAACGGCGCGAGCGTCGGGAACGGCCGGATCGCAGCGAAAGACCCAGAACCCCAAGGGATTTCGCCACCTACCGGATCTCGGTGGGCAAGCGGCACAGGATCGGCCCGGGCGCGATCGTCGGCGCCATCGCCAACGAGGGCGGCCTGCACCGCAGCGACTTCGGCCACATCGCCATCGGCCCGGACTTCTCGCTGGTGGAGCTGCCCGCCAAGCTGCCCAGGGCGGCGCTGAAAAAGCTTGAGCACACCCGCATCTCGGGAATCAAGATCGACCTGCGCCCGGACCGGTCGCCCCACAAGACCAAGCCACGCAAGAATCGCGTCGGATGACCCTGTCCAAAGAGCAGTCCGAGGAACAGGACGCCCAGGGCGGGCTCGAGCAGACCTCCCGCGTCGACCGCGTCGCGTCGCTGACCGGGGTCCGCGCCGTCGCCGCCCTTCTCGTCGTCGGCACCCACGCCGCCTACACCACCGGCAAGTACACCCACGGCTACTGGGGCCTGGTCGGCTCCCGGATGGAGATCGGCGTCCCGATCTTCTTCGTGCTGTCGGGCTTCCTGCTGTTCCGGCCGTGGGTGAAGGCGGCCTCCAAAGGCGGCCAGGGGCCGTCGCTGAGTCGCTATGCGTGGCACCGGGTTCGGCGCATCATGCCCGCCTACGTCGTCACCGTGCTGTTCGCCTACGTGCTGTATCACTACCGCGAGGCCGGACCCAACCCCGGGCACAGCTGGCTGGGACTGGCCCGCAACCTCACGCTGACGCAGATCTACTGCAACGGCTACCTGGGCAAGTACCTGCACCAGGGCCTCACCCAAATGTGGAGCCTCGCAGTCGAAGCCGCGTTCTACGTCTCGCTGCCGCTGCTGGCCTACCTGCTGCTGGTGCTGATCAGCCGGCGCCGGTGGCGGCCCAAGCTGGTGCTCGCCGCGCTGGCCGCGATGGCGCTGATCAGCCCGGCCTGGCTGGTGCTGGTGCACACCGACCACTGGTTTCCCGACGGCGCCCGGCTGTGGCTGCCCACCTACCTGTGCTGGTTTCTGGCCGGCATGGCGCTGGCCGTGCTGCAGCGGATGGGGGTGCGCTGCTACGCGTTCATGGCGATCCCGCTCGCGGTCGTCAGCTACTTCATCGCCTCCACGCCGATCGCAGGCGCGCCCACCACCTCGCCGGCGAGCATGAGCCAGGCCGTCGTCAAGACGACGTTCTACGCGGTGATCGCCGCGCTGGCGGTGGCGCCGCTGGCCCTGGGCGACCGGGGCTGGTATTCGCGGCTGCTGGCCAGCCGGCCGATGGTGTGGCTGGGCGAGATCTCCTACGAGATCTTCCTGATCCACCTCATCACCATGGAATTCGCGATGGTCTACGTGGTGCGCGCCCACGTCTACACCGGTTCGATGCTGTACCTGTTCGTCGCGACGCTGGTGATCACGATCCCGCTGGCGTGGCTGCTGCACCGGTTCACCCGGGTCAGGGAAGGCTAGGTGCGCCATCCCCGCCTGACGCTGCTGGCGGTCTGCCTCGCGGTGTTCATGCTGCTGCTCGACATGACCATCGTGTCGGCCGCGCTGGCCAACATCCAGGCATCCCTGGTCGCCGGACTGAGCGGCCTGCAATGGGTCGTCGACGCCTACGCCCTGCCGATGGCGGGGCTGTTGCTCACCGCCGCGACGCTGGGGGACCGGCTCGGGCGGCGACGGCTGTATCTGGCCGGGATGGTCGTCTTCACCCTGGCCTCGGCCGGCTGCGCACTGTCGCACAGCATCGAGACGCTCAACGCGTGCCGGGCGCTGCAGGGCACCGGCGGCGCGGTGCTGCTGGGCGTCTCGTTGCCGATGGTGGCCGCTGCGTTTCCCGCACCGCGGGGCAGGGGGATAGCGATCGCGATCTACGGCGCGGTGATGGGCGCGGGCGCCGCCGTCGGGCCGCTGCTGGGCGGGGCGCTGGTCGGGGCGTTCGGCTGGGAGTCGATCTTTTGGATCAACGTGCCGGTCGGCGTGATCGCCCTGGCACTGGCCGTGCGGTTCGTCCCGGAAACCCGTGCGGCGCAAGAGCGTCCGGTCGACGTGTTCGGCACCGCGGTGTTGTCGGCCGCGCTCTTCGCGGGCGTCTACGCGCTGATCGAGGGCAATCACCGCGGCTGGACCAGCGGGCCGATCCTGGCGCTCGGCGCGTTCTGCGTGGTGGGCCTGGCGGTATTCGGTGGGTGGGAGTCGCGAACCGGTGCGCCGATGCTCGACCTGCGGCTGGTGCGTCGCCCGGGCTTTGCGGGGGTGTCGCTCGCGGCTTTCGCCGCGGCCGGGACCCTGATCGCCTCGACCAATTACCTGGCGCTGTATTTCATGAACACCTTGGGGTACAGCCCATTTCAGTCCGGCCTGCGAGCCTTGCCGCTGACGGTCGCCTGCGTGGTGGGCGCGCCGGTGGCCATGATCGCCGCGCGCCATTTCCCGGCGTGGACGTCGATCCCCGGTGGGGTGGCGCTGATCGCGGCGGGGCTGTGGCTGATGACCGGGGTCGGGGCGGACACCCAGTGGACGCACTTCATCGCCGGTTCGGTGGTGGCCGGGCTCGGGCTGGGCGGACTGTTCGCGCTGACGTCCGACATCGCACTGCAATTCGTGCCGGTCGACGACGCCGGCATGGCCACCGGCGCGGTGAGCACCGTCCGCCAGGTCGGCATCCTCGCCGGTGTCGCCGGCCTGGGCGCCCTGTTCGGCCGTCGGGCCTCCGACGGCGCCGCGCAGGGGCTGGCCCAGCTTCGGCTGCCCGACCCGGCGGCCGCGCACCGCCTCGCCGACGCGCTGTCCGCCGGAGCGGGGCTGCGGGTGCTCGAATTCCTGCCCGCCGACTACCGCCCCGCGGCGGAGGCCATCGCGCGCGCCGCCCGTCAGGCCGGCGCCGCCGGAATGCAGGCCGCCCTGGTGGCCGCGTCCGTCGCCGCCACCGCCGCCGCGGTCGTCACCGCGATCTTGATCGCCATCGGAGCGCGCCGCCACGGTCAGCCCGAAATGCCGTTTGCTGAAGACATGTCCGTGTAACGTTCCGGTCCATGATGGGCGATGCGGTCCTCATCCCGGCAACGGTGAACAACCGTTACAGCGTGCTGATCTCGACCGACCCCGCCGACATCGAAGCGGCCCAGCGGCTGCGCTACCAAACGTTTGCCGAGGAAATGGGCGCGGCCCTGCCGCGGGCGATCCGCGGACCCCTGACCGGGGCCATGATCGACGTCGACCAGTTCGACCCGTACAGCGATCACCTGCTGGCCCGCGACGAGACGACCGGGCAGATCGTCGGGTGCTACCGGCTGCTGCCGCCCGACGGCGCCCGCGCCGCCGGCGGCCTGTTCGCCGACACCACCTTCGACATCGGCGGGCTGAACGAATTGCGCCCCGAGCTCGTCGAACTCGGCCGCGCCACCGTGCACGCCGAGCATCGCAGCGGGGCGGTCATGGGGTTGTTGTGGTCCGGGATCTTCCGCTACCAGGAAATCACCGGCTACCAGTGGGGGATCGGGTCGCTGTCGGTCCGGATGGAAGACGGCGGGCCGCGGGGCGCGCTGGTGCGCGGGGTGCGCGACGCGGCGCTCGGGCGGCACGCCGCCCCCGAACAATACCGGGTGTTCCCGCGAAATCCCGTGACCGTCAACGGATTAAGCCTGTCCGAGCTACCCGACCCGGGCCGCGTGCGGATCCCGCCGATGGTGCAGGGCTCCCTGCGGATCGGCGGGATGATCTGCGGCGAACCCTCCTACGACCCGGACTTCGACATGGCCGATTTCGTGGTGCTGATCAACAGGTCCACGGTCCGCGAACGCTACCTGGAACGATTGGGGCGCACCTATGCCCATTCCTGAAAAGACCGCCCTGCTGGGCGTCGGCTTCGGGCCGTCGAACCTCGCGTTGGCGATCGCCCTGGCCGAGCGGGACCTTTCCGCGGTGTTCCTGGAGCGGCAGCCCGAGTTCGGGTGGCACCGGGAGATGCTGCTGCCGCACGCGCGCATGCAGATTCCGTTCCTCAAAGACCTGGTGAGCCTGCGAAACCTGAACAGCGACTTCACGTTCCTGAACTACCTCAACGAGCGCGGCCGGCTGCTGGAGTTCATCGGCCGGCACACCCTGTTTCCCAGCCGGATGGAGTTTCACGACTACCTCCAGTGGGCCGCGGCGCGGGTCGCCGCCGACGTCCGCTACGGCCACCGCGTCACCGAAATCTTCGCCGGCGACCCGGGATTCGTGGTGCGCACCGAACCCGGCCGCGTCATCCATGCGGAGGCTCTGGTGTTGGCGACGGGGCTGCAACCCGTGCTGCCCGAAGGCGTCGGCGAAAGCCCCCGGCAATGGCACAGCCGGCGGCTGCTCGGCAACCTGGCCGCGCTGAGCCTTTCGGCCCCAACGCGTTTCGCCGTCGTCGGCGCGGGACAGAGCGCCGCCGAGGTGGTCGCCCACCTGCACCAGACCTACCCGCAGGCCGAGGTGCACGGGATCTTCGCCCGGTACGGCTATACCAGCGCCGACGACAACCCGTACGCGAACCGGATCTACGACCCGTCGGCGATGGACGAGTTCTATCGCGCCGACCCGCACGTGCGCCGGCGACTGCTCGACTACCACCGGTCGACCAACTATTCGGCGGTCGACCCGGAGCTGATCGACGAGCTATATGCGCGCGAGTACGCCGAGCGGGTGGCCGGCGCACGACGGCTGTTCATGCGCAACGCCTCCGAAGTCGTTGGCGCGCAGGAGTATCCGCACAAGGTGCGGCTGACGGTGTCTCGCCTGATCGATCGCTCGCAGGAAACGCTGGACTGCGACGCGGTGGTGTACGCCACCGGCTACGCGCCGCTGGACGTCCGGTGCTGCCTGGGCGACCTGGCCGGCCGCTACGAGTTCGACTCCGACGGGCGCCCCGCCGTCACCCGCGACTACCGGCTGGTGCCCAAGGCGGGCGCGCCCGGGGACATCTACCTCAATGGCGCCGTCGAGCACACCCACGGCCTGTCGTCGTCGCTGCTGTCCAACGTGGCCGTGCGCGCCGGGGAGATCGTCACCGCCTTCGCGGCGCGCGAGCAGCTGAGCCCGCACGCCGCGTCGGCGTGACACCTCGCGGCCGAGTGTGAATCCTTGGCTTTGATTGTGCGCGTGCGGCGGCCTCCCGGCGACTTTCCCGCCCGGTACTCACGCTCGAGGCCCACGATTCACACCCGATGCCGCGGGTAACCCCACCCGATGACCGAACACAAGCCATCCCGCGGCTGGGCGGGCGCGGTGCTCAGGCTGATGCGCGCCGGCGACTACCGGCTCACCGTCACCGGCCGCCGCGAGATCAGCCCGCACTACCTGCGGCTGAGCTTCGACGCCGGCGGCATGCTGGCCGGGCACGCCGTGCACCCGACGATGTGGGTGCGGATGTGGTTTCCCGACGGCGACCGCCTGCACCAGCGCGGCTACACGCTCGTCGGCCCGGACCCGGCCGCCGACACCGTCGACGTCGAGTTCGCCCTGCACGACGGCATCGCGTCGCAGTGGGCGCGCGCCGCACGGCCCGGCGACACCATCGAGGCCACCGTGCTGGGCAGCAAGTTCGCGATGCCCGAGCCCGCCCCGGCCGGCTACGTCATCGTCGGCGACACCGCGTCGTTGCCGGCGATCAACTCGCTGCTCGACGCGGTCGACGGCGCCCCGGCCCGGGTCTTTCTGGAGGCCGGCTACGACGACGACAAGGACCTGCCGGTGGCCGACGGCGCGGAGGTCACCTGGGTGGACCGCGAGGACGACGGCGACGCCCTGGTGCGGCAGGTGAAATCGGCCGCCTTCGACGCGCGCGACCACTTCGGCTGGGTGGCGTGCGACAGCCGCACCACGCGGTCGGTGAAGGGCGTGCTGCAGAACGACTTCGGCATACCGCGGAAATCCATTGCCGCGCGGGCCTATTGGATGGTCGGACGCTCCATGTCGTGATGCGGCGTGACGATCGGGACGACGAACTCCTCGATCATCGCCCGCTCCTCGGCCTCGTCGCGGCCGGGAAACATCAACAGCGAGGTGATCACCCGCACCACCCAGCGGGCCCGGCGCTCGACGGCTCCCGGGTCTTCTCGCCCAAGGGAATTGACGAAGGCCGCGGCCAGCGCGGTGATCACCTCGGAGTGCCCGGCGAGCTCGCCGCCGATCGGCGGGCGGGTGAGGGCGAACCAGGACGACAGCGCGGGGCTGTCGCGGACCATCCGCAGCGTGGCGGCGACGCTGGCGACGAGCCGCTCGCGGGGGTCGTCGATCCCGTCGATCTCGTCGGCGATCGCGCGGCCCAGCCGGCGCGTCTCGCGGTGCACGTAGGCGGTGCGCAGCGCGTCGCGGTTCTCGAAGTACCGGTACAGGGTCGCGCGCGAACACCCTGCGGCCCTGGCGATCTCGTTCATGCCGATCGAGGCCTGGTCGCGCTGGGTGTAGAGCTTTTCGGCGGCGTCGAGGATGCGGTCGGCGGCCGCCTCACCCCGGTGCGGGGCCAGCCAGTCGGGCATCAGCTCTTCATCCGGATCGGCACCGACAGTGGCCGGCGCACGTAGTTGCCGCCCGACCAGACGATCCCGGACTCGTCGACCTCGAAGTCCGGGCAGCGGGCCAGCAACTCGGTCAGCGCGACCCGCGATTGCATGCGCGCCGCGGCCGCACCCAGGCAGTGGTGCGCGCCGTGGCTGAAGGTCAGGATGTTGCGCGGGCAGCGGGTGACGTCCAATTCGCCCGCGTCCGAGCCGTATTGGCGTTCGTCGCGGTTGGCCGAGCCGTAGAGCAGCAGCACCTTGCGGCCGGCCGGCACGGTCGTGTCTTCGATCGTCACGTCGCGGGTGACCGTGCGCGCCAGCCCCTGCACCGGCGAGGTCAGCCGCAGCAACTCCTCGACCGCGTCGGGGATCAGACCCGGGTCGTCTGCCAGCCTTTGGCGCTGGTCGGGGCGCCCGTGCAGCAACGGCATTGAGCCGCCGAGCATTCCGGTGACGGTGTCGTTGCCGCCGGTGACCATGGTGAACGTGAACGCCAGGATCGACAGCGTCCCGGCGATGTCCCCGTCCGCACCGACGCCGGCGGCGACCAGGTGCGAGATCGTGTCGTCCTCGGGCTGGGCGCGGCGCCGCTCGATCAGCCCGGTGAAGTAGGCCATCATCGAGCCGACGGCGTCGCCGACGCTGGCGATGCCGCCCTCGGCGGTGTTGGCCGCGACGATCGCCTGGGTCCAGCCGTCGAACTGCGCCCGATCCTCCTCGGGCACACCGAGATAATGCGCCACCACCATCGACGGCAGCGGCTTGAACAGCTCGGTGACGATGTCCCCGCCGCCGTCGGCGCGCAGCCGCTCGAGGCGCTCCACGACGAACTCGCGCACCGTCGGCTCCACCGCCTCGACCTGCCGGGGGGTGAAGCCGCGCGACACCAGCTTGCGAAACTCGGTGTGCACCGGGGGATCCTGCATGACGAACGGCGGATTGTCCTGCAGGCCGATCATTTCCAGCTCGCCGTAGGCGACCGTCAGCCCCTGGGCCGACGAAAACGTCTCGTGGTCGCGCGCGGCCGCCCACACGTCGGCGTGCCGGGACAGCACGTAGTAGTCATGGTCGGGCCGACCATCGGGCACCACGTGGTGCACCGGATCGTCGTCGCGCAGCGCGCGGTACATCGGCCACGGATCGGGCCAGGTGTCGGCGTCGCACAGCCGGAACCCGTGAGACATCGTTGACGTCATGTCGCATTCGTACGACAACATTTGCTATATGTCAACCGCCGAGCGTGCGGCCAGCCGCGCGTTCGGGCGCGAGTGTGCGGCCAGCCGCACACTCGGCGAAAGAACTAGATCGCCGAGCCCGGGTTGAGGATGCCGTCGGGATCCAGCGCGCGCTTGATGCGCTGGTTGAGCTCCATCACCTCGGGCCCCAGGTAGCCGTCCAGCCAGGGCCGCTTCAGCCGGCCCACGCCGTGCTCGCCGGTGATGGTGCCGCCCAGGCCCACGGCCAGGTCCATGATCTCGCCGAACGCCAGGTTCGCGCGCTCGGTCATCGCCGCGTCGGCGGGGTCGTGCACGATCAGCGGGTGCGTGTTGCCGTCGCCCGCGTGCGCGATCACCGAGATCATCAGATCCCGCTCGGCCGCAATGCGTTCGATGCCGCCGACCAGCTCGCCCAGCCTGGGTACCGGAACGCCGACGTCCTCCAGCAGCAGCGAGCCCTTGGCCTCCACCGCCGGGATGCAGAACCGGCGCGCGGCCACGAAGGCCTCGCCCTCGTCCGGGTCGTCGGTCGAAAAGACTTCCGTCGCAGCGTTTTCCGCGAACACCGCGGCGATCACCTCGGCGTCGGCCGCCCCGGCGCCGCCCCGTTCGTCGGAGCCGGCCACCAGCATGGCGGCCGCAGAGCGGTCCAAGTCCATGCGCAGCGTGTCCTCGACGGCGTTGATCGCCACGGCGTCCATGAACTCCAGCATCGAAGGCCGAAGGCGCGCAACGGTTCCCAGCACCGCGTCGACCGCCGACTGCACCGACGCGAAGGTCGCCACCACCACGCTGGACGTGTGCTGGGCGGGCAGCAGCCGCAACGTCACCTCGGTGATGACGCCCAGCGTGCCCTCGCTGCCGACGAACAGCTTGGTCAGCGACAGCCCCGCGACGTCCTTGAGCCGCGGCCCGCCGAGGCGCACCGCGGTGCCGTCGGCCAGCACCACCTGCATGCCCAGCACGTAATCGGTGGTGACGCCGTACTTTACGCAGCACAGCCCGCCGGCGTTGGTGGCGATGTTGCCGCCGATGCTGCAGATCTCGAACGACGACGGGTCCGGCGGATACCACAGCCCGTGCGCGGCGGCGGCCTTCTTGACCTCGGCGTTGAACAGCCCCGGCTGACACACCGCGGTGCGCGTGACGGGGTCGATGGTGATGGCGCGCATCTTCTCCGTCGACAGCACGATCCCGTCGTCCAGCGCGGTCGCCCCGCCCGACAGCCCGCTGCCGGCGCCGCGCGTCACCACCGGCACCCGGTGGGCCGTGGCCCAGCGCAGCACCGTCTGGACCTCTTCGGTGCTCGCGGGCCGCACCACGGCCAGCGGCTTGCCGGCCGACGGGTCGAACGCGCGGTCCTGGCGGTAGCCCTCGGTGATCGCGGGGTCGGTGACGACGGTCCCCTCCGGCAGCTCGGCGATCAACGCCGCCAGCGCATCACGATTCACGTGCCGATCCTACGGTCGCGCGGTCCAGTTCCCGCAACGACGGCAGCGCGCACGCCACCAGGCCGATCACCACGATCGGCACCGCCAGCACCAAAAACGTGACCCGCAGCCCGGCCGCGTCGGCCAGCGGACCGGCCACCAGCAGGCCCAGCGGGCCCGCCGCGTACGTCAGGCCCGTCATCACCCCGACCACCCGGCCGCGCAGCCGTTGCGGGGCGCGGGTCTGCATGACGTAGTTGTAGATCGGCTGGATCGGCCCGTAGACCACGCCGGTCACCGCGCACAGCGCCAGGATCACCGGCAGCGGCGGCAGAAACGCGATCCCTACCGTCGCCGCGCCGAACGTCAGCGTCGCCGTCAGCACGGCCGTGCGCCGCCGCGTGCGGTGCGCCAGCGCGGCGTAGCCCAGCGCGCCCGCCACGCCGCCGACCGCCAGCGCCATCAACGCCCACCCGAGCTCGGCGGGCTGGTGGCGGTCGGCGAAATACTTTGGGAACAGCACACTTTCCATCGGCAGGTAGAGCGCGGTCACGGCCAGGTCGATCAGGCCGAGCGTGCGCAGCACCCGCAGGTTCCAGACGAAGCGCATGCCTTCGGCGATCCCGGACAGCACCCCGTCCGGTCGGGTCGCGGCCTGGGGCCGGCCGGCGCCCTCGAGCCGCAGCGCCGCGATCGCGACGACCGACGACGCGAAGCACCCCGCGGTCACCCACATCGTGTTGACGCCGCCGACGGTGGCGATCATCAGGCCGCCGACGCCGGGGCCCACCATGAAACCCAGGTTGAGGATCGCCTCGTAGAGGCTGTTGGTGCGGTCCAGCGACCAGCCCGCGCGGGCGGCGGCCTCGGGCAGCATCGATTGGCGCGCCGTCGTGCCGGCCGGGTCGAACGCCGCCGCGCAGCAGCCCAGCCCGGCCAGGACGGGGACGCTCAGCGAGCCGGCGCCAAACCAGGCGATCAGCGGCACGGCGGCCACCGCCGCACCGGACAGCGCGTCGGAGACCAGCGAGATCCGTCGCCGCCCGAAGTAGTCGACCGCGGTGCCGGCGACCAGCGTGGACACCACCAGCGGCAGCGTCATCGCGACGGCCACCAACGACGCGTCCTTCGCGCTGTGCTGGTGCTGCAGCGCCAGCCACGGGAACGCGACGATCGAGATGCCGGTGCCCGCCGTCGCCGCCAGCGAGGCGAACAGGACCAGCAACACGGGGCCGCGACCGGTGGGTTTCATGGGATATCGCGGCTGAATCTAGCGCCGACGCGGTGTGGCCGGCCACCGAATTTCTCGCGCCATGCACGATGTTCGTGTGCTCGCGCATCCCAATACCGGCCAGCTGTTCGATTCCCCCGTCGCGCCCGGCAGCGGTTGGCCCGGCGACCCGGCCACCCCGCAGACCCCGGTGGCCGCCGACGCCGCCGGCGTGGTCGCCCTGAGTGCCGGGGCAGCGTCGCTGGCCGAGCTCGACGCGACGGTCAGCGTGTGCCGGGCCTGCCCGCGGCTGGTCACCTGGCGCGAGGAGGTCGCCGAGCTCAAGCGCCGGTCCTTCGCCGACCAGCCGTATTGGGGGCGCCCGGTGCCCAGCTTCGGCTCGGAGCGGCCGCGGGTGTTGATCGTCGGGCTGGCCCCGGCGGCGAACGGCGCCAACCGGACCGGGCGGATGTTCACCGGTGACCGCTCCGGCGACCAGCTGTATGCGGCGCTGTACCGCGCCGGGCTGGTGAACCAGCCGACCAGCGTGGACGCCGCGGATGGGTTGCGGGCCAAGGGAATTCGGATCGTCGCTCCGGTGCGCTGCGCGCCGCCGGCCAACGCGCCGACGCCCGAGGAGCGCGACACCTGCTGGCCGTGGCTGGCCGCCGAATGGGGTTTGGTGTCCTCACATGTGCGGGCGATCGTGGCGCTGGGCGGCTTCGCCTGGCAGATCGCGCTGCGGCTGCCGGGCGTGTCGAAACCGCCCAAGCCGCGGTTCGGCCACGGCGTGGTGGCCGAGCTGGCGTCCGGCGTGGCGCTGCTGGGCTGCTACCACCCCAGCCAGCAGAACATGTTCACCGGCAAGTTGACCCCGGCGATGCTCGACGACGTCTTCGTCAACGCGAAGAGGCTGGCGGGAATCAAGTGACCGGTTTACGGCGCCAGGGCTGTGCAGGCCGGGCGACCTCGTCATCCCGCCCTACCCGCACACTCGAAGTCGTCAGCTCACACCCGACGCGGGAACGTTCGCCCGCCAAAACGCGTTGACGCCCACGTGCGACTTTCCGTCCTCGACCTCGTCCCGGTGCGCACCGACCAGTCCACCGCGCAAGCGCTGGCGGCCACGGTGCAGCTGGCCCAGGCCGCCGACCGGCTGGGCTTCACCCGCTACTGGCTCGCCGAACACCACAACATGCCGTCGGTGGGCGCGACCAGCCCGCCGGTGTTGATCGCCTACCTGGCCGCGCAGACCGCGCAGATCAGGCTGGGCTCGGGCGGGGTGATGCTGCCCAACCACGCGCCGCTGGCGGTGGCCGAGCAGTTCGCGCTGCTCGAAGCGGCCGCCCCGGGCCGCATCGACCTGGGCATCGGGCGCGCGCCCGGCTCCGACCCGGTGACGTCGTACGCCCTGCGCGGCAGCCGGGGGAACGAAGACGTCGAGAACTTCCCCGAGTACCTCGACGACGTGGCCGCGCTGATGAGCCGCCGCGGCGTGGTGGTCCCGCTGCGCTCGGGGGACTACCGGCTCAGGGCCACCCCGGCCGCCGCGGGCGAACCGCGGCTGTGGCTGCTGGGCTCGTCGATGTATTCGGCGCACCTGGCCGCCGCCAAGGGCCTGCCGTACGTCTTCGCCCACCACTTCTCCGGCCAGGGCACCGAGGAGGCGCTCGAGGTCTACCGCTCCCGATTCCGGCCCAGCAAGACGGCCGCCGAGCCCGTCACCTTCCTGACAGTCAACGCCGCCGTGGCCGAAACCCGCGACGAGGCAACGGCTTTGATGCTGCCCAACCTGCAGATGATGGCGAAGCTGCGCACCGGGCAGCCGCTGGGCCCGGTGCCGCTCGTCGAGGAGGCGGCGACGGCCGAGCTCACCGAGCAGCAGCAGCACATCGTGGACAGCGGGCTGCGCCGCGCCGTGCTGGGCACGCCCGCGGAGGCCGCCGGGCAGCTGCGCGCGCTGGCCGACAAGTTCGGCGTCGACGAGGTGATGGTGCACCCGGTCGCCTCGGCCCGCCGCGGCACCGACCCGGCCACCGCGCCGGCGCGGGTCGCGACGCTGGAACTGCTGGCCAAGGAACTGTTCTAGGTGCCGTCGGGGCCGCGCTGGCCGTCGGCGCCCCTGATGCCGGTGTGAATGCCGGTGCCGCCGAGGCCGCCGCTGCCGCCGGCGCCGCCGCTGGCGGGCAGTCCCGGGTCACCGGGCAAGCCTTGGGGGTTGCCGGCGGCCCCGCCGGCGCCGTGCGTACCGCCCCCACCGCCGTTGCCCCCGTTGCCGCCGTTGCCGCCGTTGTTGGACGCGGGGTTGCTGTCGCCGCCGTTGCCGCCGGTGCCGCCGGTGCCGCCGGCCGCGGCGTCACCGCCGGTCCCGCCGTTTCCGCCGACGCCGGCGTAGGAGCCGCCCCCGGCCCCGCCGGTCCCGCCGCTACCGCCGAGGCCGCCGGTCCCGCCGTTGCCGCCGTCGCCGCCGGGGTATCCGGTCAGGGAGAGCTGGGCGCCGCCAACCCCGCCGTTGCCCCCGTTGCCCGCGGCCATGCCGTTCCCGGCGGCCCCGCCGTTACCGCCACGGCCTGACCCGTGAGCCGTGCCGCCGGCACCGCCGCCACCGCCGGTGCCGCCGTCGCCGGCATTGCCGCCGGCGCCGCCCTTGCCGCCACCGAACCCGAAGTTGCTGCCGCTGCCGCCGGCCCCGCCATTGCCGGCGGAGCCGCCGTGGCCCGCGACGCCGCCGGCCCCGCCGTCGCCCGCATCGCCCGACCCGAGCGCCGCGCCGCCGGCGCCGCCGGTGCCGCCGCTGCCGCCGCTGCCGCCGGCGCCGCCGGCGCCACCGACGCCGCCATCCTCGAAAGCACCCCCGGGGACGCCGTTGCCGCCGCCGCCGCCGTTGCCGCCGTCGGCGCCGGCCCCGCCCGTCCCGCCTGCCCCGCCGTTGCCGGATATCGAGCCGCCGCTGCCGCCGGCCCCGCCCGTGCCGCCGGCACCGCCGGACGAGCCGGCGATGCCGGGGGTGCCGTACACGTCGATGCCGTGCGAGCCGGTCACCCCGGCGCCGCCGGCCCCGCCGCCACCGCCGGTGCCGCCGTTGCCGCGCGCCCCGCCGTTGCCGCCGGCGCCGCCGTCGCCGCCGATACCGGATGTCGCAAAGCCCGAGCCGCCCTCGCCGCCGTCGCCGCCGTTGCCGCCGTTGCCGGACGGTCCGGTGGACGCGGCGGCGGTGCCGCCGTCGCCGCCGGCCCCGCCCTTGCCTCCGGCGCCGGCCGCACCCATGGGCGCGGCATTGTTGCCCGGCTGACCCGGGCCGCCGGCGCCCGCGGAGCCGCCCAGGCCGCCGCCGCCGCCGTTGCCGCCGTCACCGGCGAGGCCTACGGCGGAGTCGCCGCCGCGGCCGCCGCTGCCGCCGACGCCGCCGCTACCGGCGTTGCCCCCGACGCCGCCACTCGCGGTGTCATGTCCCTGACCGGCGGCGCCACCGCCGCCGCCGTCCCCGCCGGCCCCGGCGTTGCCGCCGTCGCCCCCGGTCCCGCCCACGCCCGAGCCCAGGGCCGTACCGCCGGCTCCGCCGGCTCCACCGTTGCCCGCGGCGCCGCCGTGACCGCCGGTGCCGCCGTTCGTGCCCAGCGAGTCACTGGAGCCGTTGCCGCCGCCGCCGCCGTCGCCGCCGTTGCCGGCGCCGCCGCCGCTCCCACCGTTCCCGCCGTTACCGGATATCGAGCCACCATTGCCGCCGGCGCCGCCCGCGCCGCCGTTGCCGCCGTGCGCGCCGGGGGAGCCGGCGACGCCGTACGCGTCGGCGCCGTATGCGCCGCCGGCGCCCTTGAGGCCGTACCCGCCGGCCCCGCCGTTGCCGCCGTTGCCGACGGACCCGCCGTTGCCCCCGGCCCCGCCGTTGCCGCCGCTGCCGCCGCCGTAACCGCCGTAACCGCCGTAACCGCCCTCGCCGCCGTTGCCGGACGGGCCCGCCGCGGCGGCGCCGTTGCCGCCGTTGCCGCCGGCCCCGCCGTCGCCCCCGGAGCCGGGCGTGCCCGGGGTGCCGGCGTTTCCGCCGTCCGCCTGCGCGCCGCCGTCGCCGGCCGCGCCGCCGTTGCCGCCGTGGGCGCCGCCGCCGCCGTTACCGGCCAGTCCCGCGACGGAGTCGCCGCCGCGGCCGCCGCCGCCGCCCGCACCGGCGCTGCCGGCGACGCCGCCGGCGCCGCCGGAGCTGGCCGACCCGTGCCCGGACGCGGCGTTGCCGCCGTTGCCGGCGCTGCCGCCGGAGGCGCCGACGCCTCCTTCGCCACCCATGCCGCCGGTGCCCGAGCCGAGGGCCGCGCCGCCGGCGCCGCCGAGGCCGCCGGTTCCGCCGTGGCCGGCCGCGGCGCCGGTGCCGCCGTCGCCGCCGCCGGCGCCGACGGCCAGGTCGCCGGGGGGCCCGCCGTTGCCGCCGCTGCCGCCGTCGCCGCCGAGGCCGGCGGCCCCGCCGGTCCCACCGACCCCGCCGTTGCCGGAGCCGAGGGCCGTTCCGCCGGCCCCGCCGGCCCCGCCGTCGCCGCCGTTGGCGCCGGCGCCGCCGTTGGCGCCGGGGTCACCCGAACTGAAGGCGCCGCCCTTGGCGCCATTGCCGCCGGTCCCGCCGGACCCGCCGGACCCGCCGGCGCCACCGGCGCCGCCATTGCCGCCGTGACCCGAAACCACGCCGCCGTTGCCGCCCACGCCGCCGGCACCGCCGTTGCCGCCGGCCGTGCCGGCCGTGCCGGCCTGGCCTTCTCCGCCGCTTTGCCCGGCGGTGCCGTTGCCGCCCTGTCCGCCGGCGCCGCCGTCGCCGCCGTTGCCGACGGCTCCGCCATTGCCTCCGGCGCCGCCGTCGCCGCCCTGGACGCCCGCGTCGCCCGGGCTGCCGGCGCCGCCCTGTCCGCCGTTGCCGCCGCTGGTGACCGCGGCGCCGTCCGTGCCGGTGGCGCCGTGACTGCCGCCGCTGCCGCCCTCGCCGGGCACGCCGCCGGTGCCGCCGGCGCCCGCGGCGCCGGGGTTGCCGCCGTCCCCGCCGCGTCCGCCGTAATTGGGCAGGCCTGTTCCGCCGTTGGCGCCGTCGCCGCCGTCGCCGGGGGTTCCGGCGTTGCCGCCGGCCCCGCCGGTGCCGCCGGTGCCGTTGACGCCCGCGGTGCCCGACCCGCCGGTGGCCACGCCGCCCGCGTTGCCGCCCGCCCCGCCGATGCCACCGGCGCCGCCGGCGCCGCCGTTGCCGCCGTTTTGGCCGTCATCGCTGGGGGTGGTGGCGGACGCGCCGTCGACCCCGTTGCCGCCGTTGCCGCCGGCCCCGCCGGCGCCGCCGGTCCCACCGGCACCGCCGTCGCCGCGGATCGATCCGCCCAGGCCGCCGGCCCCGCCCGCCCCGCCGGCGCCGCCGGCGGTGCCGTCCGTGCCGTAGGCGCCGGAGTCGGGGCCGTCGCGACCGTTGAGGCCGTTCGTGCCGGTGCCGCCATTGCCGCCGGTGCCGCCGTTGCCGAGGTTGCCGCCGTTGCCGCCGGCCCCGCCTGCGCCGCCGGCGCCGTCGGGCCCCGGCGCGGAGTTGGCGCCGTTGCCGCCGGCCCCGCCGTTGCCGGAGATCCCGGCAGGGAGCTGGCCGTCGGCGCCGTTGGCGCCGGTGTGCCCGCCGCCGCTGTCGCCGCCGAGGCCGCCCTGGCCGACGGTGCCGGCGTCGCCGCCCTGCCCGCCTTGTCCGCCGTTGCCTCCGGCGGCCGCCTCGCCGCCGTTGCCTCCGGTACCGCCGTTGCCGCCGGCCCCGCTGTTGCCGCCGGCGCCGCCATCGCCGCCGACGCCGTGGCCGCCGTCGCTGTATCCGGCGCCGTGGTGGGCCCCGCCGATGCCGCCGGCCCCGCCATTGCCGCCGGCGCCGCCGCCCCCGCCGGTGCCGCCTGTCCCGCCGGTCCCGCCTTCACCGCCGGTCGACGGACCCGGTATGTGGAAACCGGGGTCCGTCGACGCGGCGCCGCCGCCCGCGCCGCCGTTGCCGCCATTGGCTCCGCTGGCTCCGGCGCCGCCGGCCCCGCCGTGGCCGCCGGCGCCGCCGAGGCCGCCATCGCCGCGGATCGACCCGCCCGCACCGCCGGCGCCGCCGGCGCCGCCGGCGCCGCCTGCCTGTCCTGCGGCGCCGTCGCCGCCACGACCGCCGTTGGCGCCGGCCGCGCCGGTGGCCTGGTCCAGGACCAGGGAACCACCACCGCCGCCGGTCCCGCCGTTGCCGCCGGGGGCGCCAATGCCGCCGTCACCGCCTTTGCCGGCGGCCGCCCCGGTCCCGCCGCCCGTGGTGCTGACGTCGGTGCCGCCCTTGCCGCCGTTGCCGCCGGCCTGGCCGGGCACGGTGCCGCTGGCGCCGTCGGTGCCGGGGGTGACGGGGTTGGAGGTCGGCGGGTAGCCGGTGCCGTTGTCGCCATTGGCCGCCGGGGCCACCGGGGTGGGGTTGACGCCGGCCGCGCCGGCGGCGCCGTGGCCGCCGGCGCCGCCGTTGCCGCCGTCGCCGCGGTTGCCGCCCGCG
>NZ_JCALCP010000021.1:0-45786 GCF_059812405.1 Mycobacterium sp. NGS57 | reverse complement strand
GCGGGTGACAGGCCGATCAGGTCAGGCCGGCTGGGGCCCCATCCCGGCCGAGATCGGCACCAGCACGGTGGCCTGCCCGGCCTTCTCGAAGTTGAACGTGAAGTTGTAGGTCAGGCCGTTGCTGATGGGCTTGGCCAGCGCCACCGTCGCCTTCACGAAGTTGCTGTTGGTGTCGGGCGGCCCGGGCGCCACGTTCTGGCCCTCGGGCTTGCCGATGAACAGCATCCCGCCGGCGGGCAGCCGGCCGTCACCGTCGATGGTCACCTTGCCGACGTCGCTGGTGATGCTCACCAGCCGGTCGGTGACGTCCGGCGACTGGTTGGCGGCCACCGCCACCAGGTTGACCGTCCGTCCCGGCTGCAGGAAGTCGCCGGTTTGCACGGCCTGCATGCGGATGTCGCGCAGCGCGACGTTGTTGACCGTGACCCGGTTGCCGTTGACCGCGGGCTCCTGGGTGGACATCTGGGAGATCTGGCCGGCTCCGCAGCCGCTGAGCAAGGCGGCGACCAGGGCGACCAGACCGACGACGGCGAAGCGGTTCACTCCATGCCTCCTGCTCGGCGACTTTGGGCAACTATGCGACAACTATGCACAGTAGTAGGGAGGCGTTTGCGGCGGTAGCGCAGGGCACCAGACCAGCGAGGCAGGGGCCGAGCGGGGGGCTTGCGCGGGTCCAATGACCACGTTGGTAGTGTGACCCCTTGCACGTTATGGTCCGCCTGTCAACCCCTAATCTATCCGCGTTGTGCCCCTGACCTGCACCGTTGTTCCGCAGCCCTTGGGGTGGCGTGTTAGACTGAAGTAACGAAAGGGGCTCGAATCAGATGATCTTCAAGGTCGGCGACACCGTTGTCTATCCACACCACGGTGCTGCGTTAGTCGAGGCGATCGAAACCCGGACCATCAAAGGGGAGCAAAAAGAGTATCTCGTCTTGAAAGTCGCGCAGGGTGACCTGACCGTTCGAGTGCCCGCCGAAAACGCCGAGTACGTCGGCGTCCGCGACGTCGTGGGGCAGGAGGGCCTGGACAAGGTCTTCCAGGTGCTGCGCGCCCCCCACACCGAAGAGCCGACCAACTGGTCCCGCCGTTACAAGGCCAACCTGGAAAAGCTCGCCTCGGGCGACGTGAACAAGGTGGCCGAGGTCGTGCGTGACCTGTGGCGCCGCGACCAGGAGCGCGGCCTGTCCGCCGGCGAGAAGCGGATGCTGGCCAAGGCTCGCCAGATTCTGGTCGGTGAGCTGGCGCTGGCCGAGAGTACCGATGACGCCAAGGCCGAGACCATCCTCGACGAGGTTCTGGCCGCCGCTTCCTGAAGGCCCTGACGCTCCGTCATGGGCGCTGTAGTTGCCGTGGTACCGGCAGCAGGCTCGGGTGAGCGCCTGGCCGCCGGTATCCCGAAGGCATTCTGTGAGCTCGACGGTCGTACCCTGCTCGAACGCGCCGTCACCGGCCTGCTCGATTCCGGCGTCGTCGACCACGTGGTGGTGGCCGTCCCCCGCGACCGCATCGATCAGGCCGGCGAAATCCTGGGCGAGAAAGCCAGCGTCGTCGCCGGCGGGGCCGACCGGACGGCATCGGTGCGTCTGGCCCTCGGGACGGTGCCCACGCCCGCCGAGTTCGTGCTGGTGCACGACGCCGCCCGCGCGCTCACGCCGCCGGGGATGATCGCGCGCGTCGTGGGCGCCTTGCGGTCCGGCCATCGCGCCGTGGTGCCCGCGCTGCCCGTGTCTGACACCATCAAGGCCGTGGACGCCAACGGGGCGGTGCTGGGCACGCCCGAGCGGGCCGGTTTGCGGGCCGTGCAGACCCCGCAGGGCTTCGCGACCGACCTGTTGCGCCGCGCCCACGAGCGCGCGGGGAGCGCCGGGTTCACCGACGACGCGTCGCTGGTGGAGGCCCTCGGCGCCCAGGTGCAGGTGGTCGACGGCGACCCGCTCGCCTTCAAGATCACCACCAACCTGGACTTGCTGCTGGCCGAAGCGGTGGTGCGCCGGTGACCGGGCTGCCCCGGGTCGGTGTGGGCACCGACGTGCACCCGATCGAGGCCGGGCGGCCGTGCTGGTTGTTGGGGCTGCTGTTCGCCGACGCCGACGGCTGCGCCGGTCACTCCGACGGCGACGTGGGGGCGCACGCGCTGTGCGACGCGCTGCTGTCGGCCGCCGGGCTGGGCGACATCGGCGCGGTGTTCGGGGTCGACGACCCGCAGTGGAAGGATGTCAGCGGCGCCGACATGCTGCGGCACGTCGTCGGACTGGTAACCCGGCAAGGCTTCCGGGTGGGAAACGCCGCCGTGCAGGTGATCGGCAACCGCCCCAAGGTGGGCCCGCGCCGCGAGGAGGCGCAGCAACTGCTGTCCGGGCTGCTGGGCGCGCCGGTCTCGGTGTCGGCGACGACCACCGACGGGCTGGGCCTGACCGGGCGGGGCGAGGGCGTGGCCGCCGTCGCCACCGCCCTGGTGGTCCCCACCGGCTGAGTCGGACGCAGCGAACTACCAGGTAAGCTGGCACGTCGTGACCGATCGCGCCCGTATGCGGCTACACGACACGGCGGCCGGTGCCGTGCGTGATTTCGTTCCGCTGCGCGCCGGGCACGTCTCCATCTACCAGTGCGGTGCAACCCCGCAGGGGTTGCCCCATATCGGGCACGTCCGCAGCGGCGTGGCCTTCGACATCCTGCGCCGCTGGCTGATCGCGCGCGGCTACGACGTCGCATTCATCCGCAACGTCACCGACATCGACGACAAGATCCTCAACAAGGCCGCCGCGGCCGACCGGCCGTGGTGGGAGTGGGCGGCCACCCACGAGCGCGCATTCACCGCCGCCTACGACGCGCTGGACGTGCTGCCGCCGTCGGCGGAGCCCCGCGCCACCGGGCACATCACCCAGATGGTCGAGTTGATGGAACGGCTGATCGAAACCGGCCACGCGTACGCCGCCGCGGGTGACGTCTATTTCGACGTGCTCAGCTATCCCGACTACGGCCAGTTGTCCGGGCACCGCATCGACGACGTCCACCAGGGCGAGGGCGCGGCCACGGGCAAGCGTGACCAGCGCGATTTCACGCTGTGGAAGGGCGAAAAGCCCGGCGAACCGTCGTGGCCCTCGCCATGGGGCCGCGGCCGGCCGGGCTGGCACATCGAATGCTCGGCGATGGCCCGGACCTACCTCGGTCCGGAATTCGACATCCATTGCGGCGGAATGGATTTGATTTTCCCGCACCACGAGAACGAGATCGCACAGAGCCGCGCCGCCGGTGACGGCTTCGCCCGCTTCTGGCTGCACAACGGCTGGGTGACGATGGGCGGGGAAAAGATGAGCAAGTCGCTGGGCAACGTGGTGTCCATCCCGGCGATGCTGCAGCGGGTCCGGCCCGCCGAACTGCGCTACTACCTGGGCAGCGCGCACTACCGCTCGATGCTGGAGTACTCCGAGGCCGCTCTGCAGGACGCGGTCAAGGCCTACGTCGGGGTCGAGGAGTTTCTGCACCGGGTGCGCGCCCGGGCGGGCGCGGTGTGCCCCGGCGCGTGGACGCCGCGCTTCGCCGATGCGCTCGACGACGATCTGGCGGTGCCGATCGCGCTGGCCGAGGTGCATCACGCCCGCGCCGAGGGCAATCGGGCGCTCGACGCCGGCGACCACGAGGGCGCGCTGGCCCACGCGGGTGCCATCCGCGCGATGATGGGCATCCTGGGCTGCGACCCCCTCGACGAACGCTGGGAATCCCGCGACGAGACGTCGGCCGCGCTGGCCGCCGTCGACGTGCTGGTGGCCGCCGAGATCGAGAACCGGGAAGAGGCGCGCCGGCAACGCAATTGGGCGTTGGCGGACGAGATCCGGGACCGCCTCAAGAACGCGGGCATCGAGGTCACCGACACCGGCGACGGCCCGCAGTGGACGTTGGGCGGAGACGGCAAGTAGATGGCCGGTAACTCGCGCCGCCGCGGGGCCATCCGCAAAGCCGGCACCAAGAAGGGCGCAGTCGTCGGTTCGGGCGGGCAGCGCCGCCGCGGCCTGGAGGGGCGTGGGCCCACCCCGCCGGCGCACATGCGCCCCAACCACCCCGCCGCCAAGCGTGCCCAGGCGCACCCGCGCCGGCCGGCGCGGGGCCGCACCGACGAGACCGAGACGGTGCTGGGCCGCAACCCCGTGGTGGAGTGTCTGCGCGCCGGCGTCCCGGCCACCGCCCTCTACGTCGCGCTGGGCGCCGAGGCCGACGAACGGCTCACCGAATCCGTCGCGCGCGCAGCCGATCTGGGCATCGCGATCCTGGAGGTGCCGCGCGCCGACCTGGACCGGATGACCGCCAATCACCTGCACCAGGGAATCGCGCTGCAGGTGCCGCCGTACCAGTACGCCCACCCCGACGACCTGCTCGCAACCGCCAAGGGGTCGCCGCCCGCGCTGCTGGTCGCGCTCGACAACATCTCCGACCCGCGCAACCTCGGCGCCATCGTGCGTTCCGTCGCCGCGTTCGGCGGCCACGGCGTGCTGATCCCGCAGCGGCGCTCCGCGTCGGTGACCGCGGTGGCCTGGCGCACCAGCGCCGGGGCCGCGGCCCGCGTCCCGGTGGCGCGGGCCACCAATCTCACCAGGTCGCTGAAGGATTGGGCCGACGGCGGGCTGCGCGTCATCGGGCTGGACGCCGGTGGCGACACCGCGCTCGACGACCTGGACGCCACCGACCCGCTGGTCGTTGTCGTCGGCTCCGAGGGCAAGGGCCTGTCCCGGCTGGTGCGGCAGACCTGCGACGAGGTGGTGTCGATCCCGATGGCCGCCCACACAGAATCGTTGAATGCCTCGGTGGCCGCCGGCGTGGTGCTCGCCGAAATCGCGCGTCAGCGCAGGCGTTAGTTGATCGGGCGCCTCGCCGCCACGCTGCTGGCGTTGGCGGTGCTCCTCGCGCCGCCCGCGGCCGCGCAGGGCCCGGGATTCGATCTGCAGGCCCACCGCGGCGGCCGCGGTGAGACGACCGAGCAATCGCTGCGCGGCTTCGCCAAGTCGATCGAAATCGGCGTCAGCACATTGGAACTCGACATCACCATTACCAGGGACGATCAACCGCTGGTATGGCACGACCCGGGGATCGACGCGGCCAAGTGCGCCGACACGTCGCCGGCATTCGCCGGCGATCCGGCATACCCCTACGTCGGAAGGCTGGTGCGCGAACTCACCCTGGCGCAGATCGAAACGCTGGACTGCGGCCGGCGCCTCGCCGAGTTCCCCGAAGCGGAAGTGGTGCGGGGCAACAAGATAGCGACCCTGCCGCAGGTTTTCGCGCTCGTCGACTCGTACCAAGCCGATGTCCGGTACAACATCGAGACCAAGGTGGAGGCCGGTCAACCCGGCGCGTCGGCCGAACCGGAGGAATTCGTCGACGTGATACTCGCCGCGGTCCGGGCGGCCGGCAAGGTCGATCGAGTCGGAATCCAGAGCTTCGACTGGCGGACGCTGCCCATGGTGCGCCGAGCCGAGCCGTCGATCCCGTTGACCGCCCTGTACGACGACGAGACCTGGCCGCCGGGTTCCGGTGACCCGATGATCGGGGCGCTGCTCGCCGGCGCCACCGCCGTCTCGCCCGGCTACCACCTGGTCGCCGGCAGACCCTACGTCGACCGCGCGCATGCGTTGGGGCTCAAGGTCATTCCGTGGACGGTCAACGACGCCGACGCCATGCGCGAACAGATCGGCTACGGCGTCGACGGCATCATCACCGACTTCCCTGCGCGGCTACGGGGCGTGTTGGCAGATCTCGGCATGCCCCTGCCGCCGGCCTATCATCGCGCCTAACTCGGTCAGGGCATGGCGGCGGCCCAGGCGATATGCCCTTCGAAGCCCAGCGATTTCGCCATGTCGCGGTAGCGCTCTTTGAGTTCTGTGTAGGTCGCGTCGTCTGTTCGGGCCCGCGCCAACAGAGCGCGGAGCCGCAGCACCAGGATGTCGCGCACGACGAAGACGTCATCGGTCGGCGCCGCCGCCAACCGTTCAATGGCGGCGTCGGCTTCGGCCGCGTCACCGTCGGCGCCGCGGTCCAATAGTGTCTCGACCAGAAGACCCGTCACGACAACGCCCCATCCCAGTAACTGTCCCGTCCGGGCCAGATTGTCGAGCGCGGCGCGCATGAGCGGTATCGCACCATCGTGGTCTCCATGCCGCGCCTGCTCGCGTGCCAGATATGCGTCGACGAGCGGCAGATCGGCGATGTGGTGCCGGTCCCGGATGAACACGTCGCGGACGGCCGTCAGAACCTGCCGCCCGCGGTCGCGCTCCAATGCCGTCGGGCGGTGCACCAGCGCGGCGCCCAGTGTCACCTGTGTGTGGGCCAGCGCGAAGTCGTCGCCGGACCGCTCGGCGCTGCTGAGCGCGTCCTCGATATCGCGCAGCACCGAATCGTCGGGCATGAGCGCCCCCGTCAGTATTCCGGTGCCATAGCAGTAAGTGACCGCCCCGGCGTAGGTCAGCGCGTCGCTGTTGCGAGCTATTGCGATGCCCTGCCGCATGTCGTCGCGCCATCCGGGGCGGCCCAGGCAATACCGACCGACGGCCCGCGTTGTGAGAGCGAGCGCCAGCGGCGAACCGAAGATGAAGTTACCCATTGCCGGGTCACCGTCGGCCAGGTCGACGACTCGTTGTGACCACCGCAGCATCTCACCCCATTCGGCGCTCTCCATCTTGGAGTAGATAGGCGCGAAGGAGAGGCCCACCGTCACGGCCGGATCGCCGAGCGATTCGACCAGGGACCAGGCTTCCGATGACAGGCGTGAGGCTTCGCGCACCCGACCCTGATATGCGTGATCGGCCACCAGCGCCGCCATGGCTATGGCGAGCGACCGTTTATCGTCGGCGGCGGCGCACAGCTCGCGTAGCTCCTCGAGGCGCACTCCCGCAATGTTCGCGTGGACGCGAAATCCGGTTCCGCACAACATGGTGCGCGGAGCGATGCGCATGGCCAGCTGGTTCGGATCATCGGAGGATAGGGCGTCGGCGATGTTTTGGGCACGTCCCCAACTCACCCGCGCCGCGTTGATGTCGCGGTTGGTCGCCCACGCGGCGGCACGCATGTGCCAGCCGTACGCACCGTGCTGGTCACCGGCTGACTCCAGGTGTTCGGCGATCAAGGCGGCATTCTGATCGGCGGAGTCCGGTTCGTCAGACTCGATGGCCTCAGCCAGGTCACGGTGCAAACGCGCCCGATCGGACTTCAGCTGGGATTCGTAGGCCACCGCGCGGATCAGCGGATGCCGAAACGAATACTCCGCGCGTGGTGTGAATCGCACTTGGTCGATGAGCTCCGCGGCTATCAGCTCGTCGACAACCGATTCCACTCCGAGGCTGGTGAGTAGCTCGGGGTTGAAGCGAGCGCCGACGACCGACGCCGCGGCGAGTGTGTGTTTGGCCGCCGGGCTGATTCGGTCGATGCGGGCGGCGATGGTCGCCTGCAGCGTTGGCGGCACGCTGACCTCGTCCACCTTGGCATCGCAGGTGTAGCCACCGCGCGCACCGACAAGCACACCGCGCTGGGCGAGCTCACGAGTCATCTCCTCCGCGAAGAACGGGTTTCCGTCCGCGCGGTCGGCGATGATCCCGCCGAGTTGGCCAACGGAGGGGTCGCAACCCAGCAATTCGGCGACCAGCGTAGCGGTTTCCCCATCGCTCAGCGGTGTCAGAGCTATGGTCTGCGCGGACGCGAGATGTGCTAGGGCACCGCGGTATTCGGGTCGGTAGGTGAGCACCACCAACGACGGCGTTTGGGATACCACCGTGAGGAAGTCGGCGATCATGGACTCGCTGATGTCGTCGATCCAATGCGCGTCCTCCACAATGAAGAGCGCCGGTGCGTCGCGGGCCAACTGAGCTGCGTTGATCAGCGCGGTAAGCCGCCGTCGCCGCGCGTCGGGGTCGATCTTGGGTAACCCCACATCGGGATCGGCGATGCCGAGCAGGTCATCCAGCAGCAGCAGATCTTGCGGATCGGCATCGGGCACCCGGGCGCCGAGCGGGCCGACGGCCCGCAGCAGACGCGCCACCGCATGAAACGGTACGTCGGTGGCGTGGGACTCGCAGAACGTGGAAAACACTTCGACGCCAAGGCTTTTCGCTAGCCGGACGGCTTCAGCGGTCAGCCGGGTCTTTCCGATGCCGGCGGGGCCGACCACGCCCACCACGGATCCGCGGCCCGCCATGGCGCGATCGAGCAGCGCGGTGACCGTGGACAATTCCCACTCGCGGCCAACCAACGTCGAATACGACCCCCCGGACCGTTGGGTCGCGACGCTCAGCAGGCGCCGCGCCGGTATAGCATCGGCGGCGCCTTTGATGCGCACGAACTCTGGCACTGCGAGCACAGCGGTGTCCTCGACGAGCCGCGCCGTGGATTCGCTGACCATCACCCCGCCGCCCGGGGCGACCGACTCCATCCGCTGGGCCATCCCGACCTGTTCACCGATAGCCGTGTAACCCAAAGCACCAGAACCAATTTCACCGGCAATCACCTGGCCCGAATTGAGGCCGATCCGCAAAACGAAGTCGACGCCGTCGCGGCGTTCCACCTCAACCGCAAGCAGTGAGACTTCTTCTTGGATGCCCAGCGCCGCCAGGCACGCGCGGAGCGCGTGGTCCTCCAACGCCACCGGCGCACCGAATACCGCCATGATGCCGTCGCCGGTGAACTTGTCCACCGTCCCGCCGTAGCGCTGCACGACGGCCGCCGCGCTCTCGACCAGTTCGGTCATGATCTCGCGCAATCGTTCCGGACCGACCGCGGCGGCGATGTCCATCGATCCCACCACGTCGGCGAACAGCACGGTGACCTGCTTGTACTCGGCCGGCTGCCCCGGCACCGCCGTCGGCGAACCGCACTCGTCGCAAAACTTCGCGGTGGGTCGCAACTCAGCGGCGCACCTCGCGCAGGCCAACGCGGCCGTCATGCGCCTAACAATAAGGTGCTCACCAGCTCAAGATTGCACTATCGTCCGCATCCGTGAGGCGCGGCGGGCGCGCGGATGGCCGGAATGCCGGCTTCTCGGTCACGCCGACCGATCGGGCCGGTCGCCTGCGGTCGTTCGCGCGGACAGCGCGCCACATGACGGCGGGGCGCAGCAGCCGGCTCGGGGGATCGACCAGCGAGGTCACCCTGGCGAACTGGTTGACGGCAACGGTGTCGTATTCGGCCGCGGCGAGCACCCGGTCGACGTACCTGCCCAGTAGCCGTTCGAGAAGCGTTGGCTCACACTCGGTTTCGGGCAGGCCGCGATCGGGGGCGGCCGACAGTTGCCACGCCTGACGGATCGGTCCCGCCGCGGCGCGGAAGAAGCGCCGCGCCAAGTCCTCGGTGCCACAAGACAAGCAGTCGCGCAGCGCCGCGGCCTCGAGCGCGGCCACCGTCATCCCCTGGCCGTAGATCGGGTTGAAGCTGCAGATCGCGTCGCCGATCACCAGCAGACCGTCGGGGAAACGGCGCATCTTGTCGTAGCGGCGCCATTGGTTCGACGGCATGCGGTGCCGCGCCGGTTCGCCGAGCGGCCGGGCCTCCCGGAGCGCCGCGAGCATGTGGGTCGGTGCGCAGTCCTCGACGAACTCGCACATGCCCGGGAAATCGCGGGGCGGTTCGCAACCCGCGATGCCCATCACGGTGAACACCCAGGTGTCGTTCTCGCAGTGCAACATGCCCAGCCCGCGCGGCCGGCCCGGCACGCACCCGACGACGAAGCCGAGCTCATGCAGCGCGTCGGGGACCATCCTCAGCGCCTGGCTCATGTAGGTGACGTGCACCACGACGTGGTCTTCGAGGGGGCGGCCGTAGCCCAGGCTGTCGAGCCAGAAGGGAGTGCGGGCCCCGCGCCCGGTGGCGTCGACGACCAAGTCGGCGTCCAGCGTGAAGTCCTCGCGGGTGCGGCGGTCGACGACCCGCGCGCCGGTGACACGGCGGTGGTCGCGCGTCGCGGTCACGGACGTCAGGGCCACGACGTCGTGCTCGTCGAGCAGCGTGACGTTGGGGATGTCGCGCACCCGCGTGCGGACGTGATCTTCCAGGAAGGGCCGGGTGACCAGGTAGGCGGTGATCGAGGGGGCGCTGCCGCTGCGCACCAGCGGGTGCCCGCCCAGATTCTGGTACCACTGGGACAGATCGTGGCCGTCGAAGTACCGGGCTCCGTCCATGATGAGTTCGTCGAGGATGCCGGGGAACAGCTCGCCGATCACCTGGGCGCCGCGGGCCAGCAGGCCGTGCAGGTGCCGTCCCTGCGGCACGCCGCGCCGGGCGGTGCCGGTATCAAGCAGGGGGTCGCGCTCCACCACCGTCACCGTGTCGAAGAAGTCGGCGAGCGCCCGCGCGGCCAAGAGGCCCGCCATGCTTCCCCCCAACACCATCGCGTGATTGCGCATGAGCTCCCGCTTTCCGCCGAGTTCGCTGGCCGACCACCGGTTGACAAAAGCCATGCTCACGGCGCGGCGCGGGAGCCGATAGCGTAGTCGGCTACGCGACCCGGGCAGGCGGACTCGGCAAAGACTCACCGCCGACCCCGAGAAACGCCGGCAACCCGGCCCGGCGGGCGCCCGCGCACCGCTATAGTCACGGCGTGATCAGCGGCGAGCTGCTGACCGGGCGCGACAGCGAATTGGGCACGATTCGCCGCGCCCTGAGCACTTCCGGCAACCATTCCGGCGTGGTGATCGCGGGAGCCGCCGGGGTGGGTAAGACCTGGCTGGCCCGCGAAGTGCTGCGGCGCGCCGAGGCGTCCGGCGAGCGCACCAAATGGATCGTCGGCACCAAGTCGGCGCACGCGCTGCCCCTCGGGGCGTTCATCGGGCTGTTGGGCGATGCGATGTCGGACCCGCTGACCAACGTCCGGCGCGTGATCGAGTCGTTCGTCGCGCGGCAGCGCCGCGGCCGCGTGGTGGTGGGCGTCGACGATGCCCACCTGCTGGATGGCTTGTCCGCGCTCGTCATTCACCAGCTGGCGCAGTCCGGCGGGGCGCGGCTGGTGGTCACCGTCCGCACCGGCAGCGACGAGCCCGACGCGGTGACGGCCCTGTGGAAGGACGGGCTGCTGGCCCGCCTGGACCTGGAACCGCTGTCGGCCGCGGCGACCCGCGAGGTCATCGAGACCACGCTGGGCGGTCCGGTGGATGCGCGCAGCGCCAACAGGTTCCGGCGCCTCACGGGCGGCAACTCGCTGTTCCTCCGGCAGTTGCTGACCGATCAGATGGCCGCCGGGCGGATGCGGCAGGTGGCCGGGGTCTGGATGTGGGACGGTGACGTCGCGGTCTCGGCGACCCTGTCCGACACGGTCGCCCGCCAGATGGGCCGGCTCACCCCGGGGGTGGCGCTCGTCGTCGACACGCTGTCGCAGTGCGAGCCGCTGCCCGTCGAGGTGCTGTGCGACGTGGTGCGCCGCGAGGACCTGGTCGCGGCGGAAGAGCTGGACCTGGTGAACGTCGAACGCGCCCCGGGCCGCCTGACGGCCAGGCTGGCGCACCCGCTGTTCGGCGAGCTTCGCCGCGCCGGCGCCGGCGAGATGTACCTGTCGACGATCCGGGGCCGGTTGGCGACGCGCCTGGCGCAACACGGTGACGCCGACATGCAGGCCACCGTGCGCCGGGGGCTGCTGCGCCTCGAATCGGACCTCGACCCCGACCCCGAGCTGTACCTGCAATCGGCGCGGCACGCGATGACGCTGCTCGACCTCGAGCTGGCCGACCGGTTCGCCAATGCCGCGGCGCAAGCCGGGGCGCCGGGCGCCGCCGGGGTACGGGCGATGAACCTGGTGCTGCTGGGCCGCGGCGAGCAGGCCGAGGTGGCGCTGCGGGACATGGCCGGCGGGCAGGCGCCCGACGGCCACCACTGGGCGACCGTGCGCGCGGCCAACCTGATGTGGATGCTGGGCAACCCGGCCGAGGCCGCGCGCATCCTCGACGGCCTCACGGCCGGCCTCGAGACACCGGAGCAGATGGCGGCGCGCCTGGCGGTGCAGGCCTGCCTGGACGCGGTGTCGGCGCGCTGCGATCTTGCGGCCGAAAGGGCAACTGCCGCATTGGAATCGGGTACGTTATCGGACTTTCATGCGATGATGGCCTCGCTCGCGTTGATCATGGCCCTGGGTGCGCTCGGCAACGTCGCGCGCCTCGGCGACGTGGCCGAGGAGGCGCTGCGCCGCGCGACGACGTCGTTCCAGGCGTCCCACATGCGGTTCTGGTTCGGCGCCGTGTACGGCCGGGCGTGCCGGCTGACTGGACGTATCGACGAGTTCGTCAGCACGGCAGAGCAATTGGCCGATTCGGCCCGTGACGTTCCGGGCCTGGCCTACGCGAACCTGGCCTTCCTGCTGGGCAACGCCGCACTGGTCCGCGGTGCCGTCGCCGACGCGGTGCGACTGGTACACGAAGCGGTTGCCGGCGTGCAAATGCATTCCGTCACAACGGGATTGCGGCCGGCGAGCTACTTCGCGCTGGCCGAGGCGCACGCCAAGCTCGGGCAGCCCGCCGAAGCGAACGAGGCCGTCGAGGGCGCACGGTCCTGCGTGCCGGCCGCCTTCCTGTTCATGGACACCGGCCTGTCGCTGGCCCGCGGCTGGGCGCTGGCGGCGAGCGGCGAGCTGGGCGAGGCCGTGGCCGGCGTGCGGGAGGCGGCGCGGCTGGCCCGCGACCGCAACCAGCCGACCCACGAATTGGCCTGCATACAGGCCGCGGCGCAATGGGGCGACGCGTCGGGCGCGGTGCGGGCGCGGGAGCTGGCCCGGGCACTGTCACTGCCGCTGGCCGACGCCGTCGCCCTGCACGCGGAGGCTCTCCTGGCCGGCAACGGTGAGGGCCTGCTGGCCGCCGCGGCGGCCTACCGGGGCATCGGTGATCGGGCCACGGCCGCCGATGCCGCGGCGCAGGCCTCCGTCGCGTTCGACGAATGCCAGCAGCACAAGCGCGGGCTCTACGCCGGGGCGCTGGCCCGGGAACTGGCCGACGAGTGCGGTGGCTTGCGCACGCCCGCGCTGCGGACCCCGGCCGGCCTGAAGTTGTCGGGGCGCCAGCGCGACGTCGTCGAACTCGTCGTGGCCGGCCTGGCCAACCGCCAGATCGCCGAGAAGCTGGTGATGTCGGTGCGCACCGTCGAGGGCCACATCTATCGGGCCTGTCAACGGGTCGGGGCCCAGTCACGCGAGGAACTGGCGTCGATCATCCGGGCCGGGCCCGGGGGCGGCGGGCCGGGCTGACGCAAGTCGAGTAGCCGACTACGCATGCGCACGAGCGCAACTCGGCCATACCGTGCCAGCAACGAAAAGGAGTTGGCATGGTCGACTTGCTGGAAAAGCCCGCCGCGGTCACGTTGGCGCCGAAGAATCCGCTTCCGTATTGGCGCCAGGCCAAGGCGGTGCGGTCCTACATCGACGGCCTGCAGATGCTGGTGGACGCCGGCGGGCCCGTCACCCGGATCGTGCTCGGACCGAAGTGGCTGGTGCCGAACGTGGTGCTGATCTCGTCGCCGCAGGGCGCCCGCGACGTGCTGGGCCGCAGCGACGAGGTCTGCGACCGCGGACGCACCCGCACGATGGTCGAGCTGCACGCCCTGATGGGCGGCAACCTCCTCGACCTTCCCCACGAGCGCTGGCTGCCGCGGCGGCGCACGCTGCAGCCGATGTTCACCAAGCGCCAGGTGTCGCGCTACGCGGGACACATGGCCGCGGCGGCGCAGTCCGTCGCCGACGGCTGGCGCGATGGCGCGGTGGTGGACCTCGACGCGGCTTGTCGCAGACTGACCCTGCGCGCGCTGGGGCGTTCGGTGCTCGGGCTGGACCTCGACGAGCGCGCCGACGAGGTGGGCCACGCGCTGCGCGTTTCCCTGGCGTGGGTTGCCGACCGGGCGGCGCGGCCGGTGAACGCACCGCGGTGGTTGCCCACCCGGGGGCAGCGCGCCGCCCGCCGCGCGAACGACACCCTGCACCGGCTGGCGGCCGAAATCCTGCACCGGGTCCGCGTCGACCCGGACCGGGACGCCCCGCTGGTGCGCGCCCTCATCGAGGCGGTCGACGAGGAGACGGGGCTGCCGTTGACCGACGACGAAATCTGCCACGAGCTGGTGCTTTTCATGCTCGCCGGCCACGACACCACCTCGACCACGCTCACCTACGCGTTGTGGGCGCTGGGCCACCACCGCGACATCCAGGACCAGGTGCGCGCCGAAATCGCCGGCTTAGGCGGGCGGGAGCTGACCCCCGACGACGTGCCCGCGCTCGACCTGACGGTGCGGGTGTTGCACGAGGCGCTGCGGCTGTGTCCGCCGGCGGCCGGGACGATGCGTTCGCCCACCCGCGACATCGTGGTGGACGGCCACCGGGTCGAGGCCGAGACCCTGGCCCTGGTCAGTTTCTATGCGCTGCACCGCGATCCCACGCTGTGGGAGGAGCCGTTGCGGTTCGATCCGGACCGCTTCCTTCCGGAGCGGTCGCAGGGCCGCAGCCGTTGGCAGTACCTGCCGTTCGGCGGCGGACCGCGCTCGTGCGTCGGCGATCACTTCGCGATGCTGGAGGCCACCCTGGCGCTGGCGACGGTCATCCGCGCGGTCGACATCGAGTCCCTCGGCGAAGACTTCCCGCTGGCAACGCCGTTCACGGTGGTCGCCGGCGCGCCCGTCCCCGCCCGGATCGGAAAGGCGGGCTAGAGACGTCTGCTCGCGACCGGGGTCACATGCCGAGCAGCCGCGCCGATCCCCACAGCGCGAGCACCGCCACCACCAATGAGACGGGCACGGTGCACAGCCCCAGGCGGGTGTACTCGCCGACGCCCGCGTCGAGGTGATGCTGGCGCAATACGCGGCGCCACAACAGATTCGACAGCGAACCCACATAGGTCAGGTTGGGGCCGATGTTGACCCCGATCAGGACCGCCAGGATGGCCACCGGCCCGCCGGATGCGACCAGCGGCAGCAGCACCAGCGTGGCGGGCAGGTTGTTGACGACGTTGGCCAGCACGGCGGCGATCGCGGCGATCGCGAGCAGCGCGGACAGCCCCGAACCCGACGGCAGCACGGCCGACATCGCCCGGTCCACGCCGTTCTGCATCACCGCGCGCACGACGATGCCCAGCGCGAGCACGAAAACCAGGAACGACACGTGCGCCGAGCGCGCGATGGCGGCCACCGAGGTGTGCCCGCGGCTCAGGCTGCGCACCGCGAGCACCGAGGCGCCGGCCAGCGCCACCCAGGCCGGCGCCACCCCGACCGACTGCCCGACCGCGAACCCGGCCAGCGTCAGTCCGACGACCACCAACACGAACACCGGCGGCCGCGGCGCCGGCCCGGATTCCTCGGAGTCGGGCTGAACGCGCAGGTCGGCCGCGAAAAACCAGCGGAAGATCACGTACAGCGTGGCCACCGCGCCCAGCCACGGCAGCGCCATCACCAGGGTGAATTTGGTGAACGAGATGTCGGCGGTGTGAAAGGCCAACAGGTTGGTCAGGTTCGACACCGGCAGCAGCAGCGAGGCGCCGTTGGCCAGGTGCGCGGTGGCGTAGGCGTAGGGCCGCATCGGCGTGCGCCGCCGGCGGACGGCGGCCAGCACGACCGGGGTCAGCAACACGACCGCCGCGTCCAGGCTCAGCACGGCGGTGATCACCGACGCGATGACGAACACCTGCCGCAGCAGGCCGCCCGACCCGACGCGCCCCCGCGCGATCACCGCGCCCGCCGCCTCGAACAGGCCCTCGTCGTCGCACAGCTTGGCCAGCACCAGCACCGCGCCCAAAAACGCGACCACCGGCGACAAATCGGCGACCTGCCCGGCCGCCTGCCGCGGCGCGATCGCGCCGATTGCGACCAGGATGGTCGCGGCGGGCACCGCCGCGACCGCCTCGGGCCAGCCGCGGGGCCGCGCGACCGCGAAGGCCAGCCCGGCAGCGAGCGATACCAGCGCGACGGCCAGTGCCGGACCGCCACTCACGCCCAGGGGTCCTCGCGGCGCCACACCGTGGGCATGTGCAACGCGATACCGTCGCGCGTGGCAAACTCATCCAGCACGCGGATGGACACGTCCAGGTCGTCGCCCGCATAGGGCAAGGCCCGCAAGGGTTTTGACAGGGGGCGAAAGAAGTCGTCCCAGTGGATCAGGATCACCCGGCGCGCGCCGACCGCGCGCACCGTCTCGGCCCAGTAGTCGGCCAGATACGACCGCGGCTGCAGGCCCAATTGGCCGGCGGACAGGTACACGACCTCGGCTCGGTTTCCGGCGAGCGCGCCCGGGACGAAGCCGGCGCTGCCCTGGATCAGCAACCGGCGGTCCGACGGCCGGTGGTGCACCAGGGCCGACCACGCCTCGCCGCAGCGGTAGGCCGACGCCCGCACCGGCGGACGCAGCGGCGCCTCGATGGCACCGGGAAACCGGTCCGGCGGGCAGTGGTGCGACTCGATCAGCGTTACGTCGAAGGCGCCCAACCGAATTGGCTCACCGGAGGTCGCGACGACGATCCGGTTCTCGGGCAGGCCGTAGCCGCGGCCGACGTTGGCCGCGGACTCGCCCCCCACCAACCGCGCGCCGGTGCGGTCGGCCACCAGCGCGGAGTCCAGCACGTGGTCGATGTGGGTGTGCACCGGGATGACCGCCTCCAGCCGCGACACCTTGGCCCGGGCCAGGCAGCCATCCACGCGTGGGGCCGACGGTGCCACCGTGCCGGCCGCGACCCGCGCCAGGCCGGGCCGCGAAAAGTAGCCGTCGGTCATCAGCGCGGATGTCCCGTCGTCGAGCAGCAGAGTCGCCACGCCCATCCAGGTGGGCGACAGCGGCGCGCCGGGCGCGGCGGCGGGCACGTCGAAGCGGTCGGCGTACCGCGCGATGTCGGGTCGACCCAGTTTCGGGCGCATCAGCAGAACGCCCCGACGTCGGTCCCGGCGGCCTCGAGCCGATCCCGCACCGCGGCCGCGATCTGCACCGCGCCCGGCGAATCACCATGCACGCAAACCGATTCCACGCTCACGTTGATCTCGGTGCCGTCGATCGCGGCGACCCGCCCCGAGGTCACCATGGTCAGCACCCGCTCGGCGATCGCGGCCGGGTCGCCGAGCACCGCGCCGGGTTCGCCGCGGGAAACCAGCCGCCCGTCGGGCTCGTACGCACGATCGGCGAACGCCTCGGGCACCGTGCGCAGGCCCAGGCGGGCGGCCTCGTCGAAAAACGCCGATCCTGCGGGGCCCAGCACCGGCAGCGCGGGGTCGACCAGGTGCACCGCCCGCGCGACCGCGGCGGCCTGCTCGCGGTGGGTCACGATCGTGTTGTACAGCGCGCCATGGGGTTTGACGTAGGACACCGCCGAGCCGGACGCCCGCGCGATCGCCTGCAGCGCGCCGATCTGGTAGACGACGTCGGCGACGAGGTCGTCGGCAGCGACGTCGATGAAACGCCTGCCGAAGCCGGCCAGGTCGCGGTAGCTCACCTGTGCCCCGACGCGCACGCCGCGCGCGGCCGCCGACCGGCACACGCGCGACAGGCCGGTGGGGTCGCCGGCATGGAACCCGCACGCGACGTTGGCGCTGGTGACGATCCGCAGCATGGCGTCGTCGTCGCCGAGGCGCCAGACACCGAAGCCCTCGCCCAGGTCGGCGTTGAGGTCGATACCGGCCACCCGCCCAGCTTATGGGGACCGTCAGCCAAAGGCCCCGCGGCGCCGTCCCAGCAGCCAGCAGGCCACGTAGATCGCGAACGAAATCGTCGCGACGAACACCGACACCGGGACGCCGGGCGCCAACGACAGCAGGATGCCCCCGACGGCCGCGACCTCCGCGAAGACCACCGACGCCACGATCGCCGCCGCCGGCGAGGCGACCACCCGCGCCGCCGCGGCCGCCGGCGTGATCAGCAACGACATCACCAGCAGCGCCCCGACGATCTGTACGGCCTGCGCGGCCACCACGCCGACCAGCGCGGCGAACACGATGCCCAGCGCGCGCACCGGCACCCCGCGAGCGGCCGCGACATCGGGGTCGACGGTGGCGAACAACAGCGGGCGGTAGCACGTGCCCAGCACGGCGACCACGAGCAGGCAGACCAGCGCCAGCATCGTCAGCCCGGTGTAGCCGACGCCGACGATCTGCCCCGTCAGCAACGCGAAGCTGGTCCCGGTCCGGCCCGGGTAGAGGTGGATGAACAGCACCGCCAGGCCCAGCCCGAACGCCAGCACCACGCCGATCACCGAGTCGCGCTCCCGCGCGCGCTGTCCCAGGATGCCGAACAGCGCGGCCGCCAGCGCGCTGCCGACCAGCGCCCCGGCGCCGACCTGGAACCCGACCAGCAACGCGAAAGCCGCACCGGTCAGCGATAATTCGCTGGACCCGTGCACGGCGAACGACATCTGGCGCATCACGATGAACGGCCCGATCAACCCCGCGACCAGCCCCAGCAGCGCGCCCGCCACCAAGGCCTGCCGGACGAAGTCGTGGCGAAGCAGGTCCGCGGTGAGGTCGAAGGAGAACAAGTGGTGCAGCACGTCGGCGAGCCGTCGATTCATCGCCCACGCCCGTCATCCGGGCCGCCCACCACCACGTAGCCGTCCCTGACCCTGACCACCTCGATGTCGGCCCGATACAGCTCAGACAGCGTCCGGCTGGTCATCACCTGCTCGACGGTGCCGATCTCGAAGCGGCCGTCGACCAGGTACAGCAGCCGGTCCACGTACGGCAGGATCGTGTTGAGCTCGTGCGTGACGACGATGACCGTGGTTCCCGCGTCGCGGCGGCGCCGGTCGATCAGGGCCGACACGAGCCGGGAGTTCGCCGGGTCCAGGGTCAGCAGCGGCTCGTCGCACAGCAGCAGCATCGGGTCGCTGACCAGCGCCTGCGCGATGCGCACCCGCTGCAGCTCGCCACCGGACAGCACGCCGACCCGGGCGTCGGCCAGCTGTTCGCCGTTGACCTGGCGCAGCGCGTCGGCCACGGCCGCGCGCCGGCGCGCCCGGTCCGCGGCCCGCAGCGGCGCCCCGCCCCAGCGGCGGCCGTCGACGCCCAGCCGCACCAGGTCGCGCCCGCGCAGCATGACGTCGCGGTCGAGCGGGCGGTGTTGCGGCACGTAACCGATGCTTCCGCTGCCGGCGGTGACGGGCCGCCCGCCCACCAGCGCGGCGCCGGCGCTCAGCGGCAGCTGCCCGAGCAGCACTTTGAGCAGCGACGTCTTTCCGCTGCCGTTGGGTCCCAGCACGGCGACGAACTCGCCGGGCGACACGGACAGGTCGAGGTGGTCCCACAGCACCCGGTCGCCGAACGCCAGCCGGGCCCCACGCAGCGAGACGACCACCGTTGGGCTACCGGCTCGACCGCAGCGCGGCCAGCAGCTGGTCGACCGTGTTGCGCTGCCAGGTCAGGTAGTCGATGCCGTCGGGCATTGTCTCGCTCACCTCGGTGACCGGGACGCCCGCGCGCCGCGCGGCATCCCGCAACCCGTCGATCGCGGAGCTCGACGTCTGCGGATTGACCAGCAGCGCCGAGACCCGACGGTGGGCGATCATGTCGAGCACCGAGGCCACGTCGGCGGGCGCGGGGTCGGTCTGGTTCTCGCTGGCCGCGCTGAACGTGGCCGGGGTGCGGTTGACCAGGCCCGCGGCGGCCAGCAGGTAGTGCGCGTCGGGCTCGGTCGCGATGACCCCGGCGTCGGGGTAGGCGCCGGCGATGGCGCGTTCGGAGATGGCGATCGCGTCGGCCCCGCGGCAGAACGCGGCGGCGTTGGCCCGGTAGTCGGCGGCGTTGGCCGGGTCGATGGCCGCCATCCGGTCGGCGATCGAGGACGCCACCGCCTTGGCGACGCCCAGGTCGTAGAAGACGTGTTCGTTGGGCGGCTCGGCGCCGGCGCGGGAGACGAACGAGTAGGCATCGACGGACCGGACGCCCGGGTGCCGCGCCAGCACCGCATCCACCCACGGGTCGTAGCCGCCGCCGTTGTAGACCACGAGGGCGGCGTCGGTGATGGCGGCGGCGTCCGACGGGCTGGCCAGGTAGGAATGCGGGTCGGCGTCGGCGCCGCGCACCAGGGACTTCACGGCGACGTGCCGGCCGGTGACGGCGCTGGCCACGCTGCCCCACACGTCCGTCGACGCCACCACGACGGCCGCGCTCGCGCCCACCGGACCGCCGCAGCCTGTGGCGGCCGTCAGGCCCGGCACGACGAGCAGCACGGCCGATAGCCACCGCCTCATCCGCACGCCCGTTTCCTCTCGCCGGCCGACCAGCCGACCCATAATACTAATGAAAATCGTTTCCAATAAAAAGTTGCGCTTCTCGGCCCCGTGGGCGCGGGCGGCGATGCGCGGTAGCGTCACCGAACGTGAGTCCCACCCCCCGCCGGCGTGCGACTCTGGCGTCGTTGGCCGACGAACTGAAGGTCTCGCGCACGACGGTCTCCAACGCGTTCAACCGGCCGGACCAGCTCTCCGCCGAGCTTCGCGAACGGGTGCTGGCCACCGCCAAGCGGCTGGGTTACCCGGGCCCGGACCCGGTGGCGCGCTCGCTGCGGACCCGCAAGGCCGGCGCGGTCGGGCTGGTGATGGCCGAGCCGCTCACCTATTTCTTTTCCGACCCCGCTGCGCGGGATTTCGTTGCGGGCGTGGCGCAGTCGTGCGAGGAACTGGGGCAGGGACTGCTGTTGGTCGCCGTCGGCGCCAGCCGCAGCCTGGACGACGGGACGGCCGCCGTGCTCGGTGCGGGCGTCGACGGCTTCGTGGTGTATTCGGTCTGCGACGACGATCCCTACTTGCAGGTGGTGCTGCAGCGCGGGGTGCCCGTCGTGGTGGTCGACCAGCCCAAGGGCCTGCCCGGGGTGTCGCGGGTGGGCATCGACGACCGCGCGGCGATGCGGGAGCTGGCCGGCTACGTGCTCGGGCTGGGCCACCGCGAGATCGGGTTGCTGACCATGCGGCTGGGCCGCGACCGCCGCCACGGTCTGGTCGACGCCGAGCGCCTGCGCTCACCTGCCTTCGACGTGCAACGCGAACGCATCGTCGGCGTGTGGGAGGCGATGGCGGCCGTGGGTGTCGACCCGGATTCGCTGACCGTGGTGGAAAGCTACGAGCACCTGCCGGAATCGGGTGGCAACGCCGCCAAGGCGGCGCTGGAGGCCAATCCGCGGATCACCGCGCTGATGTGCACGGCGGACATTTTGGCCCTGTCCGCCATGGATTACCTTCGCGCGCGTGGCATTTACGTGCCGGGGCAGATGACCGTCACGGGGTTCGACGGCGTGCCCGACGCGATCGGCCGCGGGCTGACCACGGTGGCCCAGCCGAGCCTGCGCAAGGGTCACCGGGCCGGGGAGCTGCTGCTCAAACCGCCGCGCTCGGGTCTGCCGGTCATCGAGGTGCTGGACACCGAGCTGGTGCGCGGGCGCACCGCCGGGCCGCCGGCCTAGCTACGCGTCCGTGTCGCCGATCAACAACCGCACGGCCAGGTCGAGCCGCTTGCTGACATCGGTCGCCGAGGCCCGCCGCGTCAGCCAGGCCAGCAGGTTCGACAACCACACGTCGGAAATCACCCGGGCGATGTGGTACTGGTCCTCGGTGGGCTCGCCGTCGGCCATCGCCCGGGCGAACATGGAATCGATGAGCTTTTCGACCTGGTCGACCTCGCTGGCCGCCGAGGCGTCGGCGAACACGTAGGCGCGCGTCATCGCCTCGGTGAGCAGCGGGTTGCGCTGCATCGCCCGGTTGAGCTTGCCGACCATGAAGTTCAGCCGCTGGAAGGGCGTGCCGCCGGCGACCGAGGAGCGGTCGGTCTTGGCGTCGATGCGGCCGAACTCCCGGCCCAGCGCCGACACCAGCAGGTGCACCTTCGACGGGAAATACCGGTACAGGGTGCCCACCGCCACGTCGGCGCGGTCGGCCACCGCGCGCATCTGAACCGCCTCGTAGCCGCCCTTGGATGCGATGGCCATGGTGGCATCGAGGATGCGTTTGCGGCGTTCCCGCTGGGCCTCCGAGCCGAGCTCGGACTCCGCCAATACGGCCACGTTCATGACCTCGCGCGGCTGCGAGTCCGAAACGCGTTCCGGGGTCGGGTTCGCTGACGACATCTGCGGGGGTGCTCCTCTTTCAGGTGGTCCGTTCGCAAACGATACGCATGGTGAGGGTGAATTTCCCACCTCCCCGCAGCCGGGACAACGACGTGTACTGCTGTGATGGCGTTCGACTTGACGCTCGATCGCTGGCACTATTAGAACACGTTCTAGTGGGCTTTAGTCGCCCTTTATTCGTCACGTCGAACCAATCACGCGGAGGCCCAGGGTGGTAGCGACCGTCACCGACGAACAGTTCGCCGCGCGTGCGCTGGTGCGTGACTGGGCCCGCAACCCGACGTCGGGGCCGGGCGGGACCGTGGCGATCCGCGGCGTCGAACAGGGCGACCCCGACGCGTGGCGGCCGGCCTTTGCCGGTCTGGCCGACCTCGGCATCTTCGGGGTGGCGATCGCCGAGGACCACGGCGGCGCCGGCGGCAGCGTCGAGGACCTGTGCGCGATGGTCGAGGAGGCGGCCAAGGCGTTACTACCCGGGCCGGTCGCGACCACCGCGCTGGCCACCCTGGTGATCGATGATCCCGACCTGCTGGCCGCCCTGGCCTCGGGGGAACGCTTCGCCGGGGTGGCGCTCGACGGTCCAGAAAACCAAGTGCGATTCGACAACCAGAGCGCGTCCGGCACCGTCGAATGGGTACTGGGCGGGGCGCCGGGTGGGCTCGTGCTGTTGCCCGCCGGCGCCGACTGGCTCCTGGTCGACACCGACGGCGAGGGGGTGCGGCTCGAGGCGCTGCCGGCCGCCGACTTCTCCCGGCCACTGGCCCGGCTGGTGCTGACGGACGCGCCCGCGGTCCCGGTCCCGGGGGGCCGCGTCGAGGATTTGGCCGCGACGCTGCTGGCCGCCGAGGCCGCGGGCATCACCCGGTGGTCGCTGGACACCGCGGTCGCCTACGCGAAGGTGCGCGAGCAGTTCGGCAAGCCGATCGGCAGCTTCCAGGCCGTCAAGCACCTGTGCGCGGAGATGCTGTGCCGCGCCGAGCAGGCCGAGGTGGCCGCTGCCGACGCCGCGCGTGCCGCCGGGGAGTCCGACGCCGAACAGTTCTCCATCGCGGCCGCGCTGGCCGCGAGCACGTGCATCGCCGCCGCCAAGGCCAACGTCCGGGACTGCATCCAGGTGCTCGGCGGCATCGGCTGCACCTGGGAGCACGACGCGCACCTGTACCTGCGCCGCGCGCATGCCATCGGTAGGTTTCTCGGCGGCGCCGAGCGCTGGTTACGCCGCATCACCGCGCTCACGCAGGACGGCGTGCGCCGCCGCCTGGGTATCGACATCACCGAGGTCGAGGGCCAGCGCGCCGAGATCGCCGCGGCCGTCGCCGAGATCGCCGCGCTGCCCGCCGAAAAGCGGCAGGTGGGCCTGGCCGAGGCGGGGCTGCAGGCGCCGCACTGGCCCAAGCCGTATGGGCGGGCCGCGTCCCCGGCCGAGCAGCTGCTGATCGATCAGGAGTTGGCCGCGGCGGGCGTCGAACGGCCCGACCTGGTGATCGGCTGGTGGGCGGCGCCGACCATCCTCGAGCACGGCACCCCGGAGCAGATCGAGCAATTCGTGCCGGCGACGTTGCGTGGCGAATTCCTTTGGTGCCAACTGTTTTCCGAGCCGGGGGCCGGCTCCGACCTGGCGTCGCTGCGCACCAAGGCGATGCGGACCGATGGTGGCTGGAACCTGACCGGGCAGAAGGTGTGGACGTCGGCCGCGCACAAGGCGCGGTGGGGCGTGTGCCTGGCGCGCACCGACCCCGATGCCCCGAAACACAAAGGCATCACCTACTTCCTGGTGGACATGAAGTCACCGGGCATCGAGATCCGCCCGCTGCGAGAGATCACCGGCGACTCGCTGTTCAACGAGGTGTTCCTGGACAACGTGTTCGTGCCCGACGCGATGGTGGTCGGGACGGTCAACGACGGCTGGCGGCTGGCCCGGACCACCCTGGCCAACGAACGCATCGCGATGGCCAACGGGACCGCGCTGGGCAACCCGATGGAAGAGCTGCTGAGGCTTTTGGCGGCAAGGGATCTCGACGTTGCCGAGCAGGACCGGCTGGGGCGGCTGATCATCCTGGCCCAGACCGGAGCGCTGCTGGACCAGCGCATCGCTCAGCTGGCCGTGGGTGGCCAGGACCCCGGCGCACAATCCAGCGTGCGCAAGCTGATCGGCGTCCGCTACCGGCAGGCGCTGGCGGAATTCACGATGGACGTCGCCGAAGGCGGCGGGCTCGTCGACCGTCGCGCGGATAACGACCGCGCGGTGTTCGACTTCCTCAACACGCGTTGCCTCACGATCGCGGGCGGCACCGAGCAGATCCTGCTGACCGTCGCCGCCGAGCGCCTACTGGGCCTGCCCCGCTAGTCAGCCGAGATCGGCTGCGGCGGCGTGCAATTCGCGCAATGCCTCGCAGGCCAGGACGCCCAGGTCTCGGGTCTCGCCGGGCTCGGCCCAACGCGCATACGCGGTTTTGAACGCCAGCGACCCGAGCTCGGCGGCCAGCACCGCCGTCTGTTCGGGCACGCCGCGAGACTGCAGCGCTTCTGCCACCGCCAGGGCGAGGCCGATCTGCTTGAGCGCATTGCGCGCTTGCAGTTCGGTGCTGGCGGCGATCGCGGCTTTGAGCCGGGGCGCGAGGTCCCGGTTGAACGACGTGAACCCCGCCGCCACCGACTCCAGACCGGCACACACCGCGGCCAGCGGAGTCGCGTCGGGCGGCGCCGCGGCGACGCCCTCGCGCAGCAGTTGCGCGATCGCGTCCTGCCCCGCCGCCAGCACGTCCCGCTTGTCCGGGAAGTGCCGGAAGAAGGTGCTCTTCGTCAGCCCGGCCCGTTCGGCGATCTGCGCCACCGTCGTCTCGTCGTAGCCGCGTTCGCTGAACAGGTCCAGCGCCGCGGCGACCAAGCGTTCGCGCGCGTCCGGCTGCCAGCGGGCCATACGCTCACCATAGTGATGCGACCGTTACCCCGTCACCGGTGTACGGTGATGGGACAATAGTCGCATCACAGGAACGGAGCTGCTCGTGCGCGTATTCGTTACCGGGGCCAGCGGAGGAATCGGCTCGGCCGTCGTCGCCGAACTGATCGCCGCCGGCCATCAGGTCGTGGGCCTGGCCCGATCCGAGGCCGCGGCCGCCACCATCAGCGGGCTCGGCGCGGAGCCGCTTCACGGCGACATCGCCGACCTGGAGGTCCTGCGGCGGGCGGCGACCGCCGCCGACGGCGTCATCTCGCTGGCGTTCTCGAACGACTTCAGCAACATCGCGGCCGGCGTCGAGGCCGAGGCCCGCGCGGTCGCGGCGCTCGGCGACGCGCTCGTCGACAGTGGCAAGCCGCTGGTCTTCGCGAGCGGCACCCCGACGGTGCCCGGGCGCGCAAGCACCGAAGCTGACCCGTTCAACACCGAGGGGCCGATGGCCGGGCGCGGCCGCACGGGGCAGGCCGCCATCGACCTGGCCGGCCGCGGCGTGCGATCGGCCGCCGTGCGGCTGCCCCGGTCGGTGCACGACGCCGGCGGGCGCTACGGCTTCGCCAGCCTGCTGATCCAAGCCGCACGGCTGGGCGGGGTGTCAGCCTTTGTGGGCGACGGCGCGCAGCGCTGGCCCGCGGTGCACCGGGCGGACGCGGCGTCGTTGTTCCGGCTCGCCCTCGAAGAGGCGCCGCCCGGCTCGGTGCTGCACGCGGTGGGCGACGAAGGGGACCCGATGCGGGCGATCGCCGAGGTGATCGGCCGCCGGCTCGGCGTTCCCGTCGAGTCCGCCCCGGCAGAGAAGTTCGGCCCGCTGGGTACGGTCTTCGCCGTCGACCAGCCCTCGTCGAGCGCGCTGACCCGCCGGCGGTTCGGCTGGAACCCCACCGGCCCGAGCCTGCTCGAAGACCTCGAAACCGGCCTATATCCACGGCCGTGACTCTGCGCGTATGGCGCCAAAGTGCGAGAAGGCCGCGCCCTCAGCGCACAGTCAACGTCAGGAGAAACTCGTCTGCGCGCAGGTGCTGGGCGAGGTGATGTTGACGCCCGGGTAGACCACCTGGATGTGGGTGCAGGCGATGACGCTGATGTCGGTCTTGGGCCGGCCCGTCGACCAGTCGGCAGAGTCGATGCGCCCGGCCGTCTGGTACTTCTCCGGCGGCCCGTCGCCGAAGTAGACCGTGGTGATCTCGTCGGAGCCCATCGCCTTGTTCACCCGTTCGTGTTCGCCGCTCGCGTGCACGTCGAGGTAGGCCATCCGATTCGGTGAGCGGATCTCGGTGGTCTGGCGGGCCCACAGGCCCGGCGGGAAGCCGCTCACGCCGTCGGGCGTGCGCATGTCGGCCCCGACGGTGAAGTCGCAGTGGCCGTCGGACTGGAAGCAGTTGAGGAAGGCGTGCGTCTCCAGCTGGTTGGGGCCGTCCAGCGGGAACAGGGTGGTGGCGGTGTTGCTGGCCGCCGCGCAAACCGGGCCCGGCAGCAGCGCCAGCACGCCCCCGACCACTGCAAACCCCGCCATCACCCGCATCATCGGAGCTCCCCTTCCCGGTTACTCGTCGTAGGTGACTTCTACCGAATCAGATTCCGGGTGAGATTGACAGGCCAAAATCAGGCCGTCGTCGAGATCCTGTTGCTCCAGGACGTCGTTGACCTCCATGTTCACCTTGCCGCTGCGCAGGGTGCAGGCGCACGCGCCGCAGTGGCCCTCCCGGCAGGAGAACGGCGCGTCCAGACCCTTGGCGAGCAACACGTCGAGCAGCTTGGCGTTCCGCGGCCACGACACGGTGTGCGTTTCGCCGTCCAGTTCCACGACCACGGTGGCCGGCGGCCGGTCGCCTTCGGGGGTGTCTTCGACTTTGACCGCCGCGAAGGGGTCGGACTCCAGCGACTTGAACACCTCGATGTGCACCTGCGCGGCGGGCACTTTCAGCCCGTCGAGGGCCACGCGTGCCGCGTCCATGAACGGACCCGGCCCGCAGATGAACACGGGCCGATCGGTGTAGGGGGCGGCGAGTTTCGCCAACGCGTCGGCGCTGGGCAAGCCCTGCAGCGACTCCAGCCAGTGCACCACCGTGAGCCGGTCGGGGTACTTGGCGGACAGCTCGCGCAGCGCGTCGGCAAAGATCACCGAGCGGTCGTCGCGGTTGGCGTAGAGCAGTGTCACCCGCCCGCCGCCCTCGGCCAGCGCCGACTTGCAGATCGACATGATCGGGGTGATCCCACTGCCCGCGGCCATCAGCAGGAAGTCGCCGTCGAGCGTCTTGGGCACGAAGGTGCCCGACGGCGCCAGCACGTGGATGCGCATGCCCTCGTGCGCGTTGTCGCACAGCCAGTTGGACGCGTATCCGTCCGCGGTGCGCTTGACGGTGACGGTGAGGGCATCGTCGATGAACGGCGAGCTGCACAGCGAGTAGCAACGCGCGACCGAGCCCGTCCGCTCGCTGGGAACGCGCAGCGTCAGGAACTGGCCGGGCGCGTATCGCAGCCGCTCCGGGGGGATGTCCGGATCGCCCGCGGCCGCCGGCGCGGCGAACACCAGTGACCGCGCGTCGTCGGTCTCGGCAACGACCTCGGCGATCTGCAGTTCGAGGACATGGTCGCCGAGTGGCTCGTCGGGTGCCTGGTCCAGATCGGCTTCCGTCAAGACCCGTCCCTTCCTCTCCTCATAACTAGAACATGTTATAGAAAACCGGATTCATATCGCTACCAGCCGCAGGAATACCCTGCTCGACACGAATCGGAACGTGTTCTAGTCTTTCGTGTAAGTCCGTACTCCCGGGAGGCAAATCCAGTGACGTCCATTCAACAGCGTGATGCGCAGTCGGTGTTGGCTGGGATCGATGATCTTCTCCCCAAGATCGCCGAGCGCGCGCAGGCGACGGAGGACCTGCGCCGGTTGCCCGACGAGACCGTTCAGGATCTCGAGGACGTCGGCTTCTTCACCCTGCTGCAACCGGAGCAGTGGGGCGGGCTGCAGTGCGATCCCGGGTTGTTCTACGAGGCCGTTCGCCGGCTGGCCAGCGCGTGCGGTTCCACCGGCTGGGTGAGCTCGATCATCGGCGTGCACAACTGGCACCTGGCGCTGTTCGACCAGGCGGCGCAGGAGGAGGTGTGGGGCGACGACCCCAAGACGCGGATCTCGTCGTCGTACGCCCCGATGGGCGCCGGCGTGGTGGCCGACGGCGGCTACCTGGTCAACGGCTCGTGGAACTGGTCGTCGGGCTGCGACCACGCCTCCTGGACGTTCGTGGGCGGGCCGGTCATCAAGGACGGCCGGCCGGTGGACTTCGGCAGCTTCCTCATCCCGCGCAGCGAGTACCGCATCGACGACGTCTGGCACGTCGTCGGCCTGCGTGGCACCGGCAGCAACACGCTGGTGGTCAAGGACGTCTTCGTGCCCCGGCACCGGTTCTTGTCCTACAAGGCGATGAACGACGGCACCGCCGGCGGATATCAGAACAACACCGCCGCCGTGTACAAGATGCCTTGGGGCACCATGCATCCGACCACCATCTCGGCGCCGATCGTCGGCATGGCCTACGGCGCGTACGACGCGCACGTCGAGCATCAGGGCAAGCGGGTGCGTGCGGCGTTCGCCGGTGAGAAGGCCAAGGACGACCCGTTCGCCAAGATCCGCATCGCCGAGGCGGCCAGCGACATCGACGCCGCGTGGCGGCAACTGTCCGGCAACGTGGCCGACGAGTTCGCGCTGTTGTCGGCCGGCAAGGAGATACCGTTCGAGCTGCGTGCCCGGGCCCGTCGGGACCAGGTGCGCGCGACCGGCCGGGCGATCTCCTCGATCGACCGGTTGTTCGAGGCGTCGGGCGCGACCGCCCTGGCCAATGACCAACCGGTGCAACGGTTCTGGCGCGACGCGCACGCGGGCAGGGTGCACGCGGCCAACGACCCCGAGCGGGCCTACGTGATCTTCGGGAACAACGAGTTCGGGTTGCCCCCCGGCGACACCATGGTCTGATGACCATTGCGCAAGAGCTGACGTTCGAGTCCACGTCGCGCTTCGCCGACGTCGACGTGGACGGGCCGCTGAGGCTGCACTATCACGAGGCCGGTGCCGGTAACGACCAGACGGTGGTGCTGCTGCACGGCGGCGGCCCGGGCGCGGCGAGCTGGACGAACTGGTCGCGCAACATCGGAGTGCTGGCCGAGCGATTCCACGTGCTGGCCGTCGATCAGCCGGGGTACGGACACTCCGACAAGCGCGCGGAGCACGGCCAGTTCAACCGCTACGCCGCCCGCGCGCTCAAGGGCCTCTTCGATCAGCTGGGCCTGGGCCGCGTTCCGCTGGTGGGCAATTCGCTCGGCGGGGGCACCGCGGTCCGGTTCGCGCTGGACTACCCGGAGCTGGCCGGGCGCCTGGTGTTGATGGGTCCCGGCGGGTTGAGCGTCAACCTGTTCTCGCCGGACCCGACCGAGGGCGTCAAACGGTTGGGCAAGTTCTCTGCCGCGCCCACCCGGGAAAACCTCGAGGCCTTCCTGCGGGTGATGGTCTACGACCAGAAACTGATCACGCCGGAGCTGATCGAGCAGCGTTTCGCGCTGGCCAGCACGCCGGAATCGTTGACGGCGACCCGGGCGATGGGAATGTCGTTCGCGGGGGCCGACTTCGAGCTGGGCATGATGTGGCGCGAGGTGCATCGGCTGCGCCAACCCGTCCTGCTGATCTGGGGCCGGGAGGACCGGGTCAACCCGCTGGACGGCGCGCTGGTGGCGCTCAAGACGATTCCGCGTGCGCAGCTGCACGTTTTCGGGCAGTGTGGGCACTGGGCGCAGGTGGAGAAGTTCGACGAGTTCAACAAGCTGACCGTAGATTTTCTGGGAGGTGCGCGATGAGTATCCGGTCGCTGGGCTACCTGCGCATCGAGGCCACCGACATGGCGGCCTGGCGCGAGTACGGCCTGAAGGTGCTCGGCATGGTGGAGGGCAAGGGCGCCGAAGAGGGCGCCCTGTACCTGCGGATGGACGATTTCCCGGCCCGGCTGGTCATCGTTCCCGGCGAGCACGACCGGCTCTCCGAGGCCGGCTGGGAATGCGCGAACGCCGAAGGCCTGCAAGAGATCCGGCAGCGGCTCGACGTGGAGGGCACGCCGTACAAGGAAGCCAGCGCCGCCGAGCTGGCCGATCGCCGGGTGGACGAGATGATCCGTTTCTCCGACCCGTCGGGCAACTGCCTCGAGGTCTTCCACGGCGCCGCCTTGGAGCACCGCCGGGTGGTCAGCCCGTACGGGCACAAGTTCGTCACCGGGGAGCAGGGCCTGGGGCACGTGGTGCTGACCACCCGCGACGACCAGGAGACGCTGCACTTCTACCGGGATGTGCTTGGCTTCATGCTGCGCGACTCGATGCGCCTGCCGCCGCAGCTGGTGGGCCGGCCCGCCGACGGGGCGCCGGCCTGGCTGCGGTTCCTGGGCTGCAACCCGCGCCATCACAGCCTGGCATTCATGCCGGGGCAGACCCCCAGCGGCATCGTGCACCTGATGGTCGAGGTCGAAGAGGCCGACGACGTGGGCCTGTGCCTGGACCGGGCGCTGCGCCGCAAGGTGCCGATGTCGGCCACGCTCGGCCGTCACGTCAACGACCTGATGCTGTCGTTCTACATGAAGACCCCCGGCGGTTTCGACGTCGAATTCGGTTGTGAGGGTAGGCAAGTGGACGACGACGGCTGGATCGCACGGGAGAGCACCGCGGTGAGCCTGTGGGGTCACGACTTCTCGGTCGGCTTCAGAAGCTGAGCATGACCGCCGCGCCGATCGATGCACGCGCCTTCCGGCAGGTGCTGGGTCAGTTCTGCACCGGGATCACCATCATCACCACCGTCCACGACGACGTCCCGATCGGCTTTGCCTGCCAGTCCTTTGCGGCACTGTCCCTGGATCCGCCGCTGGTGCTGTTCTGCCCCACCAGGGTCTCGCGGTCCTGGAAGGCCATCGAGGCCAGCGGCCGGTTCTGCGTCAACGTGCTGACCGAGGAGCAGCAGGACGTGTCGGCGCGATTCGGGTCCAAGGAGCCGGACAAGTTCGCCGGCATCGACTGGCACCCTTCGGAATTGGGGTCACCGATCATCGACCGGTCGTTGGCCTACATCGACTGCACGGTGGCCTCGGTACACGAGGGTGGGGATCACTTCGTGGTGTTCGGCGCGGTCCACTCGCTGGCCGAATCAGTTTCGAAGGCCCCCCACATCAAGCCGCGGCCGCTGCTGTTCTATCGCGGCGACTACACCGGCATCGAACCCGACAAGACGACGCCGGCGCAGTGGCGCGACGACCTGGAAGCCTTCCTCACCACGACCACCCAGGACACCTGGCTGTAGACCGGAATCGACGCCGCGCGCGGCGCGATGTTTGGCGACCGCGAAATTCGGCAACGCAGGTTGTCATGCGCGATGGCGAGTCCTGCCCTGGACCAGCGCCGTGTTTGATGGCGAACGTCGCTTGAAAACCGTTGTGAGACACCGGCTTCGTGGGGCATACGGATGTCTCTCCGCGCAGCAGCCGGGATGGCCCGTTGAGGGGACGGGCCATCCCGGCTGACTCAGCGACCCATCAGGTGGACGCTCCGCGATGTGGTTGCTCGAGGTTTTCGCCGTCGTTCACCGGCTCCTCTGAGGTGCCATCGGGCGCCTCATGTTTCGCGGCGTGGGGATCGAGGCGGTCGGCGCGGTCCCAGTGTTCCTGGAGTCCTTCGCGTGAGGTGGCGACCTCATCTTGCTGGGTCGCCGCGCGGTCCAGCAGCCTGGCGGCCTCGGCGGCCTTGGCCTCGGCCTCGGCCTGGGCGGCCCGCCCCTTTGCGGCCGTCTCGTCGGCCAGCGCCTGGCGCCGTTCGATTCTGGCCGTCGCCACCTGGGCCTGCTCCCGAATCTCTTCGGCCTGCCGCTGGCGGCGCCGGCGCGTCGCCCTGGTCACCGCGATGATCACGGCGGCAATCAGCAGGACCGCCACCACTGCGGCGATCACGATCCAAACGATGTTCGTGTTCATGCGACCCGGATTGCCCGTATTCGACAGATATAAAACAGGCCGGAACTTCAGTGCCCGTAAGTTGCCTCGGTGTTCGCGTCCTGGAACATCTCCGAGACGATCAGCCAGGACCCGTCGTCCTGCCGTTGCAGCGCGCGCAACGAGAAGTTGTCACGATCGAGCGTTCCGCCGCCGACGAGCCCCTGGCCCTTCACCCGCAGGTGTGCCGATACCAGGACCACTTCCGGCGTCAGCACGCGAAAGCTCGTCTCCGGCGGGCCGGCCAGTTCGCCGCGGCTGAAATTGTCATCTGCGAACAGCCCGGTGAGGTAGCCGACGATGTCGTCGCGTCCGCGTCTGACTGTCCCGAAGGCGTTGACCCAGTCGGCGTCGTCGGAATACACGGCGCCCAGGGCGGTGGCGTCCCGCTCGTCGAACGCCTTCAGCAACGTGAGCAGCGTCTTGCCGATCGCTTCCTGATCCGCGGTTGGCAGGTCCGAAATATCGGTCGGCATGGGGGAAGAGTAGCCGTCGGGACACAATGGCCGTATGACGCTGGATCTGAACGAGTACTTCGACCGCATCGACTTCCGCGGCCCGGCCGCGCCGACCCTGGAGGTACTACGGGATCTGGTGACCGCGCACACGCAGACGATCCCGTTCGAGAACCTCGATCCGGTCATGGGAGTTCCGGTCGACGACCTGGGTCCAGAGGCGCTGGCGGACAAGCTGATTCGCCGGCGCCGGGGCGGCTATTGCTACGAGCAGAACGGGCTGATGGGCTACGCGCTGGGCGAAATCGGCTTCCGGGTGCGGCGCTTGGCCGGGCGGGTCATCTGGATGCGCCCGCCCGATGCGCCGTTCCCGGCGCAGACGCACACCGTGCTGGCGGTGACTTTTCCCGGATCGGAGGGGTCCTTTCTCGTCGACGTGGGCTTCGGTGGCCAGACGCCGACGTCGCCCCTGCGCATCGAGATCGGCAGCGTCCAGCAAACGAGCCACGAGCCGTACCGGCTCGAGGACCGCCGCGACGGGCTGGTCCTGCAGGCCCAGATCCGTGGCGACTGGGTGCCGCTCTACGAGTTCACCACGCGCACCCAGCCGCAGATCGATCTGCAGGTGGGCAGCTGGTTCGTCTCCACCCACCCCTCGTCGGGCTTCGTGACCGGCCTGATGGCCGCGCTGGTCGCCGACGACGCCCGGTTGAACCTGGCCGGGCGCAACCTGACCGTCCACCGCAGCGACGGCAGCGAGAAACTCCGCCTGGACGACGCGGCCGCGATCGTCGACACCTTGGGCGGACGGTTCGGGATCAACGTCGCCGAGGCCGGCGAGCGCGGCGCGCTCGAAGCCCGCCTCGACGCGATCCTGGCCGCTCAGAGCGAGGGTGCGGTGTGATCGTCCCCCGGCCGGCCGCCGATAGTGATGACCGACATATACCCCTAAATGCGTCAATCTGTAAGTCTGCCTATTAATCTGTCCCATCGTGAGCCGGGATCACAGCCTAACCAGCGTTGCCAGGAGCATCGTCGTGCCCGAGGGCACGACGATGACGTCGAATTTCGACGAAAACAGGCGCCAGCTGGGCGACGCTCCGGCCTACCGCTTCCTCGACTACTCGCAGGAACAGGACGGGCGGCTCAGCGAGCTGAGCTGGAATGAGCTGTGGTCGCGGGTCTGCGCCGTCGGCGCGCGCCTGCAGCAGGTCACCAAGCCCGGCGACCGGGTGGCGATCCTGGCGCCCCAGGGCCTCGACTACGTGGCAGCCTTCTTCGGCGCCGTCCACGCGGGCAACGTGGCGATTCCGCTCTTTGCGCCGACGCTGGCGGGGCACGGCGAGCGGTTGGCGGCGGTACTGGCCGACGGCCGGCCTTCGGTCGTCCTGACCACCACCGGCGCGGCCGAGTCGGTTCGGACGTTCATCCGGACGCTGGCCCCCAATGAGCGGCCGCGGATGTTGGCGGTGGATGCGATCCCCGCGACGCTCGGTGCGATGTTCACCGACGTGGTCCGCGACACCGACGATCTGGCCTATCTGCAGTACACCTCGGGTTCGACGCGCACGCCGGCCGGCGTCGAGATCACCCATCGCGCCGTCTACACCAACGCGATGCAGATGATCGTGCACGGCGGGCTGGACACCAACGTTCAGTGTGTGAGCTGGCTGCCGCTGTATCACGACATGGGATTGATGATGATCGTGTTCACCGCATTCTTCGGGGCGCACGTCACGCTGATGGATCCCATGGCCTTCCTGCGTCGGCCCTACCGGTGGATCAAACAACTCGGCATTGCGGCGCAGCGCGGCCGGACCATGGCGGCCGCGCCGAACTTCGCCTTCGAATTGACGGCCCAGCGGGGCGTTCCGCCGGCGGGGCCGGAAGCTGAAGCCCTCGACCTCGGCAACGTCGTCTGCCTGCTCAACGGCTCGGAGCCGGTGACGATGTCTGCCATCGAGCAGTTCACGCACGCGTTCGCCCCGTATGGCCTGCCCGCGTCGGTGGTCAAGCCGTCCTACGGGATGGCCGAGGCGACGCTGTCGGTCGCCAGCATCGCCCACGACGCCGCCGCCAGCGCCATCTACCTCGACCGCGAACAGCTCGGGGAGGGCCGCGCCGTGGTGGTCGCGCCGACGGCACCGGGTGCGGTCACCCATGTCTCCTGCGGCCAGCCGATCGTCGATCAATGGGCGGTGATCGCCGATCCCGACGGCGCGGAGGTGCCCGACTGCACCGTCGGCGAAATCTGGCTGCACGGCGAAAACGTCGGCCGCGGATACTTCGGTCGCGAGGACGAATCCCGACGGGTCTTCGGTAACAAGTTGCAGTCCCGCCTCGACCGTGGCAGCCATGCCGAGGGTGCCCCGGACAACGGAAGCTGGCTTGCCACCGGGGATCTCGGCGTCTACGTCGACGGCGAGCTGTACCTGACGGGGCGCATCAAGGACCTCATCATCATCGATGGCCGCAACCACTACCCGCACGACATCGAGACGACCGTCAGCGAGGCCTCCAGCGCGATCCGGTCGGGCTATGTCGCCGCGTTTTCCGTTCCCGCCGAGGCGGTTTCGGCAAGTGGCGGTTCCGGCGAGCAGGTGGTCGTCGTCGCCGAACGCGCCGCCGGCGCGGCCCGAGCCGAGCTGGGCGCGATCGCCGACACCGTGCGCGCGGCGATCTCGCGGCAGCACCAGGTCCGCGTCGCCGATGTGCGCCTGGTGGCCGCAGGGGCCATCCCCCGCACGACGAGCGGCAAACTGGCGCGCAGCGCCTGCCGGGCCGAATATCTCGCCGGGCGGTTCAACCGCTGACCGGCAGCCAGGGCCCGATGCGGCGCAGCGCCTCCTCGACGTCGGCCGTGGGCCCGGCGAACGACAGCCGGACGAACGAGCCGCCGCGCGCGGTGTCGAAGTCGACGCCCGGTGCGATCGCGACCCCGGTGTCGGCCAACAGCTTTGAGCAGAACCCCAGCGAATCGCCGGTGTACTCCGATACGTCGGCGTAGACGTAGAACGCGCCGTCGGTGGGCGCCAGGCGATCGATACCGATCCGGCGCAGGCCGTCGAGCAGCAGAGACCGGTTGGCCGCGTAGTGTTGCAGGTTGCCGTCGGCCTCGGCGGTGGCCTCGGGGGTGAACGCCGCGACCGCCGCGACCTGCGACAGCACCGGCGGGCAGATGGTGAAGTTACCGGTCAGGCAGTCCACCGCCCGGCGCAGCTCGGGGGGCACCAGCAGCCAGCCCAGCCGCCAGCCCGTCATCGCGTAGTACTTCGAAAAGCTGTTGACCACCACCGCATCTCGCGACGTCTGCCAGGCGCAGCTGGTCTGCGGGGCCCCGTCGTAGACCAGGCCGTGGTAGACCTCGTCGCTGATCAGTCGCACCCCGGAGGCTTCGCACCACGACGCGATCGCGGCCAATTCGGCCGGCGGGATGACCGTCCCGGTGGGATTGGCGGGGCTGGCGACGATCACGCCCCGCACCGGCGGGTCGAGGTCGGCGAGTAGTTGCGCGGTGGGCTGGAAGCGGGTTTCCGGTCCGCACGCGATGTCCACCACTTCGCATCCCAGCGCCGACAGGATGTTTCGATAGCAGGGGTAGCCGGGGCTGGCCAGCGCCACCCGGTCGCCGACGTCGAAGCAAGCCAGGAAGGCCAGCAGGAACCCGCCCGAGGAGCCGGTGGTCACGACGACCGCGTCGGGCTCCACGTCGATTCCGTGTTTGCGTGCGTAGTCCGCCGCGATCGCCGCGCGCAGCTCGGGAATGCCCAGCGCCACGGTGTAACCGAGTTGGTTGCCGTGCAGTGCGGCGGCCGCCGCGGCGCGCACCGGCTCCGGGGCGCCCACGCTGGGCTGGCCGGCCGAGAGGTTCACCAGGTCGCCGTGGCTGCGCTGGCGCTCGGCGGCGGCCAGCCAGACATCCATCACGTGGAACGGCGGGATGCCGGCGCGCAGGGCGACGCGGTCGGTCACGTCGGCAGTACTTCGGATTCCAGTTGGCGCAACAGCTCTCGCGACGATCCGAGCAGCTGGGCGCTGCCGTGTGCGCGTTTGAAATACAGATGCATGTCGTGTTCCCACGTGATCGCGATGCCGCCGTGCAGCTGGATCCCCTCGGCGGCAACGGTTTGCAGCGCGTCGGTGGCCGCCAGTCGCGCGGTGGCCGCGTTGGTGGGGCCGGGGTCCTCGCACGCCTCGGACACGACGGCCTTGGCCGCGGCAACCGCGACGTAGAGGTCGGCCATCCGATGCTTGAGCGCCTGGAAACTGCCGATCGGGCGGCCGAATTGCACCCGGCTCTTGGTGTATTCGACGGTCAGCTCCAGGCAGCGTTCAGCGGCGCCGATCTGTTCGGCCGCGAGCAGGATGGCCGCGGTGTCCGCGATCCCGGGGTCGGCGCCGATCGGTTCGCTCGCCTCGGTCCGCACCCGGGCCAGGCGGCGGGTCGGGTCCATGGTCGCAACGGGCTCGGCGCTGAAGCGGGTGCACCGGCTCAATTCGCCGCCGTCGGACGCCACGATGACGTCGACGATGTCCCCGTTGACCACGTAGTCGGGGTCGAGGACCAGCGCGCCGATCGAGGTGCCCTCGGCAAGGCCGGCCAGCGTATCGGCGTCCGGATCGGGTGCGGTGAGCAGCGCCAGCTCCGCCAGCGTCGTACCCAGCAGGGGCGAGGGCACCAGGGCGCGGCCCAGCTCCTGCAAAACCGTTGCCGCGTCGGCCAATTCGCCGCCCGCGCCGCCCAGCTCCTCGGGGATCACCAGCGCGGCGGCGCCGACCTGCTCACACAGCAGGCGCCACAGCGACTCGTCGTAGCCGAGGTCGGATTCCATTGCCGCGCGCACCGCCGCGGGGTTCGCGTGCTTGGCCACCAGGGCGGCGACGGTCTCGCGCAGCAGCTCCCGTTCTTCACTCACAACGCCTCCAGCACCCGTCGCCGATGAACTTCCGGTGTGCCCCAGGCCGAGCGTAGTGCCTGCACCCGCAGCAGCCACAGGGACAGGTCGTGCTCCTGGGTGAACCCGATCGCGCCGTGGGTCTGCAGCGAGGCCCGCGCCGCCGACAGCGCGGCGTCGGACGCCGCCGCCTTCGCCGCGCCGACGTCGCGCGGGTCCAGTGTGAGCGCGGCGCCGTACACCAGGGGGCGCGCCAGCTCGATCGCGATGTGCACGTCGGCGAGCTTGTGCTTGATCGCCTGATACGAGCCGATCACCCGGCCGAATTGGCTGCGTTGCTTGGCGTACTCGACGGCGCCGTTCAGCAGCGCCTCGGCCGCGCCCACCGACTGTGCGGCGGTGGCCAGCGCCCCGAATTCGAAGGCGCGCTTGATGTCCGCCTGCCACGCGTCGCCGGTTGCGGTCACGTCGTAGAGGCGGCGGCTGGGGTCGACGGACGCGTGCTCGTCGCCCACCCGGCCCTCGGTGACGGCGCCCTCGGCGGCCAGCAGCACCAGCCCGGCGGTGTCGCCGTCGACGGCGCGCGGGACGTGCGGCGGCAGCGCGGCCGTGGCGATGAGCTCACCGGACGCCAGCGCGCCGCAGCGTTCGTCGTCAGCGAGCAGAACCGGTGCCACGGCAATCGATTCGGCCACCGGACCCGGCACGCACCAGCGCCCGAGCCGTTCCAGGGCGACCACCAGGTCGACGGGGTCGGCGCCGATGCCGTCGAACTTCTCCGGCACGGCCAGCGCGGTGACGCCCAGGTTGGCCAGCTGTTCCCACACCTTGCGCCCGGGCGCGGTGTCGCCCGCCGCCCAGGCCCGCACCGCGCCGGGCAGGTCGGCGACGGAAAGCGCCGCGTCGATGCTGGCGGCGAAGTCGCGCTGTTGTTCGTCGACTGCAAATTCCACGGTTACTTCTTCTCTCTGGGCAGCCCCAGCAGCCGCTCCGAGATGATGTTGCGCTGAATTTCGTTGGTGCCGGCATAGATCGGGCCGCCCAGGGCGAACAGCAGGCCCTCGGTCCACGGGCCGGTGAGCTCGCCGTCGGCGGCGAGGACGTCCAGCGCGGTCTGGTGTATCGCCACGTCGAGGTCGGACCAGAACACTTTGGTCACCGACGATTCGGCCCCCAGTTCGCCACCGGCGGCCAGCCTGGTCACGGTGCCGAAGGTCTGCAGGCGGTAGGCCTGCGCCTTGATCCACGCGTCGGCGACCCGGTCGGCGAACGCCTCGGGGGAGCCGCGGTCCTTCCACAGCGTCACCAGGCGTTCGGCGGCCGCCAGGAACCGGGCCGGGCTGCGCAGCGACATGCCGCGCTCGTTGCTCGACGTGCTCATGGCCGCCCGCCAGCCGTCGTTCGGGGTGCCGATCACGTCCTCGTCGGGAACGAAGACGTCGTCGAGGAAGATCTCGCCGAAGCCGGTGTCGCCGCCGAGCTGGACGATGGGCCGCACGGTGACGCCGGTGGTCTTCAGGTCGAACATGAAGTACGTCAGGCCGTGATGCCGCTCGGCCTCGGGGTCGGATCGGAACAGCCCGAACCCCATCTCGGCGAACGGCGCGCGCGAGCTCCAGATCTTCTGTCCGTTGAGCAGCCAGCCACCGTCGGTCCTGGTGGCGGTGGACCGCAGCGACGCCAGGTCGCTGCCGGATTCGGGTTCCGACCAGGCCTGGGCCCAGATCTGTTCGCCGCTGGCCATTTTCGGCAGGATCCGGTCCAGCTGCTCGTCGGTGCCGTGCGCGAACAGCGTCGGGGCCAGCATGGAGGTTCCGTTGGCGCTGGCCCGCCCCGGTGCCCCGGCGCGAAAGTACTCCTCCTCGAACACCACCCAGTGCAGCAGAGGCGCGTCCCGGCCGCCGTATTTCTCCGGCCAGGTGATCACCGACAGGCCGGCGTCGAACAGGACCCTGTCCCAATGCCGGTGCTGGGCAAAGCCTTCGGCGTTGTCGTAGGACTTCGTCGGGATCGACTCGGCGTTCTCGGTCAGGAATTGGCGGACTTCGTCCTGGAAGGCCAGGGTGCCTTCGTCTAGTTGCAGGTCCATCAGGTCAGCTCTCGCAGTTGTGGTTTGACCACCTTGCCGCCCGGGTTGCGCGGCAACGCGTCGACGAACCGCACCGAGCGCGGTGCCTTGAAGTTCGCCAAATGCTCACGGGTGTAAGCGATCACGGATTGCTCGTCGAGGGTCGAACCGGGCCGGGTCACCACGAACGCGCGGCCCACCTCGCCCAGCCGTTCGTCGGGGACCCCGATCACCGCGGCGTCGGCCACCCCGTCCATCCGGGCCAGCACCTGCTCGACCTCGGCCGGGTAGACGTTGAAGCCGCCGCAGATGTACATGTCCTTGAGCCGGTCGGTGATGCGCAGGTTGCCCGCCTCGTCGACGACGCCGACGTCGCCGGTGTGCAGCCAGCCGTCGGGGTCGATGGCCGCGACGGTCGCGTCCGGATCGTCCAGATAGCCCAGCATCACGTTGGGTCCGCGCAGCAGCACTTCGCCGGTGTCGTGGATGCGCAGTTCGAAGTCGGCGAACGGGCGCCCGCAGGTGGTGGCGACGGTGACGGCGTCGTCGTCGGCGCGGCACATGGTGCCCATGCCGTTGGCCTCGGTCAGCCCGTAGGCCGTCAGCACGATGTCGATGTCGAGCTCGGATTGCATGCGCTCGACCAACACGACCGGCACGGTCGCCGCGCCGGTCACCGCGAACCGCAGCGAGCTCAGGTCGTAGTCGCGCCGGGCCGGGTGGTCCAGCAGGGTCTGGTAAATCGTTGGCGGACCGGGCAATACGGTGATGCGGTGTCGCTCGATCGCCTGCAGCGTGCGCAGCGGGTCGAACGTCAGGTGCGGGATCAACGTGGCGCCGGTCTGCAGGCACGCCAGGATGCCGGCCTTGTAGCCGAAGTTGTGGAAGAAGGGGTTGATGCACAGGTAGCGGTCGTCGCTGGTGATCTTGCCGTTGGCCGCCCACGACGCCGACGCCGACAGCGATTGCCGGTGCGCGCACAACACGCCCTTGCTGCGGCCGGTGGTGCCGGAGGTGAACAGGATGTCGCTGACGTCGTCGGGCGCGACGGCGGCGGCGCGCGCTCGGACTTCGTCGCCGTCGCTGCCCTGGACGATGAACTCGTCCCAGGTCCCGTCGTTGGCCTCGATCGGGATCCGCACGACGTGCCGCAGCCCCGGCAGTGCGGCCCGATCCAGGTCCGCGACGCGGTCGTTGCCGAGGAATCGGCCCATGCCGAACAGGACCGGCGCGCCGGTGCGGGCCAGGATGTCGGCGGCCTCCTCGGCGGTGTAGCGGGTGTTCAGCGGCACCATCGCCGCGCCGGCGTGGTGGATCGCGAGGCAGGCCACCACCCAGTGCCAGGTGTTGGGGGACCAGATCGCCACCCTGTCCTTCGGCCGCACGCCCAGCGCGATGAGCGCGGCCGCCGCCCGGTGCACCTCGTCGCGCAGCTCTGCCGAGGTGAAGGTCCGCTCGCCGGTGATCAGCGCGTCGTGGTCGGGCAGCCGGCGTGACAGGCGATCCAGCGCCGCGGGCACGGTGCGGGGATCGCTGGACACGGGAACTCCTACCTGGATTGCCCGCTTCCTCCGCACGCCGCTGCGCGGCGCGCATCGTCACCGAGCTGACAAAGCAAGTGCTTGGTAGGTTAGCCTACAGGGCATGCAGGACGTCGAGGAGTTCCGGGCGGAGGTCCGCGGTTGGCTCGCCGACAATCTCGCCGGCGAATTCGCGTCCCTCAAGGGCCTGGGCGGGCCGGGGCGCGAGCACGAGGCGTTCGAGGAGCGGCTGGCGTGGAACCGGCACCTCGCGGCGGCCGGGCTGACGTGTCTGGGATGGCCGGTCGAGCATGGCGGGCGCGGGCTTTCGACCGCGCACCGGGTGGCGTTCTACGAGGAGTACGCCAAGGCCGACGCGCCGGACAAGGTCAATCACTTCGGCGAGGAGTTGCTGGGCCCGACGCTGATCGCCTTCGGCACCCCCGAGCAGCAGCAGCGTTTCTTGCCGCGCATCCTCGACGTCACCGAACTGTGGTGCCAGGGATATTCCGAACCCGGCGCCGGAAGCGACCTGGCCAACGTGTCGACCACCGCCGAAATCGACGGCGACCAATGGGTGATCAACGGCCAGAAGGTGTGGACCTCGCTGGCGCACCTGTCGCAGTGGTGCTTCGTGGTCGCGCGCACCGAGAAGGGCTCCAAGCGGCATGCCGGGCTGTCGTATCTGCTGGTGCCGCTGGACCAGCCCGGCGTGCAGGTGCGCCCGATCGTCCAGATAACCGGGACCGCGGAGTTCAACGAGGTGTTCTTCGACGACGCCCGCACCGACGCCGCGCTGGTGGTCGGCGAGCCCGGCGACGGCTGGCGCGTCGCCATGGGAACGCTGACCTTCGAGCGCGGGGTGTCCACGCTCGGGCAGCAAATCCGCTATGCCCGTGAGCTTTCCAACCTGGCCGTCCTCGCGCAGCGCAACGGCGCCGCCGACGACCCCGTCATCCGCGAGCGCCTGACGCGGGCGTGGGTCGGTCTGCGGGCGATGCGTTCGTACGCCCTGGCCACCATGGATGTCGAGCAGCCGGGGCAGGACAACGTGTCGAAGTTGTTGTGGGCCAACTGGCATCGCGACCTGGGGGAGCTGGCGATGGACGTGATCGGCAAGCCGTCGATGGCGTTGTCCGACGGCGAGTTCGACGAGTGGCAGCGGCTGTTCCTGTTCACCCGCGCCGACACCATCTACGGCGGGTCCAACGAGATCCAGCGCAACATCATCGCCGAGCGGGTGCTCGGCCTGCCCCGAGAGGTTAAAGGATGAGTTTGGCCGATTCTCCGAAAGAGGTTGCCGGACACGGGCTTCTGCAGGGCAAAGTCGTCATCGTCACCGCCGCCGCCGGCACCGGCATCGGTTCGGCGACCGCCCGGCGCGCCCTGGCCGAGGGAGCCGACGTGATGGTCTCCGACCACCACGAGCGGCGGCTGGGGGAGACCGCCGGCGAGCTGTCCGCGCTGGGGCTGGGCCGCGTCGAGAAGGCCGTGTGCGACGTGACGTCCACCGCGCAGATCGACGCCCTGATCGACTCGACCACCGCGCGCTTCGGACGCATCGACGTGCTGGTGAACAACGCCGGGCTGGGCGGGCAGACGCCGGTGGTCGACATGACCGACGAGGAGTGGGACCGCGTCCTGGACGTGACGCTGACCTCCGTGTTCCGCGCCACCCGCGCGGCGCTGCGCTACTTCCGCGAGGCCTCCCACGGCGGCGTCATCGTCAACAACGCCAGCGTCCTGGGCTGGCGCGCCCAGCACTCGCAGTCCCACTATGCCGCCGCCAAGGCGGGTGTGATGGCGCTGACCCGTTGCAGCGCAATCGAAGCCGTCGACTACGGCGTGCGGATCAACGCGGTCTCGCCCAGCATCGCGCGGCACAAGTTCCTGGACAAGACGACCTCGACCGATTTGCTCGACCGACTCTCGGCCGGTGAGGCGTTCGGCCGTGCCGCCGAGCCGTGGGAAATCGCGTCCACCATCGCGTTTTTGGCCAGCGACTACTCGAGTTACCTGACCGGAGAAGTGATCTCGGTATCCAGCCAGCACCCGTGAGCGTTAAGGCAGCATCCGGCTGAGGTTGAACAACCCGGACGCGGTGGTGCTCGTGTTGAACAGGCCCGAGGCGTAACCGCTTGTGCCGAACAGGAAAACGATGGGACTGTCCGGGATGATGTGGTTCCCGATGCCGGAGACCTGCCAGTTGGCGAAGTCGCCGCCGCTGACGGTGTTGAAGAATCCCGACACGGAGCCGTTGAAGCCGGTCCCGCCGCTGGCGGCGTTGTAGAAACCCGAGACGTCCTGACCGACGTTGCCGATGCCCGACTGGAACAGGCCCGAATCGGTGGTGAAACCGGTGCCGGTATTCACGTCGCCCGAATTCCAGAAGCCGGTGTTGACGAAGCCGGAGTTCCCGTTGCCGGTGTTGACGTTGCCCGAATTCCAGTCGCCCGTGTTGTTCTGGCCCGCGTTGCCGAAGCCGGTGTTCTGGGCGCCGGAGTTCCCGAACCCGGTGTTGGACTGCCAGGTGTTTCCGAGACCGGTGTTGCCGATGCCCGAGTTGCCGAAGCCGACGTTGTTGCTGCCAGAGTTACCGAAGCCGAAGTCGTTGAGGTGGCCGTTCGTCAGCGTGTTGGCGCCCGTGTTGAAGATGCCGACGTTGCCGGTGCCGGAGTTGAAGAACCCGATGTTGTTGGTGCCGGAGTTCCCGAAGCCGATATTGCCGGTGCCCGAGTTCAGGCCCCCGAGGTGGAACTGGTTGGTCGTCTGGTCGAAGTAGAGGTCACCGATACCGATCTTGTTGTTGCCGGTGAGGCCGAAGCCGATGTCGTTGTTGCCGGTGTTGCCTCCGCCGATGTTGCCGATGCCGAAGTTGCCGCCGCCGTAGTTCCCCTTGCCGGTGTTGCCGAAGCCGAAATTGCTTGTGCCGGTATTGCCCGTGCCCACGTTCTGACCCGTGGTGGCGGTGGTGCCCCAGTTTCCGAATCCGATGTTGCCCGCGCCGATGTTGCCGCCGCCGACGTTGTAGTCGCCGGTGTTGCCGCTGCCGAAGTTGTTGTTGCCGGCGTTGCCGCCGCCGAGGTTGCCGCTGCCGGTGTTGCCGTTGCCGACGTTGGCGCTGCCGGTGTTGCCGCCGCCGATGTTGCCGGTGCCGTTCTTGTTGCCCAGACCGATATTCGGCAGGTTCTGCAGCAGCTGGGCAAACGGGTTCAACTGGGCGGCGGCGGCCGCCGCCCCGGCGTGATAGCTCGTCATCGCCTGGACGTCGGCGGCCCACATCTCTTCGTACTGGGCTTCGGCGGCCGCGATCGCCGGGCCGGCCAGGCCGAGGAAGTTCGAGCGCACCAGTTGCACGAACGCGTTGCGGTTGGCCTCGATCAGCAGCGGGTGCACCGTGGTCTGCAGGGCCGTCTCGAAGGAACCGGCCACCGCCTGGGCCTGCGCGGCCGCCCCGGCCGCCTGTTCTGAGGCTGTGCTCAGCCAGCCCGCATACGGGATGGCCGCGGCCGCCATCGCCTGCGACGCCGCCCCCTGCCAGCCTTGGCCGGCCAGCCCTGAAGTCACCGAGGCAAACGACTGTGCGGCCGAACCCAACTCATCGGCCAACCCGTTCCAGGCCGCCGCGGCCTGCAACATCGGCGCCGGACCCGCGCCACTGAACATCAACAGGGAATTGATTTCCGGTGGAAGCATCGGAAAATTGACCACAACAAACCTCCCAACTTGTAGACCGCCACCGGGGGAACCGACGGCCCCCCACGGCTGGGACGGGGCGGTAATGGATCAAATGCTACAAGGAGGCCGTGGCAAACATCGAGCTTTCGTCAACTGCGCCTACAGCCGGCCGATGTTGAAAAGACCGGCGATGCCCGTCCCGATGTTGAACAAGCCCGAATTGAAGGCGCTGTAATAGCCGATCGGCTGACCCAAGGCGGCCTGTGTGACGGCAGTATTCAAGAAACCCGACATGCCTCCGTTAGTGATCGAGGCGCCGGAGGCGAGGTTGGAGATGCCCGAGACGTATATGTTGTTGACGCCGCCCCTGGCTGTGTTGAAGAAGCCGGACATCATATCGCCCGTGTTGCCGTAGCCGGAGTTACCGCTCCCCACGTTGTTGAAGCCCGAGTTGGTCATGCCCGTGTCGGTGGTGGATCCCACTCCCGTGTTCACGCTGCCCGCGTTCCACAGCCCCGTGTTGCTGTGGCCCGAATTTCCGTTGCCCGTGTTGGAATCGCCGGCGTTCCCGAAACCCGTGTTGGCTTGGCCCGCGTTGCCGTTGCCCGTGTTGTAGCTGCCCGAGTTTCCGAAGCCTGTGTTCGCCCCACCGGTGTTCCCGACGCCGGAGTTGAGGGTCCCCGAGTTCCCGAATCCGAAGTCGCCGGCGCCTGAGTTCCCGATGCCGAAATTGTTGTGGTTGCCCGGGAGCAGTCCGAAATTGGTTCCGGAATTGAGGATGCCGACGTTGCCGCTGCCCGAGTTGAAGAAGCCGATGTTGTTGGTGCCGGAGTTCCCGAAGCCGATGTTGCCGCTGCCCGAATTCAGCCCCCCGAGGTGGAATTGGCCGGTCGACCGGTCGTAGTAGGTGCCGCCGATGCCCGTCTGATTGTTACCGGTCAATCCCACGCCCCAGTTGTTGTTGCCGCTGTTACCCGCCCCGATGTTTCCGATCCCGGTGTTCCCGCCGCCATAGTTCCCGTTGCCGTAGTTCCCGAAGCCGAAGTTGTTGTTGCCGGTGTTACCCATGCCCACGTTGTTGTTGCCGGGCATGGCCACGGTCTCCGCCAGGCCGATGTTTCCGAAACCGATGTTCCCGTTGCCGAGGTTTCCCGAGCCAACGTTGGAGTTGCCGGTGTTC
>NZ_JCALCP010000020.1:0-52890 GCF_059812405.1 Mycobacterium sp. NGS57 | reverse complement strand
AGCGGCGTCGGTACCTGCACTCTCGCGGGAGAATTACATGTCCAGGCCGACGTCGAGCACGCACACGGAGTGCGTCAGCGCGCCGACGGCCAGGTAGTCCACCCCGGTGGCGGCGTAGGTCGCGGCGTTGTCCAGGCTGAGCCCGCCGGACGACTCGAGCAGCACGGCCGGGGCGCGGGCGTCGCGGCGCTGCACGGCCGTCTGCGTCTGCCACACCGGGAAGTTGTCCAGCAGGACCAGCTCGGGCTTTTCGGGCAGCACCTCGTCGAGCTGCTCGAGCGAGTCCACCTCCACCTCGCACGGCAGGCCCGGCGCGGCCTCGCGCACGGCCCGCAGCGCCTCGACCACCGATCCCGCGGCCGCGACGTGGTTGTCCTTGATCAGCGCGGCGTCGCCCAGCCCCAGCCGGTGGTTGACGCCGCCGCCGACGCGCACCGCGTATTTCTGCAGGGCGCGCAGGCCGGGCAGGGTCTTGCGGGTGTCACGGACCTTGGCCTTGCTGCCACGCACCGCGTCGACCCAGGCCGCGGTCGTGGTGGCGATCCCCGACAGGTGGCAGATCAGGTTCAGCGCGGTCCGCTCCGCGGTCAACAGGCCCCGGGTGTCGGCCCGCACCGTCAGCGCCGGTTCGCCCGGGCACAGGCGGACGCCGTCGTCGACGCGGTGGACCACGTCGTAGCCGCCGGCCAGGACCGCGTCGAGGACCAGCAGCGCGACGTCCACGCCGGCGATGACGCCCGGCTCGCGGGGCACCATCGACGCCGTGACCACCGCGCCGGCGGGGACGGTGGCCAGCGTGGTGACGTCGGGCCCGTAGCGCAGGTCCTCGTCCAGGGCGCGCCGGATGGCGTCTCGAGCGGCGTCGAGTTCGCAGTCGGACAGCATCGTCAGACCACCGCCGCCAGCGTCTCCACCAGCACGGAGTCGTGGTCGTCGGCCAGCCGCAGCACGCTGCTGCGGGCCTGCTCCGGCACGGTGCCGGCGTACTCCGCGCGATGGTGGCAGCCGCGGCTTTCGGTGCGCGCCAGGGCCGCCGCCGTCACCGCCCGCGCGGCCAGCGTCAGCGCGACGTCCTCGAAATCGCGGCGGCCGGCCACGTCGCGGACCGGCGCCCCGGACAGCTTGGCGGACAACCGATTCAGGCCGGCGGCGTCGCGCACCACCGAGGCGTCGAGGCTCATCGCGCGCTGCAGCTCGGCGCGCTGCGGGGCGGTGTGGGCGATGGGCTCGGGCGCGACGGCGCGCGTGCGCCCGGCCGCGAGAGCGTGCGCGGCCGCCGCCCTTCCGGCGCGGCCACCGACCACCAGGCCTTCCAGTAAGCTGTTGGACGCCAAGCGGTTCGCGCCGTGCATCCCGGTGCGGGCCACCTCACCCGCGGCGAACAGGCCCGGCAGCCCGGTCTGGCCGTCCACGTCGGTGACGACTCCGCCGCAGCTGTAGTGCGCGCCGGGCACGACCGGGATGGGCTGGCGGACGGGGTCGACCCCGGCGGCCCGGCACGCGGCGGTGACGGTGGGGAACCGGGCCTCGAAGCCGGCGATGCCGCGCGCATCGAGGAAGACGCACGGGTCGCCGGTTTCCTTCAGGCGCGCGTCGATGGCGCCCGCGACGACATCGCGCGGGGCCAAATCGCCCATCGGGTGCACTCCGGCCGTGACCGAATTGCCCTGGCTGTCACGCAGTATCGCGCCCTCGCCGCGGATGGCCTCGGTGATCAGCGGGCGCCGGCCGCCGGCGGAGGCGGAAAACAGCATGGTCGGGTGGAACTGGATGAACTCGAGGTCGCTGACCGCCACCCCGGCCCACAGCGCCAGCGCGATTCCGTCGCCGGTGGAGCCGTCGGGGTTGGTGGTCGCACCGTAGAGGTGCCCGAGCCCGCCGGAGGCCAGGATCACCGACGGCGCGCTGAGGATCCCGTACCCGTCCGGGGTGCCGACCCACACCCCGGTCACGGCGTCTTCGTCGTGCAGCACCCGCAGCGCCACGTGGCTGGTGCGGATGTCCAGCGTGGCGGCGGCGTGGTCGAGCGCGCGCTGCACCTCGGCGCCGGTGGCGTCGCCGCCGGCGTGCACGATGCGGCGCCGCGAGTGGCCGCCCTCGCGGGTCACGTCCCAGCGCCCGGGGGCGGCCTCGTCGAATCGCGCACCGCGGCCGACCAATTCGGACACCGCGCGGTAACCGTCGGCGACGATCGAGTAGACCGCCTGGGGGTCGCACAGGCCCGCGCCGGCGACCACGGTGTCGGCGACGTGGGCGTCCACCGAGTCGTCATTGTCGGGCAGGACGACCGCGATGCCGCCCTGCGCGTAGTGCGTGGCGGTCACCCCCCGCGCCCGGTCCGCCTTGGACAGCACGACGACGCGACGCCCGGCGCGGTGGGCGGCCAGCGCGGCGGCCAAACCGGCGACGCCCGTTCCGATGACGACGACGTCGGCGGTGTGGGACCAATTGGGGCGGGCGGTCATTCGCCGCCGCCCGGCTGCCCGATCTGGATCATCCGCTGCACGCTGCGCCGGCCCGCCGCCGCGATGTCCGGGTCGACGTGGACTTCGTCGGCGCCCTCGATGAGGCAGCGCAACAGGGCCGCCGGGTTGATCATCTTCATGAACTTGCACGAGGCGCGGTCGTTGACGGCGCGGAAGTCGACCTCCGGTGCCGCCCTGCGCAACTGGTAGAGCATGCCGACCTCGGTGGCGACCAGCACCTTGCGGGCCTGGGTCTCACGGGCGGCGTCGAGCATGCCGCCGGTGGACAGGATGCGCACCCGCTCGGCCGGGACGGCTCCCTCGCCGGCCAGGTACAAAGCCGAAGTGGCGCAACCGCATTCGGGGTGGACGAACAGCTCGGCGTCGGGGTTCGCCCGCGCCTGCTCGGAGAGCTCGTCTCCGTTGATGCCGGCGTGCACGTGACATTCGCCGGCCCACACGTGCAGGTTTTCGCGCCCGGTCACCCGGCGCACGTGGTTGCCGAGGAACTGGTCCGGGCAGAACAGCACCTCGCGGTCGGGGTCGATGGACTCGACGACCTCGACCGCGTTGGACGAGGTGCAGCAGATGTCGGTAAGCGCCTTCACCGCGGCCGAGGTGTTCACGTAGGAGACGACGACGGCGCCGGGGTGCTCGTCCTTCCAGGCGCGCAGGTCCTCGGCGGTGATCGAGTCGGCCAGCGAGCAGCCCGCCCGCTGGTCCGGGATGAGCACGGTCTTGTCCGGGCTGAGCATCTTGGCGGTCTCGGCCATGAAGTGCACGCCGCAGAACACGATGGTGTCCTCGGGCGCGTCGGCGGCGATGCGCGACAGCGCCAGCGAGTCGCCGACGTGGTCGGCGACGTCCTGGATGGCGGGCAGTTGGTAGTTGTGCGCGAGCAGGGTGGCGCCGCGCAGCTTGGCCAGCCGCCGGACCTCCGCCGCCCACTGCTCGTCCCCGTCCAGCCCGGCATACCCGGTGGGGGTGTTCGTGATCCGGCCGGCCAGGTCCTCCGCGAGCGTGTCCATGCGATTGGAAACCGTCACGGAGAGCCCCTTTCGCGTCCAGCAGGTTTTCGACTTACAATCGAAAACATGCTCAATCCTAGCACCGCGCACGAGGTGCTGGCGGTCGTGTTCCAGGTTCGTCAGGTGACGCCCGCCACACCGGCGGCGAAACCGCAGCTGAACGTCCTGCTGTGGCAGCGCGCCAAGGACCCGCAGCAAGGCGCCTGGTCATTGCCGGGCGGGCGGTTGCGCAACGACGAGGACATGACCACGTCCGTGCGCCGCCAGCTGGCCGAGAAGGTCGACCTGAAGGAGCTGGCCCACCTCGAGCAGCTGGCCGTGTTCTCCGACCCGCAGCGGGTGCCGGGCCAGCGGGTGATCGCCTCGACGTTCCTGGGTCTGGTGCCATCCCCCGCCACGCCCGAGCTGCCACCGGACACCCGCTGGCACCCGGTGGACGCGCTGCCGCCGATGGCCTTCGACCACGGCCCGATGGTGGCCCACGCCCAGACCAGGCTGGTCGCCAAGATGTCCTACACCAACATCGGGTTCGCCTTGGCGCCAAAGGAATTCGCGTTGTCGACGCTGCGCGACATCTACGGCGCCGCGCTGGGCTACCAGGTCGACGCGACGAACCTGCAACGGGTGCTGGTCCGCCGCGGGGTCATCAGCCAGACCGGCACCATCGCCCAGTCCGGGCGCAGCGGCGGGCGGCCGGCGGCGCTGTATCACTTCACCGACTCGCGGCTGCGGGTCACCGACGAATTCGCCGCATTCCGCCCGCCCGGCCAGGTCTGAGCCCGAGAGAACTCGCTCACAATGCGGCGATTGCGTTTTGGCTACCACCCGTTCATGCGCGAGAATGCCAGATGGCCAAGAAGGGATCCTGAATGGTTGAGCTCGGCAATCTCGCGGGGGCACGTGGCGCGCAATGGATCGCACGCCCTCCCCACGAAAATCTGCAGCGCAAGGTGCGTCCGCTGCTGCCCTGCGACGACCCGTTCTACCAACCGCCGCCGGGCTACCAGCACGCCGAACCCGGCACGGTGCTGCGCTCGCGCGAGGTGGAACTGGCGTTTCTGGGCCTGATCCCGCAGACCGTCACCGCCGTGCAACTGCTGTACCGGACGATGGACATGAACGGTGCGCCGGAGGCGACGGTGACCACCGTGATCGCCCCGGCCGGGCGCGCGACCGGGCAGGACTGCCCGGTGCTGTCGTATCAGTGCGCGATCGACGCCATGACGTCGCGCTGCTTCCCCTCGTACGCGCTGCGGCGCCGGGCGAAGGCGCTGGGATCGCTGAGCCAGCTGGAGCTCCTGCTGATCAGCGCCGCCGTCGCCGAGGGCTGGGCCGTCTCGGTGCCCGACCACGAGGGCATCCACGGCTCGTGGGGCGCGCCCTATGAGCCCGGCTACCGCGTCCTGGACGGGATCCGGGCCGCGCTGAACTGCGAACGTCTCGGCCTGTCGCGCTCGGCGCCGATCGGGCTGTGGGGCTACTCCGGCGGCGGCCTGGCCAGCGCGTGGGCCGCCGAGATCTGCGCGGACTACGCGCCCGACCTGGACATCGTCGGGGCGGTGCTGGGATCGCCGGTCGGCGACCTGGGCCACACCTTCCGCCGGCTCAACGGCAGCTTCCTGGCCGGTCTGCCCGCGCTGGTGGTGGCCGCGCTCTCGCACATCTACCCCGACCTGGACCGGGTGGTCCGGGAGCACACCAACGCCGAGGGACGCGCCCTGCTCGACGCGCTGGAGGACATGACGACGGTCGAGGCGGTCGTGCGGATGGCCGGCAAGAACATGGGCGACTACCTCGACGAGCCGCTCGAGGACATCCTGTCCACGCCCGAGGTGACCCACGTCTTCGACGCGATCAAACTGGGCGCGGCGGTGCCGACGCCGCCGGTGCTGATCGTGCAGGCCGTGCACGACTACCTCATCGACGTGCACGACATCGACGCGCTGGCCGACGCCTATTCAGCCGGTGGCGCCCGCGTCACCTACCACCGGGACCGATTCAACGAGCACCTGTGCCTGCATCCGCTGTCCGCCCCGATGACGCTGCGCTGGCTCACCGACCGGTTCGCCGGCCGGCCCCTGACCGAGCACCTGGTGCGGACCACGTGGCCGACGATGTTCAACCCGATGACCTACGTCGGCATGGCCCGGCTGGGCAAGATCGCGGCCAAGGTCGTCACCGGCCGGAAGATTCCGCGTCGTCCGCTGTAGGGACGCTCACGGCCGGCTCCGGCGGATGCGCCGGACGGCTGACCGGCAGGCCACCGAGGTCGTCGCGCGCGTCGGCTGCCGCGATCAGCGCGTATACCAGCGCGGCGATGCCGGCGGGCCAGACGAGGGTCAGCGCCACCTGCAGCGCGTCCTGGGCAAAGAACACCGGCGGCGCCTGGACGACGTAGGCCACCGCGGGCTTGCCCGAGACCTGCACGGCGTCGAAGTTCATCGCGCCGTAGGCGATTCGGACCAGCACCGCGCCCGTCGCCGCCGCGGCGGCCGCGGCGGCGGCCATGCCGACCGACAGCCCCACGACCATGGCCGGCCCGCGGTGCTCGCGCCACTGCCACACCAGGACCGTGCCCACCACCGCCAGCGCCATCAGCAGGCCCAGCAACAGGCAGGGCGCGTCGAAGAAGTGCTGAGATTCGTTGCCGAGGTAGTCGTGGACGCGCTCGCCCGCGCGCGTGATCGCCACCACCGCGTGGATCGGCGGGGCGATCCACGCCCACAGCCCGCCCAGCAGCACGCCGGTCGCCGCCGTTCCCAGCGCGACGACCAGGACCGCGCGCGTCCGCGCGCGGCGGGACACGCCGGTCACCGCTGGGGCTCCAGGTCGGCCGAGTCCACCTCGCCGTGCCGCGAGCACCGCGCCCGCCACCCGTCGGGGCGCACCTGCACCACCATCCGGCGGCCGCATTCCGCGCAGAAGCGGGGCGGCTCGAGGCCCAGCTGGGCCGCCGTCGGCATCGCGGTGCCCCCCAATTCCCCGGTGTAGACGTTGTAGACGCCGGCTTTGATCACAGCGCCCGGAGCGCCTCCCTGCTCGGCCACGGGTCTCTTACAAGCTGGCGTTCAGCGCCTTGAGCGGCATCTGCAGGTCCTCGAGCAGTTCCAGGTCCGCCTCGGCGGGCCGGCCGAGTGTGGTCAGGTAGTTCCCGACGATCACCGCGTTGATGCCGCCCAGGATGCCCTGCTTGGCGCCCAGGTCGCCCAGTGTGATCTCGCGGCCCCCGGCGAACCGCAGCATGACGCGCGGCAGCGCCAGCCGGAAGGCGCCGACCGACTTCAGCGCCTCGCTGACGGGCAGCACCTCCCGGTCGCCGAACGGGGTGCCGGGCCGCGGGTTGAGGAAGTTCAGCGGCACCTCGTCGGGGCCGAGCTCGGCCAGCTCGGCGGCGAATTCGGCGCGCTGCTCGAGGGTTTCGCCCATCCCGAGGATGCCGCCGCAGCACACTTCCATGCCCGCATCGCGCACCATCGACAGCGTCTCCCAGCGCTCCTCCCAGGTGTGGGTGGTGACGACGTTGGTGAAGTAGGAGCGGGCGGTCTCGAGGTTGTGGTTGTAGCGGTGCACGCCCATCGCCGAGAGCTGCTCGACCTGCTCGGCGCTCAGCATGCCAAGCGAGCAGGCGATGTTGATGTCCACCTCGTCGCGGATCGCCTCGATACCTGCCGCGACCTGGGCCATCAACCGCTCGTCGGGCCCGCGCACCGCGGCCACGATGCAGAACTCGGTGGCACCGGACTTGGCGGTCTGCTTGGCCGCCTCGACCAGGCTGGGGATGTCGAGCCGGGCGCTGCGCACCGGCGAGTCGAACAGCGCCGATTGGGCGCAGAAATGGCAGTCCTCCGCGCAGCCGCCGGTTTTGAGGCTGATGATGCCCTCGACCTCGACCTCCGGGCCGCACCAGCGCATCCGCACCTCGTGGGCCAGCGCCAGCAGCTCGTCGAGGCGGTCGTCGGGCAACTGCAGCACCCGCAGCACCTGGTCTTTGGTCAACCCCTCCCCGCGCTCCAGCACCTGGTGGCGGGCCACCGCGAGGATGTCGTTGTTCGTGTCGTCGGCGTCGGTCGTCGGCCGGGTTGCCGCTTGAGTCACCAGGTACTCCCCTGCATGTTTTTGCGCATTGGTGCGGGCGCACCCGCACCTGCCACGTGGTCATGGCAGCCTGAACAAATCGGTGTTCAAAGAAGGGTAACGGCCGCCGAAAAAGGGGACGAATGGGGACCGCCGGGGTATGCCACCACAATGATCGATTCGCACGTCGAATACCTGGGCCATCACATGCTCCTGCTGGCGATCCCGGCGTTCCTGCCGGCGGTCCTCGTCGTCGCCGTGATCCTCTACGTCGCGCTGAAAGACCGGCGCAACCGCGGCAAACGCGATGAGGCCGGCCAGCGCGGTGACGCCGCCGGGCAAAACCGTGATTGACGAAACGGCGATCGGGGCATCCCGGTTCCTGCGAGTTCGATCACATCTCGCGCGTCCGCGTGTCTTGGGAGGGGTTTGACGATGAATTCAGCGAATTCAGCGCTGTCGCCTGATCTGACTTTCGTTGCCGAGGCACCCGCGCGCGGCGCGGGGCTGAGCCAGGTGATCGGCCTGTCGATCGCGGCGGTGGTGATCGCCGCGCTCATGCTGTGGGTCGGGCACGCCCATCGCACCCACCGCATCGGGTGGCTGACCCGGATCGCCGACAAGATGGGCGAGAAATTCCACCGCCCCAACTGGGTGGCCCTGCCGGTGCTGGTGTTCACCACCTCGATCATCTGCGCGCTGTTCGGGTTCATCTGGGACGTCAGCTGGCACATCGGCAACGGCCGCGACCCCGGCCCCCTGGCCAACCCGGCGCACTACTTCATCATCATCGGCCTGTTCGGCATCTTCGTGGCCGGCATGATCGCGGTGGTGCTGCCGTTCGACAAGCCCGGCCCCGCGGCCGTGCGCATCACCGAGAACTGGCATGCGCCCGTCGGCGGCGTGCTGATGGCCGGCTGCGGGCTGTACGCGATGATCGGCTTCCCGCTCGACGACGTCTGGCACCGCATCTTCGGTCAGGACGTAACGCTATGGGGCCCAACACATCTGATGATGATCGGCGGCGCCGGCTTCTCGCTTTTCGCGGTGCTGATGCTCGAGCGCGAGGGCGAATCGCAACAGCCCATCGAGGCGGCCCACGGCGCGTTCATCACGTTCTTGCGCTACCTGTCGTTCGGCGGCATGTTCATCGGGCTGTCGGTGTATCAGATCGAATACGACTTCGGCGTCGAGCAGTTCCGCCTGGTGCTGCAGCCGATGATGATCGCCGCGGCCTCCGCGCTGGCCGCCGTCGCCGCCCGCGTCACCCTGGGGCGCGGTGCCGCGATCATCGCCGCCCTGTTCGCGATCGCGCTGCGTGGCGGGGTCGCGCTGCTCGTCGGGCCCGTCTTGGGCGCGCCGATCAACTGGTTCCCGCTGTACCTCGGGCCCGCGGTGGTCGTCGAGCTGGTGGCCCTGACCCCACTTTTGAAGCGCCCCATAGCCTTTGGTGCGGTCTCCGGCCTGCTGGTGGCCACCGTCGGGCTGTGGCTGGAGTCGCTGTGGATCGACGCGGTGTATCACTACCCCTGGCCGGTGAAGATGTGGGGCGAGGCGCTGGCGATGGCGGTGCCGGTGGCCGTGCTGACCGGAATCTGCGGCGCGCTGTTCGGCATGGTGCTCACCGGGCAGCGGCTGCCGGCCCGGCGGATCGGCATCTCGCTCGTCGCGCTGACGGTCGTGGTGATCGGCGCCGCGGTGGCCAACGGCCTACACATCGTGGTGCCGCGCCAGGACACCGCCACCGTCACGCTGACCGATGCGCCCGGACCGGCCGGCCAGCGCATGGTGACCGCGGACGTACGGCTCACCCCGGCGACGATGGTCAGCGACCACCCGGAGTGGCTGACGATCCTGTCCTGGCAGGGCCGGATGGAGAACAACCGCGGCCTGGTGATCGACCGGCTGGCGAAGGTCGGTCCCGGGCACTACCAGTCCACCCAGCCGGTGCCGGTGTGGGGATCGTGGAAGACGCTGCTGCGGGTCCAGGACGGCTACACGATGACGGCCGTGCCGATCTACGAGCCCGCGGACGACGCCATCCCGGCGCCCGAGGTGCCCGCGCTGGCGTCCAGCACGCGGCCGTTCGTCCAGGAGGTCACGATCCTGCAGCGCGAACGCGACCAGAACGCGCCGGTCTGGCTGTTCACCGCCGGCTCGATCGTGGTGCTGGTGCTGACGCTGATGGTGATCGCCGCGCTGACGTGGGGTGCCGGCCGGCTCAACAACGCCGAGACCGCGCCGGAGCCGGTGGAGGACAAGCAGCCCATGCCGCGGGCGGCCTGACGTGGTTCGCGGTGCCCTGATCGCGGCGCTGCTGTGCGTCCTGGTCGGGTGCGGTAGTTCGCCGGAGTCGCCCGCCGCGGGCCTCGTCGTCGACGTCGCCATCGCCAAGGGCCAGGTCACCCCGACCAACGCCGTGCTGCAGGCGCGGGTGCACCAGCCGATCACCTTGCGGGTCAGCAGCGACGCCACCGACGAGGTGCACGTGCACTCGACGCCCGACCACAAGTTCCAGGTCGCGGCGACGCCCAACCAAACATTCCAGTTCAGCGTCGACGTGCCGGGCAACGTCGAGGTCGAGCTGCACCACCTGGACCGCACGATCGCGACGATCCAAGTCCAGCCGTGAGCGCCGGCGGCGCGACGGCGGTGCTCGCGCACGGGCTCGGCGGGTCGGGCGACCTCCCGGTCCCCTACCTGTACGCGATGGTCGGCGCGGCGTGGGCGCTGACGTTCACCTTCGCGCTGGTCGCCTTCGCGTGGCGCCGGCCGCGGTTTGACCCGGCCAAGCCCGGCCGCCCGCTGCCGGCGGCGCTGACCTCCTTCGTCGACGCCCGGGCGACGCGCCGGGTGGCCGCCGGGCTGGCGGCGGCGTTCGCGGTGTGGGTGGTGTTGGCGGGACTGTGGGGCCCCCAGTCGGAGTCCAACGCCCTGCTCGGGGTGTTCTACGTGCTGCTGTGGGTGGGGTTGGTGGCGGTGTCGCTGGCGTTCGGGCCGGTGTGGCGGGTGCTGTCCCCGATGCGCACGGTGTACGTGCTGCTGCGCCGTTTGCTGCCGGACCCGATCGGCCGGCCCAGGCTGTCGTACCCCGAAGGCTGGGGCTATCGCCCGGCCGCGGTCGGTCTGTTCGCGTTCGTCTGGATGGAGCTGGCCAGCCCGAACCCGGCGTCGCTGCCGTGGGTCAAGGCGTGGTTGCTGACGTATGCCGTTGTCATGCTGGGCGGCGCGTGGCTGTGCGGGCAGCGGTTTTTGGCCCGGGCCGACCCGTTCGGGGTGTACAGCATGGCGGTGTCGCGGCTGTCGCCGTTTCGCCGCAACCCCGAGACCCGGAAGATCGTGGTCGGCAACCCTTTTGACCACCTGCCGTCGCTGCCGGTGCGGCCCGGGGTGGTGGTGACGCTGGCGGTGCTGCTGGGGTCGACGGCGTTCGACAGCTTCTCGGCGTCGCCGACGTGGCGGGGGTTCGCCGACGGCGTTTCGCGCGGCTTCGGCCTGCCGGCGGCGGTGTCATCGTCGGGGCTGCGGACGGTGGGGCTGATCGTGTTCATTTCCGTTGTGGCGGTGACGTTTTCACTGGCCGCGCGCGCCACCGGCGGCGTCGACCGCGCGCAACGACGCGCCCTGCCCGGCCAGATGGCGCATTCGCTGATCCCGATCGTGGTGGGCTACATCTTCGCGCACTACCTGACCTACCTCGTCGAACGCGGGCAGCAGGCCGTCTTCGCGCTGGCCGACCCGTTCGGCCGCGGCTGGAACCTGTTGGGGCTGGCGCACTCCCACGTGGCCTACGTGTTGTCGATGCATCCGCCGGTGCTGGCCGGAATCAAGGTGGCGTGCGTGGTCACCGGCCACATCGTGGCGGTGATCGCCGCCCACGACAAGGCGCTGCGGCTGCTGCCCGCAGGCCATCAGCTCACCGGGCAGCTCACCATGATGCTGGTCATGGTCGGCTACACGTTCACCGGCTTGTATTTGCTGTTCGGCGGTTAGGCGTGCTTTCGGTTTCAGTGTGAATCCAGGGCTTTCGGCGTGAGCCCAGCGTTCGTGATCGCGGGCGCCGCGCGGCTGACCGCCGTCGCCAGGGAGGGCTCGTAACTCGCGGTGACCGTCCTGACCCGCCAGCCCAACCTGGCCGACGCGCGCGCCGCCGAGGAAGTCACCGCCCTGGAGATCGACCGCGACCACCTCGTCGAGTTGGTGATGAGCAAGCCGTTGCTGCTGCAGCAACTGGGCCGCAGCATCGACGCGCGGCGCGCGCAGGGTCGAGCAGGCCATTGGCCGGAAACGCCGGGCAGATAGGCGCCGACGGCGCAGCCGGTTCGCAGGGCAACGCGGGCCAGCCCGGCTGAGGTCGACCGAAAGCAGCGTCAGGCCGTTTCAGTGTGAGGCCATGGCTTTCAGTGTGAGGCTATGGCGGGATCCGGGCCATTTTTCCGCCCTGCACGCACACCCGAAGCCCACGATTCACACTCGATCTTCTGGTGACGGCGGCCGGGCGAAGACCCTGCGCCTATAGCAGATGCTCGACTTTCTTGTTGCCGTCCCAGCGGCGCAGGCCGGCGAAGCTGCCGTCGATCTGGGCGGGGCGTCCCGCGACGCGCAGCGCCCGCCCCAGCTGGTGACCACCCACTCGCCGCGCCAGCGTGGTGTGCGCGGTCCACTGCCCGGGCAGGCTGTTGGGCATCGGTCCGGGATCCAAATAGGGAGCGCACAGCCGGTGCACCTCGGCGTGCAGGTCCAGCAGCTCGCTGGTGGGGACCAGCAGGCGCGCGAACACAATGTTGGCGCGGCCGAACAACACGGGAGCGCCGATCGCGCAGCGCAGCGGCAGCCGCCGGGCGACGGGCCGCAGCGGCTCGTCGGCGCCGGGATCGATGCGCTCGGCGACGGCCAGCGTCACGTGCGGCCGGCTGGCCGGCGCCTGGCTGGGGATCCCGGCGCCCGCCAGTTCGGCCCAGACGCGGCGGATCACCGCCTCGGTGTCGGGGTCGAAGACCAGCTCGATCGAATGGACCATCAGCGCACCAGCGCGGTCACCCAGTCGCGGTCGAACGCCGCCGCGCTGATGCCCGCGAAGTCGACCACCGATGCGGCCCCGGCGGGCAGCGCGGCCCGCACCGGAGCCATCGCAGCCAACGCCGACCTGTTACCAGTCTCGACCACCCCGGGCCGGGCCGGCCAGCTGCCGATCACCAGCCCGGCGCACGAAACCCCATGCGCGGCAAGGGCTTCCAGCGTCAACGCGGTGTGGTTCAGGGTGCCCAGCTCCGCGCCGACCACAACCAGCGAAGCGGCGCCGAGCTCGACGGCGAGATCGCGCAACGTGGCCCCGGTGGCGGCGATCTCGACGAGCAGCCCGCCGGCGCCCTCGACGAGGGTCAGCCGCCCCGGGCGGTCCAGGCCGCGGACGAGGTCCACCACCCGGTCGAGGGCGGGCAGCGCGATCCCCGCCCGCTCAGCCGCGGCGGCCGGCGCCAGCGGCTCGGGATAGCGGGCCAGCCCCGCCAGCTCGGTCACGCCCGAGAGCCTGCCCACCTCGGCGAGGTCGTCGTCGCCGGCGTCGGTGCCGGTCTGCACCGGCTTGCACACCGCGACGTCGACTCCGGCCCGGCGGGCGTGGCAGGCCAGCGCCGCGGTGGCGACGGTCTTGCCGACCCCGGTGCCGGTGCCGGTGACGACCAGGACGGTCAACGGAGCGCCTTAAACAAGCCCGGCGAGGACGTCGGCCAGTACCCGGCGCGCGATGTCGAGGTCGGCGGCGTCCAGCGACGCGCGCGCGGACAGCCGCAGCCGCGACGTCCCGGCCGGCACGGTCGGCGGGCGAAAGCAGCCGACGCGCACGCCGGCGTCCAGGCAGGCCGTCGCGGCGGCCAGCGCCACTTCCGGATCGCCGAGGATCACCGACACCACGGCCGACTGCGGCTCCCCGGGCACTCCGCACGCCTCGGCCAGGATGCGGGCGTGCGTCAGCACCGCCTCGGCGCGCCAGGGTTCGGCCTGCAGGACGTGCAGCGCGGCCCGCGCCGCGCCCACCGCCGACGGCGCCAGGCCGGTGTCGAAGATGAACGGCCGGGCGGCGTCGATGAGGTGCGCGCGCACCGCGGCCGGCCCCAGCACCACGCCGCCCTGGCTGCCCAGCGCCTTGGACAGCGTCGTGGTCATCACGATGTCGGGCGCGCCCGCGAGGCCGAGTTCGTGCAGCAGCCCGCGGCCGCCGCCGCGCACCCCGAGGCCGTGCGCCTCGTCGACGATCAGCAGCGCGCCGTGGCGACGGCACACCTCGTGCAGCTCACGCACCGGGGCCAGCGAGCCGTCGGCGCTGAACACCGAGTCGGTGATGACGACCGCGCGTTCCTCGGCGCGCGCGCCCAGGGCGGCGTCCACCGCGCCGACGTCGCGGTGCGGCGCCACGACGACGCGGGCGCGCGACAGGCGGCACGCGTCCACCAGCGACGCGTGCGACAGGGCGTCGGACACCAGCAGCGAGCCGGGTCCCGACAGGCCGACGACCGCCCCGAGGTTGGCGGTGTATCCCGAGGAGAACAGCAGCCCCGAGGCGGCGCCGACGAATCCGGCGAGCTCGGACTCGAACTGGTGGTGCAGTTCGGTGTCGCCGGTGACCAGCCGCGAGCCGGTGGCCCCGGCGCCCCACAGGCGCAGCGCCTGCACGCCGCCGTCGATGACGTCAGGGTGCTGGGACAGGCCGAGGTAGTCGTTGGACGCCAGGTCCAGCTCGGTGGCCACCGCGGGACGCGGCCGCAGCGCGCGCCGCAGCCCGGCCGCGCGGCGTTGACTCTCCACCTCGTCCAGCCACGCCAGCGGTGAGACGTCGATGGGCGCCTGCCGGGGGGCGTTCATGACCGTAGAGCCTACGAGAACCTCCGGCGGCGGCGTCCCGCCGGGCGAATCGCTACAGCTCGCCGGTGGCGCCGGTGGCGCCGGTGGAACCGTTGCCGTTGTTGTGCGCCGGCGCCCCCGTCCCGCCCGTGCCACCGGTTCCGCCGGTGGCGACGCCCCCGGGGATCACGTAGGCGGTGCCGCCGGCGCCGCCGTCGCCGCCGGCACCGCCGAGCGAGTCGTAGCCGAAGGCCGTCCTGCCGGAATGGGCCGAGGCGCCGCCGGCTCCACCGCCCCCGCCGATGGCCGCCCCGCCGGAGTAGTTGTAGGCGGTGCCGCCGACCCCGCCGGCTCCGCCGTCGCCGCCGTACGAGGTGCTCAACAGGGTGTGGCCGCTCACATCGCCGATGCCGCCGGCACCGCCGTGGCCGCCGATTGCGCTACCTTGCGTGCCGAAGGGGAAGTTCCCCATCACCGCCATCCCGCCGTTGCCGCCCTTGCCGCCGTCGAGGCTGGCCAGGCCCTGGAGATTGGGAACGCCGCCGTTGCCGCCGTTGCCGCCGTTGCCGCCCCTGATCGTTTGGCCGAACCCGTCGGCGATGACGTTGCCGCCGTTGCCGCCGTTGCCCCCGTACATGCCGTTGCCGCCGTTGCCGCCGTTGCCGCCGATGCTGTCGCCGTCGCCGCCGTTCCCTCCGTTGCCGCCGGTTCCGGTCTGACCCGTGGCGTCCCCACCGTTGCCGCCGTTGCCTGGTGTCCCGAGGAACCCGATGCTGCCGCCGTTCCCGCCGTTCCCGCCGTTGTAAACGCCGGAACCGACGCCGCCGAGACCGCCCTGGCCACCGTTGCCGAGCAACAACCCTCCGTTGCCGCCACTGCCGCCGTTGCCGGCGCCCGAAAGCGCGCCGCTGGCCCCGCCGTTGCCGCCGTTGCCGCCGTTGCCCCACAGCAACGCGGAGCCGCCGTTGCCACCGGCCACCCCGGCCCCGCCGTTGGCCCCGAGGCCCCCGTTGCCGATCAGCCCGCCGTTGCCACCGTTGCCGCCCGAACCCGGATAGGCGTTGCCGCCGTTGCCGAACAACCAGCCGCCGTTGTAGCCGTCGGGGTGCGACGACGTGCCGGGGGCGCCGTTGCCGATCAGCCCGCCCGTCAGTTTGACGAAGGGGGTCTTCCCTCCCGCGATGTCGGCCAGCACGGCGCCCACGTCGACCAGGATCCCGACGTTGGTCAGGTTGTTTCCGACGATCGGGTCCGCGGCGGCCGCCACCATGGCCGACGCCGACTGCAGCGGCGACACGTTGGCCACCTCGGCCGAGGTGTACGAATTGCCCGCCCCGAACAGCAGGGCCGCGAAATTCCGCTGGAACGCCGCGGCCTGCGCGTTCAGCGCCTGGAATTGCGCACCGACACCGGAGAACACCGCCGCGACCGAGGCCGACACCTCGTCGCCCGCGGCGGCCTCGACCGAGGTGATCGTCGCCGACGCCTGCTGTTGGGCCGCGGTGAGCGTGGAGCCCACCCCCGACAGTTCCGCCGCCGCCGCCGCCAACGCGGCGGGCACCGTTGTCAGGGCCATCGTCGTCCCCGAACGAACGCCGCGCACCAGTCCATCGACGTCACCTACCCGTTGGAACCGTTGGCGCCGTTGGTGGCGCTACCACCGGACAGGAAATTGAATGCCAGCCCCCCGGCGCCCCCGCTGCCCCCGGCGGACCAAGTTCCAAAGATGTTTTGGGTGCCACCGTGTCCGCCGGCCCCGCCGGCCCCGCCGGTGACCGAGCCACCGTCGATGAGGTTGGTCACCAGCGGCCCGAAGGTGGTGACCAGGACGTTGTTCGCGCCGCCGGTGGCCTCCCCGTAGAAGGGGGTGAGGAAGTTGTAGCCGCCCATGAAGACGTTCCCGCCGTTGCCCCCGTTCCCCCCGTGGGTGGAACCGAAGCCGCCCGTCCCACCGACGCCGCCGACATACGAGCTGGTGCCGAGCAGGTAGCCGACGCCGCCGAACCCGTTGTTGAAGATCGCGCCGCCGGTGCCGCCGTTGCCGCCGTAGACACCGCTGCCGCCGTTGCCGCCGTTGGCGGCGAGGAAGATGCCGGACCCGCCGGCGCCGCCCGTGCCGCCGGTGCCGACGGTGCTGTTGCCGCCGATGCCACCGGGGCCCGGATGGGCGAACATGTCGTTGGGGCCGCCGAAGTTGATGTAGCCGGCGGCGCCGCCGTGGCCTCCGGCGCCCCCGTTGCCGGCGGTGGCCGAGGCCGCCCCGCCGGCCGCGCCGGGCGCGCCGACACCGACGAAGAACCCGCCGGACCCACCGGCCCCACCGTTCCCGCCGTTGCCGCCGTTGACGGTGGCCAGGCCGGCCCCACCGAGCCCGCCCAGACCGCCGTTGCCGAGCAGGGCGGCGTTGCCGCCGTTGCCACCGGCCGCACCGGCCCCGCCGCTCCCGCCGGCGCCGCCGTTTCCGATCAGCCCGGCGTTGCCCCCGTTGCCGCCGGCCACCCCGGGGGTGGTCGAGTTCCAGCCCTTGCCGCCGTTGCCGGCCAAAAACCCGGCGTTGCCGCCGTTCGGGCTGGCCGCCGTGCCGTCGGCGCCGTTGCCGATCAGCGGACGCTGGAACAGCGTCTGGGCCGGCGCGTTGACGGCATTCAGCGCGCTTTGCTGGAGGGACTGCAGCGACGGCAACGACGAGGCGTTCGTCGCCTCGGCGGCGGCGTAAGCGCCACCCGCCCCGGTCAACGCCTGCACGAACTGCGCATGCAGCGCCGCCGCCTGCGCGCTCAACGCCTGAAATTCCTTGGCGGAGTTGGAAAATACCGACGCGATCGCGGCCGACACCTCGTCGCCGGCCGCGACTGCCATCGCGGTGGTGGAGCCGGCCGCCGCCGAACTGGCCGCGCGGATGGACGTGCCGATACGCGCCACATCCGCCGCCGCTACCGCCAACGAAGCGGGCGCTGCGGTCACAAACGACATCGAGGACCTCCCGGGCCCCCCCCCGGTGACGAAACATTAGCGGAAATCCCCAAGCACTGCACACGCGTACACCAAAATCACAAGATTTCGGTCCGGCGGTCGGCTTATTTGACATGCGTATATCAACCGGTCGCCAAATTGCGGTCGCGTGTGTGCGGTATTTGACACATGCGTCAAACGGATCGCAAATGTTTGCTGTATTGGACACGCGTCTAACTTTGACGATGATGCGCCGCCAAGCGATGACTCGCAACGGCTCGGCGCACCGCGCCCGCTCGTGAGCGAGCCGATCCGCTACGCCGGGCCGGTGGTACCCGTCGAGCCGTCGGGTCCGTTGCCGGTCGCGCCGGTGCCCCCGGTCCCGCCGGTCCCGCCGACGGCATTGGCCGGGATGGCCGCGAACGCGCTGCCGCCGTTGCCGCCGGGGCCACCGGTTCCCGTGGTGCCGGCGCCGCCCCCGCCGCCGGCTCCGCCGGTGGCCGGTCCGGTGCCGAAGTTGTAGGCGACCCCGCCGATCCCGCCGGCCCCGCCGTCGACGCCGCCGGTGCCACCGAGGCCGCCGGTGCCGCCGGTGGCGCTACCGAGGGCCATGAAGTCGTAGCCGCCCATGATCGCGGCGCCGCCCGCGCCGCCCGCGCCGCCGGTGGTGGTGCCGGCGCCGCCCGCGCCGCCGCTGCCGCCGGTGAGGTCGCCGAAGCCGTAGCTGAGCGCGGAACCGCCCACGCCGCCGTTGCCGCCGACGTCGCCGGTGCCGCCGTCCCCGCCGCTGCCGCCGGTCAGCAGGCCACTTCCGCCGGACCCGCCGGTGCCGCCGGTGCCGGTGTCGCTGTTGCCTCCGGCGCCACCGGTGCCGGGGGCCCCGAGGAAGCCGCTGCCGCCGCCGGCGCCGCCGTTGCCGCCGGCCCCGCCGCCCAGGCCGGCCCCGCCGGCGCCGCCGAGCCCGCCGTTGCCGCCGCCGATCAGCCCGCTCACCCCGCCGGCCCCGCCCATGCCGCCGACCCCGCCGGCGACCGTCGCGGCGCCGCCGGCCCCGCCCGCGCCGCCGGCGCCCCACCACACGGCCGCGCCGCCATTGCCGCCGGCCTGACCGGCGCCGCCGGCGCCGCCGTTGCCGCCGTTGCCGATCAGCCCGGCCCGGCCGCCGTTGCCGCCGGGCAGGCTCGAACCCGCCGGCTGCGAATAGCCGTTGCCGCCGCTGCCGAACAACAGCCCGCCCGGGCCGCCGTTGGGGCTGGCGGCCGTCCCGTTCGCGCCGTTGCCGAATAGCGGGCCGCCCAGCAGAACGGCCGCCGGCGCGTTGATCGCGTTGACCGCGTTCTGCTGCATCGTCTGCAACGACGGCAACGACGCGGCGTTCGTCGCCTCGGCCGCCGCATACGTCCCCCCGGCGCCGCTCAGGGCCTGCACGAACTGCGCGTGCAGCGCGGCCGCCTGCGCGTTCAGCGCCTGAAACTCCCGGGCGCAGCTGTTGAACACCGCCGTGATCGCCGCCGACACCTCGTCACCGGCGGCCGCCGCCACCGCCGTGGTCGACGCCGCGGCGGCCGCGTTGGCCGCGCGGATCGACGCGCCGATGCCCGCCACGTCGGCCGCAGCCGCCGTCAAGGTGTCCGGTATCGCGATCACATACGACATCGCCGACCTCTTACCTCCCGTGTTCCATCGCTATGCCGGTCCCGCGGTCCCGGACGAGCCGTCGGCGCCGCTGCCGGTGGCGCCGGTTCCGCCGGTGCCGCCGGGGCCGCCGGTGGCGTTGGCCGGGAGGATCGCGAACGCGTTACCGCCATTGCCGCCCGCGCCGCCGGCGCCCGTGGTGCCGGTGCCACCGGTCCCGCCGGCGCCGGCGGTGGCCAATCCGGTGCCGAAGTTGTAGGCGACCCCGCCGACGCCGCCGGCCCCGCCGTCCGTGCCGCCGTCGCCGCCGAGGCCGCCGGTTCCGCCGGTGGCGCTGCCGCCGGTCGCGAAGTCGTAGCCGCCCATGAACGCGGCGCCGCCCGCGCCGCCGGCGCCGCCGGTCGTGGTGCCGGTGCCGCCCGCACCGCCGTTGCCGCCGGTGACGTCGCCGTACCCGTAGCTGATCGCCGAGCCGCCGATGCCGCCGTCGCCGCCGATGTCACCGGCGCCGCCGTTACCTCCGTTGCCGCCGACGATGTCGCCGCCGCCGCCGTTGCCGCCGTTGCCGCCGGTGCCGGTGTCGCTGCTGCCGCCGTCGCCGCCGTCGCCGGGGGTGCCCAGGAAGCCGCTGTTGCCGCCGTTGCCGCCGTTGCCGCCGTTACCGCCGCCCAGCCCGGCACCGCCGACCCCGCCGACCCCGCCGTTGCCGCCGCCGATCAGTCCGCTCGCACCGCCCGCACCGCCGACCCCGCCGGCCCCACCGGCGACCACCGCGGCACCGCCGGCCCCGCCCACGCCGCCGGCGCCCCACCACACCGCCGACCCGCCGTTGCCGCCGGCCTGACCGGCGCCCCCGGCCCCGCCGGCACCGCCGTTGCCGATCAGCCCGGCCCGCCCGCCGTTGCCGCCGGGCAGGCCGGAACCCGAGGGCTGCGAGTAGCCGTTGCCGCCGTTGCCGAACAGCCATCCGGCGGCCCCGCCGTTCGGGCTGGCCGCGGTGCCATCGGTGCCGTTACCGATCATCGGGCCGCCCAGCATCACCTCGGCGGGCGCGTTGATCGCGTTGAGCGCGTTCTGCTGCAGGGCCTGCAGGGGCGAGATGTTCGTCGCCTCGGCCGCCGCATACGTCCCCCCGGCGCCGCTCAGCGCCCGCACGAACTGCGCGTGCAGCGCCGCGGCCTGGGCGTTCAGCGCCTGAAACTCCTGAGCGCAGCCGGAAAACACCGCCGCGATCGCGCCCGACACCTCGTCCTGGGCGGCCGCCACCACCGCCGTGGTCGACGCCGCCGCCGTCGCGTTGGCCGCGCGGATCGACGCGCCGATACCCGACACTTCCGCGGCCGCCGCCGCCAACGCGTGCGGCGCCGCGATCACATACGACATCCAAGACCTCCGGCCCCCAGGCCACGGGCAAACGTATCTTGTTGCACACGTGCCTATCAGCGTTTCGGGGAAATGTCGACAGCCCCCGCGCCGTTCCGTGCCGGCGCATCAGCGCCCGGGCGGCGGCCCGCCATTTGCTGCCGACCCGCCGGCGCGGACACGCCGGGACGGCGGCGGCGACGGATCGATGCCGGCTGCGCCGCAATCGCGCCATAATTGCCGCACATAACGTCGATCATGCGACGTCGCCGGAGTCCTACCTAAATAACGATTCCGTGACAGGTTAACAACTTTACGTATATGTTTGGCACGTGCATAATAGGTTCGCCGCTGCCACGCAGACCCGTTGACGTGCGCGAAAGCCCCTCGAGGGGCGACACATCAAAACGACATAGCCCTGGGCATCCTGGGCCGTCGAGGTGTGCCACGGAGTGAGCCGGGCAGCGGGCGAGGCTATATGTCGCAGTTGTCGCTACGCAGTCGCAGTAGTCGCAGTAGTCGCAGCCGTGAGGAGACGGGATGGTGTCAATCGGGGCGATCGATGATCGTGCCAACCGCTCAGCATCAACACATTCCTTCAACTCGTCGGGGGATCCCGCGCAGGAGTCCTCGCAAGTCTCTTCGGGACCCGCGATGAGCACCACGGCCGCCGGCCCGGTTGCGGTGATCGGCATGGCCTGCCGGTTGCCCGGGGGCATCCACTCCCCCGAACAGCTGTGGGAGGCGTTGCTGCGCGGCGACGACCTGGTCACCGAAGTCCCGCGCGAACGCTGGGACACCGACGAGTACTACGACCCCGAGCCGGGCGTGCCGGGCCGCTCGCACTCCAAGTGGGGCGCGTTCCTCGACGACGTGGCCGGCTTCGACGCGGAGTTCTTCGGGATCAACGAGCGCGAGGCGGCCGCGCTCGATCCGCAGCACCGCTTGCTGCTGGAGACGTCGTGGGAGGCCATGGAGCACGCGGGCCTCACCCCGGACAAGGTGACCGACTCGCCGACCGGCGTGTTCATGGGCCTGACCCACAACGACTACCAGCTGGTCAACGCCAACTCCGACGCCATGGAGGGGCCGTACGGCTTCCAGGGCAACATCTTTTCCATGGCGTCCGGGCGGATCGCCTGGGCGCTGGGGCTGCACGGTCCCGCGCTGACGCTGGACACCGCGTGCTCGTCGGGCCTGCTGGCCGTGCACATGGGCTGTCGCAGCCTCAACGACGGCGAGAGCGATATGGCGCTGGCCGGCGGCGCGTTCGTGGTGCTCGAACCGCGCAAGTTCGTCGCGGGAACGGCGCAGAGTCACCTGTCGCCCACGGGACGCTGCCACGCCTTCGACGTCGAGGCCGACGGGTACGTCACCGGCGAGGCGTGCGTCGTCGTGTTGCTCAAGCGGCTGCCGGACGCGCTGCGCGACGGCGACCGGATCATGGCCGTGCTGCGCGGCACCGCCGCCAACCAGGACGGCCGCACCGTCAACATCTCGACGCCGTCGGAGACCGCGCAGGTCGCGGTGTACCGGGCGGCGCTGGCCGCGGCCGGGGTCGATCCCCGCACGGTCGGCATGGTCGAGGCGCACGGCCCGGGCACGCCGGTGGGCGACCCCATCGAATACGCCAGCCTGGCCGCGGTGTACGGCGTCGAGGGCCCCTGCGCGCTGGGCTCGGCGAAGACCAACTTCGGGCACGCCCAGTCGGCCTCCGGGGCCCTGGGGCTGATGAAGGCCGTCCTCGCGGTGCAGCACGGCGTGGTGCCCCGCAACCTGCACTTCACCCGCCTGCCCGACGAGATGACCCGCATCGACACGAAACTCTTTGTGCCGCAAGACAGTACGCAGTGGCCGGGCGAGGCCGGGCAGCCGCGCCGGGCGGCCGTGTCGTCGTACGGGGTGTCGGGGACCAACGTGCACGCGATCCTGGAGCAGGCGCCCGAAACCGCCGCGCCCGAACCGGAGCCGGCCGAACCACCCGAGTCGCTGCTGTTTCCGTTGTCGTCCACCTCGGCCGACGAGCTGCGCCGCACCGCTGGCCAGCTGGCCGACTGGGTGCAGGCCCACGACGACGTGGAGCTGCCGGATCTGGCCTACACACTGGCGCGCCGGCGCGCGCACCGCGCGGTGCGCACCGCCGCCATCGCGGGCAGCCGGGCCGAGCTCACCGCGGCGCTGCGCGAGGTCGCCGACGGCGACACCCCCTATCAGGACGCGGTCGGCCAGGACGACCGGGGACCGGTGTGGGTGTTCTCCGGGCAGGGCTCGCAGTGGGCCCGGATGGGCGCCGACCTGCTGGCCACCGAACCGGTGTTCGCCGCCACCGTCGCGCGGGCCGAGCCGCTGATCGCGCACGAGTCGGGCTTCTCGGTGACCGAGGCGATGACGTCGCCGCAGATCGTCACCGGTATCGACCGCGTCCAGCCGACCATCTTCACCATGCAGGTCGCGCTGGCCGAGACGATGAAGTCCTACGGGGTGCGTCCCGGGGCCGTCATCGGGCACTCCCTGGGCGAGGCCGCGGCGTCCGTCGTCGCGGGGTCGCTGTCGCTCGAGGACGGGGTGCGGGTGATCTGCCGCCGGTCGCGGCTGATGTCGAACATCGCCGGCTCGGGCGCCATGGCGTCGGTGGAATTGCCCGCCAAGCAGGTGCTTTCGGAGCTGACCCTGCACGGGGTCAAGGACGTCGTGGTGGCCGTGGTGGCCTCGCCGCAGTCGACCGTGATCGGCGGCGTCGCCCAGGCCGTGCGCGAGCGGGTGGCCGCGTGGGAGCAGCGCGACGTGATGGCCCGTGAGGTGGCCGTCGACGTCGCCTCGCACTCCCCGCAGGTCGATCCGATCCTGGCCGAGCTGACCGACGTGCTCGCCGACCTCAACCCGATGCCCCCGGAGATCCCCTACTACTCGGCGACCCTGTTCGACCCGCGCGAGCAGCCGGTGTGCGACAGCCGCTACTGGGTGGACAACCTGCGCCGCACGGTGCGGTTCGCCGCCGCGGTGCGCGCCGCGCTGGAGGACGGGCACCGGGTCTTCGCCGAGCTGGCCCCCCACCCCCTGCTCACCCGCGCCGTCGAGCAGACCGCCCGCAGCCTGGACGTGCCGCTGGCCACGCTGGCCGGCATGCGCCGCGAGCAGAGCCTGCCGCACGGGCTGCGCGGCTTCGTGGCGGACCTGCACAGCGCGGGGGCCGCGGTCGACTACGCCGTGATGTGCCCGAACGGGCGGCTGGTGGACGCGCCGCTGCCGACCTGGACGCATCGCCGGCTGTGGCTGGGCCCCGAAGGCCGCGAAACCTCGGCGCACGGCGGCTCCGCAGTCGCGGTGCACCCGCTGCTGGGCCAGCACGTGCGCCTGCAGGAGGAACCCGAGCGCCACGTGTGGCACGCCGAGGTCGGCACCGACGCCCAGCCGTGGCTGGCCGAGCACCAGGTCCGCAACGTGGCCGTGCTGCCCGGGGCCGCCTACTGCGAGATGGCGCTGGCGGCCGCCGGCGCCGTGCTGGGCGGGGCCGCCGAGGTCCGCGACGTCCAGTTCGAACAGGCGCTGCTGCTCGACGGGCAGACCGCCGTCGGCGCCTCGGCGTCGGTGTCGGCGCCCGGCGTCGCCGAGTTCGTCGTCGAGTCGAACCACGGGGGCCGCCAGGTGCGGCAGGCGAGGGCGGTCCTGCAGTCGGCGGGCGACGAGGAGCCGCCCACCTACGACATGGCCGCCCTGCTCGCCGCGCACCCGCACTGCGAGGACGGCGCCGCGGTGCGCAACGGCATGAGCCGGCGCGGCGTTCAGTACGGCCCGGCGTTCTCCGGCCTGGCCGCGGTGCGCACCGGCGACCAGGCGACGGGCTCCGTACTGGCCGAGGTGGCCCTGCCCGGCCAGCTCCGCTCGCAGCAGGGGGCATACGGCGTGCACCCGGCGCTGCTGGACGCGTGCTTCCAGTCGGTGGGGGCCGACCCGCAGGTCCGCGCTTTGGGCGAGGATGTGCTCGGCCTGCCGCTGGGGGTGGGGCGGCTGCGCTCCTACGGTTCGGCCCGCGGCGCGCACTACTGCTACACCCGCATCACCAAACTCGACGTATGCGGGATCGAGGCCGACCTCGACGTGCTCGACCAGCACGGCGCGGTCCTGCTGAGCGTGCGCGGGCTGCGCTGCGGCACCGGGGCGTCCGAGGAAGCGCTCAAGGATCGCGTGCTGGGCGAGCGGCTGCTGACCATCGAATGGCAGCAGCGGCAACTGCCCGACCCCGCCGGCGACGCGGGCACGTGGCTGCTGATCAGCACCGCCGCCGCGGATGCGCCCGGCGCGGGCGCCCTGGCGGTGAACACGTTGAGCCAAGCGCTGGAAGGCCGTGGCGCGCAATGCACCTCGATGTGCTGGCCGCTGAGTGCCGAGCAGGCCGACGGTGCCGCGTGTGCGGAACAACTGCGCAGCCGGCTGCGCGCGGGCGGGTTCACCGGCGTGGTGATCCTCACCGGAGCGCCCGGCGGCCCCGTCGACCAGTCCCCGGCGGCCGGCCGCGAGTACGCCCAGCACCTGGCGCGCATCGCCCGCGAATTGCCGCAGGCCCCGGGCGAACTGCCGCACATCCATGTCGTGACCCGCGGCGCCCAGACCGTGCTGCCCGGCGACGCGGCCAACCTCGAGCAGGCCGGGCTGCGGGGCCTGATGCGCGTGATCGGCACCGAGCACCCGCACCTGCACACCACCCAGATCGACGTCGACGACACCACCGATGCCGAGCAACTGGTCCGCCAGCTGCTCAGCGGGTCCGACGAGGACGAGACCGCCTGGCGCGGCGGCGCCTGGTACACGGCGCGCATGCGCCCGGCCCCGCTGCGCCCCGAGGAACGGCACACCGCCGTCGCCAGCGCCGAGACCGACGGGATGCGCCTGCAGATCCGCACGCCCGGCGACCTGGAAACCCTGGAACTGGTTGCCTGCGACCGGGTTCCGCCCGGCCCGGGCCAGATCGAGGTGGCGGTCACGGCGTCCAGCATCAACTTCGCCGACGTGCTGGTCGCGATGGGCCTGTTCCCCAGCATCGACGGGGGCCTGCCGGAGCTGGGCATGGATTTCGCCGGCGTGGTCACCGCGGTCGGGCCGGACGTCACCGAGCACCGCGTCGGCGACCGGGTAGGCGGGGTTTCCCGCAACGGCTGCTGGGCCACGTTCGTCAACTGCGATGCCCGGCTGGCCGTCCCGCTACCGCCCGGCCTGAGCGAACACCAGGCCGTCGCGGTGGCGACGGCGACCGCCACCGCCTGGTACGGGCTGCACGATCAGGCCCGGATGTCGTCGGGAGACCGGGTGTTGATCCACTCGGCGACCGGCGGCGTCGGCCAGGCCGCGATCGCGATCGCGCGCGCGGCGGGCGCCGAGATCTTCGCGACCGCGGGTAGCGAGGAGCGCCGGCAACTGTTGCGCGACATGGGCATCGAGCATGTCTACGACTCGCGCAGCACCGAGTTCGCCGAGCAGATCCGCCGCGACACCGACGGCTACGGCGTCGACATCGTGCTCAACTCGCTGACCGGCGCCGCGCAGCGCGCCGGGTTCGAATTGCTGGCCATCGGCGGGCGGTTCGTCGAGATCGGCAAGCGCGACGTCTACGGCAACACCCGGCTCGGGATGTTCCCGTTCCGCCGCAACCTGACGTTCCACTACGTCGACCTGGCGCTGATGTCGCTCAGCCACCCCCAGCGGGTCGGCGAGCTGATGCGCACCGTGTACCGACTGGTCGCCGACGGCGACCTGCCGCCCGCCGAGCACACCAACTACCCGTTGGCCGACGCCGCCACCGCGATCCGGATCATGAGCGCCGCCCAGCACACCGGCAAGCTGGTGCTCGAGGTGCCGCGCGCCGGCAACAGCAGCGCGGTGGTGCCGCCGGAGCAGGCGCCGGTGTTCCGCGGCGACGGCGCCTACATCATCACCGGCGGCCTGGGCGGGCTGGGATTGTTCCTGGCCGAAAAGATGGCCGCCGGCGGCTGCGGACGCATCGTGCTGTCCTCCCGCTCGCAGCCGACGCGCAAGAAGCTCGAGACCATCGAGCTGATCCGGTCGATCGGCGCCGACGTCGTGGTGCAGTGCGGCGACATCGCCGACGCCGACACCGCCGAACGGCTGGTGGCCACCGCCACCGCCACCGGGCTTCCGGTGCGCGGCGTGCTGCACGCGGCGGCGGTGGTCGAAGACGCCACGCTGGCCAACATCACCGACGAGCTGATCGAAAGGGACTGGGCGCCCAAGGTTTACGGCGCGTGGAACCTGCACGCCGCGACCGCCGGGCAGCCGCTGGACTGGTTCTGCTCGTTCTCCTCGGCGGCCGCGCTGGTGGGCTCGCCCGGCCAGGGCGCCTACGCCGCGGCCAACAGCTGGCTGGACGCGTTCAGCCGGTGGCGCCGGGCGCAGGGCCTGCCGGGCACGGCGATCGCCTGGGGCGCGTGGGGCCGGATCGGGCGGGCCACCGCGTTCGCGGAGGGCGCCGGGGCGGCGATCGCCCCCGACGAGGGCGCCCACGCGTTCGAGATGCTGCTGCGCCACGACCGGCCCTACACCGGCTACGCGCCGCTCATGGGCACGCCGTGGCTGACGGCCTTCGCCCAGCGCAGCCCGTTCGCCGAGGCGTTCCGCTCCACCGGCCAAACCCCCACCGGCACCAGCAAGCTGCGCGCCGAGCTCGACGAGTTGCCCCGCGAGGAGTGGCCCACCCGGCTGCGCCGGCTGGTCTCCGACCAGATCAGCCTCATCCTGCGGCGCAGCATCGATCCCGACCGTCCGCTCTCCGAGTACGGCGTCGACTCGCTGGGCGCCCTGGAGCTGCGCACCCGCATCGAGACCGAGACGGGCATGCGGCTGTCCTCCAGCGACGTCGCGGTGACCACGATTCGCGGTCTGGCCGAGCTGCTGGTGGAAAAGCTCAGGCCCGCCGCCGACGGCGACGCGTCGGCTTAGCCCGAATCCGGAGGACCCGTGAAGGCCGTTCCCAAGATGCTGGCGTTGGGGCTGTTCGAGCTCGTCGCGTTCGGCCTGATGCTGTTCCTGCCGGCGGGCACGTTCGCCTACTGGCAGGCGTGGGTGTTCATCGTGGTGTTCGCCCTCGCCGCGTGGCTCCCCGTCGTGTACCTGAAGCGGCGCAATCCCGTTGCGCTGCAACGGCGAATGAGCGGCGGCCCGACGGCGGAGGCGCGGGCGGCGCAGAAGGTCGTCATGGCCGGGCTCTACCTGTCGCTGGCGTCGATGGTGGTGGTCAGCGCGCTCGACCACCGGTTCGGCCGCTCCGCGGTGCCGGCTGTCATCTGCCTGGCCGGCGACGTGCTGGTGGCCCTCGGGCTGGGCGTGGTGGCGCTGGTGATCATCCAGAACAACCACGCGGCCACCACGGTCCGGGTGGAGGCCGGCCAGACCGTCGTCTCCACCGGGCTGTACGGGCTGGTGCGCCACCCCATGTACACCGGCAACGTGATCATGATGGTCGGCATCCCCCTGGCGCTCGGATCCTATTGGGGGCTGGTGTTCGTGGTTCCGGGCCTGCTGGTGCTCGCCTCGCGCATCCGCGACGAGGAGCGGTTGCTGCGCGACGAGTTGTCCGGCTACCGGGAATACACCCAGCGGGTTCGCTACCGCCTCGTCCCCTGCATGTGGTGACTAGCGGTGCCGGCGGACCGGTCCCACCCGAAGCGGTGGCCCGTCGCTTTCGTTGCGCGTCACGGTGATTCGCGTCGGACCGGTTGCGTCGTGCCGGTGCCGGTCGTAGGCGGCGCGCCGGCGCGGATCCCTCAGCAGGGCGTAGGCGGCGAGGATCTGGCGCAGCCGTTCGGCGCCCGACGGTGAACCCCCGGGGCGCAGATCCGGATGATGGTCGCGCAGTTGGCGCCGGTAGGCGTGCGTGATCTCGGCGTGGGTCGCGGTCGACGGCACGCCGAGCACCGAGTACGGGTCGATCATCATGGGGCACCGCGGCTTTTGGCCTTCCGGCCGGTCCTGTGTGGGGGCGCACCCGGCGACGACGTCGTGCGCCGGGTGCGCCCCGCCCGGGCCGGTGAGTCGGTGTGGTCCATCCTGAGCTGCCACGAACGGTGGCGGTGCGCCCTGGATCGGGCGCCGGTCAATCCGGAGCGATCGTCGGGGACGGCACGGGACTCACCGGGTGATCTCGACTGTCGACGCCTCACCTCCCTTCCCGTCGGGTGAAAAGCGGGCCGGCGCTAGGCGTTGATCGCGGTCCGCTGGCCGTCGTGGCTGATCTCGATGCGGCGCGGCTTGGCCCGCTCGGCGACCGGGATGGTCAGCCGCAGAACGCCGTCGTGGTAGCCGGCGTCGATCTTGTCGGTATCGAGGTTGTCCCCGAGGAACAGCTGGCGACTGAACACGCCGCGCGGGCGTTCGGCCGAGACCATCTCCCGGTTCTGGTCGAGATCGGGGCGTTCGGCGCGCACGGTGAGGACGTTGCGCTCGACGTCGAGATCGAGCGAATCCGCGTTGACGCCAGGAAGATCGAATTCGACGATGAACTGGTCCCCTTCTCGCCAGGCGTCCATGGGCATGACGGCAGGACGGGCCGCGGTGCCGAGCACCTGCTGGGCGAACCGATCCAGATCGCGGAACGGATCTGTACGCATCAACACCATGATTTCACCTCCAAGTCAGAGTGGTTTTCTATGTCTGATTACATAGATTTGTGATATCACACCGCGCAGGTGGACGCAAGTGTCGGGCGGGAAATTTTGTGGGCGGCACCCCGCAGCGAGGCTGTAACTGCCCACGCGTTTCCGGGCTGTTGCAGGCGTCGGCAGACGCAGTCTCGCGGTAGGGCCGGGCCCCTACAGGTCGCCGGCCGGGCTGACGGCGGGCACCTCGGCCACCGGGCCGGCATGCCCGGCCAGTTGCGATGTCATGCCGCGCACCGAGGGCGCGTCGAACAGGGCGCTGACCGCGAGGCGGGTGGCGAGCGCCGCGTTGATCGCCACGATCGCCCGCATCGCCGAAATCGAGTCCCCGCCGAGGTCGAAGAACGAGTCGTCGGCGCCCACCCGGTCCACGCCCAGCACCCGGGCGTAGATGCCGGACAGGATCTCGGCGACCGCGGCGGCCGCGGCGGGATGGTCGGCTCCGGCGGGGCGGCTGTCGGGCTCCGCGACCGCCGGGGCCGGCGGCCACCGGTGCCCGTCGCCGCCCTGTGGGTCCGCCGCCGACAGCGGGCGCGCCGGGTCGGCGGTCATGGCCACCAACGCCTGCTGGAAGCGTTGCATCAGCGCATCGATGGCGGCCGCGTCGAACACGTCGGCGCGGAATTGGACGCGCAGCTCCAGCTCGCGTCCCGGCACGGCCTGGATCGCCAGCGGGTAGTGGTAGTAGTCGCGGTTGGCGATCTCGCCGACGCTCAGCCCGTCGTCGCCCGTGAGCGCGGCGGTGTCGGTCGGGTAGTTCTCGTAGACGAAAACGGTGTCGAAAAGCCGGCGGTGTCCGGTGGCCCGGTGGATGTCGGCCAGCGCCAGGTGCTGGTGCTCGAGCGTGCGGTTGTGGGCGGCTTGCAGCTGGTCGAGCAGCTCGGCGACGCTGGTGGCCGGTGTGACGGTGGCCCGCACCGGCACGGTGTTGATCAGCAGGCCCACCATGGAGTCCGCGCCGGCGACCTCGGCGGGCCGCCCCGAGACCACGACGCCGAAGGCGACGTCGTCGTGGCCGGTCAGCCACGCGAGCAGCTGCGCGAAAGCGCCCTGCAGCACGGTGTTTACGGTGGTGTGGCGCGCGCGGGCCAGCTCGCCGATGGCCGCGGTGGTGTGCGCGGGCACGGTGAACGACGCGACGTCGCGCCGCCCGAGCCCAAGCCGCTCCGGGGGCCCGATGAGCGTCGGGGTGTCGAAGCCGGCGAAGACCTCGCTCCAGGCCGCGCGCGCGGCGTCGCGGTCGCGGCCGGCCAGCCAGCTGACGAACCGGCGGTACGGGACCGGGGCGGGCAGCCGGTGGCCGTAGTAGCCGGCGAAGATTTCCTGCAGCAGGATCGGCAGCGACCAACCGTCCAGGACGATGTGGTGGTTGGTCAGCACGAACCGGTGCCGGTCGGCCGCGGTGCGGATCAGCGCCACCCGCAGCGGCGACTGCGCGGTGAGATCGCCGATTGCGGCCCGTTCGTCGGCGCAGATCCGCCGGATCTGCCCGCCCGGGTCCGGGTCGTCGCTCAGGTCGTCGAAACGCCACGGCACGTCGGGATCGGCCGGGATGACCTGCACGGGCTCGTCGAGCAGGCAGAAGCGGGCCACCAGGTTGGGATGCCGGGCGATCACCGCGCGCAGGGCGTCGCGCAGCCGGTCGGCGTCGAGGGGACCGCTCAGGGTGGTCTCCAGCTGCACCGCGTAGACGTCGTCGGGGTTGGCCTGCGCCCCATGCGCCATGGCGGCGTGGAAGAGCAGGCCCTGCTGCAGGGGGGTCAGCGGCAGCACGTCGGCGATGCGGGCCTGCCGGGCGAGGTCGTCGATCTGGTCCTGGCTCAGGCGGGCGGGCGCGATGTCGGAGGGGGTCAGTCCGCCGCCGCCGGCGCGCACGGTGGCGCAGATGCCGGCCAGGGCGTCGAACCACAGCCGGCCGAGCCGGCCGACCTGCTCCTCGTCGAGCGCCGAGGGCGCCCACGTCCAGCCGGCGCGCAGCCGCGGGCCGGCGTCGGTGTCGACGGTGCCGGCGTTGAGCTCGACGGTGTGCATCAGCGGCATCGGGATCGCCGCGGCGAGGCCGGCCACCGACCCGTCGTCGTGGCACATCCGCCACGCCTCGTCGGACGACTCGGCGGCGGCGCCGAGGCGGCCCAGGTAGTTGAACCCGATGGACGGGTCGGCGCCGTCCAGGCCGACGTCGCCGTTCAGGTAGCGCAGCAGGCCGTAGGTCAGGCCGTCGGGCAGGCCGCGCAGCTGTTCCTTGGCGCGTTTGACCACCGCGGCCAGCCCGGCGTCGCCGGCGACGACTTGCGCCCAGTCCAGCCCGCCCACCTGCAGCGCGACCGGGTATTTGCTGGTGAACCAGCCGACCGTGCGCGACAGGTCCACGTCCGGGGCCAGCTCGTCGTGGCGGCCGTGGCCCTCGACGTCGATGCCGATCGGCGCGGCGGGGCTGTTTAGGGCACGCAGGAACTCCCCGAGCGCCAACCCGAACGCGATCAGCAGGATGTCGTGGATGCCGGCGTGGAACGCCGCGGGCACCTCGCCGAGCAGCATGCGGGTGGTCTCGGCGTCCAGTTCCACCGACAGGTTCCCGGCGGTGGCGAAGGTGTCGAGCTCGGGACGCACCGCCGGCAGGGCCGACGGCACCGCCGCGACCTCCCGCCACGCGTCCGCCTGAGCCACGACGTCGGGGCGGCGCGCGTGCTCGGCCAGCAGCGACGCCCACCGGGCGAACGACGTCGACGGCGGCGGCAACTCCACCGGCTGCCCGCCGCGGCGCTGCGCCCACGCCAGGTTGAGGTCTTCGAGCAGGATGCGCCACGACACCCCGTCGACGGCCAGGTGGTGCGCGATCACCGCCAGCCGGCCGGTGCGGGGCACCCACAGCGCGCTCAGCATGGTCCCGGTCGCCGGGTTCAGCCGGGCCCGGGCCGCCAGCAGCGCCGGCGCGGACAGCTCGTCCACGACCCGCAGGCAGGCGCGCGCGTCGACCGTGCCCGCGTCGGGCACGGTCAGCGACCAGTCGTCCGACACGCGCAGCCGCAGCATCGGGTGCCGGTCGAGCAGGGCCTGCAACAGCTGCACCACGTCGGACTCGGTCACCCCGGCCGGGGCCTGCACCAGCACCGTCTGGTTGAACTCGCCGACCGGGCCGTCCACCTCGCGCAGCCAGCTGATGATCGGGGTGGCCGGCACGTTCCCGGTGCCCTCGTCGGCGGGGGCCCCGGCACCGTCGGCGACGCCGGCGACGCGGGCCAGCCGGGACACGGTCTGCTCGACGAAGATGTCGCGGGGGCGGCAGGTCAGCCCGGCGGCCCGGGCGCGGGCCACCACCTGCATCGACAGGATGCTGTCGCCGCCGAGCTCGAAGAAGGACTCGTCGACCCCCACCCGCTCCAGCCCGAGGACCTGGGCATAGATGCCGGCCAGGACCTCCTCGACCGCGTCGGCGGGGGCGCGGTAACGCTCGCCGTCCTGGTACTCCGGGGCCGGGAGGGCGCGCTTGTCGAGCTTGCCGTTGACCGTCAGCGGCAGCGCGTCCAGCGCCACCACCGCGGCCGGCACCATGTAGGCGGGCAGCCCGTCGGCCAGCCGGGCGCGGATGTCCGCCGGGTCGGCGGGCCCGGTGACGTAGCCGACGAGGCGCTTGTCGCCCGGGCGGTCCTCGCGGGCGACGACGACGGCCTGCCCGACGCCGTCGAGGCCGGCCAGCGCCGCCTGGACCTCGCCGAGCTCGATGCGGTACCCGCGGATCTTGACCTGCTCGTCGGCGCGCCCGACGTAGCGCAGCTGCCCGTCGGCGCCCCACCAGACCAGGTCGCCGGTGCGGTACATCCGCTGCCCCGGCTCGCCGGCCGGGCAGGCCACGAACCGCGTGGTGGTCAGCCCGGGCCGGCCCAGGTACCCGTCGGCCAGCCCGGCGCCCGCGACGTACAGCTCCCCCACCACGCCGACCGGCACCGGCTGCAGCCAGCCGTCGAGGACGAAGAAGCTCAGGTGGCGAAGGGGCACCCCGATCGGGCTGACGGCGCTGTCGACGTCGCCGGCAAGGATCTCGCGGAACGACGCGTGCACCGTCGTCTCGGTGATGCCGTACATGTTGATCAGCCGCGGCCCACCCGGATGCTTGTCCAGCCAGGCCGCCAGGCGCTGGGGCTCCAGCGCCTCGCCGCCGAACACCACGGCCTGCAGCTTCAACCCGGCCGCGTCGGTCGCGGCGGTGTCGGCGGCCTGCAGCGCGTAGAACGCCGACGGGGTCTGGCTCAGGAAGGTGACCCGTTCGGCAATCAGCAAGGCGCGCAGGTCTTCCGGCGAGCGCACCACCGCGTCGGGCACCATGACCACCCGCCCGCCGTAGAGCAGCGCGCCCCAGATCTCCCACACCGAGAAGTCGAACGCCAGCGAGTGGCACTGCGACCACACCTGCCCCGCCAATCCCAGGTCGGCATCGAGGGTCTCCAGCAGCCGCACCACGTTGCGGTGCGGGATCGCCACCCCCTTCGGGGTCCCGGTGGTGCCCGAGGTGTAGATGATGTACGCCGTGTCGTCGGGTCCCGACCCGGCGAGGGCCAAATCGGTTGGGGCGTCCGGGTCCCCGACGGTCCCGATATCGATGACGAGCAGGTCGCGCCCGCCCAGCCGCGGCCGCAGCTCGGCGGTGGTGACCGCCGCGGCCGGTGCGGCGTCGGCCAGCAGGAAGCCCACCCGGGCCTCGGGCACCGTCGGGTCGATCGGCACGTAGGCGGCCCCGGTCTTGACCACGGCCACCATCGCCACGACGGCGTCGGCCGTGCGGGGCAGCAACAGCGCCACCCGCTGCCCGGGGCCCACACCGCGCCCGGACAGCAAGTGCGCCAACCGGTTTGCGGCGTCGTCCAGCTCGCGGTAGGTCATCGACCGGCCGTCGGAGCTCACCGCGACCGCGTCGGGCGCGCGGGTCACCTGCGCGGCGAACACCTCGGGGATGGACGCCGCCGCCGGCGCCGCGGCCAGGGCGGTGCGGTTGGCCCACCCGTCCAGCCGGGCGTGCTCGGCGTCGTCGAGCACGTCGAGCGACGACAGCCGCCCGTCGGGGTCGGCGGTCATCGCCGCCAGCGCCCGCCGCAGCCGCTCGATCAGGGTGTGGATGGTGTCGGCGTCGAACACGTCGGTGCGGAACTCCACGGTCCCGCCGATTCCGGCGGGTTCACCGCCCTCGTCCCAGAGTTCGGCCAGCGAGAACGACAAATCGACCCGCGCGGTGCCGGTGTCCACCGGCAGCTCGGTGACCTCCAGGTCGCCCAGGGCCAGCCCGGCGCCGGCCCCGGCGTTAGTGCCGGCCCAGTTCTGCCAGGCCAGCATCACCTGGACCAGCGGGTGATGGGTCAGCGACCGGGTGGGGTTGAGCCGTTCGACCAGCACGTCGAAGGGCACGTCCTGGTGCTCGTAGGCGGCCAGGCTGCGCTGGCGCACCTGGTCCAGCAGCTCGGCGAAGCTGGGGTCGCCGGCCACCTCGACGCGCAGCACCAGGGTGTTGACGAAGAAGCCCACCAGCTCGTCCAGCGCGGGGTCGCGCCGGCCGGCGATCGGGAAGCCCACCGCGACGTCGGGACTGGCGCTCAGCTTGGCCAGCAGCACCGCCAGCGCGGCCTGCACCAGCATGAAGCTGGTCGCGTTGTGCTCGCGGGCCACCCGGGCGACCTGCTGTTGCAGCTGCGCCGGCCAGTCGACCGCGACCGTGGCGCCGCCGGAGTCGGCGACCGGCGGGTACGGCCGGTCGGTGGGCAGCTGCAGGTGCTCGGGCATGCCGGCCAGGGCGTCCTCCCAGTAGGCCAGCTGCGCGGCGATGGGGCTGGCGCTGTCGCCGAGGTCGCCGAACTGCGCGCGCTGCCACAGCGTGTAGTCGACGTACTGCACCGCCAGCTCGGCCCAGCCCGGGGCCCGCCCCGCGCACCGGGCGGTGTAGGCCACCCCGAGGTCGCGCACCAGCGGGGCGATCGACCAGCCGTCGGCGGCGATGTGGTGGGCGACGGCCACCAGCACGTGCTCGTCGTCGGCGACGCGGAAAACCCTTGCCCGCAAAGGGATTTCGGTTGCCAGGTCGAAGCTGTGCCGGCCCGTCTCGTCGACGGCCGCCGCCAGGCGGTCGGCCGGCCATGCGGTGGCGTCGGTGACCTGCCACCCAAAGTCGGCTTGCGCGGCGGGCACGACGACCTGCCGGGGCACGCCCTCGGTGGCGGGCAGCAGCGTGCGCAGGGTCTCGTGGCGGCCCACCACGTCGGCCAGCGCCGCGCCCAGCGCGTCGGCGTCGAGGCGGCCGCGCAGCCGCAGCGCCACCGCCAGGTTGTACACCGGCGACGGCCCCTGCAGCTGGTCGATGAACCACAACCGGTTCTGCGCGAACGACAACGGAACCACCGCCGGCCGCTCGACGGCCACCAGCGGCTCCAGCCGGCCCTCGTCGGCGCCGATGCGCGGGGCCAGCTGGGCCACCGTGGGCGCCTCGAACACCGTGCGCACCGCCAGCCCGGCGTCCAGGCCCGCGTTGACGGCGGCGACCAGGCGCATCGCCGACAGCGAGTCGCCGCCCAGGTCGAAGAACGAGTCGTCCACGCCGACCCGCTCGACGCCCAGGACCTGGGCGTAGATGCCGGCCAGGATCTCCTCGGTGGGGGTGGACGGGGCGCGGTAGCTGCCGCCGTCGCGGTATTCGGGCGCCGGCAGCGCGCGCACGTCGAGCTTGCCGTTGACCGTCAGCGGCAGCGCCTCGAGCGCCATCACCGCGGCCGGGACCATGTAGGCCGGCAGCCGCTCGCCCAGCGCCGCGCGGGCCGCGGCGGGGTCGGCGGTCCCGGTGACGTAGCCGACCAGCCGCTTGTCGCCGGGGCGGTCCTCGCGGGCGATCACCACGGCCTGCTCGACCCCGGCCAGGGCGGCCAGGGCGGCCTGGACCTCGCCGGGCTCGATGCGGTAGCCGCGGATCTTGACCTGCTCGTCGGCGCGCCCGAGGTAGGCCAGCTGGCCGTCGGCCCGCCAGCGCACCAGGTCCCCGGTGCGGTACATGCGGGCCCCGGGTTCGCCGAACGGACACGCCACGAACCGCGACGCCGTCAGCCCGGTCCGCCCGACGTAGCCGACGCCGACGCCGCGCCCGGCCACGTACAGCTCGCCGACGACCCCGCTCGGCACCGGCCGCAGCCACTCGTCGAGGACGAACAGCGCCGTGGTGGACACCGGACCGCCGATGGGCGCGGCGCCCGAGCCCTCCCGCAGCGGGGCGCTCATCGACGCGTACACCGTGGCCTCGGTGGGGCCGTAGGCGTTGATCGCCACCCGCCCGGGCGCCCAGCGGTCCACCACGTCGGCCGGGCAGGCCTCGCCGCCGAGCAGCAGCGCGGTCGACTCCAGCCCGCGCGGGTTCAGCGCGTCGACCGCCGACGGGGTCTGGGTGAGCACGTTGACCTTTTCGCGCACCAGCAGGGCGTGGAAGTCGTCGGGGGATCCGACGACGGCGTCGGGCACCACGACCAGCCGGCCGCCGGCCAGCAGCGCGGCCCAGATCTCCCACACCGAGAAGTCGAACGCGTAGGAGTGGCACTGCGTCCACACCTGCGCCGCCGGCAGGTCCGCCGGCGACGAGTCCGCCAGGTGGATCAGGTTGCGGTGGCTGATGGCCACGCCCTTGGGGGTGCCGGTGGTGCCCGAGGTGTAGATGAGGTAGGCGATGTCGCCGGGGTCGGCCGCCGTCACCGGCGTGGCGGGCTGGGCGTCAATGGCCGGGTCGTCGAGGTCGACGACGGCGCGCCCGTCGAGGCGCGGCCGCAGGTCCGCGGTGGTGACGACGGCGACGGGGGCGGCGTCGGAGAGCATGAACGCGATCCGCGCCTCCGGCAGGCCCGGGTCGATCGCCAGGTAGGCCGCCCCGGTCTTCAGCGCGGCGAGCATGGCTACGACGGCCCGCGCCGAGCGCTCCAGCAGCAGCCCCACGCACGCGCCCGGGCCGACGCCGCGCCCGGACAGCACGTGCGCCAGGCGATTAGCGGCCTCGTCGAGTTCGCGGTAGGTCAGCGACTCGGCGCCGTGGGTCACCGCCACCGCGTCGGGGGTGCGGGCCACCTGCGCGGCCAACAGCTCCGGAACCGACGTCGCGGCCGGCGCGGGCCTGGTCAGCATCGCGCGGTTGCCGACGGTGTCGAGGCGGGCGCGCTCGGTGTCGTCGACCACGTCCACCGCCGACAGCCGCCGCGCCGGGTCGGCGGTCAGCTCGGCCAGCACCCGCCGCCACCGCTCGACCAGCGTCTCGATGCTGGCCGCGTCGAACACGTCGGTGCGGAATTCCACCGTGCCGCCGATGCCGGCGGGCTCGCCGCCCTCGCCCCAGCGTTCGGCCAGGGAGAACGACAGGTCCATGCGGGCGGTGCGGGTGTCGAGCTCCACCGGCGCGATCTGCAGGTCGCCCAGGGTCAGCCCCGCGACGTTGTCAGCGGCGTCGCCGCCACTGCGGTCCTGCCAGTTCTGCCACGCCAGCATCACCTGCACCAGCGGGTGCTGGGTCAGGCTGCGGGTCGGGTTGAGCCGCTCCACCAGCACCTCGAACGGCACGTCCTGGTGCTCGTAGGCGGCCAGGCTGCGGGTGCGGACCTGCGCGAGCAGGTCGGCGAAGCTGGGGTCGCCGGCCAGGCCGACGCGCAGCACCAGGGTGTTGACGAAGAAGCCGACCAGGTCGTCGAGCGCGGGGTCGCGCCGGCCGGCGATCGGGAATCCGACCGCCACCTCGGTGCTGGCGCTGAGCTTCGACAACAGCACCGCCAGGGCGGCCTGCAGCACCATGAAGCTGGTCGCGTTGTGCTCCCGGGCCACCCGGTCGATCTGCTGCTGCAGCGGCGCGGGCCAGTCGACCGCGACGCTGGCCCCGCGGTAATCCGCCACCGGCGGGTAGGGCCGGTCGGTGGGCAGCTGCAGGTGCTCGGGCATGCCGGCCAGGGCGTCCTCCCAGTAGGCCAGCTGCTTGGCGATGCGGCTGTCGTCGTCGCCGAGGTCGCCGAGCTGCGCGCGCTGCCACAGCGTGAAGTCGGCGTACTGCACCGCCAGGTCGGGCCAGCCGGGGGCCTGCCCGGCGCACCGGGCGGCGTACGCCATGCCCAGGTCGCGCACCAGCGGGGTGATCGACACGCCGTCGGCGGCGATGTGGTGCACCACGGCCACCAGCACGTGCTCGTCCTCGGCGACGCGGAAAAGCTGTGCGCGCAAAGGGATTTCGTTGGCCAGGTCGAACGGGTGGGCGGCGACGGCGTCGACCGCCTCGTCCAGGCGGCTGTCCGGCCAGCCGGTGGCGTCGACGACCCGCCAGCCGAAGTCGGCGCCGTCGGCGGGCTGCACCAGTTGCCGCGGCACGCCGCCGGGCGCCTCGAAGCGCGTGCGCAGGGTCTCCTGGCGGGCGACCACGTCGGCCAGCGCCGCGCCCAGCGCGTCGGCGTCGAGCCGGCCGGTCAGCCGCAGCCCGACGGCCATGTTGTAGATCGGCGAGGGCCCCTGGAACTGGTCGATGAACCACAGCCGGTTCTGCGCGAACGACAGCGGAACCACCGCCGGCCGCTCGCCGGCGACCAGCGGGTCCAGCCGGTCGCCGTCGCCGGCGAGGCGCGGCGCCAGCTGCGCGACCGTGGGCGCCTCGAACAGCGTGCGCACCGACAGCCCGCAGCCCAGGCCCGAGTTGACCGCCGCGACCAGGCGCATCGCCGACAGCGAATCCCCGCCCAGGTCGAAGAACGAGTCGTCGGCGCCCACCCGGTCCACGCCCAGCACCTGGGCGTAGATGCCGGCCAGGATCTCCTCGACCGCGCCGGCCGGGGCGTGGTAGGCGTCGCCGTCGCGGTACTCCGGCGCCGGCAGGGCCCGGCGGTCGAGTTTGCCGTTGACCGTCAGCGGCAGGGCGTCGATCACCACCACCGCGGCCGGGACCATGTATTCGGGCAGCCGCTCGGCCAGCGCGGCGCGCAGCTCGGCGGGTTCGGCCGTCCCGGTGATGTAGCCGACCAGGCGTTTGTCGCCGGGGCGGTCCTCGCGGGCGATCACCACCGCCTCCGCGACCCCGTCGAGGGCGGCCAGCGCCGCGCGCACCTCGCCGAGCTCGATGCGGTACCCGCGGATCTTGACCTGCTCGTCGGCGCGGCCCAGGTAGCGCAGTTGCCCGTCGGTGCCCCAGCACACCAGGTCCCCGGTGCGATACATGCGGTCGCCGGGCGCCCCGAACGGGCACGCCACGAACCGCGACGCGGTCAGCCCGCCGCGGCCCACGTACCCGTAGGCCAGCGCGGAGCCGGCCACATACAGCTCGGCGACCACGCCGGCCGGCACCGGCCGCAGCCAGCCGTCGAGGACGAAGAAGCCGAGGTGGGCCAGGGGGACGCCGATGGGGCTGACGGAGTTGTCGACGTCGGCGGCGAGGATCTCCCGGAACGAGGCGTGCACCGTCGTCTCGGTGATGCCGTACATGTTGATCAGCCGCGGCGAGCCCGGATGGTTGCGCAGCCACGTCCGGAGTCGTTGCGGCTCAAGGGCTTCGCCGCCGAACACCACGGCCTCGAGCGTCAGCTGGGAGCCCGGCGCGGGCAGCAGCGCGTCCACGCTTTGCAGCGCGTAGAACGCCGACGGGGTCTGGCTCAGGACGCTGACCCGCTCCGCCACCAGCAGGGCGTAGAAGTCCTCGGGCGAGCGCACCAGCGCGTCGGGCACCACGACCAGCCGCCCGCCGTAGAGCAGGGCGCCCCAGATCTCCCACACCGAGAAGTCGAAGGCCAGGGAGTGGCACTGCGACCACACCTGCCCCGCCAGCTTCAGGTCGGCGTCCAGCGTTTCCAGCAGCCGGATCACGTTGCGGTGCGGGATCGCCACGCCCTTGGGGGTGCCGGTGGTGCCCGACGTGTAGATGATGTAGGCGATGTCGTCGGGGCCGGGCACCGGCAGCGCCGTGCTGGGCAGGCCGCCGAGCGCCGGCGCCTCGATTTCCCTGATGTCGACGACGGGCAGGTCGCAGCCGCCCAGCGCGGGGCGCAGGTCGGCGCTGGTGACCACCGCGACGGGCGCGGCGTCGTCGAGCACGAACTGCATCCGCGTCGCCGGCACCGCCGGGTCGATCGCCACGTAGGCCGCCCCGGTTTTCAGCACCGCCAGGATCGCGACGATCGCCTCGGCCGACCGCGACAGCAGCAGCGCCACCCGCTGTCCGGGGCCGACGCCGCGGGCGGCCAGCAGGTGCGCCAGCCGGTTGGCGGCGTCCTCGACCTCGCGATAGGTCCAGGAACGCTCGCCCCAGCTGACCGCCACCGCCTCGGGGGCGCGCGCGACCTGGGAGGTGAACAGCGTCGGGATCGACACCGACGTGATGACCGGAGGCGCCACCACCGCGGGGGCTCCCGGCCCGTCCGGGCGGGCGTGCCCGTCGCCGTGCAGCAGGTCCATGAACGAGGCGTGCACGGTCGTCTCGGTGGTGCCGTACAGGTTGAGCAGGCGCGGCAGGCCGGGGTGGTTGTCCAGCCACGTCCGAAGGCGTTGCGGCTCCAGGGCTTCGCCGGCGAACACCACCGCCTCGAGCTTCAGCCGGCGGGCGAGCTCGGGGTTCAGCGCGTCGGCGGTCTGCAACGCGTAGAACGCCGACGGCGTCTGGCTCAGGATGCTGACCTGCTCCGAGACCAGCAGCGCGTGGAAGTCCTCGGGTGAGCGCGCCACCGATTCCGGGACCACCACCAGGCGCCCGCCGTAGAGCAGCGCGCCCCAGATCTCGCAGACGGAGACGTCGAAGGCCAGCGAGTGCCACTGCGACCACACGTGCCGGTCGGTGAGCGCCAGGCTCGCGTCCATCGCCTCCAGCAGCCGCACCACGTTGCGGTGCGGGATGGCGACGCCCTTGGGGGTGCCGGTGGTGCCCGAGGTGTAGATGATGTAGGCGATCTCGTCGGGCGCCGGGACCGGCAACGGCGTGCCGGGCTGGGCGGCGATCGCGGGGTCGTCGAGGTCACTGACGTCGATGACCGCCAGCCCGGAGCCGTGCAGCCGGTCGGTCAGGGTGGCGGTGGTGATCGCGGCGATCGGTGCGGCGTCGTCGAGCATGAACTGCATCCGCGCCGCCGGTACCGCCGGGTCGATCGGCACGTAGGCCGCCCCGGTCTTGAGCACCGCCAGGATCGCGGCGATGGCCTCGGCCGACCGCGACAGCAGCAGCGCCACCGTCTGCCCCGGGCCCACGCCGTGGCCGGCCAGCAGGTGCGCCAGCCGGTTGGCGGCCTCGTCGAGCGCGCGATACGTCCAGGAGTGTTCGCCCCAGGTGACGGCCACCGCCCCGGGCGCGCGCGCCACCTGCGCGGCGAACAGCGCCGGGATCGACACCGACGCGCCGGCCGGCTGCGCCAGCACCGCGCGGTTGCCCCAGCCGTCCAGGCGGGCGTGCTCGTCGCCGTCCAGCAGGTCCATCGACGACAGCCGGCGGTTCGGGTCGGCGGTCATGGCTTCCATGACGCGCTTGAACCGCTCGATGAGCGCCTCGACGCCGGCGGCGTCGAACACGTCGGTGTCGAATTCGACGCGCAGGGTCAGCTCGTTGCCCGGCAGGGCCTGGATCGCCAGCGGGTAGTGGTTGGCCTCGCGGTGGGCGAACCCGGTGACGGCCAGCCCGTCGGTGCCCGACAGCGCGGCGGCGTCCAGGGGGTAGTTCTCGTAGACGAAGAAGGTGTCGAACAGCTGGTCCTGCCCGGCGATGCGGTGGATTTCGCTGAGCGCCAGGTGCTGGTGGTCGAGGGTGTGGTTGTGTGCGTTCTGCAGCTGGTCGAGCAGGTCGGCGGTGCTGGTTTCCGCGGTGCTGCTGGCCCGCACCGGCACCGTGTTGATCAGCAGGCCGACCATCGAGTCCGCGCCGGCCAGCTCGGTGGGACGGCCCGAGACCGTGGTGCCGAAGGCCACGTCGTGCTGGCCGGTCAGCGACATCAGCAGCTGGGCGAAGGCGCCCTGAAGCACGGTGTTGACGGTGGTGTGGCGGGAGCGCGCCAGCTCGTTGAGCGCCCGGGTGGTGCTCGCGGGAACCGGGTACGAGGTGACGCCGCGGCGCCCGAGGCCCCGCCGGTCCGGCGGGCCCACCAGCGTGGGGGCGTCGAAGCCGTCGAGCACGTCGCGCCAGGCCGCGCGGGCGGCGTCGAGGTCGCGGGCGGCCAGCCAGGTGACGAAGCGGCGGTACGGGACCGCCGCGGGCAGCCACTGCCCGTAGTAGCTGGCGAAGATCTCCCCCAGCAGGATCGGCAGCGACCAGCCGTCCAGCACGATGTGGTGGTTGGTCAGCACGAACCGGTGCTCGTCGTCCGCGGTGCGGATCAGCACCGCCCGGAAGGCCAGCTGGTCGGCCACGTCGCACACCGCGGCCCGCTCGGCGGCGGACAACTGCTGGATCTGCTCGTCGAGGCCCGGCCCGGCGCCGCTGAGGTCGACGTAGTTCCACGGCACCTCGGGATCGGCCGGGATGATCTGCACCGGCTCGGCGAACTTGTCGGAGAACCGGGCCGCCAGGTGGGGATGGCGGGTGACCACGGTCTGCACCGCGTCGCGCAGGCGGTGCTGGTCGAGCCGGCCGGTCAGGGTGATGTCGAGCTGCACGGCGTAGACGTCATCGCCGCCCTGGGCGGTGCTGGCGTGGAACAGCAGCCCCCGCTGCAGGGGGGTCAGTGGCAGTACGTCAGCGATCCGCATACTGCCGCGCAAGCTCGTCGATTTGTTGCTGGCTGAGGCTGGCGGCGACGTCCGAGGGCGTCAGCCCGCCGCCGCCGCCGCGCACGTGCGCGCACATGCCGGCCAGGGCGTCGAACCACAGCCGGCTCAGCCGGGCGACCCGCTCCTCGTTCAGCGCCGAGGGCGCCCACGTCCAGCCGGCGCGCAGGTGCGGGCCGCTGTCGGTGTCGATGGTGCCGGCGTTGAGCTCGACGGTGTGCGCCAGCGGCATCGGGATGGCCGCGGCGGCGCCGGTGACCGACCAGCCGTCCTGGCGGATCTCCCAGACGTCACCGGACAGCTCGGCCGCGCCCGCGCCCAGGCGCCCGAGGTAGTTGAACCCGACCGGGGGGTCGGCGCCGTCGAGGTCGACGTCGGCGTTCAGGTAGCGCAGCACGCCGTAGGTCAGGCCGTCGGGCAGGGCGCGCAACTGCTCCTTGGCGTCCTTGATCACCGCCCCCAGCGCCTCGTCGCCGGCCACCACCTGCGCCCAGTCCAGCCCGCCGAGCTTCAGCGCCACCGGGTACTTGGTGGTGAACCAGCCGACCGTGTGCGACAGGTCTACTTGCTCCCCGGCGGCGCCCAGCTCCTCCTGGCGGCCGTGGCCCTCGACGTCGATGCCGACGGGGGCTGGGCCGGTCCCCAGGAATTCCGTGAGGGCCAACCCGAACGCGATCAGCAGGATGTCGTGGATGCCGGTGTGGAACGCCGCGGGCACCTCGCCGAGCAGCATGCGAGTGGTCTCGGCGTCCAGCGACGCCGAGTAGTTGCCCGCGCTGACGTAGGTGTCCGCGTCGGCGCGCACCGCCGGCAGGGGCGACGGCGTGGCGGCGACCTGCCGCCAGGTGGCCGCGTGCGCCACGACGTCGGGGTGGTGCGCGTGCTCGGCCAGCAGCGTGGCCCACCGGGCGAACGACGTGCCGGGCGCGGGCAGCGCGACCTGCTGCCCGCCGTGGTGCTGGGCCCACGCCAGGTTGAGGTCTTCGAGCAGGATGCGCCACGACACCCCGTCGACGGCCAGGTGGTGCACGATCAGGACCAGCTGGCTCGTCGCGGCCACCCACAGCGCGCTCAGCATCGCGCCGGCGGCGGGGTTCAGCCGCGAACGCGCCTCGGCGACCGCCTCGTCGGACAAGGCCTGCACCGATCGCAGGCAGTCGCGCGCCGGCAGCGAGCCGGGCTCGGGGACCGTCAGGTGCCAGGTGCTGTCGTCGGAGACGCGCAGCCGCAGCATGGCGTGCCGGTCGAGCAGGGCCTGCAACAGCTCGGCGACGTCGGATTCGGTGACCCCGACCGGGGCCTGCACCAGCACGGTCTGGTTGAACTCGCCGACCGGGCCGTCCACGTCGCGCAGCCAGGAGATGATCGGGGTGGCGGGCACGTCCCCGGTGCCCTCGTCGACCGGGGCGGCACCGTCGGCCACCCCGGTCACCCGGGCCAGGCGGGCCACGGTCTGCTCGACGAAGATGTCGCGCGGGCGGCAGGTCAGCCCGGCGGCGCGGGCGCGGGCCACCACCTGCATCGACAGGATGCTGTCGCCGCCCAGTTCGAAGAAGGACTCGTCGACGCCGACGCGTTCCAGCCCGAGGATCTGGGCGTAGATGCCGGCCAGGACCTCCTCGACGGGGGTGGCCGGGGCCCGGTAGCGGTCGCCGTCCTGGTACTCCGGGGCCGGCAGCGCGCGGGTGTCGAGCTTGCCGTTGACCGTCAGCGGCAGCGCCTCGAGCACGACGACCGCGGCCGGCACCATGTAGGCCGGCAGGCGCTCACCGAGTTCGGTGCGCATCTTGGCCGGGTCCGCGGTGCCGGTGACGTAGCCGACCAGGCGCTTGTCGCCGGGACGGTCCTCGCGGGCGATCACCACCGCCTGCTCCACCCCGTCCAGCCCGCTCAGGGCGGCCTGGATCTCACCGAGCTCGATGCGATACCCGCGCACCTTGACCTGCTCGTCGGCGCGGCCCACGTACTCCAGCTGGCCGCCGGCGCTCCAGCGCACCAGGTCGCCGGTGCGGTACATGCGCTGCCCCGGCTCGCCGGCCGGGCAGGCCACGAACCGCGTCCCGCTCAGCCCGGCCCGGCCCACGTAGCCGTCGGCCAGCCCGGCGCCACCGACATACAACTCCCCGACGACGCCCGCCGGCACCGGCTGCAGCCAGCCGTCGAGGACGAAGAAGCTCAGGTGGCCCAGCGGCCGCCCGATCGGGCTGCCGGCGCTGTCGACGTCGCCGCCGCCGATCTCCCGGAACGACGCGTGCACCGTCGTCTCGGTGATGCCGTACATGTTGATCAGCCGCGGCGCACCCGGATGCTTGTCCAGCCAGGCCCGAAGGCGTTGCGGCTCAAGGGCTTCGCCGCCGAACACCACGGCCTGCAGCTTCAACCCGGCCGGGTCGGTCGCGGCGGTGTCGGCGGCCTGCAGCGCGTAGAACGCCGACGGGGTCTGGCTCAGGAAGGTGACCCCTTCGGCGATCAGCAGGGCGCGCAGGTCTTCCGCGGAGCGCACCACCGCGTCGGGTGCCACCACGACGCGCCCGCCGTAGAGCAGCGCGCCCCAGATCTCCCACACCGAGAAGTCGAAGGCCAGCGAGTGGCACTGCGACCACACCTGCCCCGCCAATCCCAGGTCGGCATCGAGGGTCTCCAGCAGCCGCACCACGTTGCGGTGCGGGATCGCCACCCCCTTCGGGGTCCCGGTGGTTCCCGAGGTGTAGATGATGTAGGCGGTGTCGTCGGGGGCCGGGCCCGGCAATGCGGTGGCGGGCTGACCGTCCACTGCGGGATCGCCGACGTCGATCACCGCCAGATCGCAGCCGCGCAGCCGGTCGGCCAGATCGGCGGTGGTGATCGCGGCGACGGGCGCGGCGTCGTCGAGCACGAACTGCATCCGCGCCGCCGGCACCGCCGGGTCGATCGGCACATACGCCGCCCCGGTTTTCGCCACCGCCAGCATCGCGACGACGGCCTCGGCAGACCGGGAGAACAGCAGCGCCACCCGCCGCCCCGGGCCCACGTCCCGACCGGACAGCAAGTGCGCCAACCGGTTTGCGGCCTGGTCCAGCTCGCGGTAGGTCATCGACCGGCCGTCGCAGGTGACCGCCACCGCGTCGGGCGTGCGGTCGGCCTGCGCGGCGAACACCGCCGGAATCGACACCGCCGCAGGCGGTTCGGCCAGCGCGGCCCGATTGCCCCACGCCTGCAGGCCGGCGTGCTCGCCGGCGTCGAGCACGTCGATCGTCGACACCGGCCGCGCCGGGTCGGCCGCCATCGCCACCAGCACCCGCTCCAGCCGGCGCGCCAGATCGGCGACGTCGGAATTCGAAAACAGTTCCGCGGCACCCAAAGTGCTCAGCGAGAGCTCGTCGCCGATGCCGGACAGGATCAGCCCGAAGCCGCCCACGAAGCCGGAGTTGGTCATCGACGCCGACGCCGTGAACCCGCCGAAGTCCATGGAGAAGGCGAGCGGGAAGAAGTCGATGACCACCCGGTCGGCCGACCCGCCGGAACCGGCCTTGCGCTCCAGCGCGTGCACGGGAAAACGCTGATGGCTCAGCAGCTCCTGGATGCGGGTGTCGACGTGCCGGCAGAAGTCGGTCACCGTCTCCTCCGCCGTGACGTTGAGCACCAGCGGGACGACTCCGGCGGCCATCCCGGGCAGCGTCTTCGTCTCGGGCCGCACCCGCCGGCCGACCGGGAAGTCGAGCACCACTTCGGAGCCCTCGGAGCACCAGCCCCGCACCAGCAGCGCGCACGCCGCGGTGATCACCGAGGCGCGCGGCATGTTCCACACGTGGGACAGCTCCTGGATGCGGCGCATGATCGCGGGGTCCAGCCCGACGGGCGTCGAACGCCAATTCGGGTCGCGCTCCCCCGCCGCCTGCGGCAGCCGATTGTTCGTTCCGCTTTCGGCGGGAAGGTTCCGCGTCCAATAGTCGCGGTCGTCGGAATAGTCGCTCGACGCCTCGTATTCGGATTCGCAGTCGACCAGGTCCTGCAGCGAGCCGAAAAAGGCGGGCGGAATGGGTTCGCCGGTGACAATGGCGGAATAAATGGAGGCGATCCGGTTGCCGATGAGCCCGATGCCGGCCGCGTCGATGACGATGTGGTGGTAGCAGCCGAACAAATAGAATTCGTCGGGCCGCGTCTGAAACAGCGCGTATTTGAACAGCGGGCCGGTGAACGGCATCGGCGTGCGCTGAATCGACAGCGCCACCTCCTGGACTTCCCGCACGGGGTCGTCCTTGCCGCTCATGTCGTAGAAGTCCAGCTCGATTTCCGGGTAGTCGATCGCCTTCTGGAAGACCTGGCCGTCCTCCTCGAGGAACGCCGCCCGCACCGGTTCGGCCTCGCGCATGACGCGGCTGATCGCCCACTGCAGGGCGTCCTGTTCCACGGCGCCCGCGATCTTCACCAGCAGGCCAATCTGCCAGTCCGTACCGGAGTGTCCCGTCTCCTGCGCAAGCCAGATATCCAGCTGCACGCGCGTCAACGGAAGTACGCGGTCTGTTGACTCCATCCGACTCTCGACCCCAGGCGCTTTACTTGTCAGAAGCCGTGGCCCCGGCCAGCCTCTCGCGCAAACTCTTCGGGCGTATGTCGGGCCAGTTCTGTTCGATGTAGTCGAGACACGCGGCGCGGTCGGCCTCGCCGAAGCTCACCCGCCACCCGGCCGGGACGTCGGCGAACGTCGGCCACAGGCTGTGTTGCTCCTCGTCATTGACCAGGACGAAGAAGGTGCCGTTGTCGTCGTCGAATGGGTTGGTGCTCACCGCGTCTCCCGACCGTTTAGTCAACATGGGTATAACAAGTTCTAAACCATACTTCCTGGGTGTGACCGCTGTCACGCGGTTCGCTGTGAGCCCGATCACGGAGTGAGAACGACGGTTGTGCAATTAGTGCACACACCCGAAACTGCCGCCTGCAACCCCTCTGAGCTGTAGCGATGACGGCCGGTCCGTAGCTTTGCTAACGAGTCAGACGGCGCTGTTGAGCCGGGCGAAATCCTCGACCAGATCGGCGGCGGCCGCCGCGCTTTTGGCGGGCTCGGTGATCCGGGTGGCGAGCTCGCGGGCGCGCTGGGCGTAGTCCGGGGCGAGGATCTTGCGCAGGTCGGCCACCAGCGTCTCCTCGGTGGCCGTCGAGAAGCGCCGGGCGGTGCCGACCTTCAGCCGTTTGACGGCGGCGCCGTAGATCGCGTGCACCAGGTCCCAGTAGAGGATCAGCTGCGGCACCCCGGCGCGCATGCCGATGGGCGTGGTGGACGAGCCGCCGTGGTGGACGAGCGCGCGGCACGCGGGAAAGACCGTCGCGTAGTTCATCGTGCCGGCGACCCTGACCCGCTCGGAGTGCGGGGCGCTGCCGAAATCCGTTCCGGCGGCGCCGACCAGCGCCCGCTCGCCCAGCCGCGCGCAGGCCGCGTCGATCATGGCGATGGTGTCGGCCGGGGACTCCACCGGGATGCTGCCGAAGCCGAAGAAGATCGGCGGCGTTCCCGCGGCGATCCACGACGCGATGTCGTCGTCGGCGTCCGTCGCCAATTCCAGCGTCAGCGTCCCCACGAACGGCCGGTTGACGGGGCTGCCGGAGCGCGCCCATTCCTCGGCCAGCCCGGGAAAGCAGGCCTCGTCGTAGGCCTGGATCTCCAGCGACCCGGCCTCGGTGATCCGCCGCGGCGCGGAGCCGATCGCCGTGGGCAGGCCCAACTCGCGGCGCTGGGTGTCCTCGACCTTCTTGGTGCCCCGCCACGACACCCACCAGAACGCCGCCACCGCCGCGCGGCCCAGCCGCGCCGGCAAGAACGGCAGGACCTGGCCGTTGGGCCGCAGCGGGAAATAGTGCAGCGTGGCCAGGGGGACGCCGAAACGATCGGCGACGTTGGCGGCGGCGTCCTCGAAGTTGATGCCGGTGAACAGCAGGTCGGCTCCGTCGGCCAGCGACATCAGCGTCGCGCTCATGTCCTGCCAGCCCTGCAGCAGGGGCCCCGCGATCTCGGTGCGGGACCGGACGAGCTCCCGCAGCCGCCACGGGTGGCGGAAGAAGCACGTCCAGAAGTCGCGGTGCGCGTCGAGGATGGACTGCGAGTCGGGCCCGAAGCCGACCGCCTCGATCCCGGCCGCCTCGGTAAAGCCGACCAGGTCGGGCGGGACGGCCATCCGCACGTCATGCCCGCGGCGCACCAGCTCGCGGCCGACGGCGGCGCAGGGTTCGACGTCGCCGCGGCTTCCCCAGCACGCCAGCACGAATTTCATGGCGCTTCTACTTCGGGGACGATCCGGCGCCGACGCCGAGAAGTTCGCCGAGATAGCGGGGCGGCTTCAGGTTCAGCAGGCGCTTGCGGTCGGCCTTGAGGTCCGCGTAGGTCAGCGCCTCGACCTGCTCCACCGAATACGGCAGTGTCGACTCGGGAGTCGCCTTGCGCACGAACCCGACGCCCTGGTCGCACTTGAGCACGCCGACCAGCAGGTCGGGGCGGGTGCTGCGCAGCTGGACGATCGCCTTCCAGACGTCGCCGTTCCAGATGCCGATCACCAGCGGCCCCTTCTGCGACGCGACGAACTCGTCCCACGAATCCGCACGGCGGCCGGCCAGTTCGAAGGCGGGGTTGCAGTCGTGCAGGAAGATGACGCCGTCGTCGCGCAGGTAGCGAACGGTGTTCTCGACGTCGCGCACGACCTGCTCGTAGGTGTGCAGCCCGTCGATCAGGGCGACGTCGACGGGGCGCTGCTCGAGGAAGGCGGCCTGGCTCGCGAAGAAGTCGTCGGAGGTCGTCTCGAAGTAGTGGGTGACGCGGGCCTTGGCGTCGGCGAGCTTCCGGGTGCGCGCGGTGAGCCGGAACGCCGGGTCCACGGCGATCTTCTCGTCGGCGCTGATCCGCTGGAAGGCCTGTCCGCGGGAGACGCCGATCTCCAGGTAGACGGGGTTCACCCGCCCGTCGAGCGCCCGGCGCACGGCCTTGATCCGGTTCGCGCCCGGCAGGGCGTCGGCCAGCACCACCAGCCCGCTGTTGAATCCCACGCGACGATCCTCTCCGTTACACACACGTCTGACAAGGGATGGGCCACACGATAGCGGTCACGTCCGAGCCGGCTCGCGCTTTGGTAAGAATGGTCTCCTATGCCGCACTCATTCGACATCTGGACCGAGTCGACCGCAACCGTCGAGCAAATCCATGCGGCATTCGCGCGCGAGGACTACTGGGTGACCCGGCTGTCGGCCGGCGACGCCGCCACCACGCTGGATTCGCTGGACGTCGGCGCCGACGGCACCGTGCAGATGCGCGCCACCCAGCACCTGGGCCGCCAGCTGCTGCCCGGTTTCGTCGCCAAGCTGCTGCCCGGGGACCTCAAGATCATGCACAGCGAGACCTGGAAACCGCTCGGCGACGGGCAGGTGCGCGGGCGGGTCAACGTCGCGGCGTCCGGCGGTTTCGGGTCGGGCCGGGGGAAGGCCCTGCTGGCGCCGGCCGGCGACGGCTCGCAGATGAGCTTCGCCGTGCGCGTCGACGTCAAGATCCCGTTGGTGGGCGGCAAACTCGAGAAATCCATCGCGGCCGGTCTGGCCCAGAACATCCCGGCGCTGCAGCGCTTCACCACCACCTGGATCGCCGAGCAAAAGTGAGCGCGGGCCGCAGTGGATTGCCCGCCTTTCGCCCGTCGCAGTTCAACAGGTGTGTGATAATGCCTCGATTCCCGACGGTTTCGTAGTAAGTAGGTAGACCTTGCGCCAGGCCGACAGCGTCCGCCCTACCGAGGAACGCGAGAGTCGGCGCCGCGAGTCGCGGTTTCGCCCGGACATCGAGGGACTGCGCGCGGTGGCGGTGCTGGCCGTCGTCCTGTTCCACGCCGACGTCCCGGGGATCGGGGGCGGGTTCGTCGGCGTCGACGTCTTCTTCGTCATCTCCGGTTTCCTGATCACCGGCCTGCTGTGGCGCGAGACCAGCGGCACCGGCACCGTGCGGCTGCGCCGCTTCTACGGCGCGCGCGCCCGGCGACTGCTGCCGGCGTCGGCGGCGGTCGGCGTGGTCACGATGGTCGCCTCGGCCGCGCTGCTGCCCCCGCTGCAGGCCCGCGCCGTGATGGGCGACGGCATCGCCAGCGCGCTCTACGTCAGCAACTTCTGGTTCATCTTCCGCGGCGTCGACTACTTCGCCAGCCATGTGCCGCCGTCGCCGTTCCAGCACTACTGGTCACTCGGCGTCGAGGAGCAGTTCTACCTGGTGTGGCCGCCGCTGATCCTCGGCACCGCGTGGCTGATCCGGCGATTGCGTAAGCGCAGCCGGACCGAGGCCGTGGCCTCACAGCGGCCCTATCTGGTCGTCCTCGCCGCGGTGGCCGGAGTGTCATTCGTGCTGTCCTTCGCGGCCACCTACGTGGTGACCGCCGCGGCGTTCTTCTCGCTGCCCACCCGGGCCTGGCAGCTGGCCGTCGGCGGCCTGGTCGCGCTGACCGCAGGCCGGTGGGGGCGGCTCTCGCCGCGGGCCGCGGCGATCGTCGGCTGGGTCGGGCTCGCCGTCATCCTCTATGCCTGCACCCGGCTGAGCGCGACCACCCTGTACCCGGGCGTCGCGGCGCTGCTGCCCACGCTGGGCGCGGCGCTGGTGATCACCGCGGGCTGCGCCGCCCCCGACCAGGGCTGCGGGCGGGTGCTGGGCGCGGCGCCGATGCGGGCCATCGGGCGGATCTCCTACTCCTGGTACCTGTGGCACTGGCCGGTGCTGATCCTGGCTCCCGTGGTGATGGGTCACCCGCTGGGCCTGCCCGCCCGGGTGGTCGCCGCGCTGATCTCGGGCTTGCTGGCCGCGCTCACGCTGCGGTTCCTGGAGAACCCGGTGCGCTTCGCCGCCCCGCTGCGCCGCTCGGCCGGGCTCAGCCTCGGGCTGGGCGCCGGGGCCACCGCGGTGGCGGTCTGCGTGGGCGTGGCGCTGCTGGCGGTGGTGCCCACCCCGGTGGGCCGCGGGGCCCCGGCCGCGCCGCTGGCCATCACCGCCGCGCCCGTGCCGGCCGGCTCCCCCGCCGAGGCCTACGACGCCGCGGTGCGCCAGGCCTTCGCCCAGGTGCAGGCCGCCGTCGCCGCCTCGGCCAACCTCACCGCCGTCCCCTCGAACCTCGATCCCGCGCTGGCCGACGCCCCCGCCGAAAAGCAGGCCCTGCTGTTCGACGGCTGCCTGCGCACGCCGTTCCAGGGCGGACAACCCGAGTGTGCGGCCGGCGACACCGCCTCGGCCACGACCGTGGCGCTGGTCGGGGACTCGCACGCCGCGATGTGGAACCCGGCGTTCCAGCAGGTCGCCGCCCAGCGGCACTGGCGGCTGGAGATGCTGGCCAAGGGCGCCTGCCCCCTGATGGACCTGCCGATCACCAACCCCCTGCGCCGCCTCGTCGAACTCTTCGAGCACTGCCAGCAGTGGCGCGGCGACATCCTCGCCCGGCTGCGCGCCGAGCACCCCCGGCTGGTCGTGGTGAGCGCGTGGCGCGGCTACGGCGCCGACGAGTCGCTGAGCGGATTCAAGGCGTACGACGCGACGTGGACCGAGAGCCTGACCCGCCTGGTGCAGCAGCTGCGGACCACCGGCGCCAAGGTGCTGGTGCTCGGGCCCGTGCCCGATCCGCACTTCGTGGTGCCCATCTGCCTGTCCGGCTACCTCGACGACGTGGGCGCCTGCGTGCCGCGACGGTCCGCCGCGGTGAACCAGCCCGGCATCGCCGCCGAGGCCGCCGCCACCAAGGCCGGCGGCGGGCAGTACACCGACCTCACCGACCTGTTCTGCGCCGCCGACCGCTGCCCGGTCATCGTCGGCAACACCCTGGTCTACCTCGACGAGAACCACGTGACGCTGCAGTACTCGCGGCTGTTGGCGCCGGCCATCGGCGCGCTAACCGACCGCGCGCTCGCCCACGGCTGAGGATGGGCGCATTCCGCGCATCGCAGTTAGACAGGTGTGTGATAATGCCTCGACTGTTCAGGGACGCTTCAGACCCTGCCAAGACGCTTCCTCATATATAAGTAGGTGACCTTGCGCCAGGCCGACAGCATCAGCCCCACCGAAGAACACGAGAGTCGGCGCTCGGAGCGGTCGCGGTTTCGCCCGGACATCGAGGGCCTGCGCGCGGTGGCGGTGGTCGCCGTCGTCCTGTTCCACGCGGACGTGCCCGGCATCGG